>JAKFXX010000015.1 GCA_021731145.1 Gammaproteobacteria bacterium | reverse complement strand
GAGGTCTCGGGGTACGATTCCATTTTCAACCCAATGGAGTATTTCACCCCCTCTCCCGCAGCGCGGGAGAGGGTTGGGGAGAGGGTGGGAATGCAGTTAAAACGAAATTAAAATCATTATGTTATTAAATTTATAATGGGGTTTGAATAGGGTGCGCCCAAGAGTCAGATGATTTGAGCAATCAGGCCTACGCTCGATAAACCCCACCCAGCACCACCGCCCGCCGCGCTCCCGTAACCGATGGTAAATTCCCCGGCTTGTTCTCCAGTGTCTGTTTTGCAAGCCAGGCAAAGGCAATAGCCTCTACCCAATCAGGGTCGATGCCGAAAGTCGCAGTGGAGGCCACCTCATAATCCTTCGATAACGAGCGCAAGCGCCGCATCAACGTGGAGTTATGCACGCCGCCACCACAGACCAGCATCTGCTGGGTATCCGGCGCAAAGGCAGCAATCGCCCGGGTGATGCTGGCGGCAGTCAATTCGCACAACGTGGCCTGGATATCCTGTGGCAGAAGAGTTTCCATCCCGCCACGTCGTAACACCTTGCGCAACCAGTCGAGATGGAAGTATTCACGCCCCGTGCTTTTGGGGGGTGCGAGCGCAAAATAAGGGTCATCCAGCAACGCGGCAAGCAGATACTCATTGATAGTCCCGCTGGCGGACCAGCGCCCATCATCGTCGCGCGGTGTCCCCAGGTGCTCCATGGCCCAGGCATCCATCAGCGCATTGCCGGGGCCGGTATCAAAACCGATAACGGGCTGCCCAGAATCGCGCGGCAGGACAGTGATATTGGCGATGCCGCCGATATTCAGCACCACCCGCTCCCTTTCGGACGAATAAAAAACCGCACGGTGAAAGGCGGGCACCAGCGGCGCACCTTGCCCGCCCGCCGCGATGTCACGGCGGCGGAAATCGGCCACAGTGGTGATGCCGGTCAACTCGGCGATCAGATTGGGATCGCCGAGCTGCACGCTGGTGGGGCTAGCCCCCAAGGGTTGGTGGTAGATGGTCTGGCCGTGGCTACCGATGGCGGTGACTTGGGCGGGGTCGATACCCGCGCTGTCTAACAGAGCTTGTGCTGCGGTGACGAACATCCGGCCCATCTCCACATCAAGCCGAGCCACCTGTTCCAGGGTGCTGGCGGCGCCGTGGCACAGACCCAGCAATTCACCGCGTAGCGCTGGCTGAATAGGCAGTCCCGCACCTGCCAGCATGCTGACATTACCTCCTGACAGATCCACCAGCGCCGCATCCACGGCATCCATGCTGGTTCCCGACATGAGTCCGATGAACAGCGTCACGGGATCAACGGTTGCTGGCAGTGACTGTGCGCTTGAATGACTCGAGTTGTGCAGTTAACTCTTGCGCCTGCCGGATGAAGTCCGCCTTATACCGTTTCTCAATGGACTCGACACGCGCAATACTTGCCGTGAGCGGATTGCGGTAAACATCGTTTACGCGGAATTCATAGTGCAAGTGGGGGCCGGTCGCTATCCCTGACTGTCCCACATAGCCAATGACCCGCCCTTGTTCTATCTGCGTACCCATTGTCAAATCCTTGGGGTAACGGGACAGGTGTGCGTAGAGCGTTGTATATTGCTTGCCGTGTTGCAGGATAACCGTTTTACCGTAGCCGGACTTGTTGCCAATAAAAGCCACCGTGCCGTCGCTTGCAGCCTTCACTGGCGTCCCGATGGGGGCGGCATAATCGACACCGTTGTGGGCGCGGATCGTGTTCAGGATCGGGTGCAGCCGCCCAAGACTGAAGCCGGAGCTGACATGGGCGGATTCCACGGGCGTACTGAGAAATGATTTGCGTATCCGCTTGCCTTCCGGCGTGTAATAACTGGAACGTCCTTTACCGTCGGTAAAGCGCACCGCGCGCATAATCTCGCCACGATTGATAAGTTCCGCCGCCAGGATAGCGCCGTTTCGCACCTTCTCGCCCTGCGCGTAGAATTCTTCATAGAGCACGGCAAAACGATCGCCTCGGCGGACATTCGCTGTGGAAACAAGGATAGCAGGCAACTCCTTTGCCAAGTTTCCGGGCAATCCTGCCTTTTTCCCCGCAAGCGACAATGAACGACCTACCGTGCCGGACACGCGCGCAATGCGCCGCTCTAGCGGATGCTCAACAGTATTGGTCTGAAAGTCGCTGACAGGCCCCTCTTTTACGATATGCAGCGTGCGCGCGGGGTTGATGTCATAGAGTAACTCCTGCAAGCGCCCTTCCGCGCCCACCTTGATCTTCAGTTTATCGCCGGGATCAAGGCGAGAGAGGGCGGATGTCTCGCCACCCAGTGCAAGGATTTTTTGCGCCTGATGTACACCCACCCCGATCTGCTCAAAAACAGTAGTAAGCTTGTCGCCGCGCTTGATTTCGATGGAATACCACTTGTCCGCAAGTCTCTGGGCCAGCCCGCGTGGAGTTGCGTCCTGTGCCGGTGCCGTGGCGGGCGTCTGTGGCGAGAGCTCGGTCATCGCTGCCTGAGGCAATGGCCGTGTTGTGGTATTGTCCGGCGCAAACACCATTGCCAGACCCAGCGCACCCGCGCCCGCCAGAAGAAACGGGCCATATATGTATTTATTGAACGTCATACCTGACATTATCGGTCGGTTTGCCTGAAATTTATAGTCTGGTGTAGCTGGATGACCACATAGAATCCCTCTTCAAGGCGGTTTTCTCCCCTAACCATAGCCTAAATAACTTAAAGGATCAACATCATAGAATATCTATTCCCGTGCCGGCAAGCCAATATATGTGCAGAACCCCGCTTTTTGCCCCGCCGTTTTATTGTATTCTATATATAGTGTAGAAAAATTTTAAGGGGCATTGCATGGCATCCGTGACAGAAGCGCTTGATCTGATCAGGCGCGGGGCGCAAGAAATTCTGGTGGAGCATGAGCTGGTAGAAAAGCTCAAGACAGGCAAACCTTTGCGCGTCAAAGCCGGCTTTGATCCCACTGCGCCTGATTTGCACCTTGGGCACACGGTATTGCTTAACAAGCTGCGCCAGTTTCAGAGTTTGGGGCATGAAATCCTGTTCCTGATTGGCGACTTCACCGGCATGATCGGTGATCCCACCGGCAAGAACGTAACGCGTAAACCCTTGTCGCGCGACGACGTGATCGACAACGCACGCACCTACGAACAGCAGATATTTAAGATCCTTGATCCGGAAAAGACGCTGGTGATGTTCAACTCCAGTTGGATGAACGCCATGAGCGCCGCAGACCTGATCCAGCTTGCCGCCAAGCACACCGTTGCGCGAATGCTCGAGCGTGACGATTTTCACAAGCGTTATACCGGCGGGCAGCCCATCGCCATTCACGAATTTCTTTACCCGCTGATTCAAGGGTATGACTCGGTGGCAATGCGCGCCGACGTCGAGTTGGGCGGCACAGACCAGAAGTTCAACCTGCTGGTCGGGCGCGAACTCCAGAAGCACTATGGCCAGTCGCCCCAGGTGGTGCTGACCATGCCGATTCTGGAAGGGTTGGATGGCGTGCAGAAAATGTCCAAATCCCTTGGCAACTACATAGGGATCACCGAGCCCGCTGACGAGATGTTTGGCAAGCTCATGTCCATTTCAGACGACCTGATGTGGCGCTACCTGGAATTATTGAGCTTTGAGTCTGCCGAGACCCTTGCCGCCTGGCGGCGCGAGGCGAGCGAAGGTCTCAACCCGCGCGATGTAAAGATACGGTTGGCTATGGAGATTGTCGGACGCTTCCATGGCGGCCCCATGGCTGGGCAAGCCCACGAAAACTTCGTGGCGCGTTTCCGCAAGGGTGAGATCCCGGAGGATGTGCAGGAGGTGCGTTTGCCTGCTCACCAGGACGCCGGGCTACCGGTCGCCCAAATGCTCAAGGATGCCGGATTGACCGCCAGCACGTCGGAATCCCTGCGCATGATCCAGCAGGGCGCGGTGCGCATCGATGGCGAGCGTATCGAAGATCGCGGCCTTATTGTCGGGGCTGGCGGCCCATATATAGTGCAAGTGGGCAAACGCCGCTTCGCCAGAATAATAATTGGCTAGTGGGCGCGCAGGTAACTGTCGTCTAACTGGCTGTAAAATATGATTACTTTTTAATAAATGCCGAACACCCCAAAAACATTTCAGCCATAGGTGTTGACGCCCCGCGAGACCTGCGTATAATGCGCAACTCCTAACGGCGACGCAGCATGAAGCCGGAGGGTGATGAGAAGTAGATTTGAAATGATGTTGACTGTCACCTAAAGTGATGTATAATAGTCGACTCGGTTGAGACAAGACGCTCTAGCCTAAGTTCTTTAAAAACGAAAAAGACCGAAGTAATTTGTGTGGGTACTTGCGTTACGGTTGCTTGAGC
>JAKFXX010000033.1 GCA_021731145.1 Gammaproteobacteria bacterium | reverse complement strand
CTAACAGGAGAATCGAACCATTCCTGGCGGTTGATTGTCGAAAACCCTTGAGTAACATTGCGTGTAGGGTGCGCGGTGCGTACCAATTCATTCGTGCCGGGCCATGGTGCGTGCGGCGCACCCTACATTCCAGTCATGTCTGGGTTATCACCCCGGCGGCCAACCCATGCGCCGGCCACCCAATACATGCAGATGGATGTGCCATACAGACTGCCCTGCGTCTGCATTGCAGTTTACCACCGTCCGATAACCTGAATCCGCGATGCCTGTTTGCTGCGCCACCTGCTGAGCGGCCAGGAGCATCTCTCCCACAAGAGCGGCGTGGCTACTGTCCAGGTCATTAAGTGTGATGATATGTTGCTTGGGCACCACCAGCACATGCACTGGGGCTTGCGGATTAATGTCGCGGAAGGCCAGTACATGCGAATTCTCATAAACAATATCCGGCTTGATGTGCCCTGACACCATTTTGCAAAACAGACAATCTTGCATAACTCCCTCCATTTTTAAAGCGTTTGCCAACACACCCTAATATCCCAGACACGAGTAAAAAAATCCATCCCGATCTGGTAGCATGTCTTTTTTAGAGTGCCACGGCTACTTCATGAAATTGAGATTGCTCGCAGCGTTAATACCAGGTTTGGCCTTGCCTGCCGCCGTTGGTGCGAAAGAAGTTCCTCTGTGGGAGTTCGGCATGGGTGTTGCCGGATTGAGCGTACCTTATTATCGCAGCTCCGATCAGGAGAAAAGCTACTTCATTCCGTTGCCTTATCTCATTTACCGGGGCGAGCGTTTTAAAGTTGATGATGCCGGCATGCGTGGCAACATTTTCAGGTCAGACCGCATGAAGCTCGATATCAGTCTGGCCGCCGGTGTTCCCGTGCCCAAGGATACGAATGGCACCCGCGCCGGTATGTCGAGCCTTGCACCTACCGTAGAGCTGGGGCCATCGCTCGAGCTCAAGCTGTGGGATGATGAAAGCGCGCATCATGCCTTTTGGCTGCGCTTTCCGCTGCGGGCGGCGTTATCGCTTGGCCGGTCCGGTGTGGAGCATCAGGGCTGGGTATTTGCCCCTTACATGGAATATGTATTTACCGATGGTGTTCAAAGTAATCCCTGGAAGGCAAGCGCATCGCTAGGCCCGCTATATGCCGACAAGAATTACCATGCCTATTTTTACGATGTTCCACCGGCTGACGCAACAAATGTGCGGCCTGAATATCATGCGGGAGCCGGTTATAGCGGTAGCCGTATCACGGTGGCGTTACGCAAGCGTTTCGGTGATGTCTGGGCCGGGGTGTTTGCGCGTTACGACGTACTTTCCGGGGCGGTTTTCGAAAACTCACCGCTGGCCAGCGCCAGTGCATATCATGCGGTGGGGTTTGGCGTAGCCTGGATCTTTGCCAAGTCCAGCCGCACGGTCGATAAAGACCACCGCATATTGGAGGCGGGGATTGAGCGCGAATGAGGTTCTTATGAGTTTGCCGGGATCAAATACACGTCAAACCGCGTATTTTTGCCTTCAATCGACATGCTAGGCTTAGGGCCGGCGATAGCGTCAGCGAGCCGCGGACGTTTCACGACGACGCGTTTGCGGGCACATTTCAGGGCCGTTTCGAGCAGGGCAGGTGCATCTTCGTCTTTGCCGACCAGCGCGTGAAATGCGCGCATTTCCTTTTTTACCATGGCGCTCTTGGAGCGCGGTGGATACATGGGGTCGAGGTAGATCACTTCTGGTCGCGCAAGCTCGCCGATTTGATGCATGAATGCGAGGGCATCGCCAAAGCTCAGCGTCATTCGCTCGCGTACCATTGCGCCAATTTCAGGGTCGGTGCTGGCCCGCTTCAGACCGTCCTGTAGTAGCGCGCCAGCAACGGGCGAACGTTCCAGTAAATGCACCTTGCAGCCCAGGCATGCCAGCACGAATGCATCACGCCCCAGCCCTGCCGTCGCATCGAGCACGCTGGGTGTGGCGCCGCCCTTGAGGCCAATCGCGCGTGCCAGGGGTTGCCCGCGCCCACCGCCAAAACGGCGGCGATGCTCCGCCGTGCCTCCTGCGAAGTCCACATAGATAGACCCTGCGGCGCTGGGTCCCGTCTCGCGCAGCTCCAGCCGTGTGGGGGTGACGGTTAGAATAAATGGATAGCCGGGTGATGGCACATCCATTTGAGCCAGACCAAACTCGGCAGCGATACGCGCCGCTTCCTGAAGCAGTTCCGGGGTTTCTGGGGCTACAGCGATGTCAGCGGGATGTTTGATGTCTTTAAGCTCTGATAGT
The DNA here is from genome assembly GCA_021731145.1 of Gammaproteobacteria bacterium. Taxonomy (GTDB): domain Bacteria; phylum Pseudomonadota; class Gammaproteobacteria; family Ga007554; genus LNEJ01. The sequence continues at coordinate 2,972 of JAKFXX010000033.1, read as the reverse complement.
TATGACGCATTATAATGTCCTATCCTCTGCAAAGGGGAAGGTGTGAGGTTGGCCGGATTTTCGTAAGGTTGGAGGCAGGGTGTCAATGATCCCGCTTAAAGGACGTGGTGCGGCCAGCAATGATGACGGGCGTTATGAGGCGCATACTCATGTCGCCATTGATGATGGCTGGGGCAGCCTTGACGAGGGGCCGCCTGCGCTCAAGACCATCGTCACCAATGAGGCCGCGCGTACCATTATCTCGCGGAATGATTCACCGGATGTGCCGTTTGACCGCTCGATCAATCCCTATCGCGGCTGCGAGCACGGCTGCATCTATTGCTTTGCACGCCCCACCCATGCCTATCAGGGGTTGTCGCCAGGACAGGATTTTGAAAGCCGCCTGTTCGCCAAGCCTGACGCCGCACGTCTGTTGGCGGAAGAGCTGCGCAAGCCAAATTATGATTGCCAGGTTATCGCCTTGGGCGCGAATACCGATTGCTATCAACCCATCGAGCGCGAGCGACGCATCACGCGCTCTGTGCTTGAGGTGCTGGCAGCGCATCAGCATCCGGTGGCGATAGTTACCAAATCCGCGCTGGTGGAGCGCGACATCGACATCCTCGCGACGATGGCAAAGAAAAATCTGGTGACAGTTTACATATCGGTGACCACGCTGGACAGGTCGCTGGCACGCCGCATGGAGCCGCGCGCTGCCGCCCCGCAACGCCGCATCGAGACCATCCGTGCGCTGCATGCGGCGGGCATTCCTACAGGTGTGCTCACCGCGCCCATTATCCCTGCGCTCAATGACCATGAGATGGAATCTATCCTGGCGGCGGCACATGAGGCCGGTGCGCGATGGGCGGGCTATGTGTTTTTACGTTTGCCGCTGGAGATCAAGGACTTGTTCAAGGAGTGGCTGACGGTCCATGCCTCACTCAGGGCCGAGCATGTGATGAGCCTGATCCGGCAAGCCCGCGACGGGAAAGAGTATGATGCAAATTTCGGAGCGCGCATGAGGGGCACGGGTATCTATGCGGATATGATTGATAACCGTTTCCACCTGGCTTGCAAGCGACTGGGGCTGAATCAGGAACACCTGTGGCTGGATCCCCGTCAATTTTGCGTGCCGGTTCGTGGCGGTGATCAGTTAACGTTGTTTTGACAGGCTTGTGAGGGCATTGCTGGGCATGCTGCTCCCAATCTGTGCCGGACACTTTTCGCTTTTCGTGTTGAACAGGTCCAGAGGGCAGGATGCTACAAGCGTATTCATTAGTAACTGAAAATCGAATTCTGATGGTTGGGAGTAAAAGGCGTTATGGTGGCATTTCTGCAATCATTGCTGAAAAGTCAGGTTCCAGCGTTAATCCTGGTGATAACTGCAATATGGCCAACCGCTTTGCCATTGCCTGCTTTGGTGGGTAAGGAATCGGTCCATCCTTCATATGTGATCATGAGGGTCGTGCCGCAGTCTGACATTCCATTCATGCAGTACATGCAGTTACGGCCCGTCTCTACTAATCCTTCGATATTAAAGAAGATGTTGTATTCGATAGTGAGTGGTCTATTTGGACTTGCGGTTAAAGAAGCGCAGGCGGCGGATGGAGCGGATAGTCAGGCAGGGTATTCAGATGAGCAGGAAATTGTTGAGTTAATAGATCGAGCAGCGAGCGATCACGCTGCCTATAACATATTGATGGGTAAAATTTCTTATAACCCTCGAATGAAAGAGAAAATTTCTTATCTTCGCCCTGATGAATATAAAAAGAAAAAGGCAATCTGGCAGCTGGCTTTTCTTGCTTCTTACGACAATAACATTGCATTGAATGTGTTGATAGAATTAGCCAACGATGATGGAAATGATCGCGCGATCGCCATGTTAAGGAGGGTAGGGGAAGATAAAGTCTTGCTACTTCGACAGGGTTATTTGGCTAATCACAACGAGAAGGAATTGCAGGCAAGATTTAGGGATAACAGCTTTAAGAATAACCAGTATTTTTTATATGTTTCTTTCCTCTCCAGAGAGAACTTCACGGCTTTAGCAACGATGATATTTGTGGAGCTGGAAAAACAGGCCAGCGGTCAAAATAAAGATTTGAATACCTTGTTGCATGACTTGGATCCCAGGGGGCTCTTTTATAAAGATTTCATCCTTCAGTCAGCCCATTTTAGTATGCTGGAAAATATCGTCACAACACCTCGTTCTTTGTATGAGGTCATGGATCTTTTATTTAAGGACTTGTCTCCTAAAGAAGTCAACGCTTTTTCTCTGAGATTAGCCTTGTTTGTTGAAGATATTCTTCGCAGAAAGGAATTCCAGTATCAGAAGGAATTTCAGGAGTATCTGATGAAATTACACGACGAAGCCACGGGGAGTAACAAGTGGCTTCTTGCTGCCCTGGTGGTCGTCTACGAAGATCAACTGACATATCTGAAGGCCCTGCAATCCGAAAATATTTCGAAGTTTAAGAAGGAAATTGGAGTTAATGTTGAAGAGAACATATCTATTGAAGAGATGCTTAATAGGACGCCATTGACGGCGCACATTGTTTTCGCCGACAGAGATGCTGAGAGAGACCATTATCAAACAACGGTAGGTTTTTTTAAATCGCATAGTTATACGGTCTTTTCCAAAAATGAAGATAAGGTCATACTTAAAAAAGGCAAGATTATGCTTTCCTTAATAAAGGGCGATCCAGAAAGAAACAAGGGATATGATATCAATGAACATTTGAGTGATGTGGATATTGTGGTGTCGCGAAGTCATAGCGGCCATGAAAGCAGGGTGTTCAGGGGGCAATCTGAGCCGATCAACAAAAAAATGATTTTCCTTGTCTCTTCCTGCAGGAGCGCTACAGATATTCCGAGATATAACGAGAGTTATCCAGGGGCATACATAATTGGCGCAAACTCTACGGCGACCGGGGATGCGACGAATTGGGTTACCTATTATTTGCTGGAAGGTATAACAAGCGGGATAGCTGATTTTC
>JAKFXX010000035.1 GCA_021731145.1 Gammaproteobacteria bacterium | reverse complement strand
CCGTGCACTCCACCGTTTGGCCGCCCGTCAGAATGAAGTTGATCGGCAGTCCAAGCGCATCACAGGCCGCATGAATCTTACAGCTAAACCCACCTTTGGAGCGCCCCAGCGCTTCTTTTTCAGCCGAGCTGCCCGCCGCGCCTGCGGCACAGGCGTGCGCTCTTGCCACCGTTCCATCAATAGAAACATCTTGCAAATCAGCATCTTCAGAAAAATAAGTGAGCAATCTATCCCATGTGCCATTCGCACACCAACGTGAGTATCGCTTGAAGACGCTATTCCATTTACCATGCTCTGGCGGCAGCGTCCGCCACTGCGCGCCAGTGCGCGCCAGTGCGCAGTATCCACAATGATGCACCCATAAATCGCCTGCATTTATCGGGTGATCCGAGATGCACGCCCGTCAATTTAGTTAAGTGTGACAATATACGCACCCACTCACTATCGCTTATTTTGGTTCTGTCCATGCCAACCTAAAACGGCGGATTCTACCAAAACCGCGAAACGTCAACAGAACCTAGTAATAAAAATCAAAAATGTTAAACCGAACCGAATAAATTTGAACGATCTCAGCTGCGTTTCAGAGAGCGTGGCAAAGGGCAAGGAAAAATACCTCATAGAACCTTCAGATATTTTGATTTCCATGTCAGGAAATCGCGCAGATGGCTCTCCTGATAGCTGGGTCGGGAAGGTTTCAAAATTTAGGTTGAATGGCTCCTATCTACTCAACCAACGTGTAAGCATTATTCAGTCAAAAGAGAGTTTCTCAGATACTGACTTTTTGGCATATAACCTATCGTCTTGGGAATCGCAGCAATCGCCGCCGTGCTCAGCAGCCTCGACGACAAAATTGATCTGCTGCACCGCCAAAATCAAACCCTCGAAGCCATGGCCGAAACCCTGTTCCGCCAGTGGTTTGTGGAAGGGGCGCAGGAGGGGTGGGAGGAGAAGAGTCTGCTCGATGTTATTGACCTTGTCGGTGGTGGTACGCCAAAAACCTCAGTAGTTGAGTATTGGGATGGAGAAATACCATGGCTATCTGGTGGAGCCATCGCCTCAAGTCACAAATCGTTTATTGTCTCTTCTGGAAAAACGATCACTCAAGAAGGGCTTGAAAACAGCTCGGCCAAATTGTTGCCTGGATTTGCAACGGTGATTTCTGCAAGAGGAACGGTTGGCAAATATGCGCTTCTGTCAAGGCCGATGACCTACAGCCAGTCAAACTATGGGATATTGCCCAAGGTGGAAGGTTGCTTCTTTTTCACCTACTTGATGATAAATCACGCGGTAAATGAGCTTCGTTCATCCGCCTATGGCAGCGTCTTTGACACAATAACGATAGCCACTTTTCGGGACATTGTAATTACTGTTCCATCAAGCGATGCAATTCAAAACTTCGAAAAAATGGTGTCGGGATATTTCATGAAAAAGCTCCATGTCTTGAGGCAAATCCAAACTCTGGAAAACCTCCGCGACACCCTGTTACCCAGGCTGATGAGTGGCGAAGTCAGGGTCAGCCATGCGTAGGGGCGCAATTCATTGCGCCCTGATGCGGAGTGCCCAACCTGCGGCAAAAACAAGGGCGCGATTTATCGCGCCCCTACGGGAATGGTTTAAATGAAATACAATCCTGATATTCACCATCGCCGTTCCATTCGGCTGCGCGGGTATGATTACTCGCAGGATGGACTGTATTTCGTGACTATTTGTTGCCATGAGCGGCGGCCGCTGTTTGGTGAGGTGGTGAATGGCAATATGGTGTTGAATGCGGCAGGGCAGGTTGTGGCCGATTCTTGGGGATGGTTGTCGAAACAGTATGAACATGTGGAATTGAATGAATTCGTGACCATGCCAAATCATGCCCACGCCATCATTGAAATCGTTGGGGTGCAATTTATTGCGCCCCAATCTTCAGCGTCACATCAGGGTGCGTCACATCAGGGCGCGATAAATCGCGCCCCTACGGTGGGGATGTTGGTTCGGGCATTCAAGGCGCGGTGTGCCCGCGCAATCAATGAACTTTGGCAAACGTCCGGTACTCCGGTTTGGCAACGCAATTATTACGAGCATATCATTCGCAATGAAGCAGCGTATTTAAAAATCGCGGAATACATTCAGACCAATCCCCAGCGATGGGAAGAGGATACCTATCATGTCTGATAGCTCATTCCGTTTTAAAGCCATATGAGAGAAACACCATGAGTCAATCAAATGGACAAAACGCCATTTACATTTATCAGGCCGCGGACGGTCGAACGCAGATTGAGGTCCGGTTGGAGAAGGATACGCTCTGGCTGACGCTGCTACAGATGGTGGAGCTGTTTGACCGTGACAAGTCGGTTATTTCAAGACATTTGAAGAATATCTTCGATACGGGCGAGCTGCCTCGGGAGGCAACTGTTGCAAAAACTGCAACTGTTCAAACCGAGGGCGGCAGGCGGGTCAGCCGTGAAATCGAGTATTTCAATCTGGATGCCGTCTTATCGGTAGGTTACCGGGTCAATTCCATCAAGGGTACGCAATTTCGTATTTGGGCAACCCAACGCCTGCGCGAGTATCTGGTGCAGGGCTACACGCTTAACCAGGCCCGCTTTGACCAAAACGCCGCCGAGTTGCAGCAGGCGCTGGCCTTGATCCGCAAGGCAGCACGCTCGCCCGAGCTGAGCGCGGAGGCGGGCAGCGGGTTGGTGGAGATTGTCAGCCGTTACACGCAAACTTTTCTCTGGTTGCAGCGCTATGACGAGGGGATGTTGGCTGAGCCGAGTGGTCAGTCCGGTGGGCGCTTACCTGCCGAGTCCGAAGCGACGGCGGCATTGCAGGCGTTGAAACAGTCGTTGCTGGCGCGTGGTGAGGCAACCGATTTGTTTGCCCGGCCGCAGGGGGACGGGCTGTCGGCGATTCTGGGCAATCTCGAACAGTCGGTGTTTGGCGAACCTGCTTATCCGACGGTGGAAAGCAAGGCGGCGCACTTGCTGTATTTCGTGGTGAAAAACCACCCGTTTTACGACGGCAACAAGCGCAGCGGGGCATTTTTGTTTGTGGACTTTTTGCATCGCAATGGCCGCTTGCTGAACGCGCAGGGAGAGGCGGTGATCAACGATACCGGCCTGGCGGCACTGACCTTGCTCGTGGCGGAATCAGACCCCAAGCAAAAGGAAACCCTGATCCGTCTGATTATGAATATGCTGGCCGTGCCGGGAAATGTGCCATAAGGAGAAAGTTTTGAGCAAGCTTGCTGAATCCGCCATCGAAGACTTTGCCATCAAGTTGTTTGAGCGTCTGGGCTATAGCTATGTCTACGGACCGGATATTGCGCCCGACAAGGTGAATGGCGAAGCCAGAGAAGGTGCCCTGGGGCATGGCGAGCATCCAGAACGCAGCCATTACGGCGAAGTGTTGTTGGCCGGGCGGCTGGAGCAGGCGCTCAAGCGTATCAACCCCAAGTTGTCGCCTGCGCTGTTGCAGGCTGCACTGAAGGAAGTGCAGCGCATCAGTTCGCCCGATCTGCTGGCGAATAACGAAGCCTTCCACCGCCTGCTTACCGAGGGCGTGAAAGTGAGCCGCCAGCAAGACGGAGACGAGCGCGGTGAACTGGCGTGGCTGATCGACTTTGCCAGCCCGGAGAACAACGAGTTCGTGGTGGCCAATCAGTTCACGGTGATTGGCCATCATGGTAGCCAGGGGCACCAGAACAAGCGGCCTGACTTGGTGCTGTTCATCAACGGTATTCCGCTGGTGGTGATCGAGCTGAAAAACGCCGCTGATGAAAACGCCACGATCAATGCGGCGTATCAGCAACTTGAAACCTACAAACAGGCCATTCCTGGTCTGTTCACTTCCACAATGCTTTGTTGGTGATTTCCGATGGGTTGGAGGCCAAGGCGGGTTCGCTTTCCGCAGGCTTGAGCCGTTTCATGATGTGGAAGAGCGCTGACGGCAAGGCAGAGGCTTCGCATCTGGTGAGCCAGTTGGAGACTCTGATTGTCGGGATGTTGAACAAGGCTACGCTGCTGAATTTGCTGCGCCACTTTATCGTGTTTGAAAAGAGCAAGAAGGAAGACAAGGTGAATGGCGAAGCCAGAGAAGGTGCCCTGGGGTGCCCGAAAACCGGCGTGATCAGTATCAGCACGGTGAGGAAGCTGGCGGCTTATCACCAGTATTACGCGGTGAATGCGGCGGTAGCCTCCACGTTGCGCGCGGCGGGTGTAGGGGCGCGATTCATTGCGCCCGAAAATTCAACATGCCATCAATCAGGGCGCGATGAATCGCGCCCCTACGGTATCAAACAAGACCCCGCCGTTTATCAATTGCCCGGCGTGGTTAATCAGCCCAGGGGCGACAAAAAGGCCGGTGTGGTGTGGCACACGCAAGGTTCGGGCAAGTCGCTCTCCATGGTGTTTTATACCGGCAAGATTGTGCTGGCACTGGATAGCCCGACGGTGCTGGTAATCACCGACCGCAACGACTTGGACGATCAGTTGTTTGATACCTTCGCCGCCTCCAAGCAGCTTTTGCGTCAGGAGCCGGTGCAGTCAGCGAACCGGGAGCAGTTGAAGGAGCTGCTAAAAGTGGCCTCCGGCGGGGTGATCTTTTCCACCATCCAGAAATTCCAGCCCGATGAGGGCAATGTGTACGAGCAGTTGTCCGGCCGGCGCAATATTGTGGTGATTGTCGATGAAGCGCATCGTACCCAATACGGTTTCGGCGCTAGAACCGTGGACGAGAAAGACGCCAGCGGCGAGGTGGTAGGTAAAAAGGTGGTGTACGGCTTTGCCAAATACCTGCGCGATGCGCTGCCCAGCGCCACCTGTCTGGGATTCACCGGCACGCCGATAGAAAAAACCGACGTGAACACGCCAGCGGTGTTCGGCAACTATGTAGACATCTACGACATCGCCCAGGCGGTGGAAGATGGCGCTACGGTGCGGATTTTCTACGAAAGCCGTCTGGTAAAGGTGGGCTTGAGTGACGAAGGCAAGAAGCTGATTGCTGAGCTTGACGAAGAATTTGATGATGTAGGGGCGGATTGCATCCGCCCTGAGGGCGCGCGCAACGCGCCCCTACCCGAGACGCAGAAAGCCAAGGCCAAGTGGACCAAGATGGAGGCGCTGATCGGTAGTGAACAGCGCATCAAGAATATTGCCAAGGATATCGTGGCTCACTTCGAGGCGCGGCAGGAGGTGTTTGCAGGCAAGGGCATGGTGGTGAGCATGTCGCGGCGCATTGCCGCCGAGTTGTATGCAGAGATTGTTAAGATCAAGCCTGAGTGGCAGATGCAGCAAGACAAGTTGCGCGAGTTGGCCGTGGTGCTGACCCAGAAAATCCGTGAGAACGCCTCCATCGACTGGACCATCAAAGAAAGTGTGCGGGCGAAACTGAAAGTCATCGTGAAACGTATCCTGCGCCAATATGGCTACCCGCCTGATATGCAGTTGTTAGCGACCGAAACGGTGTTGAAACAGGCCGAGATGATTGCCAATGAGTTGGTGGGTTAGTCACAAAGGGTATAGTTGCTGGCGGCCCATGAGCGCCATGTAGAGGCTTTGTTGACGCATTAATGGCGCGTGTCCAGCAGCCGTCAGACCACGCGCGTGGGGTCCACCGTTTTGTGTTGCCCAGGCGTGATTGTGGTCAGTATCATTTAGCGGCTTCGACCATATATGTCACCGCCGCCTTGACCTCGTCATTGCTCAGCGAGGCCTTGCCGCCTTTGGGAGGCATGAACCCTTTGCCCTTGAAACCATTTATTGCGTGGTCCTCGAGGGTAGGCAGACCCTTGGCAATCCGCACCCCCCAAGCAGCCTTGTCGCCGAACTTCGGCGCACCGCCTATGCCGGCTCCATGACACAGCTTGCAGGTGGACTCGAATACTGCCTTGCCGTCGGCGGCGGCCACCGAAGCCGCATACATCATGGTGACAGCGCCAAACACCGAGACTGCGCTCTTGACCAGTCGATTGAAGTTCATTTGATTTCTCCTCGTTTATTTTGGAAGCTGGCTCGTCAAACCCGACTTAAAAAGTATATTTTTAATGCAACTATATAGGCGAAGACACGAACTCAATACGTACCTTCATTATGCGTGAATTGTCGGGTATGTCAAATACATTGTTGTGTGGAAATTATTGGGTCTCTGGACAGACTTCAAAAGCCCAAATTCAGACAATAAAAAACCCTCTCGCCTGCCCTCTACGCTAATGAAATGGACTCCACCCTTCTTCAAACGGCATCATAATGTGCCAAGCGGGTGAAGGGTCACCGGCTAAACGAAAAAGGAGGAGTCCATCATGAAGCATACTGCAACTGTGATTGGTTTGGA
>JAKFXX010000046.1 GCA_021731145.1 Gammaproteobacteria bacterium | reverse complement strand
CCCTCCCCCGTCCAGAAATCTCCGCAGCCAGAGGCTGAAGGCGGCTTCATCAAGCGGCTATGGGCAAGCTTGTTTGGCGGCGGCCAGCCGACGCCAACCAGAACCGAGACTACGGCCAGAGCTACGGCGGTCAGCGCCGATGAATCAGAGGCCAGAAAAAAGGCCCCGCCTCAGAAGGCGCGGCCCGCTGCCCCTCAGCAGGCTAAACCACGCCGCGACGAATCACAGCAGCGCAAGCGATCACCTCGCAACACGGAAGAGCGCAAGAGAACAGCGCCCACCGAGACGCCCGGCAAGGTAGAAACAACCTCGGAAGCGGCTATCCCAGCCCAAAGAACACGGGAAAGAGCGCTGCCGCAACCCGCCATTGAAGTGCCTATCGCCGAAACCGCTACGGACAACGCAGCAATAGAAACCGGGCCGACCGTTTCAGGCGAAACAGAGCAGGCAGCAAGGACGGCTGGCCAGCGTCCTGGTGGCCGCCGTGGACGCCGTGGTGGACGCCGCCGCCGTAGAGAGCCAAGGGCACCCGGAGAAGCTGGTCAGGACTTCGCCCCAGAAGATACTGATGAGACTGGCGAGGAGGAAGCGCGAGAGAATGACGGTAATGTTCTCGCAGCAACGCCCCGCGCAGAACCCAGAGCAGAAACCAGCAACGCACCCGCTGGCGAATCGCCCCAGGTCGAGAAAAAAGCGTCTGCGCCCTATTACCCACCGCGCAGAAATGCCTATCGCCCCGGCAACACGGATCAGCCATCGCAAGGCGATGACAACATGACCGGAGTGGTTGAAAGCGCGGGCGACGCGCCTTCTTTGCCACCGCCCATTAAAACAGCGCCGCCTGTCGCACCTCAGGAAAGCCAGCGTCAGGAAGAACCCCGCGTACCCAGACAAATGGCACTTATGAGCGAAACGCCATCTGCTGATGTCACTCCGTCCAACATCATGCCAATGGCCCCCAAAGCCATCGTCGAAACGCCGCCTGCGACCAATCCAAAAATGGATTCGCCTGGGAACGAATAAGCGAGCGAATAAGCGACAGTTTCAATACCGGCGGGTACGGAGTGCCGTACCCGCCGGTATCTCTTACCCAGTATCCGCAACTGAAAAAATCTCGCTGATTTTGACTGCAAACATAACGCAGGACACACGAACAAGGCACCGTCATGGCAGAACCTTCCGCTATCGACCCTCGCCGCTGCCCATTGTGCGGCGCTGCAAATGAATGCAATATAGCCAACCGTCGCCAGCATCAACCTTGCTGGTGCCGCGAGGAATCTTTTCCTCAATCCCTGTTGGACAGCGTTCCGCCTGCCGCAAAGCTCAAAGCCTGCATCTGTATGCGCTGCGCCCAGACCCATACTATCCCTGGCCGCAAAGAAAATTTATAATCTTTTGATTATAGTAACTTTACTGGCCTTGCAAGCTTTCCGTCTGGATAAATCCGGCGATATCCTTCATAGTGCTGCATACTCTGCGAATACGCGTTAAAAATACAACTGGAGGGCGACGATGTCTGCATCATCAACAAAAGAAAACCAAGGCGGTTGGGACGTACCGGAAGGCATGGACCCGATGCGGGTCATGCAAGTGGCTTCCGCCTACTGGCAATCCAGCGTTCTGCACGCGGCTAACCGGCTCGATATTTTCAATCTGCTGGACGGCAAAGCAAAAGACCTGGATACATTGACCAGCGAAACCGGCGCAGACCGGCGCTGTCTAGGCGCACTGCTCAGCGCCTTGGTCGCGATTGATTTCCTGGACCGCGATGGCGATGTGTTCCGCAACAACCCATTCAGCCAAACCTTTCTCACCAACTCCAGCAAGTTCTACCAGGGTGGCATCGTCTACATGTTCGAAAACTGGTATCAGGCCTGGGGCGGGCTTTATAACACAGTGAAAACCGGCACGCCGTCGGCGCTGATGCATCAGGAATACAGCGACGAAGCAACGCGCAATTACATGATGGGCATGCACAATCGCGCACTGTCGCAAGCTAATGTATTGACCAGCCTGTTCGATCTTTCGGGTAAAAAACAGCTGATGGACGTGGGCTGCGGCCCGGCGACCTTTGCCGTGAAATTCTGCGAAAGCTACCCCGGCCTGAATGCCGTCGCCATGGACCGCCCGCAGAACCTGACAATCGCCAAAGAAATCGTCGACATGTATCACATGCAGGATCGCGTCCAGCTCCTGCCCGGCGACTACAATACCGACAGCCTGGGGACCGGCAATGACGCCATGCTGCTGTCGTCGATGACCAACCAGGAGTCACCGGAGAACATCAAAAAGCTGCTCAAGAAATGTTATGACTCCATGAACAAAGACGGCGTCATCATGATCCAGGAACAATTGCTGCACGCTGACAAAAAGGGACCTGTGCTCGCCGCGCTGATCGGGGTCAACCAGATCATCAACACCGTCAGCGGCACCTCCTACTCCACCACCGAGATGGAAAATATCCTCCGTGAGGTGGGGTTTGTGGACATAAAATCAGAACAAATGGCACCCCCCAGCCCATTTATCATGGTCTCGGGTTACAAACGCTAAAGCATCTTGTTTTATGCCTCTACACCATTCTCAGGTAGGAGTAGCTCGTAGGATACGGTGACCAACGGGAGCCGCATCCTGCCGGGCTATTACATACGAAATCACCTCATCCGTTGGCGATAGTCTCTGCCCGTATCGCAAGCCCCTTTGCCACGCTGCCGAAACTATCGCCATAAACGATGGGGACGCCGGGGAATTGTTCGCGGACGGTCCGATTCATCAGGGGGATTTTCGACGTTCCGCCGGTCATGAATATCTCGTCCGGAGGTGTTTGAGCCTGACTGCAAGCGGCCTGCATCAGGTGGATAATTTTTCCGATATAGTGATGTATGGTGTGCTCCAATTCCGCCCGACTCACAGATATGTCTATCGGATTTTCAAAGTAATCGAGCGGCACGATCACATCATCCTTATCCGATAGCCCGATTTTTCCCAGCTCTGCACTGCGATTGACTCGCATGGATAAATGACCTTCCCTGAGCTCGATGAGCCGCTGAATGGGCACTTGATCAACCGCATCGCGCAAACAGTCGTTTAGCTCCTTCGCCATGGCCTTACCATAAAACCGGGTCTGGGCCGGGATATCGGTAACAGACAGCGCATCGAGAATGCCTCGCTTGGGAACCGGCAATCCCGATTTGAAATGCGTGCCGATACCCAATGCCGGGCCGAAGAATGCCTTGGCAAACGACACGTCCAGATCGGTGCCGCCCAGTCGTTCCCCAGTGGTGCTGAGAATATCGGCTTCACGATCCGCCTTCGTTTTTCTGTCTGGTCCCAGCTTCATCAGGGTGCAATCGGTGGTGCCGCCGCCCGCATCCAACACCAGTACGGTCTTGTTGGTGGCGAGTTGATGTTCGTAAGCCACCGCCGCCGCAATCGGCTCATACTCGAAAACAAAATCATTGATCCCGGCCTCAACAGCCGCGCGTCGCATGATGTCCAGCGCCCCCGGTTCAAAGGCGCGCGCGCCGTGGTATTTGACGGGCCTGCCCAGCACGATTAGCTCGGCTTCCGTCCCCAGCGCCTGCTCTGCGCTCAATTTGAGGTGGCGCAAAAAAACCGCTGTGATCGCCACGAATAACTCAATTTTGTCGGGGTGAAGCTCCACGGCAAGAAAGTTTTTTGGCGATTTAATCAAATATCCAATGCCTGGGTCATCCATATGCATGCGTAGCGCCTCCGTACCCAGCAGCACCTCGGACGTGCGAATCAGCGTTGCGCTCAAGCTCTGTGGTTTACCTTCCTGCTCGGCGTGCAGCAAGGCCTCTCTGCGTACAGCATTACGCGCCATCATTTGGATACCAGCTTCGCCCAGCGTCTCCAGGTCAGTTGGCTCAATCGAAATCCCCGCCAGGCGTTCTTCAGCCTGTCGCGCTTGCCTGTGCGCTGCCTGTTCTTCTCGTAGCGATACGGCCAGGTTTTCAATTTCACTATTGGGCAGGGCAAGGCGCCGGATCGGCGAACGCGGCACCCACAAGACGGAAGGAAGAAAAGCACTGCCGGGCTCGAGCTCAACCAGACAGGGTTCACCGTCATGCACAAACGATGCGGCACAATTGGAGGTGCCATAGTCGATCGCGATTGTTTTCATATTTACTGAGGTTACAAGTTAAACGAGGGGTGACAAAAAAGAGGGTGGACCGGAATAATCAGGTGATTATAGATGCTTTTTATGTGCGGCAGTCGGACTTTATCCATGTGCTACCGGCGCCAATCCACAACGCGCATGAAAAGCGCATCGGACTACATAAACCCGCCTGTTCCGGCTATACTTTGCGCCACGCTCCATTCATGAATAAAAGGGTTTGTCTTGACATACACCACTCTTTCCGGCGACACCCCGTCGCATGATGTCTCCACCTTCCAGGGCCTGATCCTGGCGCTCCAGAACTACTGGGCTGCGCAGGGTTGCGTGCTGTTGCAGCCTTACGATATGGAAGTCGGCGCGGGCACGTTCCATTCCGCCACTTTTTTGCGTGCCATCGGCCCCGAGCCGTGGCGTGCCGCTTACGTGCAACCCTCACGCCGCCCCACTGATGGGCGTTATGGCGAAAACCCCAACCGCTTGCAGCACTATTACCAGTTCCAGGTGATCCTCAAGCCGTCGCCACTCGACATCCAGGACTTATACCTGGGTTCGCTGAAAATGCTGGGCATTGACCCGCTGGTGCATGACATCCGCTTTGTCGAGGACAACTGGGAATCGCCGACGCTGGGCGCGTGGGGCCTGGGCTGGGAGGTATGGCTGAACGGCATGGAGGTAACGCAGTTTACCTATTTCCAACAAGTGGGCGGGCTGGAATGCCAGCCGGTGACCGGTGAGATCACCTATGGGCTGGAGCGCATCGCCATGTACCTGCAAGGGGTGGAGAGCGTGTTCGACCTGACGTGGACTAACGGGCCCGGCGGCACCAAAGTCACCTATGGGGATGTGTTTCACCAAAACGAGGTGGAGATGTCCACATACAACTTTGAACATGCCGATGTTGCATCGCTGTTAGGCTGGTTCGATACCTGTGAACGCGAGAGCAGCAAACTGATCGAGGCGGGATTGCCGCTGCCCGCCTATGAGATGGTGCTCAAGGCCTCGCACACCTTCAACCTGCTCGATGCGCGCCGCGCGATTTCCGTGACTGAACGCCAACGTTATATCCTGCGCGTGCGCACCTTGGCACGCGCCGTGGCGGACGCCTACTACAAACGCCGCGAGGCACTGGGTTTCCCCATGATGGAAGCTGGGGCACAGACCACGACTACAGGAGGTGCGTCATGACACAGCATCGTGACCTGCTGGCGGAAATCGGCACCGAAGAATTGCCACCCAAGGCCTTAAAGAAGCTCATGGCGGCATTTGCCAGCGGCATTGAGGATGGACTCACCAAGGCCGGTCTGGAATTTGGCACAGTACGCCCCTATGCCACACCGCGCCGATTAGCGGTACACATTGAGGCGCTGATCACCACCCAGGCTGACCGTCTGGTGGAACGCCGTGGCCCGGCGTTGAATGCCGCGTTTGACGGCGACGGCCTGCCTACCAAGGCTACCGAAGGCTTTGCACGTTCGTGTGGCGTTGCAGTAGAGCAACTCGAAAAGCTGGAAACCGACAAAGGTACATGGCTGGTGTTCCGCGCCACGCAGCCTGGTCGTGCCACAGCAGAGCTGCTGGCATCCATCATAGAGCAATCGCTCGCTGCACTCCCCATTCCCAAACGCATGCGCTGGGGCAGTTCGCGCGTGGAATTTGTACGCCCGGCGCATTGGGTAGTACTGCTGTTTGGTGATGAAGTAGTCGACGCCGAAATCCTCGGTGTGAAAACCGGACGCGAGACACGCGGGCACCGCTTCCATCACCCCGCCTCCATGTATCTGGTCGAACCCGCCGCCTACGCCCCGCTGCTGGAAACCGAAGGGCGGGTGATGCCCGACTTCGCCGCGCGCCGCGAGGCGATCTATGGGCAGGTGCAGGAGAAGGCCGTCTCGGTCGGCGGCACAGCGGTGATCGACGACGCCCTGCTCGACGAAGTCACTGCGCTGGTGGAATGGCCAGTGGCGCTGCTAGGCCAGTTCGAGGAACGCTTCCTGAGCGTGCCACAGGAGGCGCTGATCTCCACCATGAAGGGCAACCAGAAGTATTTTCATGTAGTGGACGGGGCGGGCAAACTGCTGCCCTACTTCATCACCGTCTGCAACATCGAAAGCCGCGACCCGGACAAGGTGCGCGCCGGCAATGAGCGAGTGATACGCCCGCGCTTGAGTGATGCCGCGTTTTTCTGGGATCAGGATCGCAAGCAACGCCTGGAAAATCAACTGGAAGCACTGAAAGCTGTTGTATATCAGGCCAAGCTGGGTACGCTCTACGACAAATCCCAACGTGTTGCAGCCCTGGCGGGTGAAATCGCAGCGAGCCTCGGTCATGACAAAACGCTCGCGCAACGCGCCGCGCTATTATCCAAGTGCGACCTGATGACCCACATGGTCGGCGAGTTCCCCGAGCTGCAAGGCATCATGGGACGCTACTACGCCCTGCACGATGGCGAGCAGCCCGAAGTAGCTCAAGCCCTCGACGAACAGTATATGCCACGCCACGCGGGCGATGCGCTGCCAGGGACCACCACCGGCCAGACACTGGCAATTGCTGACAAGCTGGATACACTGATGGGAATTTTCGAAATCGGTCAGATACCGAGCGGCGACAAAGACCCCTTCGCGTTGCGCCGTGCTGCGCTTGGCGTACTGCGCACGATAATCGAGAAAAAGCTCGACCTGGATCTCGGCCAACTTCTTGATGCAGCGCATACGGGAGTAGACAGCCAGATCAGACCTAATCTAGTCATCAAAAACCCAACAGGAACAACCAAAACCGCAACTCAAGTGTTTGACTTCATGATGGATCGTCTGCGCGCCTATTATCATGAACAGGGCATCCGGCCCGATGTTTTTGAAGCCGTGCTGGCGCACCGCCCCACCCGTCCTTACGACTTCGACCGCCGCATGCACGCCATCACGGCGTTCCGCGCCCTGCCCGAGGCCGAGAGCCTGGCAGCAGCGAACAAGCGTATCGCCAATATCCTGCGGCAGGCTATTGAACGGGGAGAAACGATACCCGATACGGTCGCCGACAGTCTTCTTGCCGAACCTGCAGAGCGCGCCCTGGCAGAGCAAGTGGCCCTGATTCGTGCTGAGGTCATGCCGCTGCTCAAAGATGCTGACTACACTCAGGCCATGGTGCGTCTGGCGCGCCTGCGCGAGACCGTGGACACCTTCTTCGACAAGGTAATGGTGATGGCCGAAGACACGGCGCTACGCACCAACCGCCTCACCCTGCTCAAGCAGCTCGCGGAGCTGATGAATCCCGTGGCGGATATTTCCAAACTG
>JAKFXX010000036.1 GCA_021731145.1 Gammaproteobacteria bacterium | reverse complement strand
TCTCGCGCCAGCTCCGCCTCAATCTCTTCCACCGTCGGCAGGCTTCCCCTCAGTTCTTCCGGCAATCGGTCCACAATCTGGGTTTCCCACTCGGCGACGCCGATGGGTTTGTTGAATCCGCGCAGGGCGTATTCGGCTTCGAGCTTGTTTTTGGTGCGGCACAGCAGTAGGCCGATGGTCGGTTTGTCGTCCGGGTGGCGCAGCAGGTCATCCACTGCCGAGAGGTACATGTTCATGGTGCCGACAAAGCCTGGATCGAACGGCACGGCCTTGAGTTCCACGACTACATAGCAGCGCAGTTTGAGGTGGTAAAACAGCAGGTCGAGGTAGTAGTCTGCGCTGGCAAATTCGAGATGAACCTGCCGCCCGACAAATGCAAAGCCCGCGCCCAGCTCCAGTAGGAAGCGCTGGATGTGATCTACCAGCGCCTGCTCCACTTCGCGCTCGCGGCGCGGGTCGGCGGTGCCGAGAAAGTCGAACAGGTAGGGGTCTTTGAATATCTGGGCGGCCATGTCGGAATCCGCAGGCGGCAGGGTGGCATCAAAGTTGGTGATGGCTTTGCCGTGGCGTTGGTGCAGATGGTTTTCGATCTGAAAGGCCAAAACGTCACGGCTCCAACCGTGCTCAATGGTTTTACGCGCGTACCACAGGCGCGTCTCGGCGTCCTCCAGCTTGTCGAGCAACGCCACATTGCTGCGCCATGGAATTTGTGCAACGCACCGTTGCACAAATCCCCATTCCGGCCATGATTCGGCAAACTTACGCATGTATTTCAGATTGCGCGGTGACAGGCCGCTCATGTCGGGAAATGTGGTTTTCAGGTCTTGGGAGAGGCGGTCGATCACTCGCGCGCCCCAGCCTTGCTGCTCCTGACGCTCCAGAATCATCCGCCCAATGTCCCAATAGAGCGTGACCATTGCTGCATTGGCGGCCATGACCGTGCGCAGGCGTTCGGTCTGGATGCGCTGTTTGATCTCCGCGAGGACGGTCGCGTAATCGTCGGGCAAACCGGCGTGCGGCGGTGGCGCGGGGAATGATGCCTCTCCCCGCTTGCGACCACGCGAACCGCGCTCAACGGCGTTTCCGGTAGGCGTTTTCTTCATATCCCCAGCTCCTCAAAATTCCTTTTGATCGTTGCCGCCAGTATAACGGCCTCGGCGTTGAGGTCTTCCAGCTCGACGTGGATTTCGCGCAAGGTTTCCTCGAAGTCGAAGTTTTCGTCGACTTCTTCAGGTGCGACACCGACGTAGCGGCCGGGGGTGAGGCTCCAGTCGTTGGCGGCGATCTCCTTGATGTCCACCAATTTGACCAGCCCTGCCACGTCGCGCAGCTTGGCCTCGGGGAAGCGTTCGGTGAGCCAGTGGGCCTGCTTCCAGAAGTAGCGCACCTGCTTGAGCTGTTCGACGGCGAGTTGGCGGGCTTCATCGGCGGCCTTGCGGGCGCGGGTGATGTCGCGGGTCGAGCTGGATTGTCGGGTTACGCTATCGCTAACCCGACCTACGATTTCGTCGATGAGGCGGGTGGCGAGTTTGTAGATGAGGTCGGTCTGTTTGATCAGGTCGCGGCTGGCTTCGGCCAATGGTTCGAGCTCTTGGGTGAGCTTGAGCAGTGCGGCGTTGCTGTCCGGCGCGGCCTGCCATTGCTTGGCGGCCTGCTGCGCACGCTTGCGGAACTGTTCGATGTCCTGATCGAACAGTGCGGCCTCCTTTTCCAGCTCCTTCAGCACTTCGGCAACCCTCTCCCCCGACCGGCTTCGCCCCCCTCGCTTCGCTCTCCCCGCATGTGGGAGAGGGGTGACTGTCAGCTGGCTGTTCAGGAATGGTGCGAGGGTTTTTCGCAGCGCCTTCATCGCCTCGGCGTACTCTGGCAAGGGCTGTGCGGTCTGCCCTGCTTCATCTTCCCATTCAAAGCAGGCTTGCGCTTCGTCGGCGACATTGCCGAGGTATTGCGACAGCAGTTGCAGGTAGCGTTCGGTCTCGCCGCGGTAGAGCCAAGCAATGGCTTGCAGGTTTTGCTGCTGCTCGGGGGAGAAATCGTAGATCTTGCGCGTGACCTTGCGGTAGACGTTGCGCGCGTCAATCATCAGCACCTTTTCTTGGTGGGCCTTGGGCTTGTTGCGGTTGAGGAACCACAGTTCGCAGGGCACGGTGCGGGTATAGAAGAAGTTGGAACGGATCGCGATCATGGCGTCCACGTCGCCGCTCTCGACCAGCTTCTGCCGCACCTTGGCCTCGCCACCGCCAGCGCTGGAGGCCTGGGAGGACATGACGAACCCGGCTTTGCCCTGCTCGCTCAGGTAGCTGTAGAAGTAGCTGATCCAGACATAGTTGCCGTTGCTGACCTTGTTGCTTTTATTGACGCCGGGCAGGCCGAAGGGGAGGCGAGGGTCACTCTTGACCTTGTCGGCGTCGATCTCGTCGACGTTGAAGGGGGGATTGGCCATGACGTAGTCGGCCTTGCCGAGCAGTTCGTGCGGGTCTTCATAATAGGTAATGGCCTTCTGGATGTCGCCTTCCAGTCCATGCACAGCCAGATTCATCTTGGCCAGGCGGATGGTGGTGGCGTTCTTCTCCAGGCCACGGAAGGTGAGTTTTTCCGTGGGGCTGTCGCCGTGCTCTTCGACGATGCGCGCGCTCTGCACGAACATGCCGCCGGAGCCGCAGGCCGGGTCCAGCACCGTGCCGCGCTCGGGGTCGAGCACGTGGGCGATGAGCGAGACCAGGGATACCGGGGTGAAGAACTCGCCGCCGTCGTGGGCGCCCTGACCGGCGAACTGGGTGAGGAAGTATTCGTAGATGCGGCCAAAGACATCGCCGGAGACCTTCTTCAACTCCTCGGGGTTGAGGGTGCGCAGGAGGTGGCCGAGGACCGGGTTTTCCAGCATCTGATATTCGCCCTTGGGCAGCGTGCCGCGCAGGTTTTCGTAGTCCGCCTCGATGGAGTCCATCGCTTCGATGATGGCGCGGGCGCGGTCTTCGCTGTCGGGGAGTGAAACGAGATAATCGAACTGGGCCTTGGGTTGCAGGAAGATGGCGCCCTGCTGCGAGAAGTCCTCCTTGGTCAGCGCCCGCGTCTTGCCGCCACGGCTGGGCAGGTTGGGCTCGATCCGTTCCTTCACCGCGAGATAGCGGCTGTAGGCGTGGCGCAGGAACACCAGACCCATGACGGGCATGAAATATTCGTTGCTGGCGTAGTTGGAGTTGGCGCGCAGGTTATCGGCGGCACTCCAGAGGCGTTTTTCAATGGCTTCGATGTGTTCGAGCTGGGACATTAAACGTTCTCTGTTTTTTTATTTGGCGACTTGCGCACTATACGATCTTTTAATGGCATGAGGTGATTTTCAGTTGCTTCCCAGCCTATGGCATACGCTTTCACTTTGTCCGCTATGGTTGCAAAGGTTGGCCGATGATACGTATAGCGCGCTGCGGGCAAGGGATTTCAATTCCCTGCTTTTGGAATTCGTGCCAGATTTCCAGGTTGATGTCGGAGCGCAGCGAGAGTTGGCCTTCCTCCGGGTCGCTAATCCATATTGAAAGCTCCAAGTTGATGCCGTTTTCGGCAAATTCCTTGAGGTAGACTTTAGGTTCGGGGTCGTTGATTACGCGTGGATGGTGTTGAGCTGTGAGCAACACTATGTTCATGGCGGTTTCAAGGGAGCTGCCGTAGCTGATTTGCACCGGGATTCCGATTCTTATTTTGCGGTCCGAGTAGGAGTGGTTGACCACGGTCGAGGTGATTAGCGTGTCGTTGGGGATGATCGCTTCGGTGCCGTCGAGTGCTTTCAGCACGATATATCGTGCGGTGAGGCGCGATACGCTGCCATAACGATTGTCGGCGGTGATGATGTCGTCCAGGTGGATGGATTTGTCGAGCAGAATGATGAACCCGCTGACATAATTGCTGGCGATTTTCTGCAATCCCAGTCCCAGTCCCACGCCGAGTGCGCCGCCAAACACGGACAGCACGGTAATGTCGATGCCCAGTATTGGCAACGCAATCAGGATGCCCGCCACGAGCAACACCGCCCGGATCAGCTTGGTTGCCACCACGCGCAGATTCATATCAAGCTGGTTGGCCCCTAAGATGCGCCGCTCCAGAACGCTACCCAGCCACAGAGCCAATAGCAGGGTAATGCCGACGGTGAACACCGTCTGCACCACGAGCAGCAACGAAAACCGGTGCGTGCCAACGGTAAAGCTGAGTTCGTCAAAAACCCGCTCGATTTCCGGCAGGAAACCCGTGATATGCAAGGCAACGCCAAGCCAGATCAGCACGGCGATGAAGCGTTCGGACGTGTGCAGCCAGCCGCTTGGAGCAAAGATGTTACGCAACACGTATACGATCAAGCGTACCAGCGCCAGCGAAACCAGCAGCGCCACCGCGATGTTGAGCAGGTTGACGTGATAGCTATGCCGGAGCAACGCCTTGCCAATCAGCACCAGGCATAACGATGTGAGAGGGAAAATCACGCGGTTAAATCCGCCAAACATCCGGCGTGTACTTACCCCGGCGAAGGCCTCTTGCTCAGCGAACGGGTGCTCGGCAAAACGCCGGCTTGCCAATCGCGCGACCCACCACCCCACGCCAAGGCTCAGCGCGAGCACGGCAAACTGCCATAACAGCGCGGTTTGCTGCATGTCGGACATAAAATCCGCTAGCAGATTGTAAATTTCAGGGGTGTTTTGCATGTGCTTTACGTTGTCTCTCTATTGAGCCAGGCGATAGCCCCAAGCCCCGCCGCGTGGCCGCTGGCGAAGCTGGCGGTGAATAAATAGCCGCCTGTTGGTGCTTCCCAGTCCAGCATTTCACCTGCGCAGAACACACCTGGCAAGGATCGGATCATCAGGTGTTCATCGAGCGCGTCGAAGGCGACGCCTCCTGCGCTGCTGATCGCCTCATCAATGGGGCGGGGTGCGATGAGTGTTAGCGGTAGTGCTTTGATTGCTGCGCCGAGGCGGCTTGGATCTGCGAAAATTTGCGTAGGCACAAGCTCCCGCAGTAGCCCTGCTTTTACACCTTCGATACCCGCCCGGCGGAGGTGTTTGGCCATAGAGTGGGAGCCGCGTGGCCGCGATAGGTCGCTGATCAGGCAGGGGAGCTCCCGTCCGGGTGCCAGATCGAGGTGGATGGTTGCAGAGCCCGAGGCGCTTATCTCGTCACGTAAGCGCCCGGATAGCGCATAGATAACGCCGCCTTCAACGCCGCTATCCGTAATCATGAGTTCGCCCTGTTGGTGGACGGCAGCATGGCAGGAGCCTGCAAAGTTAATGCTTATCGCTTTTAGGGCCTGCCCGGCGTACCGTTCGCGAAAGTGATCGCTCCAGCCGACATCGAAGCCGCAGTTGGCAGCCTGTAGCGCCGCGACATGAACGCCACGCTCCGCAAGCAGAGGCACCCATGCGCCATCGGAGCCCAGCCGTGCCCAACTGCCGCCGCCCAGTGCAAGCACCACTGCGTCGGCGTGTAGGGATTGTATGCCTTGAGGCGCGGCAAATCGAAGGGTGCCGTCTGCGTTCCACCCATGCCAGCGGTGGCGCATGTGGAAACGAACGCCGGCTTCACGCAAGCGATGCAGCCAGGCGCGCAGCAGCGGCGCTGCTTTCATGTCAACGGGAAACACGCGGCGGGAGGTGCCGATGAATGTTTCAACGCCCAGCCCGTGCGCCCAGGCGCGCAGATCCTCTGGCCCGAAGGCGTTTAGCAGTGGTTCGAGCTGCGCTCTGCGTGTGCCGTAGCGTGAAAGAAATCGCTCAAGTGGCTCCGAATGAGTGAGATTCATGCCGCCCTTGCCCGCCATCAGAAATTTGCGGCCGACGGAAGGCATGGCGTCATAGAGATCGACGGATACGCCACCGCTAATCAGCACTTCCGCAGCCATGAGTCCGGCAGGGCCGCCGCCAATAACGGCCACCGAGCGGCGGTGCGAGCTATTCGTTGACATTGACAGTCACCTGGGGATTGTCCATTAGCCCCAAAACCGTTCGCCCTGAGCCTGTCGAAGGGCCGTTCATGGTTCGACAGGCTCACCACGAACGGCCGCGCGCGCTCTATTTCGCCTAATGAACAATCTGGGTTGAATAATCAAAGTGGACCAGGAATGCGTCGCGCAGGGAAGCCAACATGTAAAGCCTTATTAATTTTGCTCCTCATTTCAGCCCCAAAAATATCTTTTCATTATGCCTTATTTTTCGTGAGGTAAAAATATCTTGATAATAGTGCGGTTATTGTGTATACAGTGACAGAACGTTAACCTTATTTTTATTGTGGTTAATGCCTTACAGTTACAGTCAACTATTTGCATGAGGAGAGAACCATGGCCAACAAACAGCATACCAACGACGATACGCTTATTCCAATTGCAGTTACTGTATTCGTCCTGCTTCTTACCTGGCTTGGCACCAACGTCCTGGCTCACTTCCCGGTGGGTCATTAAAACCTAAGTAAAGGGTAGCGCGGCCAGCAAGCATTGAGCCGTGATCCCAGATGCGGGCAGGTGTTGTGCAAGCCATGGATGGAATTTGCCAGCGCCTTGTCGGCAATGATTTTTCAGACCACCTCTCTCAGGTTATGAAAAGGGATCAGGGAAAACAATTTCCTGATCCCCTTTTTCCGCAAGATCAAATGCCATTTCCCCGTTTTCACGCTGTGCTTCCAGGCTCTTGAAGTTCCAAAGCTGTTTGTCCATAAGCTGGCTGGGTTTTACATGGCCTAGCGCATGGAGAATGTTGCTGGGTATTTTGGGATTATCCTGGGCAAGCTCATTGACCAGCTTTTTGATACGCTGGCGCGCCAAATTCTCCTGCGAGCCGCACAGGTTGCAGGGGATGATGGGAAATTCACGTTCCTTTGCATATTCGATGATGTCCTGTTCCTGGCAGTAGGCCAGAGGGCGGATCACGATGTGGCGCTTGTTGTCGGTGAGCAATTTGGGTGGCATGGAGCGTATTTCGCCATTGTAGAGTATCGACATCAGCAGGCTGTGTATCATGTCGTCGCGGTGATGTCCCAGTGCGATTTTAGTGTAGCCGTGATCTTCCGCGTATCTGTAGATATTGCCTCGGCGCAGACGTGAGCATAGCGAACAATAGGTGCTCCCCTCCGGCACTTTTTCCATCACCACCGAATAAGTATCCCTTTTAAGTATCTCGTAAGGGATCTTATGGTGTTCCAGCCATGCCCTCATGCCGCTGTCGTCCCAGCCGGGCTGTGATTGATCCAGCGTGAACGCAAGGATCTCGAATTTATTGTTCGAGTGCATCCTCAGCAGACGCAGAATGGAAAGTAGCGTGTAGGAATCCTTGCCGCCGGAAAGGCAGACCATGACGCGATCCCCGGTCTGGATCATGTTGTAATCGGCAATCGCCTTGCCGACATAATGCAGCAGCTTTTTTTCTATTTTGGACAATGGCGCTTCCTCAGGATTTTCTTGTGTATCGATGTTTGACCCCGGCGGGGAAATAGTTCGGGTCACCCGCCGGTAGCAATATGACCTCGGGAGTCTGGTGTGCCGGGGGCGTGTAATGCGCAAATTCGCTGTTGAGGCGTAATAAATGTTGCCGGATCGAAGTGCTAATGGCTTCCCGCATTTCAATGGTTGCGGCAACGTTGGGCAACAATTCGACCGTTACGCTGAGAATTTTATTCCGGTCTGTATTTTCCTTAACCTCCAATACAAACTTGCCCGTCACCCAGTCTTTAATTGCAGGCTGCTCAAGTCCCACGGTTACATTTTCAGGGTAAATGTTTGCGCCATAATAAGAAACCGTGAAATCCGCCCGGCCAAACAGGTATGCAAAGGGCAGGGGGCGGGTGTCTCTCAGATTATGGGGTTGCAGCTCGGCCAGCGGGTTGCCGCCCCAGTCATTGGCAAAGTTTAGCATTTCATCGTATTCGACGATGCCGCCCTTATCCGCGATATGATAGCGCAGCAAGGGCACACCATTGTCGCCAGTCACCACCAGCGTGCTTTCGTGAACTTCAAAAAAGCGGCTCAACGGATCATATTGTACCAGCGTAGGCAGGCGTGATTCCCCGAACAGCGCGCGCCCGGCCTCGGGGTGGTTGGCGAAGAAGCGGCGCAATGTGATGCTCAATGGGGTTTCGTTGCCCAGTACCCCGGCATCCGCCGTGCCGTAGAGCGAGGCAGTATCGTAACAGGGGTTGTCTGAGCCGATCCTTGCGCATACCAGGCTGCGCCACTCTTCGCTGAACACCTCGCCCGCAAATACCAGTTTCACGGAATATCGCGGCCAGTTAATGCCTTGTGCAATTCCATCGTCGATCACATCCTTGACGAAAGGCGGGTAGCCTGCCAGGACTGTCTGATCGAAGCAGGGGCTGAGCTCTTCGATAATGCGGTAGATCTCGCCCTTGTTATTGCCCGGTGTTACCACTGTGATAGGATAGCCCTTCTGTGAAAGATAGCGGCAGCACAGCGTGGTATACATGCCTCCCACCCACGTGCCGAGCGCAAAACACACTACCACCAGGGTGCTGCGGGTGCCGGCATGAAAGCTGTCGCTAAAAACCTGCTCAAAGCGTGTTGCGATATCCAATTCATGGCGCGTTGATCGAGGCCAGAACAGGGGTGCGCCAGTGGATCCCGATGAAACGGCAATCATCTCGCTGTCTTCCAGCTTTCCGTTGCGGCACCGTGCGGGCAATGGATATGTCAGCATATAGTTTTGCTTGGTGACCAGCGGGAGCTTCTGAAAGTCGGAGTAGTCGCGCACGCTCGCTTGGTCAACGCCGTGCTGCGCTAAAAAATCACGGTAGGCCGGAACCTCTGCGGCTACAGAATGAAAAAGCGCCAGCGCGGCGGTTTGAGGCGATGTTTCCTGATGGCGCGTTAGCGTGTCCGTCAGCGAGGTTGACAGAAAGGCTTGCTGTGCGACCTCAAATGGGCGGGGGTTTTTCATGTATCCATCCTCGATGATCGGTGATAGCCGATTAATAAACAGATAATCCTGATTTGTTGGCAAGCAAGTGGTTGACAGGTAATGGCGTCACAATCATAATAGCCGACTTAGATATTTTCGGAGGGGTTCCCGAGCGGCCAAAGGGATCAGACTGTAAATCTGACGGCTCTGCCTTCGGAGGTTCGAATCCTCCCCCCTCCACCAAGTCAGGATTTAAAAAGAAGGCGGGTGTAGTTCAATGGTAGAACTTCAGCCTTCCAAGCTGATAGCGTGGGTTCGATTCCCATCACCCGCTCCATAGTTTGCCAAGGTCTGTAATAGTATAGCCGAGCGAGCTGCTGGAAATAAAAGCGCCCATATAGCTCAGTCGGTAGAGCACTTCCTTGGTAAGGAAGAGGTCACCGGTTCAAATCCGGTTATGGGCTCCAAATTTGATGGGTTGTTGGCCCATGCTGGTTGAATTCTGTAAGGCGGCGAGAGATGGTTGGCGCCGTCGTAGGTTTTTGTGAAAAGTTTACTTAATATCTAGTGAGGGGGTCGCGGGATGTCCAAGGGAAAGTTTGAGCGTACCAAGCCGCATGTTAACGTAGGCACGATTGGTCACGTAGATCATGGCAAGACCACGTTGACAGCAGCGTTGACGAAAGTAATGGCGGAGCGTCATGGCGGTGAATTCAAAGCCTATGACCAGATCGACTCGGCGCCTGAAGAGCGCGCACGCGGCATCACCATTGCCACCGCGCACGTCGAATATGAATCCGATGCCCGTCACTACGCGCATGTTGACTGCCCCGGCCATGCCGACTACGTAAAGAACATGATCACCGGCGCGGCGCAGATGGACGGCG
>JAKFXX010000009.1 GCA_021731145.1 Gammaproteobacteria bacterium | reverse complement strand
CTACCTGCAGGGAGGCGGCATGCGCCAACTGGTTGGACTTGCCGCTCACAAACGTATCGAAGGTGAACTCCGGCTTCAGATTGCTGACATGGTCCATCTCAGACGTATCTTCTTTTGCACTGGGATGGAACCGTCTTTTGATTGAAGCGGGCTTGGCAGTGACGGTAGAAGGGGCGTTTGCGGCCTTTGAACTGCCGATTTCCAGAATCAGCCGGGGGGATTCGCCATCCCCTGACTTTGTAAGGATATCGTTGATCTGGCTGGAGAAGCGTTCATTAACCCAATCCAGGACGAACTGATTGGGGGCAAGAAGACGTAGCGAAGACGTATCCTCAACTGCGTGCAGGGGACGAATCCAGGTATTGAACTGTTGTGGCGTGAGCTGGCCTTCCAGCCGCTCAAGACATCGTTGCCACAAAGAAAGCTCCACGGATATAAGTCTCCAAAAAGGCGGCGATATGGGACACCAAGGACGGAAGTCTATACCTCTTGAGGAAGGTTATCCACAACCTTGCAGCAGTTTTTTTTAACTTTTTGAAAGAAAAGAAAATTTTGTTAATTATTTGTTTTAGATAATATTTTTAAAAATTTTCAGGAAAATAAAAGCAGTTGGACTTGGTGTTTGACTATCTGGGCGAGGATGGTAAATCAATACTATTGGTGTGGATTAATGTCAAAAATACGTTTTGTGTTGGGTCTATTTAGAAAATTTCAAAAAATTTTCCGAAGACGGCAACATCATCTTTAATTATCTAAATATTTAAAACTTTATTATTACTATAATTAAGTACTTAATATTACTGTATACTTTTAAAAAACCATTTTAAAACATAATATTACATCAATTACAAGGAGGCTTAAAACCGTACCTCAAAACCTCCAGGATATTGTTGATGCTTTGTGGATAACTTTTGTTTTTTGAAAAACTGTAAAGTTGTCCACAGATTATAAACACTAATTAGCGATGGTTCTTAACAGGCGCGGATTATCTGCGGTGGATCCATCCGTCTGCCGCCGCTAAAACATCTGCTGGCGCGCCAGACAATGGGGCTGGTGGGCAAAACTGCCGATTACCCTGCTGCCCGCAGCAAACGGCTGACGCGAGTCAGCGCGGCGCAATGGCAACGCAAATCGTTTCCACCTTAAAGGTGGCAATGCCTGATTGACGGGCCTTATCCTATTGCTTATATTCGGGTAAGTACATTTTACAATCTTCGCCATTTTCCATTCGTAGATCCACCTTTTGGCTGGCGCGGCGGCCATCTCGCCACGCAAGATGGGAAGATACCGCCATGTTAAATACGCAGCTTCCTTTATTCCACATCAAGAGAAAAGCACTCCTGCCAATTGTGCAGGGCGGTATGGGCGTGGGCGTTTCAGCGCACAGGCTCGCCGGTGCGGTTGCCGCCGCCGGCGCGGTGGGTACTATTGCCAGTATTGATTTGCGCCACCATCATCCTGACCTGGTCGAGCAAAGCAAGCACTGCCGGGACAAAGCCATGCTGGACCGCTTGAATTTGATAGCACTGGATCGGGAAGTTCGCGCAGCAACGGCAAGCGCTAACGGCCAGGGCATGGTGGCGGTCAACGTCATGAAAGCCGTTACCGAGCATGCTGCGCTGGTGCGCCAGGCCTGCGAAAGCGGGGCGCAAGCCATCGTGATGGGCGCCGGTTTGCCGTTCGACTTGCCGGAGTTGACCGGAGAATTTCCCGATGCGGCTTTGATCCCAATTCTTTCCGATGTACGCGGAATTAGTATTGTGCTGAAAAAATGGATGCGCAAAAACCGCTTGCCGGACGCTATCGTTATAGAGCACCCCCGCTACGCCGGGGGACACTTGGGCGCGCCAAAACCGGAAGAAATTGGTGATCCGCGCTTCGATTTTCCCGGCGTGCTGGAAGGGGTGTTTGCCCTGTTCAAGGAGTTGGGCGTTGAGCGTGAACGCATTCCGCTGATCCCCGCTGGTGGTATCAATACTTACGAAAAGATCCGCGATCTGCTGGCGCTGGGCGCAAGTGCTGTGCAGATAGGCACACCGTTTGCCGTCACCGAGGAAGGGGATGCCCATCCCCTTTTCAAAAAAGTGCTGGCTGAAGCAAAACCGGAAGATATCGTGACTTTCATGAGCGTTGCGGGCCTGCCTGCGCGGGGCGTGCTGACCCCCTGGCTGAAAAACTACCTGAAGCGGGAAAACAAACTGCAAAGCTGCGCCAAGAACGGGCATGAACGCTGTGCCTCCGCCTTGCATTGCCTGATTCACTGCGGGTTGCGAGACGGCATCGCACGCTCCGGGCAGTTTTGCATTGACGCGCAACTCGCTGCGGCATTGCGTGGCGACGTCAATAAAGGTCTTTTTTTCAGGGGATCAGAAAGTCTGCCGTTTGGCCCCGTCATTCGCCCGGTCCGCGACCTTCTGGAATATCTGCTGACCGGAAAAAACCCACCGTAATCCCCGTGAAGGTGACAATGAGGCATTGCGCCCCATTGTCCCCTTTACGGGGATTTACGGGTGTGGCATGCCTCTGGCAGTGTAATCCCGGCTACGGCCATTAAGGCACCGCCTAAATCAAAAACACCGTCGCAAGTCCCAAAAAGGACATAAATCCAACAACGTCGGTGACGGTGGTTAATACCACGGAACCCGCCAGTGCCGGGTCAGCGCCCATCCGGCGCAACAACAGCGGCAAGGTGGCGCCGACCAGGGCGGCGGTAACGAGGTTGATGGCCATCGCTGCTGCGATGATCGCACCGATCCGGTAGTCCTTGTACCAAACACTGGCTACGGCGGCGACTACCGCTGCCCACAGGATGCCGTTCAATGCGCCTACGGCAAGCTCTTTCATCACCACGCGCTTTGCGTTGGCGGCACCGACACGTCCCAGCGCCATGCCGCGTATCACCAGCGTGACGGTCTGGCTGCCGGCGATGCCGCCCATGCTGGCGACGATGGGCATCAGCACCGCCAGCGCCACGATTTTTTCGATAGTTGCCTCGAATAAACCGATTACCCAGGAGGCGAGAAAGGCGGTCATCAGGTTGATGCCCAACCACACCGCGCGGCGTTGCGCGCTGATTACCACCGGGGCGAAGATATCTTCCTCTTCGTGCAAACCGGCCATGCTCATCAGGGAGTGTTCGGCCTCGTCACGGATTACGTCCACTACGTCGTCGATGGTAATGCGGCCCAGCAACTGGCCGGCATCGTTAATCACCGGCGCGGAAATCAGATCGAGCTGCTCGAACAGGTTCGCCACCTCACTGGCGGGCAGGGTGGCCGGGATGCCTTCGACATCCCGCATCATGACTTCGGCCACCGCCAGGGAGGGATCTTGTGTCAGCAGGTCGGCGAGTGACAGCAGACCGATGTATTGATCGGCGCGGGTCACCACGATCAGGCTGTCTGTCGTCTCTGGGATCTCGCCGCGCCGCCGCAAGTAACGCAGCACGACATCCAGCGTTACGTCGGGCCGCACGGTGATGGTATCGGTGTTCATCAGGCCGCCTGCGGTGTCCTCCGGATAGGAGAGCACCGCTTCCACTCGCTGACGGTCTTGCTCGTCCATGGATTGCAACACAGTGCGGATCACTACGCGCGGCAGGTCTTGCAGGATATCCGCCAGATCGTCGGTTTCCATGCCTTCAGTGGCCGCCACCAACTCGTGGGTATCCATGAGGCGCAACAGGGATGCACGTACCTCGTCACCGGCGTGAGATAACACATCCCCCTCAAGCTCGGCATCCACCAGCTCCCATGCCAAGGTGCGTTCGCGCGGTGGCACGGATTCCAGCAGGTGTGCAATCTCGGACGGATGCAGGCTATTGAGCATCTTGCGGGCATTCACCAACGCGCCGCCGGTCTCCAGGGCAGTAGCCAATGCGGTGGTGAGGGTTTTCAGACGCCCTTGGCGCGTTTCTTGTTTAGCGGGTTCGGTCATTTCAATCCCTCGATCCTCGGTGACCGCAAGTGTATGAAAAAGCGGGGGAGATTGGAAAGGAAAAAGCGCATAACGCGCGGTTTATTCTAAAAAACAATGACTCATTTGCGAGCAGCTTCTACGCTTCGATAGCGTTGATTTTCACGATCAGCGCGCGAATCTCCTCGGCATCGCTGCATTTCAGCACCTTGCGTGCCATTTTGGTTAATTCCGCCAAGCGGCTGGTGTGGATGATGCTCTTTATTTCCAGCAGCATGGAAGGATGCATGCTGAACTCGTTCAATCCCATGCCGAGCAGCAAGCGGGTATAACGCACATCTCCTGCCATCTCGCCGCACATCGCCACCGGGATGCCGACGTTGCGCCCGGCGCGGAGGGTCATTTCAATCAAGCGTAACACGGCGGGGTGGAGCGGGTCGTAGATATAGTTGACTGCCTCATTGGTGCGGTCGGTGGCAAGAGTGTACTGAATCAGATCATTGGTGCCGATGGAGAGAAAGTCCAGGTGGCGGGCCAGGCTTTCGGCGACGAGAGCGGCGGCGGGCACCTCGATCATAGCTCCCACGCGCATGTTTTCATTGTATTTAAGGCCTTGTCCTTTCAGTTCGTTTTTGACATCTTGCACAAGGTGCAATACCTGGCGCAGCTCCGGCAGGCTCGATAGCATGGGGATCATCATGCGCACCCGCCCATACGCCGAGGCGCGCAGGATGGCGCGCAGTTGCGGACGGAACAGGGACGGTTCATTCAGGCACAGGCGTATCGCCCGCAGCCCCAATGCGGAGTGTGTGGCGGATGGGGCTATCTGTTGTACGCTGCCTGGCATCTTGTCGGCACCAAGATCAAGGGTGCGGATGGTGACCGGCGCCCCTCGCGCGGCTCGCGCAATGTGCACATAGGCGCGGAGCTGCTCTTCTTCGCCAGGGATGTCCGGACGGTTCATAAAAAGAAACTCGGTGCGGTACAAGCCCACGCCTGCCGCCGCCGTGCGCTTGATGGCCTGGATATCCTCGGGTAGTTCAACATTGGCGCGCAGCGTAATCGACCAGCCATCGCGGGTTACCGCAGGCTTTTTTTTGAGTCCGGCAAGTGCCGCCTGGTGACGTTTTTCTTCCCGCTGTTTGCTGCGGAAATACCGCATCGATTGCGCATCGGAATCCACCAGCACCGTCCCTTGCTGGCCATCCATGATCAGCAGAGAGCCAGGTAGTATATGGCGCCGCGCATGTGCGACCCCAATGATCGCGGGGATGCCCAGGCTACGGGCCAGGATGGTGGTGTGGGAGGTAGGACCGCCCGCTTCGGTGATAAATGCGGCAACACCCTGATGCTGCATCAAGAGCAGATCCGCCGGGGAGATATCCCCGGTGACAATGATGACGCCCTTTAACCGGTCGTCTGAAAACTCCAGCGGATGAGCCGGTTGGTTAAGCAGTATGCGTTGAATACGGTTGACGACATGATCCACATCATCCTTGCGCGTGCGCAGGTAGGGGTCATCCATGGCTTCGAATACGCTTACCAGGATGTCGCGCTGCTGCTTGAGCGCCCACTCGGCATTGCACTGCTGGGTTTTAATCAGCTTCACTGGCGCATCCGCCAATGCGCTGTCTTCGAGCATCAATACATGGGTTTCAATAAAGGCGGAAATGTCTGCCGGGGTGCCGCGCGGAATCTGCTTGCGGATCGCGCTGAGCTGTTGTTTGGCGGTGTCCAGCGCGGCCTTGAAGCGCGCCACCTCGTCAGCGATGAGATGTTTCGGAAGGGCGTATTCGGTGATTTCGGGTGATTCAGGCTGCAACAGGTAGGCATTGCCTATCGCAATCCCTCTGGATACCCCCACCCCTGTCAGCGTCAATCCCATGATCGCAAGAATACCCAGTTAAACTTAGAAACGGCACCTATCCGAACGATTAGGGGCCGTTAAGGAATAACCCGTGCTTTTCTGGTTAAGCCTTTACGGCCCCCTAATGCCGTTCTCACCATTCCAAATGAACGACGGCTTACTCCTCTTCCCCAAAGCGCATTTTGATCAAATCCTCAAGCAAGCGGATGGCGTCTTCCTCGTCCGCGCCATCGGCTATGATTTCCAGGGAAGTGCCGCGCCCTGCGGCCAGCATCATTACCCCCATGATGCTTTTGCCGTTCACTTCGCGGCTGCCCCGCGCCAGGCGGATATCGCTCCCGAACCCCGACGCCAGGGTGACGAACTTCGAGGCGGCACGCGCATGCAGCCCCAGTTTGTTGATGATCATGACTTCCTTGCGCAGCATGGGGGGCCTACGTATCCGAACCGAGGTTGCTCGGCAAAATACCATCCCGCCCACCGCTTAACGCCTTGTTGACCAGCTCATCAAGGCCCAGGCGAGGATAGTTGAGCACGCGCACCAGCATCGGTAGATTAACGCCGGCGATCACCCGAACCTGATGGTCGTCTGTCAACTGCGCGGCAATGTTGCTTGGTGTTGAACCATAGATATCCGTCAACACCAGTACGCCGGCGCCCTGATTGAGCCTCGCTACGTTACGCCGCGCCTCGTTTAGAACATCATCGGGATCGTTGTCCGGTGTCACTGACAAGGCTACCGTCATGACAGGGCACATGCCGAGCATCCCCGTGGCGGTTTTCAACAATTCGTCACCGATCCGGTAATGCGTGATGAGCAATAATCCGATCATTATGTCAGCTCCCTGTGGCGGGTCAGTACATTATCACGCGCGAGAAGAAAATATTCCGCCAGCCGCTCAACCAGATAAACCGAACGGTGCTGACCGCCGGTGCAGCCGACCGCCACGGTGATATAGCTGCGATTCTCCGCCTCGAAGCGGGGAATCCAGGTTTCCAGGAATACTTTCATATCCCCCAGCATTTGCGTAACCAGCGGCTGATTTTCCAGAAATGCCGCGACCCCTGCGTCCAACCCCGTCAACGAGCGCAGGTGTGTCTCCCAGTGGGGATTGGGCAGGCAGCGCACATCGAATACAAAATCGGCGTCCACCGGCAGCCCGTGTTTATAGCCGAACGACACAAACAGCAACGACAAGGCGGTGCGGTTTGCGACGCGCGCCTGAATCATGCCGCGCAACTGATGGACATTGGTGCGGCCGGTATCGATGTGCCAATCGGCACGGCCAGCGATGGGCTCAAGCAGGCTACGTTCGGCACGGATCGCTTCCGCGAGCGATACATCACCGCTGGTCAACGGGTGCTTGCGGCGTGTTTCGCTGAAGCGTTTGAGCAGGGTGGCGTCGTCGGCGTCGAGAAAAAATATCTCGCACGTCAGGCCCTGTGCCTCAATGTCTTTCAATATTTCCGGAAAGTGCAAAAAATCTGCGGAAAGGTTGCGCGCGTCGATGCCGACGGCGGCGTCTTTGGGAAGACGTTCGGGCGCGCCCTTCATTTGTGCCGCAAAGGCCGGCAACAACCCCACCGGAAGGTTGTCGATACAGTAGTAGTCCAGATCCTCCAGCGCATGCAGGGCAATGCTCTTGCCGGAACCTGACAGCCCGCTGACGATCAGTAGCTTCATGCCGATTGCTGCGCCATGATGTGCCGCTGCTGCTCCATAAAGGCCTTGCCGGCGTGATATCCACCGAGCGACAGGATGTGGTTGCGCACCGCGCCCTCCACCAGCACGGCAAGGTTGCGTCCCGGCGCCACCGGCAACAGGATTTGCGGGATTTCGACCTCCAGCACGGTGCGGACGCTGTGTTCGCCGCGCAAGCGATCCATTTTGTATATCTCTTCGTCCGTCATGCGCCGCAAGTGAACTATCAGCCGCAGGCGTTCATTTTGTTTTATCGCGCTGTCACCGAACATGGCGCGGATATCGAGCACTCCCAGCCCGCGCACTTCAAGAAAATCGCGCAGCAACTCGGGGCATGTCCCGTCCAGTGTGTCGGGCGCGATGTGCGAGAATTCAGGCGCATCATCGGCGACCAGGCAGTGGCCACGGCTCACCAGTTCCAGCGCCAGCTCACTTTTGCCCACACCGCTATCGCCGGTAAGCAGCACGCCGATCCCCAGCACATCCATAAAGACGCCGTGCAGGGTGGTTTTGTCGGCCAGGAAATTGACCAGATAGTAATGCAGGTGATCGACTATTTTGTCGCTCGACTGGCGTGATGCAAGCAGCGGCGTGGCGGTGCGTTCGGCATATTGCTTCAACTCCGGCTCGGCCTGTTGTCCGTCGGCGACAATGACCGCAGCAGGGGCATAATCGAACAGGTGTTTGATTGCGTCATCATGCGAATTCTTTCCCAGCCCCCGCAAGTAATCGCACTCCGAGCGTCCCAGCACCTGGATGCGGTTGGGATGAATAAGATTAAGATGCCCTACCACGGCAGGACTGGACGAAGAGCCCAAGGAAGAGTCCGGGGATAGGCCGGCGCCATAGCGCCGCTTTTCCAATTCTATGGCCCGACCCTCTCCCGTATGGCCCGCCAGCCATTCCAGCGCGAGTTTTTCGCGGTGGATGTCAAACAGGGTTCCGGCGGTGAGGGGGGTGGGCATAAAAATCAGGCATGCATCGTGAGCGGCATATCGGAAGGCGGTCTGTGGGTGACCAAATCGCACAGTTCATCACGTGTCTGGGCGCAATGCAGTTTCTCGCGTAGCCCCTCGTCGCTGAACATCTCAGCTAGCTGAGCGAGCAACTCCAGATGTTCCTCCGTTGATTTCTCCGGCACCAGCAGCACAAACAACAAGTCCACTGGCTGGTTGTCACTGGCGTCGAAGTCTATGCCTTTTTCCAGTTGTATAAAGGCGCCCAGCGCCTTGTCGATCTTCTTGAGGCGGCCATGAGGAATCGCCACCCCGTGACCCAGCCCAGTACAACCCAGCCGTTCACGCGCAAGCAGGCTATCAACGATTTCTGCCTGCGTCAGCCCGGATTGGCTGCCCGCCAGCAACTCACCCAACAATTCAAATACGCGCTTTTTGCTGCTTGCCTTGACATGGCACGCAATGCGATCAAGCGTAATGACATCAGCTATTTGCATATTTACTGGAACATCCCCCATTATAATGAGTAGGGGCGGGTTTCAAACCCGCTCCTACGTGCTTGCATTTCAGGCCATCCGCTTGCGCTCGCTCGAAGGCGCGATACTCATCGCCTCGCGGTATTTCGCCACCGTCCGGCGCGCCACATTGATCCCCTGCTGGGAGAGGATCTCCGCAAGCTGGCTGTCGCTGAGCGGTTTCTGTGGGCTTTCCGCCGCCACCAGCTTCTTGATCAGTGCACGTATCGCCGTGGCGGAACACACGCCGCCGGTGGCGGTGGAGACGTGGCTGGAAAAAAAGTATTTTAGCTCGAAGATGCCTTGCGGGGTATGCATGTATTTTTGGGTGGTGACGCGCGATATGGTGGATTCATGCATCCCTACCACTTCGGCGACATCATGCAATACCAGCGGTTTCATCGCCTCCGGGCCGTAATCGAGAAAGGCGCGCTGCCGCTCGACAATGCACGAAGCCACCTTGAGCAAGGTTTCGCTGCGGCTTTGCAGGCTTTTGATGAACCAGCGCGCCTCCTGCAGATGGTTTTTCAGATAGGTGTTGTCCGTGCTGTTGTCGGCGCGCCGGATCATATTGGCGTAGCGGGTGTTGACGCGCACCCGCGGCATGGCTTCTGGGTTGAGCTCGACGCGCCATGCGCCGCGCTTTTTCGTGACGACCACGTCGGGAATGACATATTCAGGCGTCTTGCTCGAAAAAATGCTGCCGGGGCGCGGGTTCACGGTCTGAATCAGCGCATTCACCTGGCTTAGCTCCTGCTGGGTCAGCTTCATGCGGCGCATCAACTGCGCGTAATCACGGCCCGCCAGCAGATCCAGATGCTCCCGCACCAGTTGCAGCGCCTGCGCGCGCCAAGGCGTTGCCGGATCGTACTGCTGGAGCTGGATCAGCAGGCATTCGCGCAGATCGCGTGCCGCCACGCCGGGAGGGTCGAAATGCTGGAGACGGTGCAGTACGGCTTCCACCTCATCCAGTTCGACATCCAGATCACTGTGCAGTCCGGCGCGGATCTCTTCCAGCGGGCTGGTGAGATAACCGTCATCGCTAATCGAATCGATAAGCGATGTGGCGATGGCGCGGTCGGTGTCGCTGAACGGGGTAAGTTGCATCTGCCACAT
>JAKFXX010000025.1 GCA_021731145.1 Gammaproteobacteria bacterium | reverse complement strand
TGCGTATTGCATTATGGCCCGAGCCGATGAATGGCTCACACTGAGGCCGGATAGATACACGCAATCCTTACCCTGATGGAAAAAATTCAGTTCTTCCCCTTGCAAAACGGGTGGAGTCCATAGATACCTGTGTTGCTGGTTACAACGCGCACATTGATCTTACTTACATGCCCTGATAGTTTGGCCCGCCGCCACCTTCCGGCACCGTCCAGACAATGTTTTGTGTCGGGTCTTTTATATCGCAGGCCTTGCAGTGTACGCAGTTCTGGGCATTGATCTGCAAGCGGGGTTGACTGTTCTCCGTTACGATCTCATACACGCCCGCTGGGCAATAGCGTTGCTCCGGTGCATCGAAGCGTGCGAGGTTGACTGCAATCGGCACGCTGGCGTCCTTGAGGCGCAGGTGGCAGGGCTGATTCTCTTCGTGGTTCGTGTTTGACAGGTAAACGGAAGAGAGCTTGTCGAAGGTGATCACGCCGTCCGGTTTAGGGTAGTGTATGGGGTTGGCCTCGTTGGCGGGTTTCAGGCTGGTGTGATCTGGCCGGCCATGTTTCAGCGTCCACGGCAGGTTTACGCCGAGGCAGTGCAGCCACATGTCGAGGCCGCCGTACAGCGTGCCGAGCACGGTGCCGAATTTCGTCAAGGCCGGTTTAACATTGCGCACCTTGTAGAGATCGTTCTGAATCCACGAGGCGTTAAGCGCCTCCGGGTAGGCGGTTAACTCATCGTTGGCGCGGCCTTCCATGATCGCATCTGCTACGGCCTGCGCCGCCAGCATGCCGGACTTCACGGCATTGTGGCTGCCTTTGATGCGTGGCACATTGACGAAGCCCGCTGAGCATCCGACCAAGGCGCCGCCCGGAAAGCACAGTTTGGGGATGGATTGCAGGCCACCTTCGTTCACCGCGCGAGCACCGTAGGCGAGTCGTTGCCCGCCCTGGAAAAAGCCGCGAATCGCGGGATGGGTCTTGAATCGCTGGAATTCGTCGTAGGGGGAGAGGTGCGGGTTTTCATAATTGAGATGCACAACGAAGCCGACGGCGACCTGATTATCCGTCAGGTGGTAGAGGAAAGAGCCACCGCCTGTATGACTGCCGAGCGGCCAGCCTTGTGAATGCAGGACCAATCCAGGCTGGTGCCGGGAGGGATCGATCCGCCACAACTCCTTAAAGCCGATCCCGTATTTCTGCGGCTCCACGTCGTCGCGCAGCTTGAAGCGCTGTTCGATTTCCCGTGCGAGCGAGCCGCGCACGCCTTCGGCGATCAGGGTGTATTTCGCGCGCAGCTCCATGCCTTGGGTGTAGTTGGCGGTGTGGCTGCCGTCCTTGGCGATGCCCATGTCGCCGGTTGCGACACCTGTAACAGTCCCGTTTGCGTCGTACAAGACTTCGGCGGCGGCGAAGCCGCAGTAGAT
This sequence comes from Gammaproteobacteria bacterium, assembly GCA_021731145.1. Classification (GTDB taxonomy): domain Bacteria; phylum Pseudomonadota; class Gammaproteobacteria; family Ga007554; genus LNEJ01. The sequence continues at coordinate 15,208 of JAKFXX010000025.1, read as the reverse complement.
CTCCACGCCAAGCTCCTCCGCCTGCTGCGCGAGCCAACGGCAGAGGTCGCCAAGACTGGCAACGTAGCAGCCATCGTTGTGCATCAGTGGCGGCAGCAGCCCGTTCGGAATTCGCCAACTGCTGTTCTCTGTGAGAACGAGAAAACGCTCTTCGGTGACAGGGGCGCGGAGTGGAGCTTCTTTGACCTGCCAGTCAGGGATGAGCTCATTCAGCCCGATAGGATCGATCACGGCGCCGGACAATATATGCGCACCTACTTCCGAGCCTTTTTCCAGTACGCAGACGCTCAGCTCCTGTCCGCCCTCGACGGCCAATTGTTTAAGGCGAATCGCAGCGGCAAGCCCGGCCGGGCCGGCACCGACGATCACCACGTCATAGCTCATTGATTCACGTTCCATACTCATCCCATTGTTCTATAAAAAAGCGGTTAGCCACAGAGGCACAGAGTACACAGAATAAATAGTGCCCTTGTTCGCTCTGCGTTCTCTGTGGTTTGCATCTGTGTATGACGCTCATGTCGGCCTCGGCAAGACGATCTCGTCGCTGTAACGGACATTGGCCGAAACCTTCTGACAGAGCGCCAGAAATTCCTGCATGCCATGGGTGCGAAATTTCTGCTTATGCAGCAGAAAATGGAAATGGCGTCCGAAATCCAGGCCCGGCACCGTCAGCGGCACAAGGCTGCCACGCCGGAACGCGTCCTTGAGTGCGAGTCTGGAGATGCAGCTAATCCCTAATCCTGACTCCACCGCTCGCTTGATCGCCTCAGTGTGCTCCAGTTCGAGAAGGATATTAAGCTGGGACAATACGCTGCGCATCGCATGATCGAAGGTCTGGCGCGTACCGGAGCCCGTCTCGCGCACGATCCATTTGGCGGATACGAGATCGGCCAAGGAAACCTCGGACTGTTGGGCGAGGGGATGTTCCGGGGCTGCAAAGATCATCAGCTCGTCCGCAACCCACGGGATCACTTCAAGGTCGTGGTGCTGGCAATCGCCCTCGATCAACCCCAGATCAAGGTCAAAATGGGCCACGCGCTGGATGATGGTGGCGCTGTTGGCTACATCAAGATGAACATGGCAGCTCGGATGCTGCTGCATAAAGCTCCCGATCAGCAAGGTGGCGAGATAATTGCCTATCGTCAACGACGCGCCGATTCGCAGCGGCCCGAACCCGGCATCGCCTGCCAGCAGGCTTTCGATATCCCTGGTCCGATCCAGCAGATCAATGGCCTTCGGCAACAGCAAGTGGCCGAGTTCGTTGAGTTGCAGCCGTTTGCTGGCGCGGTCGAAGAGGTGGGTATTAAACTGCTTTTCCAGTTCGATCAGCGCCATGCTGGTTGCGGATTGACTGAGCGACAGCGCCTGTGCCGCGCGCGAGACGCTTTCGTGACGGCTAATGGCGACAAAGACTTCAAGCTGTCGTAACGAGAATCTCATATCAATAAAATTGATCTATTATATAAATACAATGAACTTTACAAATATTCTACCTGCTATTAGAATCGCCGTAAATAGTATAAGCACGCGTTCTTGTATAATCGCGGCGGTATTAGGACACTGGAGTTTTTGATGAAATTACTCGTTGCAATAAAACGCGTTGTCGACTACAACATTAAGGTTAGAGCCAAGGCGGATGGCTCGGACGTCGATATTGCCACTGTCAAAATGAGCATAAACCCCTTCGACGAAGTGGCTGTGGAAGAAGCGTTGCGCCTCAGGGAAGCGGGTATCGCCACCGAGATCGTCGCCGTGGCGGTGGGCACTGCCCAGAGCCAGGATGTCTTGCGCCACGCGCTGGCTATGGGCGTGGATCGGGCGATTCTGGTCGAAACGGACGCGGTGACTGAGCCGTTGGCAACCGCCAAGCTGCTTAAAGCCATCACGCAGCGTGAGCAGCCGCAGCTCATCCTCATCGGCAAACAGGCTATCGACGACGACGCCGCCGAAACCGGGCAAATGCTGGCGGCGCTGCTCAATGTCGGGCAGGGTACCTTTGCCTCGAAGCTCGAATTAACGTCCAGCCACGTGACAGTCACGCGGGAAATCAGCGGCGGACAGGAAAAAGTGTCGCTGCCACTACCCGCCGTGATCACGGCCGACCTGCGGCTCAACGAACCCCGCTATGTTAAATTACCCAACCTCATGCAGGCCAAGAAAAAACCAATAGAAACCGTAAAGTCGTCCGACCTGGGAGTGGATCTCGTGCCTCGTCTGAAGCTGCTGCAGGTGGCGGAGCCGCCCGCCCGTGCGCCGGGTATCAAGGTGTCCAGCGTAGCGGAGCTGGTGCAAAAACTGCGTGATGAAGCCAAGGTGTTGTCATGACCATACTCATAGTTGCAGAGCACGACCACCACGAACTCAAGTCCGCCACCCGCTCGGCCATCACTGCGGCAACGGCACTGGGTGAAGACATCCATCTCCTGATAACCGGCCATGGCGTGGATAAGGTGGCCCAGGCCGCCGCCAAGGTGCAGGGCGTCACCCGGGTTCGGGTAGCCGATGATTTGGCTTACACTCATGGCCTACCGGAAAATCTCGCCCCTCTGCTGGTACTCATCGCACCGGATTACACTACAGTTATGGCGGCCGCCGACAGTTTTGGCAAAAACCTGCTGCCGCGTGTCGCGGCTTTGCTGGACGTGGCCATGGTGTCGGAAGTCACCCAGATCGTGGATCAAAACATCTTTGTGCGGCCGATATACGCCGGCAATCTGAACGCCACGGTGCAAACCACTGACCCGATCAAGGTGCTCACCGTGCGTGCGACCTCATTTCCGGCTGCTCCTGATGGTGGAGCCGCAGACATCGAAACCCTGCCGACGACTGGTGATACCGGTCTTGCAACTTGGATCAGCACCGAAATTCACGCGATGGATCGCCCGGAACTCTCCACCGCCCATGTCGTCGTGAGCGGTGGCCGGGCGCTGGGCAGCGCCGAACGCTTCCAAGAGGTGCTCTCACCCCTCGCGGCCAAGCTCAACGCAGCACTCGGCGCTACCCGCGCCGCAGTCGATGCCGGTTATGCCCCCAACGAATGGCAGGTAGGGCAAACCGGCACAGTGGTTGCACCGGATCTTTATATTGCCATCGGGGTTTCCGGTGCCGTGCAACATCTCGCCGGCATGAAAGACAGCCGGGTGATCGTCGCCATCAACCACGACCCGGACGCCCCGATCTTCCAATGGGCAGACTATGGCTTGGTCGCGGACCTGTTTGAGGCAGTGAAGGAACTGGAAAACAGCCTCTAACCCGTCATTTGTTTAACTGAAAATCGAGATTGAATCATGGCCACTTATGCAACCGAGCGCGTACTGAGCGTACATCACTGGAACGAGACGCTCTTCAGTTTTACCACAACACGCGATCCTGGATTGCGATTTGCCAATGGGCAATTCGTCATGATCGGCATGGAAGTGAATGGACGGCCCTTGATGCGTGCTTACAGCATCGTCAGCGCAAACTACGAAGAGCATCTCGAATTCTTCAGCATCAAGGTGCCGGATGGCCCGCTCACCTCACGCTTGCAGCACCTGAAGGTGGGGGATCCACTGCTGGTCAGCCGCAAACCCACCGGCACGCTGGTGCTCGACGATCTGCTGCCCGGGAAAACGCTGTATTTGCTGAGCACCGGAACGGGGCTGGCCGCGTTCATGAGCATCATTAAAGACCCTGAAGCCTACGAGCGGTATGAGAAGGTCGTACTGGTACACGGCGTGCGTCACGTCAACGAACTGGCCTACTCCGACTTCATCAAAGACCATCTGCCGCAAAACGAATACTTTGGCGAGAGCGTGCGCGAGAAGCTTATTTACTACCCCACCGTAACGCGGGAAGCCTTCGAAAACCAGGGGCGCCTCACTGACCTGATTGAAAACGGCAAGTTATTTTCGGATATCGGCATGCCCCCGTTGAATCCGGAGCATGATCGAGTGATGATCTGTGGCAGCCCCGGCATGCTCGCTGAAACCTGTGCGTTACTGGATAAACGAGGATTTGTTGTCTCGCCGCGCATCGGCGAACCAGGCCATTATGTTATCGAGCGTGCTTTTGTTGAGAAATAAACAAAGTTCCAGCGGCGCAACACGGGTGCGTCGCGCGCTCACGTTGACGAGCGCCTAAGCAAAATCCACCAGCACTTCCAAAAACTCCTCGCCGTAGTGTTCGAGTTTCTGTTTGCCTATGCCGGGGATGGCGGCGAGTTGCGCCAGCCGTTGCGGGCGCCGCTCCACCATCTCCCGCAGGGTGCTGTCGTGGAAAATGACATAGGGCGGCACGCCCTGCTCGCGTGCGAGTTCAGTGCGTTTTGCCTTGAGGGCGTGCCACAAGGCCTCGGATTCGGGCGAGTCAAAGCGGTATGCCGCTTTGGATGAAAGCGCGGATTGCGAGGCCTTGGGTTTCTTGCCGAGTGATACTGGGTCTTTGCGCAAGGCGATTTTTTGTTCGCCGCGCAACAGGGGGCGGCTTTCATCAGTCAGCCGCAGGCCGCCATGCCCTTCCATGTCCACCGCCAGCATTCCCGCTGCCACCAGTTGCCGGAAGATGCCGCTCCATTGCGTTTGGCTGAATTCCTTGCCGATGCCGAAAGTGCTTAGTTTATCGTGGCCAAAACGCTGCACCTGGTCGGTGGATTTGCCGAGCAGGACATCGGTCAGGTGCCCCACGCCGAAGCGCTGCCCAGTGCGGTAAACGCAGGATAATCCCATCTGCGCGGCGACGGTGCCGTCCCAGGTCTGCACGGGTTCCAGGCAATTGTCACAATTACCGCAGACGGCGCTATATTGTTCGCCAAAGTAATTGAGCAGCACCTGGCGTCGGCATAGCGTGCTCTCACACAGGCCGAGCAGAGCGTCGAGCTTTTGCCGTTCCAGCCGCTTGCGCTGCTCGTTGGCCTCGCCGCTGTCCACCATCTGACGCAGGGTGATGACATCGCCCAGCCCATAAGCCATCCAGGCATTGCTGGGCAGGCCGTCGCGTCCGGCGCGCCCGGTTTCCTGATAATAGCCTTCCATGCTTTTCGGTAGATCCAGATGCGCGACAAACCGCACGTTGGGTTTGTCGATGCCCATGCCGAATGCCACGGTGGCAACCATGATGACACCCTCTTCGCGCAGAAAGCGCTGCTGGTTTTTCTGGCGTGTGTCATTGTCCAGTCCGGCGTGGTAGGGCAGGGCATCCCAGCCGCGTTCCGCCAGCCAGGCAGCGGTTTCTTCAACCCGTTTGCGTGACAGGCAATAGATAATCCCGGCGTCACCGCGATGCTCTGCCTCCAGAAAGGCCTGTAGTTGCTGGCGGGTGCTGGCCTTTTGCACGATGCGGTAGCGGATGTTGGGGCGGTCAAAGCTGGAGACGAATTGCTGCGCCTCGGACAGCCCCAGGCGCTCGACGATTTCATGGCGGGTAGGCGTGTCGGCGGTAGCGGTAAGGGCAATGCGCGGCACGGCAGGGAAGCGTTCGTGCAGCACGGAGAGTTGCAGATATTCGGCGCGAAAATCATGCCCCCATTGTGAAACGCAGTGCGCCTCATCGATGGCGAACAGCGCGAGTTCGGCGCGTTCCAGCAATTGCAAAAAGCGCGGCGTCATGAGACGTTCCGGCGCGACATACAGCAGGTCCAACTCGCCGCGCAGTAATTGCTGCTCGACCTGCGAAGCCGCCTGCCCGGTCAAACTGGAGTTGAGGAACGCAGCCTTGACGCCGGCCTGCAGGAGGGCATCCACCTGATTCTGCATCAGGGCAATGAGCGGCGATACCACTATCCCCACGCCACGCCGCACCAGCGCCGGAATCTGGTAACACAACGACTTGCCGCCGCCGGTCGGCATCAACACCAGCGCATCGCCGCCATTGATTATGTGCTCGACAATCGCAGCCTGATTGCCACGAAAGTCGTTATAGCCAAAAACGGCGTGGAGTGTTTGCAGGGCGGGCGTCATGGTTGTCAATGATAACATCACGGGTGGATTCCATGCCGATTCATGACATAATTCACGCATCTAACTAAAGGTTTTATGAGCGATGCGTTTCACTACTCTCAACGAATGGCTCGCCTGGCAAGAGACGCTCCACCCCGCGGAAATCGAGTTGGGCCTGGAGCGGGTGCGGCCGGTGCTGGAGCGTATGGGTCTGGGATGCCCCGAGTTTACCGTGGTGACGGTCGGCGGCACCAACGGCAAAGGGTCGAGCGTGGCCATGCTGGAGTCCATCCTTGAAGCCGCCGGATACCGGACTGGCGTGTATACCTCGCCGCATCTGCTGCACTATAACGAACGTGTCAGAATATGCGGTGTGGAGGTTCGTGATTCCGCGTTATGCGAGGCGTTTGAGCGCGTCGATCAGGCGCGTCATGGCGCCTCGCTGACCTATTTCGAATTCGGCACTCTCGCGGCGCTGGAAATCTTCTCCCGTTCGCTGCTGGATATCGCCATCCTTGAGGTGGGCATGGGTGGGCGTCTGGATGCCGTGAATCTGCTGGATGCCGACGTGGCACTGGTGACATCCATCGGCATAGATCATGCTGAGTGGTTGGGGAATACCCGCGAGGCGATTGCGCGTGAGAAGGCCGGGATCTTTCGCCCCGGACGGCCCGCTGTCTGTGGCGACCTCGATCCCCCGGCAACGCTGCTGCAGCATGCTGAAACGCTTGGGACGCCACTGTATCGCGCCGGGCGTGATTTCGGTTATACAGTGGAAGGGGCCGGGTGGTCATGGTGGAGCGTTACGCGTCGCCGCACGGCATTGCCTCACCCCGCCTTGCGCGGCGGTTTTCAATTGCAGAACGCGGCGGCGGTGCTGATGGTGCTGGAGTTGCTGGAGGCCCACCTGCCCGTCAGCCAGAATGACGTGCGCCATGGCTTGGAGACTGTACACTTGCCGGGACGTTTTCAGGTGATGTCCGATGGTGGTGTCACGCGCATATTCGACGTAGCGCACAATCCGCATGGCGCACAGGTGCTGGCGGAAACGCTGCGTGCTCATCCATGCACGGGTCAAACCCATGCGGTGCTGGCGATGCTGGCGGACAAGGATATTGATGGCGTGATCAGCGCCATGCGCGATGTTATTGATGTGTGGCATGTGGCAGGCCTCGATGTCAGGCGCGGTGCGTCAGGCGCATACCTTGCCGAACGTTTGCTGGCATCTGGCGTGCAATCCCCCGTGCATGCTTACGCCGATGTCGCCACTGCGTATACGCAAGCTGTTGCTGGCGCGCAACCGCAGGATCGGGTGCTGGCTTTCGGTTCCTTTTATACTGTGGCAGAGGCAATGAAGCAGGCGGTATAATTGGCGCTATGATGATTTTCGCGTGAAAGCCAGTGTTGATTTTGCCCAAAACCCTCACCTGAAAACGTTCAAGCAGATTGACGAGATGCTGGGTCGTCCCAAAGGGGCGGCGTTTCGCGCCTTCAAGCGTATGCAGTGCCGCTTCATCGAAGGTGAGCATTTTTACTGTATTGATGCCCGAGCCGATGCCGATACTGTTTCGGAATTGCGTCAAGCGGGAAAAATATACACCTCCACGGTCAATGCTGTTTTCATAACTGAATCCGGGCTCCCGTTACTTTTAGCTGAACTTGCCGAGTCATGATCCTAAAAACGGCAGTTGACCGCTTCTCTGGACGGTTAGGAATATGTTTTATATAGGTTTTATCGCTCCCTGCGGGTTCGCCTGCTTGGTGAGCGCGCTACGAGGTGGATTGCACGATTTTTAGTGCGCATGGCGGCGTTGCAACTCCTTGGAATGGAGCAACCATTCCGCGTCGTTGTGCCTAGCCCTGCACCCTAAAAACCGCACACTCCACCCCGTTCAACTACCGTTTTTAGGATAATTCATGGAAAAAAATCAATTGAAGCATCGTTTGATAGGCGCATTGGTGCTGGTGTCGCTGGCCGCCATACTTATTCCGCTGTTCCTTCCTGATAATGAAAAAGAGCAGGGGTCCGCGCCGATTGCTGCTATTCCTCCCGCGCCTTCCGTGCCGGATCAGGGTTCTGTTGCGCAAGCCTTTCCTGCGCCGGGAGATGCAGATGGCAGCGCGCCAGACGAAAATACCCCCGCTATGGATGTTACGGCAGACACGGTTGTGGACTCGCTAACCCCTGCGCCTTCCGCAACGCCACCTCCCACCGAGCCAAAGCTATCGACAACCTCGATCCCCGCATCCGAGTCCTCGAAGCCGGTTGAGCCCAAGCCCGTGAAGCCAAAAGCAGTGGCGCCTAAACCGGCAGAGTCAAAGCCGGTGGCGACAGCCCATCCCAGCCCGAGTCCTGCCTCCGCTCCTGTCAAATGGGTCGTGCAGCTTGGCAGCTTTTCCAGTGAGCAAAACGCGCTGGCGCTACGTGACAGGCTGCGTGCCAAAGGCTATCCCGCGTTTGTTGAGCGTATTGCCGAAGGGGAGGGAGCAGCCATCCGGGTGCGTATTGGCCCCGAACTGTTGAGGTCCAACGCTGAGGCATTGCAACAGAAGCTGGAGCAGGAGATGAAGCTGAAGGGTATCGTAATGCGGCACGAATAGAGAATCTCAGAGGCCGCGATATTTGGTAGTCAGCCATTCCCCTGCTAATTGCTGGCCCCGTGCGATCTGGGACGGGTTCATCCGGGCTGATAGCCCCGCGTGGGCAGCCGCCGCCTTTATGGCAACAGCGGCGTTGCCAAACTCCGCTGGAAGGTTGTTGCTGAAGTAGGCCGCCAAGGTGTACCACTTGAGCGCTTCTACAGGGTCAGGCGTTACACCGTCCCCATGCTCGAAAAAGCTGCCAAGCGCATAATGCGCCGCTGCCATGCCTTGCCCCGCCGCGTCACGCATTAATCGCATTGAGCTGGCGTAGTTTTGTGGCGCACCATCTCCTTTGTGATACATCCATCCAAGATGATACATGGACGGCCCATAGCCTCGCTGAGCAGATCGAGTAAACCATTGGACAGCTTGAGCCTCATTCTTCGTGACGCCCCAGCCATGGGAATAAAGGATGCCAAGGGTGTACTGTGCTCTCGGGTGATCGCGCTCGGCTGCTTTCTGTAGCCACTGCGCTGCCTTGGTGTGATTCTGGGCAACACCCATTGTCCAACCGTGGAAGTTGCCGGAATAGTAGGCATAACCCAGCTCGAACTGCGCCTTGTCATATCTTGTCCCTAGAGCAGCGGCAGTCAATATGACGGCAGCACCAAGAGCTAGCGCTAGCGACCTGAGGCCGCTGATGCGAAATGACCTCACCCCTGAATCTCCTGATGGAAATCACGCAAGCGTTTGGTTAAATAATAATAGGTTTGTCCCTTAGGCGGAATAGAGTGCATAGCGCCGCTTGTGGTGAGCTGGTCGCACCATGAACGGCCCTTCGACAGGCTCAGGGCGAGCGGTTATGGGGCGTGGGACAACCTGGGTTCAAAAGGGCAGCCGCCCCTTCATGCCACGCATCAGTTTGGCGATGCCACCGCCCTTGGACATCTGCTTCATCATCCGCTGCATCTGGTCAAACTGCTTGAGCAGGCGGTTGACATCCTGAACCTGTACGCCAGACCCGGCGGCGATGCGGCGTTTGCGTGAGCCTTTGATGACGTCGGGGGAGCGACGCTCCTGGCGGGTCATCGAGTTGATGATGGCCTCCATGCGCACCACCTCTTTGTCGTTGACCTGATCCTTGACCTTCTGTGGCACGTTGGACATGCCCGGCAGCTTGTCCATCAAGTTCGCCATGCCACCCATTTTGCGCATTTGCTGCATCTGATCGCGGAAGTCCTCAAGGTCGAAGCCTTTGCCCTTTTTGAGCTTGCCTGCGAGTTTTTCCGCCTGCTCGCGATCGATGCTGCGTTCGACCTCTTCCACCAGGCTCAACACGTCGCCCATGCCGAGAATGCGCGAGGCGACGCGGTCGGGGTGGAAGGGCTCCAGTGCTGCGGTCTTTTCGCCGACGCCAAGGAATTTGATGGGCTTGCCGGTGACGTGCCGGATGGACAGCGCCGCGCCGCCGCGTGCATCACCGTCGGTTTTGGTGAGCACCACGCCAGTCAGCGGCAGGGCATCATTGAATACTTTTGCGGTGTTGATGGCGTCCTGGCCAGTCATGCTGTCAACCACGAACAGCGTCTCGATGGGCTGCAACGCGCCATGCAGACGCTTGATCTCGTCCATCATCTCCGCGTCGATGTGCAAACGGCCTGCGGTGTCGATGATCACTACGTCAATGAAACGCTTGCGGGCTTCCTCCACGGCTCCTTGGGCGATTTTGACCGGATCCTGTGAAGGGTCGCTAGGATAAAATACCGCGCCGACCTCTTTGGCCAGCGTTTCGAGCTGATCAATAGCCGCAGGGCGGTAGATGTCGCAGCTTGCCACCAGCACGGTCTTCTTGCGGCGCTCTTTAAGGAAACGCGAGAGTTTGGCGACCGTGGTGGTCTTGCCGGAACCCTGCAAACCGGCCATCAGGATAATCGCGGGTGGCTGCACGCTCAGGTTGATATCCACTGCCTCACCGATGACGGCGACCAGCTCATCATGCACCACTTTGACCAAAGCCTGGCCGGGCGTCAGGCTTTGTAAGACCTCATTGCCGACAGCGCGCTCCCGCACATGCTCGATAAATTCGCGCACGACCGGCAGTGCAACATCCGCTTCCAGCAACGCCATGCGCACCTCGCGCAGCGTCTCCTTGATATTGTCCTCGGTCAGCCGCCCTTGCCCACGCAAGCGCTGCAATACGCCATTTAGCCGTTCTGTCAGATTGTTAAACATAATTTATCCGTTGAGGGTTTTCTGAATCTATCGAAGATATGTTATCAGAGGTGGTGGAATCATCCTAGCAGCCTGTCGGACGGCTCTACAGTCTCAGCTTGCGGTCCGTGCCTTACTGTTCGATCAGTTGCCACAATACCACCGCCGGCCCATCATAGAGGGCTCCGACCCCTTTAGATGGGATGTGATAACGAGGGCCCCGGTGATGTAAACACGGCTACACCCGCCGGTGACCGAACGATCTGCATCCCTAAGCAGAGGGGTTCAGCTGGTCTGGATACAGGCCCCATTGAGAAAAAACGGCGTCTTTATGCGCTTTTGTTGCTGCAATGGCAACGATGAACACCAAGGCTTGAAGCCCTGCCACTCCTGGCAGGGCTTCAAGCCTGTGAAAGTCCAAAAGATATTTTCATGGCAACAGCCGCATCACCCCGAAGGCCGGGCTTGTCCAACAACCGGTTCAGATTGTGGTTCGCTTCGCTCACACAATCTAACCTTATTCGTTAGGCGTCATGCGGCACCGAACTCGGGCAAGAAGTGCTCAAGGGTGCTGGCGACACCGGTGCGAACTTCATCTAGTGTTTCAAGAAGTTGAAGCCCATCTTCGAGTTGAACGCGCAAGGAAGGTTGCAATGAAATCTGAAGATGAATTGGCATCTCGCCGGAGTCCGAGGTCTCTCCCGTTGTCACTGTGCCACCAAGGAGGTAGTCATGTGCCACTAGGACGAGTTTGTTGTGCTTGTCCCAATTGCTCATGCGAGCAAGCTTGGCCGTCCAGGATGTACCGTTGTACGGCTGCAAGAGCTCAATGTGCGTGACGTGCGCATCGCTGACGCCATTAAGAGAACTCTGTCTTCGGCCGCGAAACGCATCGGCCGATTGCTCGACGGGGAATTGAGTGCGAGACATTCTGCTTCCTGAATCAAGTTCGGCTAGTTCGCCAACAAGATAGTCGAGACACGAGCGCAGGCAGTTGACGGAATCGCCGACGAGCACACTAAGGCGACCTGCGATAGGCGTGTTGGCAGATTCGACGGAGAAGACTTGTCCTAACTCACCAGGCATTAATGTCATGCCTGGTGCAACTTGCACGCGTGTGGCTTCCGCTTGGGCTGTGCAGATCTGTTGCGCCAGCGCATGAACTTCGCTCAGATGTTCGTCTGCTCGTTCAAGTCGTGCGTATGCGTCGGCAAGGGAAGGCATGGCTCGTTTGGAGGGAAGTTCTATGACACCCAACGCAAAGCTAAGCGGCGGCGCAGCCGTCCGCTTGAGCGCCGAGTTAGCCTTTTGTGTTATGCCGCAAGCTCAAGGCTGACCTTCCGGCCGACTCGCGCCTCCAGTGTGATTAACATTTCCAAACTAAACTTTTCCCATTTCCCGCGAGTTAGATCAGAAACACGAGACTGAGCGATGCCAAGTCTTTCAGCGGCTTCAACCTGAGTAAGCTTATTGGACTCAATATAGCTACGCAGATCATTCATAAGTTTCGAGCGCATTTGCAAGATTGATGACTCAGCCGAATCAAAGCCAAGATCAGCAAATACATTACCACTGGATTCAATTACCTGTTCTTTCATGACTCACCTCCAGCTTGGCGATAGCGGTTACGTGCCAACTCAATATCTGCTTGCCGCGTTTTCTGAGTTTTCTTTTGAAAAGAGTGAAGCACATAGATGGCATCAAAAAATTTCGCCACATAGATAATGCGCTACTCGCCTAAAACATGAATTCTGATCTCTCGAACGCCTGAGCCAATATCTTTTATGGGTTTCCAATCGGATGGTTCATGGCCTCTTTGAATAGCGTCTAGCTCAAAGCCAACCTGCCTCCTAGCCTCGGCCGGGAAGTCGCGGAGATCATCTAGGCTGGAGCCTACAAATTTAAGGGTTTTCATGGGGTAACAGTATATGCGTACTTATATAAAATATCAATATACTTATATATGGCGCAAATGCAGGCTAACGTTAAATTAAGGGGCACGCCAATGATGGAACCGGAACAACGCCCCAGCGCTGATGACACCCGCGAACCCAAAAATGCCTCGCCAAGGCGTGTCCCTCTTGAATGCAATGTTAGACCCCGATAATTTCGTTTAAACCATCAATGATGTGGGCCAGCTCTTCGGGATCAACGGAGCCAATTTTCTTGCCGATTCGCTCAGTTGATAACGTGCGAATTTGGCTAATTTTTACCCACGACTGCTTGGACAGTTTCGCCTTTGACAGTTCGTGCGTCAATGGAAATTTGGCCCGTTGCTCTTGGCTTGTAATTGCCATTGCAATAACAGTTCCTGAGCGCTCATTGAATATGTCTTGGCTCAGGATGAGCACTGGACGCTGTCCTGACTGCTCACGACCCACCGTAGGATTTAAATCAGCCCAGCGAACTTCACCTCTCAGTATTTTGGCCATGCCGCCAACTCCTCAGACAGCCCCTCGTCTGCCATGGCCTTTTCAAAGGATGGATCAAGTTTTGCGCATTCTTCTGCCAAGCGGCTCCGCTCAAGGCGCTCCAGCTTCTCTTGAACAGCGCTCTGAATTGCTCGACTTCGATTACTAAATACTTTACGCCGTACCAAAGCATCTATTTTGGCGAGTATTCCTTCTTCAATTGTGATGGCAACTTTTGTCTGGCTCACGGCCGCATCCTCCAAGGTATGATGTTTAATCATACCTGAACAGAATCGCCATGACAACCGAGGAGTCTAACGTTTAAGGTAACCGGACCGCCGAGAAGCGCAGCTTTACGGCGGTCCGGTTGACCGAGAGGTTAGCCATCTCTCAGCCCCATTTCTCTATCCTTAAAGAAGTTAGAAGATTGTTTTTTTCTTTTGCACAAACACATTATAAAATTCGCTGGTATTCCATACCGGATCGCCAGATACTAGTTGTGACGATTTCTGTAGCAGTACCAAATCACCATACATTTTAGAAATATACTCTTCCTTGTGGCCCAAGCTGTCCAGATTATATTTGATTGCATCCTCGTCGCGGAAATTGGTGTGCTCCCAGATAAAATAGACCTGGTTGAGTGACAAGGTCTTGTTCGGATCATACCAGGCCTTGGGTGTCATACATTTCCACAGATAGCCTGAATAGACTTCGGTCTGGTAATTTAGCGCAGCAACACCGTGCTGTTTGTTGTCCTGATCAATCCACAGGCAATAATCCAGCAAGCCACCGACCAATTCGACATCTTGGTGGGCTTTAACGAACTGGCTGCGATGCCCAAGCAGGCCTGTTACCTCCACTTCACCACCGCCCCAGTTCTCCTGGAAAAAATCGGTCAGTTTGCCGACTTTTTCCTGTGGTATTAACACAGGGATTGAGTCCGCCTCGTCGCCATAACCCAATTGTGCAATGACATAGGGGTTGTGCTTATTGTGTTCGGCATCCCAGGTAAAATCCCACGAGGGTCCCCACAGATCAAATCCGCTAAACAACCATTTCTGAATGTCGTCATGCCATTTTGGCATGACCGTTTTGCTCGGCTCTTGCCTGTCCCATCAACCCGCCGTCAACAAGGCGCAAGGGAATAATGTCCCCCTTACTGTGACACATACCGGGTCTGGAATTGTTTTGATACGCAGGAGTTTCTTACGCAGTTCATTAATGTTCTGCGTACCCTGATTAGTGAGATCTGCGGGCGTCAGCACGCCATTGAGATAATCTTGATACGGCACCACCCCGCTGGAGACAAAATATTGCTGGGTGATGATCTGAATATCGCCCCCAGCCTTGACATCATCAAGTATCACCCCAACCCCGGTTGTTTTCGCGGCAGTCAGTATAGCGCTGGTACTGGCTGCCGCTACACGGGGTTTGAGTCGGTCTCCTTGACACCGGCCCGTACCCCGGTGATCTTGATATCGTCTTTGAACTTGCCCTTGTCGATAACCACCCCACTACCGCTGGAGATGATGTCACCGAGCGTTAACGATGCGGCTTCAATATCGCCAAGTTTAACGCCTATTACTTCAGATGCTTGTGGTGCGTGTTGCTTAATGAGTTCGAGTAAGGCCCTGGCCTGCTTGAGCAATTCCTCATCCTCTGCGGCACCGGCCTTTTTCAGTTGTTCACTTAGCAGGTTTTTTGCCGTTTCAGAAGAGGGATCGGCTTCCAGCACTTCGACGACCGGCGAATTCAATTTGCGTTTTATAAGCACCTTTATCCCTTCATATGCATCCTTTACGAGCTTTTCTGAGGTAGGTTTAATTCCTGCAGCCGCGCCTGTTAACAGCGCAGTAACAATTGCACTAATAGGATCCATTTTGAGTCTCCTCATTCACAAAGTGAATTTTATAAAACATTCTACGTGCCATTTTTCTCTCCTTGATTTTGGTGGTGTTGCTAATCGGGATAGGAAGAAGCCTCGCGGCCCCTCCCTCCCACACCACCGGACGTACGGGTCACGTATCCGGCGGTTCGATGGATTAAATTCCTACCGTGGCGCAAGGCTGGGTAGTCCCAAGTTTTCGA
>JAKFXX010000042.1:13775-16864 GCA_021731145.1 Gammaproteobacteria bacterium | reverse complement strand
CTCGATACGCTCACACGTATACACACTTTCCAGGCGTGCTCCTTAAACCGCTCGGACACCTCTCCGGGGAAATGGCTGCACCGTGCGGGCAGCCATACACAAGACGCGGAAGATTAAACTAGAATCGTCCGCCATGCAAGGCGGATGGAAGAAATTATGTCAACCCGCTTCCCGCTCCGCCGTATAACATGGCAAATGGCCCGCATCACCGACGCGGCAAAGCGGCCTTACAGATCCAGACGTTCAATGACGGTGGAACTAATGGTGACAACGTGGAGAAGCCCACGCGCAACGTCTAAAAAACGATCAAAAAGCTTCACAGAGTTTTAAGATGGTGCCGGCAGGGGGAATCGAACCTCCGACCTACTGATTACGAATCAGTTGCTCTACCAACTGAGCTATGCCGACAAAGGGTGCGTAGTATAAATAAAATTGGGGGCTTAGGACAACCAGAAATGCGCTATTAAGCAGATTATTCTGCTGTGGATCTTCTGCAGTTACGGATGCGCACGACGACATCCACACCCTCGGCGACCGTGCCATCGGGCAAATCGGGCAGTTTGCTGAGGGCGACGGCATCTGCTGCGATGTCCATCAGCGCCCCGGTATCGACATTATAAAAATGGTGGTGAGGAGATGTGGTGGGGTCGTAAAACACCTTGGTGGGGTCAATAATGATCTCACGAATCAAGCCCTTGCCAACAAACAACCCCAGCGTATTATAAATGGTCGCCTTGGACACCACATGCCGGTCACGATTCACCAGCGCCAAAACCTGCTCTGCGGAGAGGTGCTGAGGCCGGGAGAAAAGGACGTGCGCGATCTCCACCCGCTGCTGGGTGGGGGTGATGCCATGCTCCCGCATGAGACCAACCACATCGATATTGCCAAACATTTGCGTATTCATGTCATTCATCATTATCGTCTAATATAGAGCAAATCTTTAGTTAAAGTCTATGGTATTGCGCTTTGCCCCACAAGATCAAGGTGCAACGCCCGCTCCACAACCTATGCTTTCACGGTCCACTAAGGCATACGGCGCAGGATCGAGCACGGGTTTTCGCCGCAGCAGGATGTCGGCCAGCAGACGCGCCGAAGCCAGGCCAATCACCACGCCGTTGCGGAAATGCCCGGCATTGACAAATAACCCTTGCACGCGCGGGTGTTCGCCGATATAGGGCACGCCGCAGGGCGAGCCGGGGCGTAGTCCGGCCCAGTGGCGCTCGATCTCATAATCGGCCAGGGCCGGCACCATGGCGATGGCGGCGCGGCTTAGCTCGGCAAGGGCCTCCTCTGTTGTGGTTTTATCGAAACCCACGTATTCCAGCGTGCTGCCCGCCAGAACGCGCCCATCACGGCGTGGCACAAGATAACGGCCCTGGTTCAGCACAATGCGCGATACCATACCGGGACGTGCCCGAAACAGGATCATCTGCCCGCGCACCGGTGCCACGTCCAGGGAGTATCCCAGCCCTGCGAGCAACCGGCCACTCCAGGCGCCCGCAGCAACCACCACACTGCCCGCAGTGATCCGCCCACGGCTAGTCTCGACACCTTCAACCCGGCCATGCCTCACAACAAGGCCGGTGATCTCAGCATACTCCTCGACAGCCACACCCATCGCCGGCAAATTGACCTTCAAGGCGCTCAACAGGCGCGGGTTACGGATCTGCGCCACGTCCGGCATCCATAATGCCTCTTCAGGAGGCATGTTCAGGCCCGGTTCGTGCTGGAGTATAGCCCTGGTCTCAACCAGATCAAGCCTGGCCCCCACATCCCCGGCCCAGGCCTGCGCTATCGCCTTCTCACCGGCATCCAGCACCAAAAGCCCATTTTTCGTCCATTCCGGATCGACACCTGTCTGGCTTGCCAGCTCACTGGAAAATCCCGGATAGGCCTGCTGGCTCCAGCGCGCCAATGCCGTCACCGGGTCCGGATAACGCCATGGATAGAGCGGTGACAATATCCCGCCTCCCGCCCACGACGACTCCTGCCCCGTCGCTCCACGCTCCACTAATCGCACTGTAGCACCGGCAAGCCGCAACTCACGCGCGGTGAGCATGCCGATCAGGCCACCGCCTATTACCAAACAATCTGTCATAGCTTAATTATCCCACATCCTCTGCCGATAAACCTACTGAGGATTTGACCGGCAGGCTGCCAGCAATCCATTCATCGGGGAAACCGCGCAGCTCGTCGGTTTTAGAATGACAGTGAAAATTCGCGGTGATACAACAAAGCCATGAACAGAAAACACACAGGATTCACGCTGATTGAATTGATGGTCGTGCTCGTCATCGCCGGGATCTTGGCGACGCTTGCCGTGCCGAACTTCAGATCCGTGATACAAAACAATCGCATCGTAACCCAAGCCAATGAGTTGGTGGCAACCCTGCAACTGGCACGCGGCGAGGCAATCAAGCGGAACCTCCGGATCACTGTATGCATCAGCACCGATCAGGCGACCTGCACCGGAACAAATTGGGCGGGTGGATGGATAGCCTTTGCCGATGTAAACGCCAATGGCAGCCTCGACGTAGGAGACACCCTGCTGAAAGTGGGCGGAGCGCTTGATGGCGGCAGCACACTGACCAGCGCCGGCTTTGCCAACGCCACACGCATCCAATATCAACCCTCCGGCTTCAGCGACTCGGCAGGCGCATTTTCCTTGTCGATCCCCGGCTGCACAGGAAACGAAGTCCGCACCGTTAATGTGGCCGCCACCGGCAGGGTGGGGATCAGCCGGTCTGCCTGTCCCTAGGAATCTCCCACATGAACAGAACCCTCAAACAACACACACCGTTTTCATCAAAGGCGACGCGAGGCCGCTCCTGCGCATCCCTGCACGGCGGTTTCACATTGCTGGAAGTCCTCGTCGCCATTGTAGTGCTGTCCATCGGCCTGCTCGGCCTGGCGGGACTACAGGCTGCGGGGTTGCGCAACAACCAGGGCGCCTACCTGCGGACCATTGCCACCCAGCAGGCTTACGACATGGCCGACCGCATGCGCACCAACCCCGCCGCAGTTACTGGGGGCTCTTACGACAACATCTCAGGCACGGGATCGGATCCAGGCTGTATCACCACTGG
>JAKFXX010000042.1:0-12951 GCA_021731145.1 Gammaproteobacteria bacterium | reverse complement strand
AAATACCAGCGTCAATCTAAGCAAAGCATATCAAACCGATGCGGAAGTCATGCGGATGGAAAGCTCTGCCTATTACATCGGCAAAGACACAACGAACAACAATATACCTACTCTCTACCGCAGACGTCTTGTGAGTGGCACCACCATGGTGTCTGAACCCCTGGCCGAGGGCGTGGAAAACATGCAAATCCTGTATGGAGAAGATACGGACAGCCCGGCAGATGGTTCGGCAAACAGGTATCTTCCCGCTGGTACAGGCGGCCTCAACATGAACAACGTGGTAAGCGTGCGCGTGAGCCTGCTGCTGCGCAGCACTGAAGACAATATCACGACACAGAAACAGCCTTACACCTTCAACGGAGCAACCATCACACCGGCGGACCGGCGCCTGCGGCGCGTATTCACCACAACCATTCGCATACGTAATAGAGGCCTGTGATATGAACACCCCATTCCAGCGCGGATCCGTACTCATCGTCAGCCTGCTGATGTTGCTGGTGCTGACCATCATCGGCATCACCGCCATGAGCACGTCGACACTGGAAGAAAAAATGGCGGGCAACAGCCGTGACCAGAACCTCGCCTTCCAGGCCACCGAAGCAGCCTTGAGAGACGCCGAAGCCTACGTCGAGGGAATGGCATCGGTCGCCGCGTTCAATGGCACGGGTGGGCTCTACAATTTAACCACCGCCCCTGCCCCGGACATCTACAGCAACGCCACCTGGACCGGCAGCGCTTCCATAGTCTATCGCGGCAGCGCCGTCCCTGGCGTGAAAACTCAGCCACGCTACATTGTGGAGTTCATTTCAACGACAGGAAAAACCAACCCGGAGCTTGAGAGCTGCTATGGATGCTCAACCGGGGAGGGTACGGTTACCAATGTTCGCATCACCGCCAGAGGCACGGGAGGATCCGATAGTGCCACGGTAATTCTACAAGAGTACTACGGCACGAGATTCTGACGACCCATTAATCAATGTACCTAATTTCACCCATTACGTTCAATTACGCTGACACCCTTGTGTTAGGAGAACCATCATGAAACTGCAAACACTGACTTGTACCTTTCAGGGTAAGAAAACCGCCGCCTGGAGCACCTTGCTCGCCTATATACTGGTCTTCGCCTCACCATTCGCACAGGCGGCGCCCGGCACACTGTCCAACGTGCCACTCTTCCTGACTTCGCCTGTGCAGCCTAACATTATGATCCTGATTGACAACTCCGGCAGTATGGATAATATCGTTTGGGCAACGGGGTATAACAATAACTTCACGTATCCCGACTGGGCGCTGAGCAACTCACCTTATGTATGGAATGTAAACGAGGGAAACTTCTTTTTTAGCGACATCAACCAAGGTTCCTGCGCATCCGGCTGGAAGCGAGGTAAAAATGGCAGCACTACCAAATGCCTGAAACTCCCGGATCCGCGCGGAGGTGGCAATACCCGCTACGCCGGCAATTATCTAAATTACCTGTTCGATACCTACGCGGACAATACCGATTTAACCACGGGTACCATACCCAAAGAGACCCGCATCACTGTCGCAAAATCGGTGGCGACCAATCTCGTCACGAACACCTCTGGCATGCGGTTTGGTATCGCATCATTTAATCCGTCAAACAACGCCGAGGGCGGGATCATCCAGGCAGAATGCAAAAATGTTGATGCCACCCACAAGACGACACTCACCAACGCCATTTCCAGTCTGACGGCCGCCACTTGGACCCCTCTGGCGGAAGCTTATTACGAAATAACACGCTATTTCAGGGGAATGAGCAGCTATTACAACAGTGGCACGAATTATACGAGTCCTATTCAATACCGCTGCCAGAAAAATTTCACCATTATTGTTACCGATGGTTTTCCAACCTATGACAATAACTTCCCATCCAACGATCCTGATGATGTCAGCGATACGTCACGCGCATTGCCGAATTGGGATAATCTCGCGCCCGCCACGGTGACAACAGACTACCCCAATTTCCCCCAATATTCGGACGGCTTCAAGCCATCGGGCACTGAGAAGAACGAAGGCTATTCGCTCTACCTTGATGACATAGCCAAGTTTGCGCAAGACATCGACATGAGAAAGGCTCCTGCCACTGACCTTAACAGCGTCAGCTTCGATGCCAGCGATTTTCCAAAACAAAACCTCAACACCTACACCATCGGTTTTTCCGCTGCCAATCAAATGCTGCAAGACGCGGCGGGCTATGGCAAGGGTCAGTATTTTACCGCGACCGATGCCGATTCCTTGACAGAGGCTTTGGCGAAAGTTGTTTCGAACATCGCCGCCCAGGTGGGGAGCGCTTCAGCCGTCGCATTCAATACCGCAACCCTGGGCACCGGCAGCGCGGTTTACCAGGCCAAATTCAATTCCGGGCTATGGAGTGGCGAGCTGCTTTCATACGCCCTGGATCCAGTCACCGGCAACCTCGCCACGTCAGCCACCTGGAACGCGGCAACCAAACTTGATGCTCGAGATCTCTCAAGCAATGACCGCAAGATTCTGACATACAATCTCACCAATAAAAAAGGAATACCTTTCCGGTGGAACACCACAGACCTCTCGGCAACACAACAAAATGATCTGAATATGGGACCCAGTGGAACCGCAGACGCCTATGGACCTGACCGTCTTGCCTTCCTGCGCGGTGATCGCTCCAAGGAAGGTGACAGCACTACGCCCAGCTTCCGCGTGCGCGGCAGCCGGTTGGGTGACATCGTGCACTCTAACCCGGTGTATGTAGGGCAGCCGAGCCTGAACTACCCGGATACGGCGCCTTTTCCGACGGCCGCAGGATCAAAATACTCCGATTTCAAAACCGCCCAGGCCGCTCGTCAAGGTATTGTTTATGTCGGCGCCAATGACGGGATGCTGCATGGCTTTAACGCCACCACCGGAGATGAAGCCATAGCCTATATCCCGCACAACCTGTTTTCCAGCAGTGCAGGAAAGGGCTTGCATTACCTGACGGACAAGGCCTACGGGCATCTTTATTATGTCGACCAGGGTCCTACCGTGTCGGATGCCTATATCAATACTACCCCCAGCGGTACCGTGGAGTGGAAAACCGTGCTCGTCGGGGGTGAAGAAGCCGGTGGCCGTGGCCTGTTTGCGCTGGACATTACCAAACCCGGGGATTTTTCTGAGGCTAGCACTGCCCCTGATAACACGGTGATGTGGGAGTTCACGGATGCTGACGACTCTAACCTCGGCTATACCTTCAGCAAGCCGGCGATTGCGCTCATGAACAACGGCAAGTGGGCCGTCATTGTGGGTAATGGCTACAACGACACCGCCACCTCAACCGACGGCGGAGGGGAAGCCAAGCTCTTCATTCTTTACCTGGAAGGCGGGCTGGACGGTGTCTGGACCAAAGGCACCGACTATCTCGAAATCAGCACCGGAGTGGGATCAACCACCGACCGTAACGGACTAGCCACACCGGCGGCAGTCGATCTCGACGGTAATGGCACGGTCGACCGGGTCTATGCCGGCGACCTGCAAGGCAATATGTGGGCGTTTGATCTATCGGGTAACGTCGACACCAACTGGAAGGTCGCCTACTCACAGGGCAGCACCCCGAAACCACTCTTTACCGCAAAAAATGCAGCGGGTACCGTCCAGCAGATCACCACCAAACCCTCGGTGGTAAGACACCCTACGGTAGCCAGCAGCAGCTCGCCCTCTAATGCACCTAATTTGCTCGTACTGTTCGGCACGGGCCAATATCTGGTTGATGGCGATAAAACCACGACCGCCACCCAGACCTTCTATGGCGTGTGGGATAAAGGTGATAAATCGCTGGTTCGCAGCAATCTCGTGGCGCAAACCTTCCTGACCGGCTTTGCGTCGGATGCCCGCGTCCTCAGTGACAACACTGTGGATTATGCCACAAAGTATGGGTGGTATATCGACCTCGACAGTGCCAGCGCGGCAACCGGCGAACGGGTAGTCGTCAACCCCAAGGTACGCGGCGACTATGTGTTCTTCAACACCATGACACCCAACAACGCCGCATGCAGCTTTGGTGGATCGTCATGGCTGATGGCCGCGAAACTCGTCAACGGAGGCCGTTCCAGTGACTCTGTCTTCGACTACAACAATAACAATAGTGTCGATGCCGGTGACAAATTGGCCGGTTCGGCAATTTCCGGCAAGAAAATGCAACAGGATGCCATTGCTGCGGAATCGGCCTTCCTGGGCGATCATCAATACACCGCGAACAGTGGAGACAAATCCGGGGCCAGCGTGGACGAAGGGCGCGTCAAGACCGGCAAATCAACCACACAAGGCCGCCTGTCCTGGAAAGAGATCCGTCGATAAGGAGTCGTATGGCAGGCTGCCGGAAAAATCAGGTCTTCCGGCGGCCTACACCATAAACCAAGCCTTTTCACCCATGGAGCGTATGTGTAATGAAAAATAAATCGTCAGGATTCACATTGATCGAGCTGATGGTCACCGTCGTCATCATCGGCATCCTTGCCGCCATTGCCTATCCCTCGTACCAGGACAGCGTAAAACAGTCCCGGCGCGCAGCGGCGCAGGCGGCGCTGCTATCCCTGGGCAATGTTCTGGAACGGGTGTTCACGCAAAACAACACCTACACACCAGGCGGTGCCGCCCCAACCCTGGGCACCGCAGCAGGCGACATCTTTCCCGCGCAAGCCCCGCTGGAAGGCGCATCGAAACAATATAACCTGACCATTTCTGCCGCCACGGCAACAACCTACACCGTGCGCGCCACCCCGATCTCGGGAACAAGTCAGGCAAGCGATGGCATGCTGGAGCTGGATGGAACAGGTGCCAAGCGATGGGACAAAAACAATGACGGCTCTTTTGGCGCTTCAGAGAAAACCTGGGGCAAATAGGGCTGACGCGCAGCCTGTCTATGAGGGCTATGCACAAAAGCGCCAGGAAACGAATATGGTGGGCCGTGTAGGACTTGAACCTACGACCTACTGATTAAGAGTCAGCAGCTCTACCAACTGAGCTAACGGCCCATATTAGGGGTAGGTAGTGAAGCACACTTTTCTTGCGTGTTCAATACCTGAAGAGGCTTTCTAGATCCCAGGATGCCAGCAGCATTGGGCTTGCCATCAAATAACCAAATCCTTGCGGGTATGGCTACTTTAAATTGGGGTGACCGATGGGGCTCGAACCCACGACAACCGGAATCACAATCCGGGACTCTACCGACTGAGCTACGGCCACCATAACTTTACTTCTTTCCCGCACCTGACATGCGGCTTTTGATACTGGTGCGCCCGGCAGGACTCGAACCTGCTACCCTCGGCTTAGAAGGCCGATGCTCTATCCGGATGAGCTACGGGCGCTTGATCCAAGCCGTACAGTATAACGCCATAAATATGGTCGGGGTAGAGGGATTCGAACCCCCGACATCCTGCTCCCAAAGCAGGCGCGCTACCAGACTGCGCTATACCCCGAACGTCCTGCATTTCTATCGCAACGTCCACCAAAGCAGGTGCAGCACGAAGCGGGAAATGATACGCATAGCGGCGCGTCCCGTCAATTCTTTATTGCGGCCACAAACTGATCTGCCGGAATGAAACGCCAGGCCACCAGAAAAGCCGCAACGCCAATAAGCGCGGCCAAAAAATAGGTGGTGGCAGGCCCGAAGCTGCTCCAGGCGTAACCGCTGTACAAGCTGCCAACCGCGCCACCTGCGCCAAAGCTGAGGCTGCTGTAGAGCGCCTGGCCGCGCCCCTGGTGCCGCCCGGTAAAGTATTTATGCACAAGCTGTATCGCCACAGCATGATAAACCCCAAAACTGGCGGCGTGCAGGATTTGTGCAAAAAACATCACCGGCAGATTGTCCACGAACAGCCCGATCAATGCCCAGCGCAACGCGGCCAAGGCCAGGCTGGCAAGGAATATGCCTCGCAAGCCAAAGCGTGGCGCCAAGCGGTGCATCACCAGAAAAACACCAACCTCGGCAATCACGCCCAGCGCCCATAACTGTCCGATCAGGCTGCGAGAATAGCCATGATCTTCGAGGTAGATGGAATAAAAGGTGTAGTAAGGGCCGTGGCTGGCCTGCACCAGAAAACACACCGCCAGCAGCGCCAGCACCTCGGGGCGTCCCAGCACCTTGCGTATCGGTTCGTGATCGAGGGACAAGTGAGCAGCAGCACGCTCCGGCACAAGGAGACTCATCAGCCAGATGCCCGCCATCAACCCCAGTAAAATCAGGGGCAGCAACCCTACCCCGGCATGCTCAAACAGCGGGCCGAGCGCCGCTACCGCCACAATAAACCCGATAGACCCCCACAAGCGGATGCTGCTGTAGCGATGCACCTGATCCCCCAGGTGGCTAAAGGTAGCAGCCTCAAACTGCGGCAGTGTGGCGTTCCAGAAAAAACTGAATACGATCATCACCAGCGCCAGCCACGCATAGCTACTGCCGAGCAGAATGCCGCTGAAGGCCAGCGCCGCCGCCAGAGAACCCAGCCGCACGACAGCCATAGGCTTGCCGGTGTGATCGGCGATCCAGCCCCAGACATTGGGAGAGATGATCTTGGTCGCCATAATCAGCGCCATTAATTCGCCAATCTGGACCGGGTTAAACCCTAGTGATTCGAGGTACAGCCCCCAGTAAGGCAGCAGTGCGCCCAGCGAGGAGAAAAAGAAAAAATAGAACGCGGACAAGCGCCAATAGGGCATAAAGATGTCGCAAGTTAGGTAGCCATACGCAGCATCAGGATTTTCATCCTGCTACTTTTCACTTACTACCCGCTACTTCTTGCTGAGGGAATAACCGGCGTTTGCGATGCGACATCCATATTCTGCGCGCGGTGACGCAGCATGTGGTCCATCAGCACGATGGCGAGCATCGCCTCGGCAATCGGGGTGGCGCGGATGCCTACGCAGGGATCGTGGCGACCATGCGTCACCACCTCCTCCGGCTCGCCCTGCACATTCACGCTACGCCCGGGCAGGCGGATACTGGAGGTCGGTTTGAGCGCGATGCTGGCGACGATGTCCTGGCCGGAAGAAATACCCCCCAGCACACCGCCCGCATGGTTGCTCAGAAAGCCTTGCGGCGTGATTTCGTCACGGTGTTCAGTGCCTTTTTGCTCGATGCAGCCGAAACCGGCGCCAATCTCCACGCCTTTGACAGCGTTGATGCTCATCAAGGCATGGGCAATATCGGCGTCGAGGCGGTCGAACACCGGCTCGCCCCATCCCGGCGGCATGCCACTGGCCACCACATTGATGCGCGCGCCAATGGAGTTGCCCTCTTTGCGTAGTGCGTCCATGTACGCTTCCATTTCCGGCACTTTGGCCGCATCCGGGCAAAAGAAAGGGTTTTTCTCTACTTCATCCCAGTCAAAGGCCTCGGCCTTGATCGGCCCCAGTTGCGCCAGATAACCACGGATGCTTACCCCGTAACGCTCGCGCAGGTATTTTTTGGCGATGCCGCCCGCCGCCACACGCATGGCGGTCTCGCGTGCCGAGGAACGTCCGCCGCCACGATGGTCACGCAGACCATATTTTTGCTGATAGGTGTAGTCGGCATGGCCGGGGCGAAACTGCCCCATGATCTTCGAGTAATCCTTGGAACGCTGATCGGTGTTGTGTATCAGCAACCCAATCGGTGCGCCCGTGGTGCGCCCCTCAAACACCCCGGAGAGGATCTGCACCCTATCCTCTTCGCGGCGCTGCGTGGTATGGCGCGAGGTGCCGGGCTTGCGGCGGTCCAGATCGGCCTGCAAGTCATCCTCGCACAGCGCCATGCCCGGCGGGCAGCCATCGACGATGCAACCAATCGCCGCACCGTGACTCTCGCCGAACGAGGTCACCGCAAAAAGTTTTCCGATAGTGTTTCCTGACATGGCCAGTGCGCGCTTATTTCAACGATTATTATTTAATGCTGTCACTCATACCACCCAACTGCTTCAAGCTGGTGTTTGATGCCGATGAAAAGGCACCCGACATTGCCATGCCAAAGCGTTGAGCAAACTGCTGCAAATACGGCGGCTTCTCGCTGTAATCAACGATATCCTCTGCACCGATAACCTCGCGGGCAACATAGCTGCTGCTGCCCAGCGCATCGACCAGCCCGATGCCGATGGCCTGTTCGCCGGTCCAGATGTAACCGCTAAACAGATTGGGGTCATCTTTCAGCTTAGCACCCCGCCCTTTCTTGACGGTGTCGATAAACTGCTGGTGAATATTGCCCAGCAGCGTCCTGACGTGCTCAACCTCCTCCGGCTTTTGCGGCGAGAAGGGATCGAGGAAGCCCTTGTGCTCACCCGCCGTCAGCAGGCGGCGCTCAACCCCAAATTTTTTCATGGTGTCAACGAACCCGAAGCCGTCCATGATCACACCGATGGAACCCACCAGACTGGCCTTGTCCGCATAAATCTTGTCGGCGGCAGCCGCAATGTAATAGCCACCCGAGGCACAGATATCGGTAATGACCACGTACAACGGAATATCGGGATATTCGGTGCGCAGGCGCTTGATTTCGTCGTTGACATAGCCCGCCTGCACCGGGCTGCCGCCGGGGCTGTTGATGCGGATGATCACACCCTTGGTGTTTTTGTCCTCAAAAGCGGCGCGCAGGCCGGTAATAATGCTATCGGCATTGGCCTCGCTGCTATCGGAGATTTCACCACGGATCTCCACCAGCGCGGTGTGTTTCTTGCCCACCTCGATTGCGCGATCCGTGGGCAAAAAAAGATAAAGCAGCGTAAACAAATAGGTAAAGGTCAGCACCTTGAAAAAGATGCCCCAGCGGCGGGTGCGACGCTGTTCGTCAATAGCGGAGAAGGCCAGCTTTTTGATGACACCGCGCTCCCACTCACCACCTTGCTCATCGGATGGCGCAGCAGGCGTGGCGGGCGCAGACGCACTTCCAGTCCATTTGTCCTCTGGCTTGGCGGATTCGCCGCCCGGAGTTGGAGATGAAGTCTCTTGCTGATTATCTGACATGATGATGTACCGCTATTAAAGTGTTAGTAAGAACCTACTGAAGCCCTTCTGAATCTGTTCAGAGGGTTATAGCGTTTTTGTTCGTGGCGTCAGCCATTCCCTGACTTCCGCAATGCTGTCCAGGCAAGCCAGAGGGCCACATTGCAACAGGCGGCCACGCTCATGCACGCCATAGCTTACCGCCAGCGCCGCTGTTCCCGCGTTACTGGCCATCTGCATATCATACTCGGTGTCACCTATCATGAGCGTTTCGTCCGGGGCAACGCACATTTCATCCATAATCTCCAGCAACATGCGGGGATGTGGCTTGGAAAAGGTCTCATCGGCGCAGCGCGTTACATGAAACACGCCTTCGCAGCCCGATTCTGCCAACGATCGATTGAGACCTTGCCGCCCTTTGCCGGTCGCAACCGCCAGCAAATACCCTTGCTGGCGCAGATCGTACACAATATCCGCCGCCCCCGGAAACAATTTTGCGGGGATTTGATTGGCGTAAAGAAAATGGTGGCGATAACGATCCGCCAAACGCTGCTGAAGCAGGCTGTCGGCCCCCGGCACCAATTGATCCAGCGCCTCGCGCAACCCCAAGCCGATGATATTCCTGACGGCATCATCCGCAAGCGGTGCCAGCCCCGCATCCGTCATGGCAGCGTTGAAGCTGGTGACGATGCGTGCTTCGGAGTCCATCAGCGTACCGTCCCAATCAAATACCAGCAGCTTGAATCTATCCGGCATCATTCATCTCAAGCCGCGCCAAAACCTCTTTCAAATCATTGCTCAACGGGGCAGTGACGCTGACCTTCTGACCCGTTTCCGGCACCTCAAAGGTCAGCGCATGGGCATGCAAAAACAGGCGTTTCACGCCCAGCGCCGCCATCCGCCGGTTAAATTCCACGTCACCGTACTTCTCATCCCCGGCAACCGGCTGCCCGACATGCGCCGCATGGACACGGATTTGATGGGTACGCCCCGTCAAAGGCCGCACCTCCACCAGGCTGGCCTCGGCAAAAACCCGCTGCGGCTGAAACACGCTAGCGGAGGACTTGCCCTCCTCGGAGACGCGCACCACGCGTTCGCCGGAACGCAACTCATTTTTACTCAGCGCGGCATCGACGATACGCCTTCCGCCCTGCCACTGCCCCTTGATCAGGGCCAGGTAGCACTTGTCGATACCATGATCCGTCCGCAACAACTCATGCAGACTGCGCAACATGCTGCGCTTCTTGGCGATCATCAGGCATCCGGACGTGTCGCGGTCCAGGCGATGCACCAGCTCCAGGTGATGCGCATCCGGGCGAGCAGCACGCAGCGCCTCAATCACGCCGTAGCTCAGGCCACTGCCGCCATGAACCGCGATCCCAGACGGTTTATTTATGATAATCAGCGCACTATCTTCATAAATAATGCTGTTTTCTATCCGCTGCAGGACATGGGCGGTGGGTGGCACATACTCCCCCGGCTCCGCGACATGAAGGGGCGGAATACGCACTATATCGCCCGGTTGCAGGCGATAAGTGGGCTTGATGCGTCCCTTATTGACCCGCACCTCGCCCTTGCGCAACACACGATAAATATGGCTTTTCGGGACGCCTTTCAGGGCTGTAATCAGAAAGTTGTCGATGCGCTGCCCCTCGTGGGCGTCGTCAATACTGACCAACCGAGGGCCTTGATGAGTTTTTGGAATAGACATGCTTTAAATAATAACATTTTATTCAACCGATTTGATGCTATTGATTAACGTGTTATATTATGATGCACTCGCGACAGTTCATTTTGTTGATACTTAACAAATGATAGTGGCGCGAGAACGATAACCATTTCATGCGTATGCGGCGCCGGAAACCAGGCTTTGGCAACGTTGACACTCACAAATCAACGCGGGAGGGCAGCTTCATAGTCGCCACCCAGCACCCCACTGCTTGAATAGGCTATGCCACGCCCGCATGAAGATGACACTTAACAATTTTATAGTTGATGGGGTTTGGTGTCGCTCGACCCGTTAAAGAGCGATCAATAAATTGCGCTCCCACAAAGCGCGACCTATGCGGTATATCGAACCACCTCGCCACCCATCGAGGTGTGCCGGGTTTTATGGCGCATCAGGCAGATACAACACCATAAGCAGTACGCCGCTCCTGTTGACGATCCGCGCGGCCTATGCCAGCGAGGACCGAATCAATAGCTCAAGAATCAACGAGAGCGATGCGTTTGCGGTCATGGTATGCACTGTTTGATGCGCCATTGTCCGATAGAGATTGCGGGCGAGGGAAAGTTGACCGGCATTCTGCCATGCGCAGGTGTGCCCGGCGCTTCTCGTCGCCCCCGGTTCGACAGTACGGCAGCCGTCGTTGGCTGTGGTTGAACGCCAGAGAAATTTAAAACATGAAAAGAATGTTAATTAACGCAACTCAACCGGAAGAGTTGCGCGTAGCCTTGGTTGATGGACAGCACCTTTACGATCTGGACATTGAAACACCGTCACGGGAACAGAAAAAATCCAACATATACAAGGGTAAAATCACCCGCGTCGAACCCAGCCTGGAGGCCGCATTCATTGAGTACGGCGGGGAACGGCACGGCTTTTTGCCACTAAAGGAAATCACGCCCTCGTATTTCAGCCACACACCCGAAGGCGGGCGCGTCAACATTAAAGACGTGTTGCGCGAAGGCCAGGAAGTCGTCGTACAAATCGACAAGGAAGAGCGCGGCAACAAAGGCGCGGCGCTCACCACCTTCATCAGCCTGGCCGGACGCTACCTGGTTCTAATGCCTAACAATCCGCGCGCCGGGGGCGTATCGCGCCGCATCGAAGGTGAAGACCGCAGCGAATTGCGCGACATCATGGGCGCACTGAGCATCCCCGACGGCATGGGCATCATCGTGCGCACCGCCGGCGTCGGCAAGAGCGCCGAGGAACTCCAGTGGGATCTGGACTACCTGCTGCGCCTGTGGGAGGCCATCGAAACCGCCTCCAGCCAGAAATCCGCGCCTTTCCTGGTGTATCAGGAAAGCAGCATCATCATCCGCGCCATCCGCGACTACTTCCGTCAGGACATCGGCGAAATCCTCATTGATGACCCAGAGGTGTATCAGCAGGGCCGCGACTTTGTGCAGCAAGTCATGCCCAACAGCCTGAACAAGATCAAGCTGTATCAGGATAGCGTGCCGCTCTTCTCCCGCTACCAGATTGAAAGCCAGATCGAAACGGCCTTTCAGCATGAAGTGCGCCTGCCCTCCGGCGGCGCGATAGTCATCGACCATACCGAGGCGATGGTGGCCATCGACATCAACTCGGGGCGCGCCACCAAGGGCGGGGACATCGAAGAGACTGCGCTCAACACCAACCTCGAAGCCGCTGACGAGATCGCCCGCCAGTTGCGTCTGCGCGACCTGGGCGGACTGATCGTCATCGACTTCATCGACATGACCCCGGCGCGCAACCAGCGCGAGGTGGAAAACCGCATCAAGGATGCGCTCAAAATGGACCGGGCGCGCGTCCAGATCGGCCGCATTTCACGCTTCGGTCTGCTGGAAATGTCACGCCAGCGTCTGCGGCCTTCACTGGGCGAGTTCAGCCAGATCGTCTGCCCGCGTTGCGAGGGACAAGGCCACGTCCGCAACGTTGAATCGCTGGCGCTCTCCATTCTGCGCATCATCGAAGAAGAGGCCTCCAAAGGCAAGGGCCGGATGGACAAGATCCTCGCCCAACTACCGGTGTCTGTCGCCACCTTTTTGCTTAACGAAAAGCGTTCGGCCATCAGCGCCATCGAGAATCGGCACAAGAGCCGCATCACTTTGATACCCAACCCTGAGCTTGAGACCCCGCATTACGAGATTGAGCGCGTGCGCGCCGATGAGGTCACCGAGGAAGAGGCTCCAGCGAGCTACCAACTGATCAAAAAACCGGAAGAAGTGACTGAAAGAAGGGCCGCGCCCGCGAAAAAGATTGGCATCGAAGAACCCGCCGTAAAAGGCGTGGTGCCCGCC
>JAKFXX010000011.1 GCA_021731145.1 Gammaproteobacteria bacterium | reverse complement strand
ACCCGTGCCTATGCCGATGCCGCCAAGGCCTATGCCGCCGCCTATCAGCGCGGCAAGAGTGGAGGGATGGCGGTGAAGCTGTCCGGCGCCCGCAAGCAGGCAGGCGACGCCGCCGGAGCCTATCAGGCGCTGACGCAATGGCTCGCCGAACACCCTGATGACACGGGCGCGCGCACCGTACTCGCAAGCACCTACCAGTCGGACGGCAAGCGCAAAGAGGCCATAGAGCATTATCAGAAGGTGCTTGCGACACAGCCCAAAAATGCCGCCGTGCTCAACAACCTCGGCTGGGTCTATTATGAGCAGGGCGATCCGCGCGCCCTGGAATACGCCGAAAAGGCTTACAATCTGGCAAAAGACCAACCTGCCATAATGGACACCTTCGGCTGGATCCTGGTACAACAGGGGCAGGTAAAGCGCGGTCTGGAGCTGCTGCAGTCCGCCACAGCCAAGTCTCCTGAGTCACCGGACATCCGTTATCATCTGGCAGTGGCACTGGATAAATCAGGCCGCAGCCAGGATGCGCGCAAGGAGCTCGAGCGTCTGCTTGCCACAAGGATAGCCTTTCCTCAGGAGAAAGAATCGCAAGACATGCTCAAGCGACTGCAGGTTGTCAAATAATGAAGTGCGACAGAACTAAGCCGTCGTTCATTGTAATCTGTACATTTAGAATGGTGGGAACGGCATAAGGGGCCGTAATCACCGTAAGGCATTGCGCCCTTCACGGGTGTGACAATGAGGCTTAACCAGAAAAGTACTGGTTATTCCTTAACGGCCCCTAAAGATGGATGAGAACAACTGGGCTTAGGTATGTTGGGCGCTAGTACATGAACACATAAATTGTGCAGCATAATGCCGCACGATTGTAGGTCGGCCTTCAGGCCGACATGTCTGGCTAAAGCCAGACCTACATGGGATGCGGATCATGTTTCGTAATTTATAATTTCATGTACTAGTACCCAGCAACATATAGAAAGGGCCAAGGACTTTCAGGGGAAGGGCGAACCGTCCCTGTGCGTAGAATGAACTCGAAAGGCTGCTGGCGAGTGTGGTGTCCCCCAGCAGCAGGAAGCGCGCGCATACTCAAGTAGTTCACTCTGATCCGGTGTCACGGCAATCGACACACTCTAATCCAAAGTTTAAACGGAGCAAATATAAATGAACAAACACCCTATTGTCTTGGCCATCGCCCTGGCTTTTGCCGCATCCATCACGCTTTCAGCCTGTGATCGTACCTCCAGTCTGACGCCTGAGCAGCACATCCAGCGGGCTCAGGATTATGAGTCAAAGGGAGATCTCATGAGTGCTGTCATTGAGTTGAAAAATGCCGTTGAGAAGAACCCGCAAAGTCCACAAGCGCGTTTGCTCCTGGGGCAGATATATGTAGAGCTGGGGGACGGGGCCGCCGCAGAAAAAGAACTGAACCATGCACAGGAGCAGGGAGTTGCGCAGACAGGGGTCGCTGTGCCTTTGGCGAATGCTCTTCTGTTGCAGGGCAGGCATAAAGACGTATTGACAAAACTGTCGGCTGTAACGGGCCTGAACGCCCGTGGAATGACTGAGTTACATGTGGTCAAAGGCAAGTCATACCTGGGGCTCGGTGAACTGCCACACGCTGAGGAGGAATTCCAAGCAGCGCTGAGTACCCTGCCGGATTCTCCTATAGCCTGGGAGGGCCAAGCATTGCTCGCTTATTACAAAAAGCAATGGGATGACGCGAGTCGTTGGAACGAAAAAGTTCTGGTCAATGATCCCAAGTCAGTCAAGGCACTGGCACTGAAAGGCGATATCGCTTTGGCGCGCAATGACGCAAAAGCAGCAGAAGCTGCATACGGAAGCGCCGTCAAGCTCAGGCCCGATTTCGCCTTGTACCGAATCGGGCTGGCCATCGCTCAGATCAGCACAGGTAAGCTTGCCGAGGCCAAGACTCAA
Source organism: Gammaproteobacteria bacterium (assembly GCA_021731145.1). Classification (GTDB taxonomy): domain Bacteria; phylum Pseudomonadota; class Gammaproteobacteria; family Ga007554; genus LNEJ01. Next base: position 17,382 of record JAKFXX010000011.1, on the reverse strand, counting down.
CTCGACACGGTGCTCAAGACCTTTCCCCGCGACCAGACTGCGAATTACTATCGTGCAGTAGCCGCCTACCAGCTCAAAGATTACGAGTCCGCCACAAATCATGCGGAAAGGGTATTAAACGAGGAAGCGCCGGAGGATCTGCGCAGCAGAATTCTTGCCGCCGCGGCAAATTATGGCTTGGACCGCACGGAAGCTGCCAACAAGCACATCCAGATTTTTCTCGCCAAAGCCCCTTCTTATGAGCCAGCGCGCAAGCTCCAAGCCGCTATTCAGCTCAGGATGGGGAAAATTAGTGAAGCGGCGAAAAGCGTAAAGGGTGTAACCTCCATTTCGGAAAATGATGCCAACTTGCTGAATGCGATAGGACTGGCTGCCATTCAGCAAGGAAAAGCCGATCTTGGGGTCGAATTATTGCAACGAACTGTCCAGGCGCACCCCGACGATGCCTTGGCCAGAGGACGGTTGGGACTCGCCCGGGCTGCCGCAGGTGAGTATCAGACAGGCATCGAAGACCTGGAGCAGGCGCTGCGCTTGAACCCCAATCTGGATGTGGCGCAGGCCATGCTGGCGCTCAATTATCTGCGCGTCGGCGATCCCGACAAGGCCCTCCTGTCAGCGCGCCGCCTGCAGGAAAGGCAACCCCGTCAACCTGACGGCTTTACGCTGGCAGGCCTGGCTCATGCTCTTAAAAAGGAATTCCCTGAGGCCAAGGCTGCCTTCAATAAGGCGTTGACCATCCAGCCCGGCGATCCCAATGCCAGCGCAAACCTGGCAACACTTATATTGCAGGAGGGGAACCGCGACCAGGCTCATCAGCTGCTTGAGGATGTGCTGAAAAAACATCCAGAACACGTGCAGACGATGCTCAAGCTGGCAGATATTGACTTGCAGGCCGGGAAACCCAGCTTGGCGGAGAAGCGGCTTAAAGAGGCTTTGGTCAAGTATCCAGCCGCGCTTGCCCTGCGCCTCTCTTTGGCCAAGCTTTATCTGGCCCAGCGCAAGCCGGTGATGGCCTTGGAGCTTACTGACAAGATCCAGGGCGAGCAACCGAGCAACCCCATCGTTTTGGAGCTCCATGGTATCGCCCAGTTGCAGACAGGACACCCGGATCTTGCGGTAATCTCCTTGGAAAAGGCCGCCAAAGTGGCACCAAATTCCCCGAGCAGTCATTTTCAACTGGCGCTGGCTTATGAACAGCTCAATAATCTGGCGCGGGCCAGTCAGGAACTGCAAATCGCCCAGAAGCTTGCCCCCAACTTCGGACCTACCCAATTCGCTCAGGCGCGGCTGCTGGCCAAGAGTGGCAAACTCGATGCCGCCCAAACGCTGCTCAAACAACTGGCTACCGCGTATCCCGACGATCCTTCCGTCACGGAACTCAGGGGCGATTTATCCTTGATGCAAAATCGACCCCAAGAGGCCGTTGCCCTATACAAGGCTGCGTTAGCCAAGCGGGAAAGCAATTTCCTTGCTGTCCGGCTGGCGGCGTCGCAGCTTAGGGCCGGCGACCGGGATGGGGGTTTCGCCACCCTGCGCGGCTGGCTCAAACGTTATCCCGATGACCTGTATACCCACGGCGCCTTGGCCGAAGCGTTGCTGGCTGTAGGACAGGCGCGGGAGGCCAGCGGGCACTTTGCAAAGATCGTTGAACGCCAGCCCAGCAATGTCGCGGCCATCAACAATCTGGCTTGGTCCTCGCTCCAAATGGGGGCCATTGATGAAGCATTGGCTCAAGCCCAGCGCGCCTATAAGCTGGCGCCTGAACAGCCGCAGGTTCTGGACACCTATGCCATGATATTGCTGCGCAAAGGTAAGGCTCAGGAGGCTACAGACCAGTTGCGCAGAGCTTTGGATCACACCCCGGGCGACGCAGGAATACGCTTGCATTTAGCCCAGGCGCTTATTGTGGATGGGCAGACGGTAAAAGCCCGCCAAACCCTGAAGGACTTGCTGGCGCAGAAATCACCCTTCCCGCAACGGCAGGAGGCGCAGGAGCTACTGGGCAAGCTCAAATAGGCTCCCCGCAGAGGAGAGGGTGTGCCTGATTGATTGTGACGAAGAATGCGGCCAATGGCGTGGGCTCGGGGGATAACGCCGACTGCACGCCCATCTGCCTACCATGCCATCTCGCGGACTTTTATCCCCACCAACGCAGGGTTCGAGTCGTATGGAAGTTGAACCGATCGATGGGTATGCGCGCTAAGAACCTGTTCACGATCTTGATCAAGGGATGCAGTGCAAGGCAAAATCGAACGAAAAAGCGGAGCATACACGAAGTATGTGAGCATTTTGAGTTCGATTTTCCTCGGTACCCCCTTGAGGGGTGAGCGCCGCAATGCGCCCTTCAGCGAGATCGTGAACAGGTTCTAAGTAGACTTTACATTCGCAATGGTACTACCGAACAATCAAAATGCCGGTGCTCCACCGGCAGTCCTGTGCAGTCGGTTGGTGTAAACCACAGAAGCATCCGCACGATGCCGCCATGCTGTTCCGTCCAGTGGGGTCAACTCATCCCCGCCCTGAAGATCCAACCGTAATTAGCGCGAGAGGCGCAAAAAAACAGGGGGCGAAAGCCCCCTGTTTATGATTCGGACTATGTTTCGCCCGAGTTAGCCTGGATCAGGCAGTCTTGCGGCGGCGGCTCGCGCCCATGCCCATCCCTATCAAACCGATTCCGAGCAGAGCCAAAGTGGCGGGCTCGGGTACGCGTTGTGCGTCGGCCAAGGTATTGATCCGCGCGGTGAGCTGGTAAGTGGTTCCCGCAGTCAGGACGCCGGTTGTGGCACTAAACTTCCCCGCGTTCTTGGTTCCCAGTGCGGCACCAATAAAGCTTGCCCCGTTGAACGGCGCATTGCGCGAGCGCGTGGCGTTCAGGGTGAAGGGGTCCGCAATTTCCGTGAGACCAAAGGCATTCGACCCACCGGAGAAAAGGGTGCCATCAGGCAACCAGTTGGCAACAAGAGTGGTGCTGCCATCCGTGTTCAACGTCTCGATAGTGAATTGAAGCTTGTAGTCGGCAGAGGCATTCGCCGGGAAGACTTCGCCTCCTGCAGTGTAGGCCTCCAGGTAAGCCTTGCCATCAAAGTCAAAGGTCAGCGCCGTGGCGCTGCCCAGCTTGAAGATGAACGAGGCGTTCAGGCCGTTATTGGAAGCGGCGGAACCGTCCCCCGACCCATCCAGGGATACATAGGCCGCAGACTCCACTTTGGCCGGTGTAGCAACGCCGAGCCCGGTAATGGGCGCACCGATCTCATTCTGGTCCGAAGCGGCGAAGTTGTTGCCGGCAGTTACAGGAATGGGGAAAACTGGGAATAGATTATCGCCTAAAACTGGAGCCCCCACCGTCTTGGCCAACAGGTTTATGGGCACGCCTGCGGCGGATGAACCCGTGTCGCTGAGGGTGGTGCCATTCAAGGTTGATTTGATGTCCGCCGTGCTGGTGAACAACAAACCAGCGAAAGCGGATGCGTCAACGACCGTACCCGCCGAATTCTTGATCAGGAAGTTATCCATCTGGATGATTGATTGCGCCTGTACGCCGGCTTGGGCCACGCCTGGCAGTGCCACAGCCAGCAGGCCAGCGCTGACGAGAGCGAGGGAAGTTTTCTTTAATTGGTGGTTCATGTTGATTGCTCCTAATGCTTATGCTTAATTTACATGGTTAAGCTTGGGTTTACCCGCTCCAAGGCTTTGGCTTCCGAATTTTTGTGGCCGCACTAAATATTAAGCACTAAGCGTGCCATATTTTTTTTATTCATATAAAACAAATATATATAAATTATACCGGAATGGGCGTGTAAAGAATTCCGACATTTTTAGACGATTTTCGGAAGTGATATTGATTAATTATTGATCTATATTAATTTAACTCGCTGATATTTAAAATATTATATTAATTCTTTGCAGTGTAAAGAAATCCGGCATCATAATTTTTTTACACTTTGCTTTTTTATAATCAAGTGGGCGCAAAGCGCGCTCTCAAATAATATTTAATGTAACCAATAGGTTATTGTATTTTCGTCCGGCAAGATGTGGAAAATCCTCATGGAATGTAAAGTCGGCATTCCTAATTAAGAATCTGCAAGTGTAAAAAAAACCGACATAACCCAGCGGAAATCTGCCCCTGCTTGACCCCATAACGCGATAGGGGCTAGAGTTAAAATCTGATTTGCAAGTTCGCGCCTGATCGTTTGCAGTAAATTAGGAGGTACAAGTGCCAAGCCCAGCAGTTGTTCTGTCGGTATTGAGAGAATTGGTCACGCGTGAGTGCAGCCCGCGCATACCCGAGCCGGGGCTGGTAATGGACGATCCGCAGCAGGTGGCAGCGTATGTGGAAGCGGGCCGGGAGCATGCGGTGATGGCGCCAGTATACCTGTTCCACGGGGCCAATATGTGCGAGGTGATCCGACCGGGCGATACGGTGCTGGATCTGGCCTGCGGACCGGCTAATCAACTGGCAATGGTGGCGCGGCTGAACCCTGACACGCATTTTATCGGCCTGGATTTGTCCATGCCGATGTTGCAACAGGCGGAAGAGCTGATCACCCGGCAAGGTCTGGGCAACGTCAGTCTGCGCCAAGGTGATATTACGGACTTGTCGGCTTTTGCCAGCGCCTCGATTGATGCGGTGGTGTCGACCATGGCGTTGCACCACTTGCCGGATGTGCCTGCGCTTGCCCGCACTTACGCCGAAGTGGCGCGAGTATTGAAGCCTGGCGGCGGCATTTACATGGTGGATTTCGGCCACCTGAAATCCAGGCGCAGCATCGATTATTTCGCCAACCAGTATGCCGACCGCCAGCCAGAACTATTTACCCTGGATTACTTGAATTCGTTGCACGCGGCGTTTTATCTGGAAGATATCCGCCGAGCAGCGCAACCGTTGCTGGAGCAGGCACGGCTGTACTCGACCTTTCTCATGCCTTTCATGGTCGCGCTGAAAAGCCCGCCTCGTCGCAGTCATGATGCGGCGCTGTCTGCCAAACTCATCAACATGAAACAGTCGTTGCCAAGCTGGCACCAGTCGGACTTTGCCGACTTGTCGACTTTTTTCCGTATGGGAAGGCTGTCGTGCGCCCTGCTACGTTAGCCTGTTTGAAGAGGAGTAGTCAGCCGTTGCAGCGGTAAACGCAGTGGGCGCAGAAGCAAAAACCAGCGGCCTGTAGATGTGCGGGCAGTGCCCGGTAGGGGCGGGGTGGCGTTGGGTTACCGTGCTGGAACCTTTTGGGCGCGCGAAGCCTGCATTTGGGGTGGCGCGAGCATCTCGGGCAATATTTCTTCCGGAATGGCCTCAAAAAAAAGCCCTTGGCAGACTTGCCAAGGGCTGGATGGGGCTTTGTTATTTAACAGCTTTACACTTTTTTACTTGGAGCCCGCGTGACGGCGCCGCATAGACCAGCCCAGCCCCAGCAATCCGAGCCCCATGAGCGCCAGGGTGGCGGGCTCGGGAACCTGCTGCGTGGTTGCCGCTGTGCCGATAAATAGCTGTTCGTAGCCGTTGTTGAGCGACCTGCCGGTGCAGTTACCTGTTGCTGTGGCAGGGTCGCAGCCCATACGGAAGTCGACGTGCATGGCGTATCCACCCAAATCAGACAGTGCGAACAGACCGTTCAATGCGGCATTCAGTTCCGGGAATACAACCGCGTAGGCTGCCTGGTTTGCCCCAAGATTGTGGTTAAAGGGGCCGTACACCTTGGAGGCGCTAGTGCAGGACACTGGCGCATAACTTGCGTCCAGGCAAATCTGCCCACCGGAAAGAACGTAATCGGTAGCGGTGTTGGTGCCGGCGATCGGCCCCGCGCCGCTGGAGGTATAAGCGCTTGGGTTGCCATTGAACACACCGCCACCGCCCGCAGTTACCAGGGCGTAGGGCTTATTGGTGTTGGTGAAGTCCCAGGTGCCGAGCAAGCCGCTGGAGCTGGTGAGGGTTATCTGGGCCCAAACAGCCAGGTTCTGATCGGTCGCGGCACCGCTGTTTACCTGGTTGTTGTTGAAGAAAAAGACCGGGGCATCGCCGCCGAGAAAGGTCTTCAGGGCGCCCAGCGTGGTGTCCCAGGTATTCGCCTGGTCGCCGGTAAAGCCGGGGAAGGTGGTGCTGGCCAACGTTCCCGGATCGGCAGTCGTGCCGGTGCTGAAGAAGGTTGCACTCGAACTGTTTGGCGTGGGATACGCATTATCCATCGCCGAGAAGTTCCGGTTTACCGGGTTCCCACTGGCGCCGGTGGCCACTACGATCAGGTCCTGGATCTGGCCCGGCGAGGAACCCACGTAGAACGGGTTGCCGGGACCCACCCCGCCACCGTTCACTTGGTCGTAGATAAACGCGGCGATGGGGAGAGAATAGGAGTTTCCATCCCCGTAGGTGACATAGCTCACGCCGGTAAGGTTGATGGTTGCAGCCTGAGCGGAGAGAACGACACCCATGCTGAGTATCGTCGCTGCGCTGAGTTGTTTAAGTTGGGCTTTCATGATCTTTCACCAAATAGGTTGAAGTGATTGTGTCTCGCATAAATATGTACACAATTCGTGCCATATTAATTTTATTTATATAAAACAAATAGATATAAATTATGCCGAAAGGGGCGTGTAAAGAATCCCGACATTTTTTGGTGATTTTTATGCAGGAAGGACGCCCATTTTTTAACCTTTTCTAAGTAACCTTCTGATATTGAAGGTTTTAGTTTTATTTTTATGGTGTAAAGAAATCCGACATCATAATTTTTTTACACTTTCTTTTTTATAATCAAATGGATGAGCGAATGACGCAGTGAGCGGGCTGCCGCTGGCGGACTCGCGCCGATACGTCCCATAAAGACGGCTTGAGATGCGTTTTTTTGCCCAACAAGACCCTCAAGCCGCTTTGCGAGGTGTTGCGCCTGCTCCCATGCGCCACTGGATTGGGAGAAGCGAATACCCTCGCGTACATATCCGGCGAAGATCAACGGCGTCATCTCCGGCTGCAGTTGCAGCCCCAGCTTGGCTGCGGCGAGCCAAAACCGTTGCAGAGTTCGGCCCGCCTCGACATAGTCATCGATGCTCCGCGGCTCATGCTCGGCCATTAATACGAAGTGAGCGGCACAGGCAATTCCGGGTATCAAGTCAAGTTGAATCCGCGGCGCCAGGGTGCCCGCCAAAAAAGTGTTAAAAAATTCGACACGTTTCCAGTTTTGCATTACCCAGCCCATCAGCCGGGTGGTAAGGGGGTCGAGCCCGATCGCCTGGTCGGGCACTTTGTCTTCGCTGAAACGCGCATTCCACTGGATAACGCTGCGGTGCACCTCGTAGGCCTCGCGCATGGTGAGGCGCAGCTTGGCGTTGGCGAACATCAGCCGCGCCGTGCGCCATTTACTGCCGAATCCCTCCAGCCACAGAACCCGGAAAGCGTCGCCCACGGCCGCTTCAAGCGCCCGCTTTTCTTCCGGCGTTAAGGGGCGGGTGCGCATTGGGCGGCGCTGCACGCTGCGCTTTGTAATAAACGGAATCAGCGGGTCCGGCTGGATCTGCGGGTCGGGCTCGAAAGATACATCGAAAGTGGGTGTGGTTTCCGGCAAATCCACACGGCGCTGGATCGACGCCCTTAGTCCGTGGCCAGTGGCCGCGATGGAAATAGTCTCAAGCAAGGCCCCGAGGGCAATCTGGCTGGGGTGGCCGTCGAGGTCGTAAACGCAATGGCCGCGTGTATCGAAGCCATGGACCACGAGTTGGTAATCGTTTACGATTTCAAACCGCCACGGCTGGGTGTTATCACCGCTAGGCGCCCAGCGCGCCAGATCGAGAATCTTTTCAATCACTGACTGAGTGGCGGATTCCATAACTTCAAGACTCCTCGTGGGCGCAGGATTGGCCTGTTTGCTAAGATAGCGCTTGGCGATCGATAGCGCTAGGCGTTGCATGGGGTTGTTATTGCCGCCGGGACGCCAGGTGCGCGCCATTTTGTTGCGATAGGCGTCAAAGTGTAGCCCATGCGGGGCAGCAAGCGCCTTGCCCCGGCTCAGCAGGATTTTCAGCGCCTCGGTCGCCGCCACGCCGGCGCATAACTGGCAGGCCATGATGGTGGAGGGGCCGCGGTGCTGGGCCAGATCCACGCGTGTTGGGTCAACCAGGTAGCCGAGCTGAAGACGCGCAGGTGCAAGGCCGAGCATGAAGCGCAGCGCCTTTTCCTCTTCGGGCAGATCGTTCAGACAAAAGTATTCTTCGAAGGTCATTTTTCCCGGCAAAAAGTTGAGCAGGGCGGCGCCCATCCCCAGTGGGGCTGCGGTGATGGCAGGGATGCCCAGTCTTGCGCAGGCGGCGAAGGTGGCTTGGCGTGCCGAGAAGGCAAAAAAATCCAGCCCGTCGACATAGAGATCCACGCCTGTAAAAAATTCCGACAGATTGTTCTCGTCGATGCCCGATGGAAAGGATGTGATGTTTATTTCGGGATTGATGTCCCTGGCCATCTCTGCGAGGACTTCGACCTTGGGTCGCCCGAGGGTGCTCATGGTGGCGCCGACTTGACGATTGAAGTTGGCGACCTCGAAGGTGTCAAGATCGGCAATATGAAATGCACCCACGCCAAGCCGTGCCAGGGTAAGGAGATGAACACCGCCAACGCCGCCCATGCCGGCGATGGCGATCGTTTTGCCCCGCAGTATCTGCTGTTCCTGTCCGGTGACCCAGCCGATGTTCCGGCTGAATGCCTCCTCGTAATTGAACTGGAAAGACATGCCATTTTACCTTTGCTGTGACGGTGTCATTAATTAAGCTCCGTGGAGGTGCTTAGCTATATCGCATTAGGAATCGGCTTAAAAGTCACCTTTCTTTAGTAGAGGTATCCCGCATCATTTCTTGAGGTGATTCTGTCTGGAGTTGAATGATATGGCATACGCGCATTTTTTCGATAATTTTTTATTCCTGGAAGGAGTCGTTTTATGCCAAACCACGAACCCCGCATACCTTGTTATCGGATTGTCTCCAATTAAAGACAAAAAGCACAAACAAAATCATGGACATATCTTTTATGGATGCTAACGTCTCCAGAAGGAGACGATATATTTTATTTTGAAATCTGAAAATTTATTCATCTATATGATTTATATAGGTAATTATTGTTTGGCATATTTATTGCAAATTGCAACAACGGCCAAAAGGGATTGCCTGTGGAGCTGTTTTTGGGCGCGAAAAACGGCAGTAGTGCGGCTCCCATACGGATATCCAGCATATGTTTATGGTGGGCGCGCTGCCATCAGAGCGAGTAGGTGACGGTCGTATTCTGTTGCCGTTGGTTTAATCGTGAGGTTTTTTTAGATCTTGGCTGCCAGCCAGACGGAGAGTTAAGTGATTTCCAAAGATGTGAACCATGCACGGACACGAGATTCCATCAAGAGTATGGTTGAGCCATTCTACGAAAGCCATCCTATTGGCCTGCTTGATAGATTTGGAGCAATCAGAATGAGTGAATTAATTGATAGTTTCTCGAAGCATTTTAAAGTTACTCTTGTAAACAAAAATGACCGCGAGCTGTTGGCGAAATCCTTGCGGTTGCGCTACCAAGTCTATTGCAAGGAAAAAGAGTTTGAAAGGCCCGAAGACACGTCTATCGAGCTGGAAAGCGATGAGTTTGATGAGCATTCAGCGCACAGCCTGCTGTTCAGCCGTCGAACTGGTTCGGTGGTGGGAACGGTACGTTTGATTCTTCCCAAGCCAGGCCAGCCTGATGCCCTGTTTCCTATAGAGCAACACTGCGGCAACTATTTTGATAAAACAAAATGCGATATCAGCAGCCTCCCCAGGGCTTCGCTTGCGGAAATATCCCGTTTTGCTATTTCAAAGGAATTTAAAAAACGGCTCATGGATGACAAGAATACATGGGGACCTGATTTGCTAAGTGCCGAGCAGGCGAAGAATTTCGCAGAAATGGAACAGCGAATTATTCCCCATATCACCCTTGGTTTGTTCGTTGCCATAGTGCATATGAGCGCCAAACATGGGATTACCCACTGGTATGCAGTTATGGAGCCAGCTTTGAGGCGCTTGTTAAAACGCTTCAGCATAGACTTTACACCCATCGGGCCAATGATTGACTATCATGGTGCGCGGCAGCCCTGCGTGGCGGCTGTCGGCGAGGTGCTTGCGGAGATGGAAGCGAACTGCCCGGACGTATGGAAGCTGATAACGGATAATGGCAAGGTCTGGCCTTCCGCTATGAATACAATAGTCGCTGAACAGAAGGCTGATGTCAGAGTGACGCCGTTTATTAAGAAAGTTGCATAACACCAAGGAATCAAGGCGCTATGGGAGGCTACGCTGGCGTAGTTTCCTTTCCCATCCCAGCGAAAACTTAACCGCCAGCCAGCCCCGGCTCATCATGACGCGGCTGCCGACTTCGCATGTGGTGGATACCCTCTACCGTTAGGTGTATTTGTAACCCGTCGGGCTTTTCCCGTTCTCTTCGGGCATCGAGGCTGCGGCGGCTAAACTTTAGACATTCTCAAAGAACGCTGCTACGGGCGTCCGAGATGAGACGCTGAGCAACTCGATCACGTCGTCTTTCCCAAAGTCATAAGGCACTCAATGCCCGGTGGCGTCACGCCGGAAGCAGTCGGCCCTGTTCGCGTCTGGCGCTGACCATGGCGAACACCCCGCCGTTGATATATTCGTGCTTTTCAGTCTGGGTGTGTTCCCATTCCAGGTAGTCGTCAGGCGTCAGGTGTGCAACAGACTCTGGTAATCCCATTTTTAGGCCTTTCTTTGCATCTTCCGCCTGATGCCGATGGGGGCGGAGGTAGTTTGAAATAGGTGTAACGCCAGTTTACGCCAATCGTCAGAGGAGATCGATCTGTCCATCCAGGGAGGCTCTGAAAAATTCGTTCCTGACATTTTTTAGAGACGACCGCTCCTGCGGCATCTCGGCAGCGCAGCGGTGAGCTCCTGGCTGCTCATGTGCATCCATGCACTTGCAGCACTTGGCATCCTGCCCTGCCTTCCGCTGTGCATGGATGCGCGAGTGCCACCAGAGGCACGACTGCATGGATGCAGGAGGTAGGGCAACGCATGGAGCAGTTGCCGAGGATGCCGAAAGTGGCCGCCATCCATGGCGGTCGCATGCGCCTGCGGCATTGGGGCTTCCTGCCCGGCAAAAAACGAAAAATGTAATTTTAGGGGCCGTTAAGGAATAACCAGTGCTTTTCTGGTTAAGCCTCATTGTCACACCCGTGAAGGGCGCAATGCCTTACGGTGATTACGGCCCCTTATGCCGTTCCCACCATTCTAAATGTACAGATTACAATGAACGACGGCTTAGTTTTTCTTTCATTTTCTTTACGTTAGCTTCTCCGGAAAGAGTCCCGGCATCCAGCGTGACGCCAGCCTGGCGGGGAAGGCCAGATGCAAAGGGGTGCGCGTGCTTTTGGAGACCAGTACGCCGCGTTCGCTTAAAGCCGCCACGACCCGTCGGGCATGCCGATCACTTGCCCCCAGTATGCCTGCGACATCGCTGCGCGGCAGCGCTCCACGGTACAGGATGGCCTCCAGAATGCTGCCCGCTTTGACTGGCAGTGCGCCACCGCGAACCTCTTCCTCGACCCACGTCAGGATACGGGTACGCAGCCGGTCCGGTTGTACCAGCTCTTCCATGAACTTTACCTGATCGAGGCAGGTTTTGAGAAAGAATTGCGTGAAGGACACCAGCGCTTCCTCGGCAACCGCTCCCTGCGTTGCCCTACCTCCTGCATCCATGCAGTCGTCGCTCAGATTGCCCCTGCCGTCCAGGTCGTTGCGTCGTTGCAGGTCGCATTGTGCAAGATGACTCGTGTAGACCCTCACATCCCGGGCCAGACCGCGCGCAATGGACCAGACACCGCCGGTATCGAGAGCGTCCAGCAACATCGCATAGGACATCAGCCGCGCCACGCGGCCATTACCATCCAGGAACGGGTGTATCCAAAGTAGCCGGTGATGCGCGGCGGCGGCGATGATGGTTTCCGCTTTGCCGAGAGGGCTGTAAGTGCGCTCGAAATGATCCAGAAAGCGCGGCAGGCGCCGGGACTGGCCGGTATGTGCTGGCCGACCCTGACATGGCGTTGACGCAGTTTGCCCGGAATGACCTGCAGACGCTCGCCCGTGTCCGGATCGTCCACCCAGAGCAGATCATCGGGCAGCAACGCACCGAACCGCTGGTGAATGTCGCAGATGCCTTCAGCACTCGCCGCACGGCCACGCAGATTTCCTGCGTCGATCCATTGCTGAATGGTGATATGCGCCTTGGCTTCGAGTTGAAGGTTGCGCTTTTGCGTGTTGGTGCTGTAGTCGTTCTTCAGCGCGCACTCGATATCGATAGGATGGGTGTCGTGGCCCTCGATCAGGTTGCTGTAATAGCAGTTTATCACCCGCACCAGATCAGCCAGTGCCGTGAGCATGCCTTCTGGAAGGCTGCGGCGAAAACCTGCCGAATGCGCCGCCAGTTCGACCGCAAGATCGGCGAGGGTTGCACGCTGGCGCGAGTTTTCGGAAATCCGCGTTGGCTCCAGGGAAGACGCTGTCTCGCCGCCGTCAGGAGGTGCTGGGATGTCCGGTATTATGGCCGATTTAATGTCCGCATCAAAATAATTAATATTTATCATTCTATCAATTAGTTATAAATTAGTTGAGGGGGTTTTTCACCTTCTTTTGGCCGGTTAAAAGGCCGCTTTTTAGGCCACCTTAACCATCTTGCTGAGGCGGGTTACGGGGCGCGACTCATCTCCCGCGCCTACACCAGCTTAATCAAACCCCTTGTCAGCCGCACTTTGATGCCGCCATTCAGCATCGAAAATGAGGTATCCAGCGCGAGCCGCGTTTGCGCCAGAAAGCACGACCAACCGTAATCAGGCTATCCGCCAGGGCTACCGGAGGTCATGGCCATGGTGAAAAAGCAGTGCTAAACTGGAGCTTGTCAAACAGGCTCTTCCCTGTGCGGCAGACGGTTCAGCGATCAATTCATGAAAACGCTTCGCCTGGAGGCGCCTACTTCTGGTGATGAGCCGGGCGCGAGACAGAAACATTCTTTGACAAACGGTTGATATTGGGGCCACGATGAGTCATTGATGTGATGAAAACATTGGAGTTGTAACGATGTCGGTAAAAATCAAAGTGAATCCGCTCAGCGTCGAGGAATACCTTGAGGGTGAGCTGCACAGCGATATGAAGCACGAGATGGTGAGTGGCCAGGCCTATGCGATGGTGGGTGCCAGTAATATCCATAATCTTCTGGCACTCACGGTGGCCGGAATGCTCCGCCAGCATTTGAAGGGTTCGCCCTGCCGCACCTTCATGTCGGACATGAAGGTGCGGGTCGGTGATGATTTCTATTATCCAGACCTTGTGGTCACCTGTCGCCCGGCGACGGGCACCTATTACTATGTGACCGATCCCGTGCTCATCGTGGAGGTGCTTTCGCCTACCACAGAACGGCAGGACCGTTTGGAAAAGCGTCTGGCCTATCAGCACCTCCCGAATCTGCGGGAGTACGTCCTGATCGCACAGAACAAGATGCAAGTGGAAGTTCACAGACGCATCGAGGATGGATGGGAGATCGAGCGTTGTGGCGAGCGCGATGATCTGCGCCTCGAATCAGTGGATTTGACTATACCATTGACGGAAATTTATCAGGACGTTATGAACGTCCCGTGAGCAAGCGATCAGGTCGAGCTGGCGGGCGCAATCCCGCTAGCTCGACTTAGAATAACGCGCCATGCTCGGCCCGGCGCACACGTCGCAAATGACCGGCAATTTACAAGCACAGTGCGGTTTGTGTCCGTGTTAATTTGCCTTGTTAGCCGTTTTATCTATCAATTGCCCATCAGCATGTTTGTGTAGAACACTAGAAACTAACGTTTGATATGGAATGCCTTCTTTTAGCGCTGCCGCCTGCAAAGCACTTGGTTTTTAAGCGCGCCTCCTCAAAAGAAATATTTCTTGTAAAATAGAATTGGAGTCAGACATTCTCAAAGAACGCCGTCAGAGGCGCCTGAAACGCGATGCTCCGCAACTCGACCACGTCGTCTTTGCCAAAGTCATAAAGCACCCAATGCCCTGTGCTATCGCGCCTGAAACAGTCGGCACGCTGGCTGTCCGGGTCGATCAGCAGGTATTCCTCCAGCGGGGGGATTTGCCTGTAGATGGCGAACTTGTCGCCTCTGTCGAAGGCGGCGGTGGAGTCGGAAAGTACTTCGACGATCAGCTTGGGGTGGCTCATGAATAGTTTGGCCTGGTGGTCGCGTTCGTCACAGGTGACGAAGACATCCGGGTAGAAGAAAGCGTTCGCTGTTTCGACCCTGAGTTTCATGTCGGAGATATAGGCACGGCAGGGGCCACCGCGTAGATGATTTTTCAGCAGGGCAAACACGTTACCGGCGACGGTCACATGCTCGCGTTTGGCGCCGACCATGGCGAATACCTCGCCGTTGATATATTCGTGCTTTTCAGTCTGGGTGTTTTCCCATTCCAGGTATTCGTCGGGGGGCTGATGTGTTGCGGATTGAGGTAAGCCCATTTTTGGCACCTTTCAAAATTTGCGCCTTGACGCATCGCCGCTTCGGGTGAAGTGCTGATTCATTTTATCCTTTAATACAAATTAGCGGAACAAGCTTCGCCACTTTGCGGGCGAGCTTTCCCTGATCCGCAGCATCTACTACTGCGCTTACATCCTTGTATGCGCCGGGAGCTTCTTCTGCTATGCCGCGTAGGGAGGGGCTGCGAATCAGAATGCCTTGGTGAGCCAGCTCATCGACGAGTGTGTGCCCCCACCACTGGCGGGTAGCCTGGTGGCGGCTCATGCTGCGACCCGCGCCGTGACAGGCGGAGCCGAAGGAACGTGCCATGCCTTCACTGGTGCCGACAAGGATATAGGAAGAGGTTCCCATGGTGCCGCCGATGAGTACCGGCTGTCCTATGGCGCGGAATGCTTGCGGAATGTCAGGGTGGCCTGGTCCAAAGGCGCGGGTGGCGCCTTTGCGGTGGATGTAGAGGCGCTTCAGCGTGCCGTTGATGATGTGTTCCTCAACCTTGCAGGTATTGTGTGAAACATCATATAGCAGCCTTAATTCGGCCTGAGGAAAGAATGCGGCGAATACCTGTCGAACCAGGTGCGTAATAATCTGGCGGTTTGCCAAGGCGCAGTTGATGGCGGCGCGCATTGCGCCCAGGTAGTCTTGTCCAAGGGGCGAATGGATGGGGGCGCAGGCCAATTCCCGGTCGGGAAGATCAATGCCGTATTCGGCAGCGGCGATGGCCATGGTTCTTAAGAATTCGGTGCCTATTTGATGACCAAGCCCTCGCGATCCGCAGTGAATACTGACTACGATATTATCCGTGTGTAAGCCAAAGGCATTGGCTGTGTTCGCATCAAAGATTTCCGCTACACGCTGTATCTCCAGGTAATGATTACCGGATCCCAATGTGCCCATTTCGTCGCGCTGGCGTTTTTTGGCGTGATCGGAAACCTGTTCAGGTTGTGCGCCCGCCATGCAACCACGTTCCTCGGTATGCTCCAGGTCTTCGACGGTGCCATAGCCGCGCTCAACGGCCCAGCGGGCGCCTCCGCTTAGCATGGCGTCCATTTCTGTTGAGTTGAGACTCAAATGTCCAGTGCTGCCCATCCCGGCGGGGATTTTGTCATACAGGGCATCGGCCAGCTTTTTTTGTACCGGGATGATATCCGCTGCAGTGAGTCCAGTGAGAAGATTGCGCACGCCACAGGAAATGTCAAACCCGACGCCGCCGGCGGAGATCACTCCGCCACGGTCTGCGTCGAACGCGGCGACACCGCCGATGGGGAAGCCATAACCCCAATGGGCATCGGGCATGGCGTAGGCTGCCTTTTCAATGCCGGGAAGGGTGGTGACGTTGGTGATCTGCTCGTAAACCTTGTGGTCCATTTCGCGTAGGAGTGCTTCGCTCGCATAGATGATCGCGGGTACACGCATCTTTCCGGTGGACTCGATGCGCCATTCATATTCGGATTGCCGGGTAAACAGTGATGTGTCCATGGTGTCCTCTGCGTTTCGTCCAGTGATACTGTTTGATAGGGATGTCGCTATACATCCACGACACATTGCGCAATCCATGCGCCGTTCTCTTCCTGCCGGACATGAAGGTCGGTATATGTTGCCCCTTTCACTTCGACGGCGGGTTTGTGCTTTGAGGTTTGTATTTTCTCACCCCATGCCGTTGCCTCGACGCGTGAGTTTTTGATGATGACTTCAAAGCGGCTAAAGAGCATTTTACGTGTTGCTATTTCGTAGATCAGCGCATTGAGCCAGTCCACGAATAATAACTCGCTGTCCGGTGCCTGGCAGGAAATTGTTACCGCGATTTCAGGGGATATAAGTTGCGGGTCAGTTATCACTGCGATTAATGCAATAGCGGCTTGCTCAAAGGCTTTTTCTTTCGAGCTACCGATCCCGCGCACGCCAATGTCGGCCTGATGAGGGAAGTGTTCCCAACGATTTATGGTTGTCTGCATATGATTTTTTTCACAACCGTGCGAGATGGTTTCTTTCCATTTTCTCTGTAATGCCTAGTTTTTTAATTATATTGATAAATTTCAAAATGTAATATTTTTATGTTTTATGCAAAGCTACATTTTAAATTGTGCGCTCAATAATAAAACTTTGGCAAGTTTGATTTTTATGGTTGGCGTTGAAGATTTAATGGCTTCTCCCCTTGGCATGACATTTGCCATGTGAAAGCAGCCTTGATGTGGAATGCTGCCCTGAAATATATGTAACAATAAGTATTTTATGTATAATAATATTTTATATGGTTAGAATGACTTGTTTTTACTTTAAATAATGATGTTGAGGAGTTTGTTGTATGCCAAGAGCCAAGAAAGAAACATCCCAAGACGGGGCAGAAAAACGACGGAGGGGTAGACCGCCACAGGGCGCAAATCCATCCAGGGTTTTAGTCAAGAAAAAGGGTACCGTTAAAGTAAAAGCTAAGTCGGCTGGAGTAAAAGCTGCGGTTGGAAGGCCGCCGGAGAAGACCAGAGCGGTGGTTGCAAAAGAAAGAGCCATGCGGCAACAGATGGTTCATAAAGAGAAACAGAAGGCGCTTAAAAAGAGAATTAAAGAGCTTGTTTCCCAAGTGGCCGTCATGGCGAAGGTAGTAAAGAAGGAGGCCAAGTCTTCAATGGCGCGCGAGCGGGTTTTGGCCAGAATGATTGCCGCGAAGGACGAGGCTTTCAAGAAATTTGAGGCTAAATGGGCGCGCCGTTATTTGTCTCCGGTAGCCGTAGAAAAGAAAATTATCACAAAAAAGAAGGTGGTAACAAAAAAGAAAGGCGCACGAAGAAAGGCCGCTTAGCTATACCTCTTTCCTTCTTGCGTGTTCTGCGTAAAGCCGGTGTCCTTATCTATTGTAAGG
>JAKFXX010000034.1 GCA_021731145.1 Gammaproteobacteria bacterium | reverse complement strand
GCGACCGGCGGCGAGCGCGGGAAAGCTTTGACGGAAAATCTGTTGCACGGTGTGGGGCATTCGCTTAGTTTAATTTATACTCCTAACCACCCGCTATCCTCCCCCTGCGAAGCAGGGCTAGTGCAACTAAAAGTAGACACCAATAAAATACCTAAAATTTTATCAGGCATGGTGTGTAAAATTTTTTCCAAGCATGAACTTCATTAAAATCAATGTAAAGCCTATTTTTATCAGCTATGGCTGAAATTTTTATCACACCTTGCGAGCAAAACCAAATAACCTGCCCTTTTCTGAAAAACCAGGGACTCCTCACCCCTTCCCCATCACCCCCTTATCCAGCAGCAAATCCAGCGTAAATCTCACCCCAAACCCGGTGATGTCGGTAGGAATGTGCGCCAGGCCGCCCTTGCTATTCCCTGCGGCGAGGTCGATGTGCAGCCAGGGGGTGTCGTCTTTGACGAAACGGCTCAGGAAGCGTGCGGCGAGGATGTGGTCGGCTTCGCCGGTGAGGGTGCATTGCTTGATGTCGGCGATGTCGCTTTCCAGCTCCTTGTCATAATCGGCGTCGGTCGGGAAGGGCCAGACGCGCTCGCCGCTTTGGCGTCCGGCTTCGATGATGTCCGGGATCAGTGCGGCGCGGTTGGTGAAGGCGCCGCTGTAGCGTGTGCCGAGGGCGTAGACGCAGGCGCCGGTGAGGGTGGCGTAGTCGATGATAAGGCTGGGGTGTTCGGCGCTGGCCATGGCCAGGGTGTCGGCGAGGATCATGCGGCCTTCGGCGTCGGTGTGCACCACTTCAATGGTGGTGCCGTTGCTGGCGGTGACTACGTCATTCTGTTTGTAGGCCTTGGGGCCAATGTGGTTTTGCGCCAGTGCCAGCCAGCAGTGTACGGAAAAGTCCGCCTTGAGCCGTGTCAGCGCCAGCAGGGTGCCGAGCGCCACGGCGCTGCCTTCCATATCTTCGTGCATGCCGAACATGCTCTTGGCGGGCTTGAGGTTGTTGCCGCCGGTGTCGTAGCAGATGCCTTTGCCGATCAGGGCGAGCCTTTTTTTGGTGGCTTTTTCAGACCCTCGTTTTGTGTCGGCGCCACGGTTTTTGGGCGAGTAGCACAACTGCACGATGCAGGCATCGTCATCGGCGCTGCCCTGGGCAACGGCGAGAAACGCCCCGGCGCCCTGGCGGCGCAAGGCTTTGGTGTCGAAGAGGTGGATGTTCCAGCCGTGCTCTTTCGCCAGCTCGGTGATGCGCTCAAGGTAATGTGCCGGGGTCAGTTGGTTGGGTGGCAGTGCGGTGAGGTAGCGCGCCAGGTTGTTGCCCTCGGCAGCCGCCAAGGTGCGCGAGAAATCGGGTTTGCCGCTGATGCCGTGGATATGGAAAGCGGTGAGCCGCTTGTCCGAGGCGGGTTTGCTTTTTAACGAGGGCATGGCGTGACAGCCCGCAAGCAGAGCAGCGACCATCGCCTCGGCGACGCGCGCGGCCAATCCCTCCTCCAGCCCCGGCATGAGGAGGGATATTTCCGCCGGGTTTTGCTCAAAATGAATGGCGCACAGCTTGCGCGCCAGGGTCAGCAGATCGAAAGGGGAAATTTCCGCCTTGATGCGCGCCAGTGTCACGCGCGTGCCCGCCGCGTTGGGCAGGTCGGTGGTCAGCGGCGAGGTGTCATCTTTCTCCTTGCTGCGCGCCCAGCGCTGCTCAAGCACGTCGGCATAGGGGAATAACGGCCACGCGCCTTTGGTGTCGGGTAACACCATCACCAGATTGGTTGAATTGCCAAGGCGAGCCTCATCCGGCGGGCTTTTGTGTTGTTTTATGTTGATTTTTGTCACTGTAATCCCCTTAATAAAGTCATGACTTTCCTTGACCTGATGCGCCAAAACACTGATCATATCGTGCTTATTCATTTTCAGGTACTGTAAAAGGAGTCCCATGACCCCCGCCAACAAAAAACGGGTGCTGCGCGAAATGCTGTTCGCGCGCCGCTTCGAGGAGCGCTGCTACGAAGCCTATGTGGAACGTAAGATCGGTGGTTTTCTCCACCTTTATCCCGGACAGGAGGCCTGCGCCCAGGGTGTGATGGAGGCGGCGCGGCCCGGCCACGATTACGTGATCACCGGCTACCGCGACCACATCCATGCCATCAAGTGCGGCGCTGATCCCAAGGCCGTGATGGCGGAGCTTTATGGCAAGGAGACCGGCTCCAGCAAGGGGCGCGGCGGCTCCATGCACATCTTCGACGTGGAGCACCATTTCATGGGCGGCTACGCGCTGGTGGGCGGGCCTTTCCCGCTTGCGGCCGGCATCGCCAAGGGCCTCAAGATGAAGGGTTCGGATGCGATTTCCATCTGCTTTCTGGGGGATGCCGCGAACAATCAGGGTACCTTCCACGAGTCGCTGAACATGGCCAAGGTGTGGAATCTGCCGGTGCTGTACGTGTGTGAAAACAATCTCTACGGCATCGGCACGCGCATCGACCGTTCTACAGCGGTGGTCGATCAGTACAAGCGTGTGTGCGGCTATGACATTCCCGCCGCGCAGGTGGACGGGCAGGATGTGGAGGTGGTGTATCAGGCCGCCAAAACCGCTGTCGATCATGTGCGCTCCGGCAAAGGGCCGTATTTCCTGGAGTTGATGACCTACCGCTACCGCGGCCACTCGATGTCCGACTCCAACGCCTACCGCGCCAAGGACGAGGAGCGCATGTGGGGCAAGCGTGACCCTATCATCATACTGCGCGACCGCCTGGTCGATGCGGGCGAGATCAGCCTCGATGACTACAAGGCGATGGATACCGAAATCCTTCATCAAATCGAGAGCGAGATCATCAAGTTTGCGGAAGAATCACCGGAACCTTCGGTGGATGAACTAGAAAAATATGTGCTGGCGGACAATGATCCTTATGTCCGTGGGGGGGTACGCTAATGGCAGTTATGATGTATTGGGAAGCGCTGCAGCGCGCCCAGGATGAAGAAATGACGCGCGATCCGCTGGTGATCGTGATGGGTGAGGATGTCGGCGTGGCGGGGGGCACCTACAAGGCCACCAAAGGCCTGTACGACAAATACGGCGCGGAGCGGGTGATCGACACCCCGATCTCGGAAAACGGCTTCACCGGCCTTGCCATCGGCGCTTCCTTCATTGGCGTGCGGCCCGTTATCGAGATCATGTCGGTCAACTTCGCCTGGCTGGCGATGGATCAGATCTTCAATTCCGCCGCCAAAGTGCGCTACATGTCGGGCGGCCAGCTCACCGCGCCGGTGGTGATCCGTTCGCCGGGCGGCACGGCCCACCAGTTGGGTGCGCAGCATTCGGCACGCATGGAGAAGGTGTTCATGGGCATTGCCGGTCTGCGCGTGGTGACGCCCTCCACCCCGAAGCAGGCCTATGGCATGCTCAAGGCCGCGATACGCTGCAACGACCCGGTGTTCATCAACGAACACGAGTTGATGTACAACATGAAGGGCGAAGTGCCGGACGGCGATTACTTCCACCCGCTGGAGGGCTCCGAAGTCGCCCGCCCAGGCCGCGACGTGACCCTGTTCGGCTACAACATCTCGGTGCATTGGTGCCTGGAGGCGGCGGAGTTTCTTGCCACCCATCATGGCATCGACTGCGAGGTGGTGGATCTCTTTACCCTCAGCCCGCTGGACCGTGCCGGGATCAAGGCCTCGGTGAGCAAGACCCACCGCGCCGTGATCGCCGAAGAGGCGGAGGCGCCGGTGGGCGTGGGTTCGGAGGTGATTGCAATCATCAACGAGGAATGTTTCTTTGAGCTGGATGCCGCGCCGCTGCGCGTATCGGCCAAAAATGTTCCCATCCCCTACAACCACAAGCTGGAAAAGGCCGCCATCCCCAGCGCCAAGGATGTCGTCCATGCCGTGCTGAAGATGTTCGGGAAGTAAACCATGGCAGAGCCCTATGCAGTAAAAATGCCCCAGCTTTCCGACACCATGACCGAAGGGGTTATCGTGAGCTGGGAGAAGCAGATTGGCGACAAGATCGAGCGCGGCGACATCGTGGCCACTGTCGAGACCGACAAGGCGATCATGGATGTCGAGGTGTTCCGCGAAGGCTATCTCTCCGGCCCGCTCGCAGCAGTGGACGCCGTGGTCGCGGTAGGTGGGGCGATTGCCTATATTGTTGCAACGGCTGAAGAAGTCGCAAATACAGCGGCGCCTGCTGCGCAAGCACACACCCCTGTAAGTGCTGCTCCCCAGGCCACCGTTGCCAGCCCCGCGCCTGGCGCCCCGGCGGCGTCGAATGAGCCTGCGGGTGTGACGCACGTCATCAAAATGCCCCAGCTCTCCGACACCATGACGGAAGGTATGGTGGTGAGCTGGAGCAAAGCGCCCGGCGACAAGATTGAGCGCGGCGATATCGTCGCGCAGGTTGAGACCGACAAGGCGATCATGGATGTCGAGGTGTTCCGCGAAGGCTATCTCTCCGGCCCACTCGCAGCGGTGGACGCCATGGTGCCGGTGGGTGGCGCATTAGCCTATCTGGTGGAACAGGCCGGACAAGTGGTCACAGGCGTCACTACAGTCAGCGTAGCGCAAACGGCTGTTGCTGCAAGTACATCTCACGCACCTGTGGCGGCGGCATCCCGCCCTGTGAGCGCCCCAGCGGTGGCGGCTGGCACCCTGCCCGCCCCCCGCCCCGACAACAAGCATGCCACCCCTTATGCCCGTAAACTGGCGGGGGCGCTGCACGTGAATTTGAATACCCTCCGGGGTACGGGCACCGGCAGCGTGATCGTCGCTGACGACGTATTGCGCGCCCAGCCCATCGAACGGCCCACGGAAGTTGCGGCGCAGCCTGCGGCGCATATTCTGCCCGAAGTACAGGTGCCCGGACATGGCCGCGCCATGTCCTCCATGGAGCGTGCGGTAAGCCAGTCGATGACTGCCTCGCTGACCATGCCGACCTTCCATGTCACCGTCAATGCCCGCCCCGATGCACTGATCAAGGCCGCCAAGAAGAAGGGCGTCTCCGTCACCGTGGCGATTGCCAAGGCCTGTGCGCTGGCGATGAAGAAGCATCCCACCATGAACTGGGCCTACCAGCCGGTGGACAAGCTGGTGGAGCGCGATGTTGTCGATATCGGCATGGCGGTTTCCGCCGATGGCGGCGGCCTGGTGGTGCCGGTGTTGCGCCATTGCGAATCTCGCAGCCTGGAAGAGCTGGATGCGTCGTGGAAGGATCTGGTGACGCGCGCCCGCGTGCGCCGTCTCAAACCGGAAGAATACGCCAACCCCACCTTCATGGTGTCCAACATGGGCATGCTGGGGGTCAGTTATTTCGACGCCATCCCCACCCCTGGCACGGCGGCCATCCTGGCCATCGCCACGGCGGGGGATCAGGGTATGCCGCTCACCATCACCGCAGATCACCGCGTGGTCAATGGTGCTGAAACGGCCATGTACCTGAATACCCTCAAGCAACATATCGAACACCCGGAAGAGTGGATCGGCTACGTTGGCCCGGCTATTCCCGAAGGTAACTGGGATTATGACGTGGTGGTGATCGGCGGCGGGCCGGGCGGTGAAGACTGCGCCCGTGACCTGGCCGAACATGGCATCAAGGTGGCGATGATTAACGACTCGCCGTTCCCCGGTGGTGAATGCCTGTGGCGTGGCTGTATCCCCTCCAAGGCGTGGCGTGCGGCGGCGGACCGCATCCGTGACCGCGCCCATGACGCGCACCTGGGCGTGGAAGGCACTACCAAGGCCACCCTCAACTGGGAGGCGCTGGAGAAGACCCGCCGTCACGTACTGGAAACCCGTGGTGAAATGGCGCTCAAGACCGACACCGGCGTGAAGATCAAGGTCATCCAGGGCTTTGCCTGGTTCGAGTCCGATCATCGCCTGTTTGTTGACACCTCGGGCAACAGCAAAGATCCTCATGCCCGTGCCCCGTTGGGTGACGGCTCCAAGGGTGAGCACATCACCTTTGGTTGTGCCGTCATAGCCACTGGCGCGCCACCCTTCGTGCCACCCATTCCGGGGGCCGATAGCGGCCTGAAGAGCGGCGGCGTGCTGACATCCGATACCGTGTGGGGCCTGACCAAGGCGCCCAAACGCCTCGGCATCATCGGCGGCGGCGCTATTGGTCTGGAAATGGCGCAAATCTTCCAGGATTTCGGCACTGAAGTGGTGTTGCTGGAAGGCCGCGACCGTATCCTGTTTGAAGTCGAGCCGGAAATCGCCAAAAACCTCACCGCCATCCTCAACGACGACCCGCGCCTGACCGTTCACACCTCGGTCAAGATCAAGGAAATCAAGGGCGCGGCGGGTGACATGACCGTCATCTATGAAGACGACCAAGGCGGCGCGCAGTCACTCGGCTGTGAATACGTCCTGATGGCCACGGGCAAGCGTCCTGTGGTTGGCCCGCTCAAGCTGGAGGCCGCTGGCGTGGCGCTGGACGGCAGCGTGATTAAGGTCGATACACGTGGCCGTACCTCCGTGCCACATATCTTCGCCGTCGGCGATGTGATCGGTGGCTACATGCTCGCCCACACCGCCGGCCATCAGGGGCGCGTTGCGGCGGAAAATATCCTGGGCGAGGACGCCAAATACGACCAGGACAAAGACTGCGGCGTGATCTTCACCCGCCCCGAGGCCGCCTTCGTCGGCCTGTCGGTGGAGCAGGCCAAGGCCAAGGGCATCGACGCCGCTGAAGTGAAGATGCCGATGAGCATCGACGCCAAGGCCATGATCACCGCCGAGACTCAAGGCATGATCAAAATCGTCGCCGACAAGGCCAGCCACCGCATCATCGGCGTACACTTTCTCGCCGACCACGCGGATACGCTGATCGGCGAGGCAGTGATGATGGTCAGCGGCAATATGACCCTGGAGCAAGTGGCACACGCCATCCATCCGCATCCCACCCAAACTGAAATGTTTGGTGAAATGGCGCGGCGGTTGCTTTCAAGGCTGCGCAGGAGTCAGAAGGTGGCGGGGAAAGCGGGGGCGTAGGCCCTCGCGATTTTATATATGCTAAAGATAAGCCCGCTGGAGGCCGAAGTAGTTATTGTGTAGATCGGGCTGCCAAGGCTATCTGACAGAAATGGAGGAGCTTTGCATCCTGGCCTGTTCGCTACGCTAGCTTCACCCCTGCATATGTGTGACTTGGTTCACGGATTTTGCGGCTGGGAGAGGCTATAAGGTTAAAAAGACGAGGATTCTGCATGGCCGTCAGGCTCACCCTGCTGTTTATCATGCTTACCGCCAGCGCTTGGGCGCGGGCGGACCTTTACGCCTTTACCGACGAGAACGGTGTGCTCAACATCACCAATGTGCCGAGCTACGATGCGCGCTACAAGGTAATTCAGAGGGAGCCGAAAGGTGCGCCGCGCCGCGATTATTCCACCGGGTCGTTACGGTCGCTGCGTGCGGCGAAGAGACCGCCGGGGCTTGACGGCATGGTAAGTAGAGCAGCGCAGACCTATCAGGTTGATCCCGCATTGGTGCACGCGGTGATTCATGCCGAATCCGGCTTCAACCCGCAGGCCGTGTCGCCCAAGGGCGCGTCCGGGCTGATGCAGCTCATGCCCGATACCGCGCGCCGTTATGGGGTGCGCGACATTTTCGATCCCACCCAGAACATTACCGGTGGGGTGCGTTATCTGCGCGATCTGCTCAAGATGTTTGGCAATAACCCGCGTCTTGCGGTGGCGGCCTATAACGCGGGTGAAAACTCCGTGTTGCGCTTCGGTGGCGTTCCCCCTTATCCCGAAACTACCAACTACGTCAGCCGCGTGTTGAGCCTGCATAGCCGTTACAGCCATCACAGCTAATCCTACTGTGTCACAAAGCGCTGAAGGGCGCATTGCGGCGTTAAAATCGGACTCAAAATGCTCATTTACTCCGTGTAAACTCCGCTTTTTCGCCCGATTTTGCCTTGCACTGCATCCCTTGATCGCTTTGTGTCACAGCAGGACTAACCCGTTTCCGGGTTAAATCCCCTAGCAACTGCTTCTGAATTATCCGCTCGGTGCGTGCTAAAATGCCTGTTCTTTCATAACACTGTACCGGCTATCTCCCCATGAGCAGCACCCCCCGCATCCGTGAAATTCCGTATAACTATACCTCGTTCTCCGACCGCGAGATCGTGATCCGCTTTCTGGGCGAGCGCATGTGGGAGGTGTTGAACGAACTGCGTGGCACGCGCCGCACCGGGCATTCGGCGCGCCTGTTGTTCGAGGTGCTGGGGGATATGTGGATCGTGACGCGCAATCCCTATATCCAGGACGATTTGCTGGAAAATCCCAAGCGCCGTGCTTCGCTGATTACTACCCTTCTGCAACGCCTGGAGCAGATCCGTACCCGTGCCGGAGAAAATCCCTTGGCGCTGGAGCTGGAGCATGCGGCGCACAAGGCGGTGCAGGAGTTTCAAACCTGGTTTTCGAACCAGTATGACTTGCGCAAAAAGACGCTGAAGCGCCTCACCAAGGTCACGCGGCGCGACAACATTGATTTCAGCGGCTTGGCGCGTGTCTCGCATGTCACCGACGCCACTGACTGGCGCGTGGAATATCCGTTTGTGGTGGTCGCCCCCGACAGCGAGGAGGAGATGGCGGGTGTGGTGCAGGCCTGTATCGAGCTGGGGCTGACCATCATCCCGCGCGGCGGCGGCACCGGCTATACCGGCGGCGCGGTGCCGCTGCATCCGGACAGCGCGGTGCTCAACACCGAAAAACTGGAAGGGCTGGGGCAGGTGGAGTTCCGCGCCTTGCCCGGCGTGTCCCGTTCGATAGCCACGGTGCGCGCCGAGGCTGGCGTGATCACCAAGCGTGTCTCCGAGCTGGCCTATGCCGCCGGTCACGTGTTCGCCGTTGATCCCACCTCGCAGGACGCCTCCACCATCGGCGGCAACATCGCCATGAATGCGGGTGGCAAAAAAGCCGTGCTGTGGGGCACGTGCCTGGACAACCTGGTGTCGTGGCGCATGGTTACCCCCGATGCGCAATGGCTGGAGGTGGAGCGCCTTAACCACAATCTGGGCAAGATCCACGAGGTCGCGTTCGCCGAGTTCCGCGTCACTCATTACCGCGCCGATGGCAAGACGCCGACCGGCGTTTCCGAGATTCTGCGCATCCCCGGCCCGGAGTTGCGCAAAGAGGGCTTGGGCAAGGATGTCACCAACAAATTCCTGGGCGGGTTGCCCGGTGTCCAAAAGGAGGGCTGTGACGGGCTGATCACCTCCGGGGTGTTTATTCTGCACCGCGAACCGCGCTTTACCCGTACCGTGTGCCTGGAGTTCTTCGGCGCCGACCTGTGCAACGCCGTACCGGCTATCGTGGAGATCAAGAATTATCTGGATGCAGTGCCCGGTGTATTGCTGGCGGGGATGGAACATCTGGACGAGCGTTATGTGCGCGCGGTGAATTACAGCACCAAGGCGCCGCGCCGCGAGCGGCCCAAGATGGTGTTGATCATCGACGTGGCGGGTGACGAGGAAAATGCGGTGGCACAAGCCGTCTCCCAGGTGGTGCGGCTCGCCAACGCCCGCGAGGCGGAGGGCTTCATCGCCGTGAGTCCCGAAGCGCGTAGCCGCTTCTGGGCAGACCGCGCCCGCACCGCCGCCATCGCCGCTCACACCAACGCTTTCAAGATCAATGAAGACGTGGTGATCCCGCTGGAGCGCCTCGCCGAGTACACGCTGGGCATCGAGCGCATCAATATCGAGCAGTCGATGCACAACAAGCTGCGTCTGGTAGCGGCTCTGCTGGAATATCTGGGCGGTGATTTGACGGAATTGCGCCGCAGTGCCGATTATCAAACCAGCGCCGAGAGCAACGCGATCATCACCAACAAGATCAGCGCTGCCCGCGACTATTTGCTCAAGATCCAGCAGCAGTGGACGGCCATTCTGGACTATCTGGATGCCCCCGCTTCGCTATCCCCGACCTTGCTCGATACCGAGACACGGGCCAAGGTGCGTGTAGGCGATACCCTGTTCGATCTGCTGCAACGCCGTGAATTGCGCATATCATACCGCCAAGAGGTGGAACGGCCACTGAAGGCCATCTTTGCAGGCCGCGAACTGGAGAAATTCCACACCCGCTTCGACGAGATCCACACCCGCATCCGCTCCAGCCGATTGTTTGTGGCGACCCACATGCACGCCGGCGACGGTAACGTACACACCAACATCCCGGTCAACTCCAACGATTACGAAATGCTGCAAGAGGCCGACCGCATCGTTGACCGCGTCATGGCCCTGGCGGTGGCGCTGGGCGGGGTCATCTCCGGCGAGCACGGCATCGGCATCACCAAAATGCACTATCTGGAACCCGAGGTGGTGGCGGCTTTTGCTGGCTACAAACAGAAGATCGACCCCCATGGGCGCTTCAACCGCGGCAAGCTGCTGGCCGGTTCCGGTCTGCACAATGCCTACACCCCCTCGTTGCGGCTGGTACAGCAGGAGGCGTTGATCCTGGAGCAAAGCGAGCTCGGCGCGCTCAACGATGACATCCGCCACTGCCTGCGCTGCGGCAAGTGCAAGCCGGTGTGCAACACGCATGTGCCGCGCGCCAACCTGTTCTACTCGCCGCGCAACAAGATCCTCGCCACGGGACTGATCATCGAGGCCTTTCTCTATGAAGAACAGACCCGGCGCGGTATCTCGATTCGTCATTTCGACGAGATGAACGATGTCGCCGACCACTGTACGGTTTGCCACAAATGCCTTAATCCCTGCCCGGTCAACATCGACTTCGGCGATGTCACCGTGCGCATGCGCCGCATTCTGAAGCAGCGCGGCCAGCGTCACGCAAGCCCTGGCACGGCTGTCTCGATGGCCTTCCTGAACGTCACTGACCCGGCCACCATCAAGCTGATGCGCAAGACCATGATCGGTTGGGGCTATGCCGGCCAGCGCCTGGGGCACAATCTGGCCAAGCGCATGGGGCTGCTCGGCAAAAAGCAGGAGCGCCCCGCCGCCACCACCGGCAAGCCCAAGATCGCGGCGCAGGTGATTCAATTCGTGAAAAAACCACTGCCCGGCGCCCTGCCCGCCAAGACCACCCGCGCCCAGCTCGGCGTGGAAGACAAAGGCGTCATACCCATCCTGCGCGACCCCGCCAAGGTGAACGACGATTCCGACGCGGTATTTTATTTCCCCGGCTGCGGCTCGGAGCGGCTGTTCAGCCAGGTGGGGCTTGCCACCCTCGCCATGCTCCATGAGGTAGGCGCGCAGACCGTACTGCCGCCGGGTTACTTGTGCTGCGGCTATCCGCAGACCTCCAGCGGTGACGAGGCCAAAGGCCGCCAGATCAGCACCGAAAACCGCGTGCTGTTCCACCGCATGGCCAACACCCTGAGCTATCTGGACATCAAAACCGTGATCGTCTCCTGCGGCACCTGCATGGACCAACTCCTCAAATACGAATTCGAGTCCATCTTCCCCGGCTGCCGCCTGCTCGATATCCACGAATACCTGATGGAAAAGGGCATAAGCCTGAATGGCGTACCCGGCGTGAAATACATCTATCACGACCCCTGCCACACACCGATGAAAACCCACAACCCGATCAGCGTGGCCTCCAACCTGATGGGTCAGGGCGTGCAACTCTCCGAACGCTGCTGCGGCGAAGCCGGCACCTTCGCCGTCGCCCGCCCCGACATCGCCACCCAGGTGCGCTTCCGCAAACAAGAAGAACTGCACAAGGGCATCAAAGCACTCACCGGCGCGGAGACCGTAGAACACGACGAAGTCAAAATGCTCACCTCCTGCCCCGCCTGCCAGCAAGGCCTGTCGCGCTACGCCGGCGACACCGGCATGCAGACCGACTACATCGTGGTGGAGCTTGCCAATAGACTACTCGGCGAAAACTGGCAGCAGGTGTTTGTCGAGAAAACGAAACAGGGCGGGATTGAGCGGGTGTTGTTGTAGGTTTGGGGAAAGGGGGCTGGCAAGTAAGTAGCCCGGACGTAATGAAATGAAATCCGGGATTTTCGATTGTCTGAACCGGCGTTGCCCTCGATTGCGTTTCGCTTCATCAAGGCTTCATAATTGCTCGTGGTGCGGATAAACTCTGTCGATGGTCATGTATCGGCGCAATCGGGTTCCCGGTGGGACCTATTTCTTCACGATCACATTGCGTGATCGGTCGTCGTCGATCCTGGTGGATCGGATTGATGATCTGCGCAAAGTGTTATACCCCGAGGGTAGGCTGCGCGCTCGTCGGTGATGCGCGAAAGTCCGTTTGAAATAGCGGCGATGGTGGTGTTGCCGGAACATTTTCATGCGCTGTGGACACTGCCACCGGGTGATGACGACTATCCAGGGCGGATACGCCTGCTCAAAAGCCGTTTCACGCGGTGCGTAGTTGCGGCCGGTGTGGCCACGCGACGCAATGCGAAGGGTGAATACGATCTCTGGCAGCGACGCTATTGGGAACACACCATTCGTGACGATCTGGATTTTGAAAAGCACGTTGATTACATTCACTGGAATCCCGTGAAACATGGGCATGTCGCGCGCGTGGCGGACTGGCCATATTCCACATTTCACCGCTATACGGCGCGGGGTGTATATCCGCCTGACTGGGCGGGCGATCATACCCAGGGGGACTCCTTTGGCGAATGACCCCGGAATCCGTTTCACTCCTTCCGGGCTTGTATGATTCACCTCGCACCCGAAAGGTGCCGGGGTGGAGGGACGATCCGGGCTATCAATATTGCGTGTAGCCAGCGATAATGCGGATTACCAGCCGCATTAACTCCGGTCGGCCGAAATGGAAGGGGCGGGTATCGCCGTCCATCGGTCGGGTGGTGTGGTTTGGGCGGAGGATTTGACTTTTTCAACGGCTAACAAACAGGAGACAAAAGTGAGAGTTATCCCTATATTTCTAATCGTGACAATCTTTTTGGCGGGTTGTGCCAGTGTGGGAAATCAGGCGCTGAAAAACGAGACAGAATTGTCAGTTTCACAGAAGATAGTCGAGGGGAAGACAACCAAGGCGGATGTTCGCTCGACGTTTGGCTCGCCGAATACAACATCATTTACCGATTCCGGGCTTGAAATGTGGAAGTATGAGCTCGCCAAAATGAGCGCGGATGCGGTCAACTTCATCCCCATCGTTGGTCTGTTCGGGTCGTCCGCCAGCGGCACCAAGAAGGAGCTGGTGGTATTATTTGATCAGCAGGGACTCGTCAAACGCTATTCGATGAGCGAATCGCCTGTTACTGTCAAAACAGGGATATTCAACTGACCCAGTAAGTAGCCCGGATGGAGTAACACGCAATCCGGGAGGCGGCGGGATGGCGGCCCCCGGATACGCTATCGCTTCATCCGGGCTACCTCACTACCTCACTACAGGTTTACCATCTATACGGAGACACGCCACCCCGGTGCCACCCAACCCGCAGTAGCCATCAGGATTTTTCGCCAGATATTGCTGGTGGTAGTCTTCCGCATAATAAAATTCCGGGGCATCCATGATCTCGGTGGTGATGGCTCCATAACCTGCCGCGTTCAGCGCCTGTTGATAGGCCTCTCTTGAAGCCAGCGCCGCAGTTTTTTGCGCATCGTCACTGGTGTAAATTCCCGAGCGGTATTGCGTGCCGATGTCATTGCCCTGTCGCATGCCCTGAGTCGGGTCATGCGACTCCCAGAACACCTTCAGCAATTGCTGGTAACCCACCATGCCGGGGTCGTATACCACCCGCACCACCTCATTGTGGCCGGTCATCCCGGAGCAGACCTCCTGATAGGTGGGATTCGGTGTGTAGCCGCCCGCATAGCCCACCGCCGTGGAGTAAACGCCGTCCACCAACCAGAATTTGCGTTCCGCGCCCCAGAAACACCCAAGGCCGAACATCGCCATCGTCATACCTTCCGGGAAGGGCGGCACGATACGATGGTGGTTTACGTAATGATGTTCCGGCGCGGGCATGGTGGCATTTTTGCCGGGGCGAAAAATCATCGTGCTATTTCCTGAAGAGCTTGACGAAAAATGCCTGCATTTCGTCCCAGGAACGCCGGTCGGCCTCGGCGTTGTACTCTAGTGGCAAATTGAATTTCTGGCCGTAGGCATCGGCATCGGGATTGGTAAAAGAATGCTTGGCGCCGGGGTAGGAAATGAACTTGTAATTCACTTTGGCTTTTTCCATTTCTTTCTTGAATTGTGTGATCTGCTCGGGCTTGACAAAAGGGTCATCAGCGCCGTTCAGCACCAGCACCTTGGCCTTCACCTTGCCGCGCTGCGCGGGATGGGCCGTGCCCAGGCTGCCATGAAAGCTCACCACGGCGTCGAGAGGTACGCCCATGCGCGCCATCTCCAGCGCCACGCCGCCCCCGAAGCAGTAGCCAATCGCCGCGATATGACGCGAATCGACAGTTGACTGGTTTTGCAACAGTTTCATTGCCGCCAGAAAACGCGCCTTGGCGGCCTCCCTATTCTGCGCTACCTCGTTCGCAAATTTGCCTGCATCATCCGGGTGCTCGGCCTGCTGGCCGTTGCCATACATATCCACCGCCAGCGCCGTGTAGCCCAACTCTGCCAGCATGCGCGCCCGTTTACGTGCGTATTCGTTATGCCCCCACCACTCATGCACCACCAGCACGCCAGGGCGCTTGCCCTTGATGCTGTCGTCATAGGCCAGATAGCCTTTCAGCACCGTGCCGCCCGCTTTATAGTCAATCTCTTCGCCTTGCACCGCTGCCTGAGCGGCTGAGATTCCAGCAAAAAACAGCGCGATGATTATCCAAAAATTTTTCATGTGTTGCTCCTGTTACGCCCGTTCACCCAACATCCAGATCCGCGCATGCGATGCGCCCGCTGTGACCTCGACAGTCTCCAGCACGGCGTCCGTCTTGCCGTCGATCACCACCAGCGATCCAGCCTCCGCGTTGGCGGAGAATACCCGCTCCGTGACGCCGTTCTGAACCAGAAAAGCCAGCGATCCCGAAGGCCCTGCCTTGATCTCCTGGATCAGCCGTAGCTTTGGCAAGGTGGTGAGGTCGAACACCAGCACCACATCGGCCTTGATGTTCGCCTGCTGCTCAGGGCTGCCCGAGCTGCTGGTGGTCATGTACAGCTTGGTGCCTTCGGCATTGAAGTAGTACTTGCTGAAATAAATGTCTGGCAGGTCGAGATTGTCCGCCACGGTATTGGTGGTGGTATCCAGCGCGGCAATCCTGGCGATCACGTGGTTGGGGTCGGACTTGCGATCCGCGCCGCGTCCGATCAGATAACGTCCGCCCGGCGCCGCGAACAGGTTGCTGTAGCCCTTGAAATTCAAGCGCTGTTCAATGGCGTTTGTAACCGGGTCGATGATCGTCACCGTGCCGTAACCGCTGTTGAGGTTATACAGCTTGCCGGCGGCGGTGGAATACGCCAGGCCATGCGGATACGCGGTGTTCGGGATCTTGTCCGCCACGCCCTCTTCGCGTTCCGGCTCGCACAGGTTGATGGTGGCGAGCAGTTTCAGATAGCTTGCGGCATCGTTGGGATCGTTGCCGACGACCGAGACCGTGCCATCGTTGAGATTGCTGATGTAGGCACGCTGCAGCACGTTGGGTGCTTGTGCGGCGGGCGGAGTAAACGCCGCCTGATGATGACCTCGCCCGATGCAAATGGTCTTCAGGAATGTTGCGTCGCGGCTCGCTGTGCTTGCGATAACGGTCACCGAGGAGCCTTTATCTCCGCAATTCAAGGTGTCGTTACCGGTCGCCTTGTCACCGTCGTTCATGAACCAGTCGCGGCTGGAATACGGATCGGCATAAAGATGGGCGGGAAAGGTATCCGCCGGAAAATCCGCCTGCAGCCGAACCTCCTTGCTGCGCGGATCGAGCAGAACAACAGCGCGGTCTTGCGTCAATCCTGCCATGACGGGCTTGAGCAGCTTGTCCAGATCCGTGCCCGGCGCAACCGGGAGGTGCTCAATCGTGGTTTGACCGTTGCTGCGGTTGATAACATGGATGGCCCCAGTGCTGCGGTCGCCGATGTAATACACCACGGAGAAATCCTGCGATGCCTTGCTTGAATTATTCATTGTCTGCACTCGTCAAATCGTTGTAACCGGCCAGCTCTAAAAATGATTATTCTACACTGCTATCTATGCCATACTCGCGCGGATTTGAAAATGGATGCTTGAGACCCAAGATGTCACGCTACCGCCCGCCACAGCCCAAGTCCTCTCCCTATATCACGCCCGAGGGCTATCAGTGCCTGCAGGACGAACTGGAAGCCCTGTGGAAACGGCGCGCCGAGGTGACCAAGGCGCTGACGGCTGCGGCAGCCGAGGGTGACCGCTCGGAAAACGCCGAATATATCTATCGCAAAAAAGAGCTGCGCGAAATCGACCGGCGCATCCGTTACCTGCAAAAACGCTTGCCGGACCTTAAAGTGGTGCGAGATACCCCGCAAGACCAAACCCGCATCTTCTTTGGCGCCTGGGCGCATCTTGAAGACGAGCGCGGCAAGGAAGTGGTCTATCGCATCGTCGGCCCCGATGAATTCGACGTAAAAAAGGGCTACATCAGCATAGACTCCCCCGTTGCGCGCGCCTTGATGAAAAAAGCCGTGGATGACGAGGTCACGGTGCAGACGCCGGAGGGGAGCACAACCTATTACGTCACCGAAGTCCATTATCCGGGCAAGTGACCCTCGCAACAGCGCCCCGAATTTTTCATGTTTTTTGCGGTATCCAACCCAGTCATGCTAACGTTGCCTTACAAAGTCAGGATAATCCAATGCAAGACATTCTCGAAAAAGCGTCACACATCAAGCTGGTGATCTTTGATGTGGACGGCGTACTCACCGACGGTAGTCTGTACATAGACGCCGAAGGCCGGGAGCTCAAGGTGTTTCATTCGCGCGACGGGCATGGCATGAAAATGCTGCAAAACAGCGGCGTCGACATCGCCGTGATCACCGCGCGCACCTCCGAGGCCGTCGCCCACCGCATGGCCAGCCTCAATATCAAGCACGTCTACCAGGGACAGCAGGACAAACTCGCCGCCTTTAAAGTGCTATTGGAAAAGCTGGCGCTGGATGCTCAGCAGGTGGCTTACGCCGGCGACGATGTGATCGACCTGCCGGTAATGCAGCGCGTGGGCCTGGCAATTGCCGTGCAGGACGCCCATTATCTGGTCAAAAAACACGCACACTGGCAAACCCCCAGCGTGGGCGGGCGCGGTGCGGCGCGGGACGTATGCGAGATGGTCATGGAAGCACGGGGGACGCTGGAGGCGCAGTTGGGCAGGTATTTGATGGCTGGCGATTCTTGACAGGGACTGGCCTGTTTCAGTAATGATTAGCTTGCAGGATTACGCAACCCTTGGTTAATACAAGCATCAACTTTCATTGGCGATATTGGTTCATTCTGATTGTTCTCGTCGCACTCGCCGCCCTGAGCTGGTGGCTGCTGCAATCCGCACAGACCCCGCAGGCCAGCCGCCCCGGATCGACGCGGCACGACCCTGACTTTTATCTGAAGGACTTCACGCTGACCACCATGGATAAGGCGGGCGCACCGCGCAACCATTTGGCCGCGCCATCCATGGTGCATTACGCGGACGACGACAGCGCGCTGCTCACGCTGCCGCACATGACCGTATTCCGCAAGGATGATCCGCCATGGCACATCGACGCCGAACAGGGGTGGATATCGTCGGGCGGCAAGGCCGTGGTACTGCGCGGCAAGGTGATGATGCGTCAAACCGATCCCGCGCTGGGGCGTGAGCAAATAGTGCGCACCACCGAACTGCATCTCAAACCGGATGATGAATACGCGGAAACGGACCAGCCCGTCACCTTCAGCAACAATGCGGGCAGCGTGGTCGATGCGGTGGGGATGCGCGCCAGCCTGAAAGACGAACACCTGCGATTGCTCTCTAAAGTAAGAGGAACTTATGTATCTGAAACACCTTAAACTTATACTGATCGCCGCATCGCTAGGGTTGTTCCCGGTCGCCGTCATGGCCATGACCGGCGACCGGGAGCAACCCATTCACATCGAAGCCGACAGTGTCGACATCGACGACAAAAAAGGCATCAGCGTCTACCGGGGGAATGTGCGCATGACCCAGGGCAGTATCGTGCTGACCGCCGACACGGTGACAACCTATGCCTCCTTCGTCACCGACGCCAAACCCGGCGCGGAGGGCAAAAAAAAGGAACGGCAACTGGACAAGATCATCGCCGAAGGCAAGCTGGCGAATTATCGCCAGCTTCTGGACAGCAAAGATGCCACGACCGGCAAGAATGAAGAGCTGCGCGCCCGCGCCGAACGTATCGACTACTTTTCCAGTGAGGAGCGCATCGTACTGCAAAGAAGCGCTTATCTCTGGAAAGAAGGCAGTGAATTTGCCGGAAACGTCATTGAGTACGACGGCCGAGAGGAGACGGTCAAAGCCAGCAAGGCGCAAACCGGCCAGGAGCGTGTGCAGGCCGTGATCCAGCCGCGACGCAAGGAAAAAACCCCGTGAGTGTTTTAAGCGCGCATGACATCGCCAAGCGCTACCGTGCGCGCAATGTCGTCAACGGCGTATCCCTGGAAGTAAACAGCGGCGAGGTGGTGGGTTTGCTGGGCCCCAACGGGGCGGGCAAAACCACCTGCTTTTACATGATCGTCGGCCTGATTTCCTGCGAACAAGGCGCCATCATGCTCGATGGACAGGACATCACCGCCTATCCCATGCACGCGCGGGCACGGCTGGGGATAGGATACTTGCCGCAGGAGGCTTCGGTATTCCGCAAACTGACCGTCGCCGACAACATCCGCGCCATTCTGCAAACCGTGCCGGGGTTGAGCCGCGAACAGCAGGAGCAGGAACTGGAGCAATTGCTGCAAGAATTGCACATCGGCCACATCCGCTCCAGCCTGGGGATGAGCCTGTCGGGCGGCGAACGGCGGCGCGTCGAGATCGCCCGCGCCCTGGCCACCCGGCCGCGCTTTATCCTTCTGGATGAGCCGTTTGCCGGTGTCGACCCCCTTTCCGTGGTGGATATTCAGACTATAATAAATCACCTCTGCGCCAAGGGCATCGGCGTATTGATCACCGATCATAACGTGCGGGAAACCTTGGGAATTTGCGGCCGCGCCTATATAGTAAGTGAAGGTAAGGTAATCGCCGCTGGGGCGCCTGCCGAGATCTTGAGCAATCAGCAGGTTAGGGATGTATATCTGGGACAGCAGTTCCAACTTTGATGATTTGGGGATAGACTAGCCGTCCTTCGCCACATAGGCGTATATTGTTCGTGTACGCATGATTGAGTCCGCCGTTTTACCATGAAACAATCTCTTCAGCTTCGCCTGGGTCAACATCTGACCATGACGCCACAACTACAGCAGGCGATCCGCCTGTTGCAGTTGTCTACGCTCGAGTTGCAGACGGAAGTACAACAGGCTCTTGAAGCCAACCCCTTGCTTGAGCTTGCCGAAGAGGGCGAGTTCGAAAGCGCCTTGGCCGGTGGTGGGCTTGAGACGTCCGGCGAGGGCGACACTGGCGGGTCCGATGAATTTCTGCCACCCACGCCCATGGATATAAGGGTAGATACCGGCGGCGACATGGGCATGGATGACCAGCCTGTGGGGAGCGGGGCCACCTCCGAATCCACACTCGATTTGCAGTCGTCCGACATGCCCGACGACCTGCCCGTCGACAGTTCCTGGGATGACGTCTATGACAGCATCACGCCGCAGACGCAAGGCAGCGATCAGGATGGCCGCGACTATGAGGTTCAGGGTGAATCTGTCGAGGGCTTGCATGAGCACCTGATGTGGCAGATGCAACTTACCCCGTTCAGCGACACCGACCGCGCCATCGCCACATCGCTTATCGATTCGATTAGCGATGACGGTTATCTCACCAGCCCGCTGGAAGAGATCCGCGCCGGACTGCACA
>JAKFXX010000047.1 GCA_021731145.1 Gammaproteobacteria bacterium | reverse complement strand
ATAGCATACCCAAACAGGAAAAGAGTCGCCATGAACAACGAAATCTATCAGCGTATCGACAGCCTGACCACACGCATTCTTGCAGGTGGGGATATAACGGGCGACGAAGGACGCTGGATGATCCGCCTGGAAGATGATTACCTGCCCTGGCTGATGGCGGGTGCCGACCGCATCCGCAAGACATACCGTGGCAACGAGGTTGAGGTATGTGCCATTTCCAACGTGCGCTCCGGCAATTGTTCCGAAAACTGTTCGTTCTGCGCCCAGAGCGCCCATCACAAGACCGCAGCCCCGGCCTACAATTACATCTCCAGCGAGAAGCTGGTGGAGCAAGCTGAACGTGCGCGTGCCTGGGGCGCCAGCGATTTTGGCGTGGTGTCCAAAGGCTGGGGCGTGCGCTCCGCCAAGGAACGCAACCAGTTGCAAGAATACTTCACAACGCTAAAAGAACATTCGGATATAGGCCGCTGCGCCAGCCTTGGCGCGCTGGACGAAGACACGGCGGTCATGCTCAAGGGGATGGGCATGGAAAATTACCACCATAACCTGGAGTGCGCGCCGAGCTTTTTCGACCAGGTCTGCACCACCCACACCTACCAGGAAAACATCGACACCATCAACCATGCCCGCAAGGCTGGCCTGCGCGTCTGTGCCGGCGGCATATTAGGAATGGGTGAAAGCCTCGATCAGCGTGTTGAACTTGCGTTGACACTGCGTGAGCTGGGCGTGGAGTCCGTACCGCTGAATTTTCTTAACCCGCAAGCCGGCACCCCCATGGGTGAACGCGAACCCATGCAGCCCATGGATATTCTCAAGGCGATAGCGGTGTTCCGTTACCTGTTGCCGAAAGCGGAGATCCGCATTGCGGGCGGGCGCCAGTTCCTCGGCGACATGCAGGCCATGATCTTTATGGCAGGCGCATCGGGCGTGATGATCGGCGATTACCTCACCACCAAGGGGCGCCAGGTAGAAGACGACCTGAAAATGCTGGAAGCTCTCAACCTGAGACCGCGTGGTGATACTCAGCAGCGGCGTGCGGTTGCAAATGGTGGTTAGGCCTCAATCCGTTACACACGATGTTGGAGTAATTGACAACAATTAGAGATGTTGTTATCGTCTCCAACATGAAAGCCATTTCATTGGTTCATCGGCGGGTAGTGCTCGCCCCAGATGCGTTCGTCGAAGTGGCGGTGTGGCGAGTGCCGCAGCCTGTGCCGCCATCAGCGCACGACTTCAAGTATCGTCTGGCCTACATAGTCGCCAACAAGTGTGTATTACGGTACGACAACGAACGTAACAAAGGTGATCACCGGCACGTCGGCACGGTGGAAGCACCCTACGCATTCTCCGGCCCAGATCAATTGATGGCCGACTTCAACGCCGACATTGCGAGGTGGAATCATGAAAACGGTCGTTCTTGAAGTGCGTTCTCTGGCAGAAACGCTCACAGACGCTTCGCGGGCCATGAAGACAGGCCGCGCTGATCGCGCGGCACATATCGCCTTCGCTACTCCCGAATTACTTTGGCAGGTACTCACAGCCAAGCGTTGGGAGCTACTCAAAACCCTATGCGGTGCAGGCCCGGTGTCAATCCGAGAGGCGGCAAGGCGAGTCAGTCGCGATGTAAAGGCAGTTCATGGCGACGTGACCGCACTGCTGAATGCAGGCATACTCACCCGAACCGCTGATGGTGATATTGAATTTCCATATAAGGCAGTGAAGGTTGAGTTTATGCTGCAGGCGGCTTAGACAATCAATTTGTGATAAGCCGAACAGATCGTTAGGGGGCTTGATTGATGCCTATCTCTACCCAGATGGTTACCATGGCCGCTCTTTTAGTGGCGTCTGTGCCCGTTTTTGCTCTTGGCCCTCCAGTGCCTGATGCATTTATTGGTGACTGGGCTCCTATGAAGAGCGCATGCAAGTCGGCTACTATCCTGCGTGTTGAATTAGAGTCTGTGTCACTGCTTGGTAAAGCTGATCAACAGTCATTTGGTGATATTGATATTTGTTATAGCTGTGAAGGTGGGACTCGTTATAGCGGCGAGGTTGTCTGGCTATCGCCAGATTTTAATCAAAGCGGCACGGCTCCCTTTATCATCAGATTTAATGCTAACGAAAAAAAAGGGGTGGCGAGCATTGAGTTTCTTGATCCTGAGCTAAAAAAGAGGTTCCCAATTGAAAATATCGCGCTTCGAAAATGCCGCCCCTAGCCAATCATTTCAGCCGACCGCTTTCCGCTACGCTCAACGCTAAACCGTTGCGCGGAGCACAGCACTTGTTAATCAATCTCCCAGAATGTTTTCTCCGTGTCTCTGCGGCAAAAATTCAGATTAAAACATGAAATTCCTGTCCACCGGATTGGAGCAGCAACGGGCGCTTAATCTCTATCGCACGCGCCGGGTGCTGGAAAGCCCACAGGGTGCGGAGGTGGTGGTTGAGGGGCGGCGCTATCTGTCTTTTTGCAGCAACGATTATTTGGGGCTTGCCAATCATCCCGATGTAATCGGCGCATTGCAACAGGGTGCCGCCGAGTATGGCGTGGGCAGTGGCGCGGCGCATCTGGTGAGTGGGCACAGTGCCGCTCATCATGCACTTGAAGAAGAGCTGGCGGCGTTCACCCACAGGCCGCGCGCTCTGCTGTTTTCCACGGGGTATATGGCCAACCTCGGCGTGGTGAGCGCATTGGCGGGTCGAGGTGATGCCGTATTTGAAGATCGCCTCAATCACGCCTCGCTGATTGACGCCGGGTTGCTGTCGCAGGCGCGCCTGCGGCGTTATCCTCACAATGATATGGACGCGCTGGAACGGTGTGTGGCGGGAGACGGCTCCGCAACCAGACTCATAGTAAGCGATGGTGTGTTCAGTATGGACGGCGACATCGCGCCCCTGCCCGCGCTTGCCGCTATCGCCCACAGACACAATGCAGGGTTGATGATCGACGATGCCCATGGCTTGGGCGTGCTGGGTGCGCACGGTGGCGGGGTAGTGGAGCACTTCGGATTGGGCATGGATGAGGTGCCTATTCTGATGGGTACGCTTGGCAAGGCCTTCGGTACCTTTGGCGCGTTTGTGGCAGGCAGCGAAGATCTTATCGAAACCTTGATCCAGCGTGCCCGCACGTACATTTATACCACCGCGCTGCCACCCGCCATTGCGCAGGCGACGCGAACCAGCCTTCGGCTGGTGCAGGAAGAAGGCTGGCGACGCACGCATTTGCACAGCTTGATTGCGCGATTTCGTGCCGGTGCGAAGCAGTTGGGATTGGATCTGCCCGCATCGCTGACGCCGATTCAGCCGCTGATAGTCGGTGATGCCGGGCGCGCGCTGGCATTAAGCGATGCGCTCATGCAGCGCGGCATCCTCATCAGCGCTATTCGGCCTCCCACTGTCCCGCAAGGCAGTGCAAGGCTGCGCATCACGCTCTGTGCAGCTCACAGCGAGGCACAGGTGGACCGGCTGCTGGATGTGCTGGCGGAGTTGTTGTGAGTTTTTATGTGAAGACCCTCGGTGCGGGACCGGACATCGTGTTGCTGCACGGCTGGGGCCTGCATGCGGACATTTGGGAAGAAACCGCGCAACGTCTGGCGACGGCCTTCCGTGTTACGCTCATTGATCTGCCGGGACATGGGCGCAGCGCGGCCATTGAAGGTACCTGTCCCCCGGAGGGGAGTGTCCTTCAGGGTGATCTGGACGCGCTTGCGGCAGCGGTTGCGGCGGTAGCGCCGTCGCGTGCTGTGTGGCTGGGGTGGTCGCTGGGGGGGATGGTTGCTATGCGGCTCGCCATCGAACACCCCGAGCGGGTCGCGGGTCTGGTTCTGGTTGCCAGCAGTCCACAATTCGTGCGCAGTGGCGATTGGCCGCACGCCATGGAATTGCAGGTACTGGAAGCCTTTACGCAACTGCTGGAGCAGGACTATCACGATACCTTGCAGCGGTTTCTTGCACTGCAAACGCTGGGCAGCGCGCGTGGCGGCGAAACGTTGCGCTTTCTGCGTGAACTGGCGTCACGCCACCGTGCGCCCCCACCAGCGACATTGCGCAGTGGCCTTGCGATTCTGCGTGATGCGAATCTCCGTCCCCGCTTGCGCGAAATTGTTTGCCCGGTGCAGTTGATCTTCGGTCAGCGCGATGCCCTTGTGCCGCTTGCGGAGGCGCTGGATATCAAGGAAATCTGGCCTGGCGCGCACTGGCATATTATCAAAGGGGCGGCTCACGCGCCGTTTTTGTCACACCCTGACGATTTTTTTGCAGTAGTGGATGAGTTTTTACATGAACAAATCAGATAGTAATACGAGCGATTTTCTGCTCGACAAAAGTCTGGTGCGCGCCTCTTTTGACCGCGCCGCCGCCCGTTATGACGAGGCAGCAGCGCTGCAAGCCGAAGTGAGAAATCGCATGCTGGAACGGCTCGACCTGGTAAAGCTTGCCCCTGAATGTATCCTCGACATCGGTGCAGGCACTGGCCATGGCGTTACCGCGCTGGCGCGCCGCTATAAAAAATCCCGCATCATCGCCATGGATCTGGCGTTCAACATGCTGTTGCAAACGCGCCGCCATAATGCGTCCTGGCTACCCTGGCAGAAAACACCGGCGCTGGTGTGCGGCGACGCCGAGCGCCTGCCGTTCGGGGATGGCTGTGCCGATCTGATCTTCTCCAACCTCACCATTCAGTGGTGCAATGACCTGGACCATACCTTGCGCGAGTTCCGCCGCGTGCTGAAACCGGGCGGCCTGCTGATGTTCACCACCTTTGGGCCGGACACGCTCAAGGAATTGCGCCACAGTTGGAAAGCTGTCGATGGCTTCAATCACGTCAACACCTTCATCGACATGCACGACATCGGCGATGCCATGATGCGCGCGCGGCTCACTACGCCAGTGATGGATGTGGAAAACTTCACGCTGACCTACCCGGATATTCAGCGCCTGATGCGCGATCTCAAGACCATCGGCGCACATAACGTCACTGCCGGGCGATCACGCGGCCTGACCGGCAAGGCGCGCCTGCAAGCACTCGCTGCTGCTTACGAACAGTACCGGCGCGACGGCTTGTTGCCAGCCACATACGAAGTGGTCTATGGCCACGCCTGGGCGCCTGAGCGTGCTACCGAGGCGCAGCAATCCGAAGAGCCGGGCGTGTTCAAAGTCGCCTTCCCGCCACGGCGCAATCCTTCATGACACGCGGCTTCTTTATCACCGGCACCGACACTGACGTGGGTAAAACCTGGGTAACAGCGGGTGTGCTGGCTGCGCTGGCAGCACACGGCCATACCACCGCCGCGATGAAACCCGTCTCTGCCGGATGTATTGAGACAGCCGAGGGCTTGCGCAACAGCGACGCGCTGATCCTGCAAGGTCACGCCACCCTTAACCTGCCCTATGCACAGATCAACCCTTATGCCTATGCCGCACCCATCGCACCGCATATCGCTGCCATGCGGCTGGGGCAACGCATCGCAATTGCGCCCATCAAGGCAATCTTTGATGACATGGCACAGCGCGTTGATTATGTGGTGGTGGAAGGGGCGGGCGGATGGCGGGTGCCACTCAATGAGCACGAGACAATAGGCGATCTCGCCCAGGCGCTCGGCCTGTCGGTGATTCTGGTAGTGGGAATGCGCCTGGGCTGCCTGAACCACGCCTTATTGAGCTGCGAGAGCATTGCCCGGCAGGGCGTACCGCTGGCGGGCTGGGTGGCGAACAGTGCGATCCCTGAATTTCCGGAACTGCAAGAAAATATCGACGCCCTGCGCGAGCGCATCAGTGCGCCGCTACTGGGTGTGGCCCCTCATCTACGGGAATTTGATGCCCAAATAATTGCGAGGTGCCTGGAGTTCAAGGGTATTTAGCCTGAGAACAGCGGTTGACTAGCGCTTCTGCGCCACCAGCATCGCCCTGCTGCGGAAGCCGCGCTGCGCGTTGCCCACCAACCCTTCTTCGCGGTAGACCAAAACACGCAGGCCGGGAAACATCGTCAGCAACTCATTTTCATGCAAACGGAATTCGGGATTTTGCGGGCCGGCACCGTCCACCCGTTCCAGCGTGAAGGTCTGGTAAAACAGCAGCCCGCCGGGCCGCAAGGCCGCGAGTAGATGGGGGTTCAACGGGCGTTCCAGAAAGTGGCAGGACACAATCACATCGAAGCTCTCGGGCTCCGGCGGCTGCGCCACTAAATCACGGGCCTCGGCCTGGATGTGCAACCCCTGCGCTGTGGCCTCTTCCGCCAGGCGCGTGACGGCTACCTCGGAGATATCCCAGGCATGGGTTTCCAACCCCTGTGCTGCGAGGAGCAGGGCGTTTGCGCCCAAGCCGCAGGCAAAGTCCAGCGCCTTGCCGGAGGCGGGCAGCAGATGCTGGTTTTCACGCAACACCTCCGACGCTATTTTCGGCTGTTTTTCAGCGCTGCTATAGATGGTGTCCCATTTTTCCTGGGTTGATATGTTTTTGTCAGTCATGTTCTTGTTTACCTATTTCTATGTCGTGAGGAGAGCACAGTTCACCACTGAAAATTGACCGGCCATAATGGTTGCAGCCCTTGCTCACTCGTAAACGCCTGCCAGAGATCCGCATAACGCTTGCCGTTGACAGGATGGCGCATTTGCCCGGCGATTTCCGCCAGCGGGCACAGCACGAAGGCATATTTGGTGATCTCGCCGCGCGGCAATGCGAGGCCGTTTTCGTGGCTTACAAGGTCGTCATACAGCAGCAGGTCAAGATCCAGCGTGCGGGAGCTGAACCCCGAGCCACCGCGTACCCGGCCATGGCGGTGTTCGATGTCACGCAGGACGCCGTTGACGGCGATGGCGTCCAACTCCGTATCAAACCCCGCCACCAGGTTATAGAAGTCATCACCCTCAAAGCCAACTGCCCGGCTCTCGTACACGGTGGACAGGGTCAGGTCGCCGAAATGCTCGCGCAGCGCAGCGACACCGGAGCGGATGTTGATATCGCGCTCGATGTTGCTGCCGATGCTGATATAGACGCGCCGCATGTCAATCCCTCGCGCCACGCTCGATAATCACCCCAACATCGCGCGCGCCGCGCACCGCACCCTGTTTGTTGACTTGCAGGCGCAACCAGGGGACACGGAATTCGTTCAGCAC
Organism: Gammaproteobacteria bacterium; assembly: GCA_021731145.1. Classification (GTDB taxonomy): domain Bacteria; phylum Pseudomonadota; class Gammaproteobacteria; family Ga007554; genus LNEJ01. The sequence continues at coordinate 15,860 of JAKFXX010000047.1, read as the reverse complement.
GATTTCACCAACGCGCTCAGCCAGTGTTTCAACCAGTTGAAATTCGCTGTTGCCGACAAATTCGATAAGGCGCTTGGCCACAGCTTTGTAGTTAAGCGTGTCTTCGATGCTGTCCGTCTGCGCGGCCTTGCGGATATCCGTCGCCATTTCGATGTCGAGGATGAGAGTTTGTTTAATGCGCCGCTCCCAGTCATAGATGCCGATAACGGTCTCGATCCGCAGGTCGCGAAGATATATAATGTCCATGAAACACGTCCGCAGTTACAAAAACAAGATCTCCGATTTACACAGAGATCTCATGATATAGGGTGGCCTTAAAAAAGCATGGATGCGTTTTTAAGAGACCTAACATACTACACTAAAATATCCCATGACCGCCGCCATTCCCCTGATCGTTTTTTCCTATTTGCTGGGATCTTTATCCACCGCCATTATCACCTCCAAACTCATGGGGTTGCCCGATCCGCGCACCCAAGGTTCGGGTAACCCTGGCGCGACCAACGTGCTGCGGTTGGGCGGCAAGAAGGCCGCCGTGCTGACGCTGCTTGGAGATATGCTCAAGGGCGTTGTCCCCATGATTGCAGCGAGTGCGCTGGGCATGGACGACGCAACCCTCGCCCTGGCGGGCATCGCCACCTTCCTCGGCCATCTCTACCCCGTCTTCTTTGGCTTCCGTGGCGGCAAAGGGGTGGCGACGGCGCTTGGTGTATTGTTAGGGATGTCGTGGATGACCGGGCTGGCAGCGCTCGCCACCTGGTTGTTGGTGGCCAAGATATTCCGTTATTCCTCGCTCGCAGCACTGAGCGCCGCGCTTTTCGCCCCGGTGTATGTATGGCTGATACGGCCCGCGCCGGAGCTGATCGCCATGACGATGGTAATGAGCGCCCTGCTGTTATGGCGTCATCGCGGCAATATCCAGCGCTTGATCAGGGGGCAGGAAGACAGGATCGGGGGGAAGCAGCGGCAGTGATAAGCAAGCGCGTCGCGTGTTGTGCCAAAGAGTGGAATACAAGGGCGCATCTCACATAATTATTGGCGTTTTTGAAATAGAAATAGCGACAGGACACCTCGCCTGTCCGCTCACCTCGGGCGAAAAAATGGGGCAATCACTTCCACTATCGCCGCCATCTCTTCATCGCTGTACTCCTTGAAATGTGCTGCGCGCTTTGCCGCAGAGAGCGTCCCTTTCCCCTGCCAGCATAGTTTCAATAACAGGTTTTTCTGTTTCTCCGGCAGGTCAACTGCGGCATTCAGCGCTGCTCTTGCCTGAGCGAAGGCGGACAAGGTCTCCAGCTCTTCCTTGAGTTCGCTATCAATTGTTTTGCGCACACAGTCGTAGAGGTATTCGCACATGCGTGTGGCATCGAAATAGCGATAAAGATCGGCGGTCTCGTTGGGCACATCGAGCGAGAAATCCTCGTTCATCCGGTATTCGATCAACGGCATGATCGAATGGGAAAACGACACAAGGCAGGCATCGTACTCATGCAAGTTGTTGAGCATGGTCGCCGATACGGGGAAGATCGTTCCCTTGGGTGTTACACCGCGATTGGCCAAAAAGTGGTGGATCAGGTAGCGGTGGATACGGCCATTTCCATCGTCGAAGGGGTGGATAAATACAAAACCGAATGAGGCCACTGCCGCAGCGACAACGGGATCGATCACTTCACTGCCGCGACAAAATTCAAGCAACCCGGCCATCAGTGAAGGCACATCCTCCGGCTTTGGGGAGATGAAGTGCACGATCTCACGGCGGCCAAGCGTTTCGCCCACATAGTTCTGCCCAGTTCGGTAATCAGTCGCGGCCACCTTCTCATCCAGCACAATGCTTTGCAGATCCAATAGTGCCTGCTTGTCGAGCACTGGATAACTCTGCACTGATTGCAGGGCGCGGCCAAAACGTTCCATCTTGCTTGCAGAGGGTGTCTCATGCTCGATGGCGAAGGAGGAGCGTGTCTCCTTGGTGTAGAGATAATTAACTGCCCGGCTCACCGTCTCGGGATCGTAAGCACGGACCACCGCTTCTGCAGCGTCTCTCAACGCCTCCCATGAAAATTGTTGGAGTGCTTCAGTCCGGCGGACCATTGGACAGAAATCCTGTGTTCCCAGCAAATTGTTGCGTACCCGGTAGCGGGGCAGACGTTTCCCCGGCTTGGTCACATATTCATCGGGGTCCAGCGCATCGACATAACCACAGGTGGATTGCAGGTCAGGGATACTCAGTCGGCTACCGGTCAAAAATTCATAAAGAAACCAAACCCGCCGGGTATGAATGCCCGTTGGCCGGGACTGGATATAAACGATCAGCTCTGCACCATCAGCCACCTGAAATAGCGCACTCAGGATGGCGAGGTTGACCCCTTCATATTTGAGCGCGAACTCAAGGTGACCGGCCAAAGAATCTTCAGGTTGATAGACCGCTGGGTAGTATTCCTGATTGTCGACTGTCCGCCGGGCTGCATGCGCAATGTGAGACACCACATGATGAGGGATATCAGGCAAGTCATATAACCTCTTCAGCGCCACATAGCCAACATATCTCACGGTGAAAAATCCTTATTAGGATATAAAAAATTGTTATAGAATGCTCACTTTATGAGTGTCACATAAAAAAATAATATAAAATAGCGCCAAAAGCCACTATTACATACCTGCGCGGGATTATTTGGGTTTAAAACTATTGAGAAGCCTCTGAAATTAGTCAGATGCTTAATTGACAACGAACCATCCCGGCAATTATCGTTCCAGCTTCTCATTTATGGATGATTCTGAAAACGGCAGGAAGCATCCCAATACCCAATTTCTTCAAATAACCACCGGCGAGGGATCGTCTTTATGAAAAAGACAGAAAAAATCCCGTGCCCCACGCCGTTTCCGCCTCTTCTGATGTAGACACTGGCCTTGCCTGTGTAGTGCTGCTGGCCCGCTTTTTCGGGCTGCCCGTCGATCCCAATCAACTCCAGCATCAATTCGGCCAATCCGGCCGGTTATTCGATGCCGCAGACATCCTGCTGGCGGCCAAGCATCTGGGCCTTAAGGCCAAGGCGATCGAAAGCAGTTGGGCGCGCCTTGCGGACACCCCGCTGCCCGCTATCGCCCAGCACCACGACGGGCATTATTTCATCGTCGCCAAGATCGACGGCGACAAGGCGCTGATCCAGGATCCCCTGGAACAGCGCCCCCTCATCCTGCCTCACGAAATCTTCGAAAAGGCTTGGTGCGGCAAGCTGATTCTTTTCACGCGCCGCGCCAAGCTGGCCGAAAGCGGGGTCGGCAAATTCGATTTCACCTGGTTCATCCCGGCCATTATCAAGCACCGGCGGCTGTTCGGCGAGGTGCTGCTCGCCTCGTTCTTCATCCAACTGTTCGCGCTGGTGACCCCGCTGTTCTTCCAGGTGGTCATCGACAAGGTGCTGGTGCATAAGGGGCTGACCACGCTGGACGTGCTGCTCTTCGGGCTGGTCGTGATCTCCCTTTTCGAGGTGGTACTGGGCGGCTTGCGCACCTACCTCTATTCCCACACCGCGCATCGCATTGATGTCAGCCTGGGTGCCAAACTATTCCGGCACATGTTGGCCCTGCCGCTGGCCTACTTTGAGGCACGCCGGGTGGGCGACACCGTGGCCAGGGTGCGGGAGCTGGAGAGCATCCGCCAGTTTCTCACCGGCTCGGCCCTCGCCGTAGTGGTGGACGCCTTCTTTACGGTGGTCTTCATCGCCGTGATGTACTACTACAGCCCGCTGTTGACATGGATTGTGCTGGGGTCGATTCCCCTGTACGCGCTGCTTTCAGTGCTCGTGACGCCGGTGCTGCGCGCCCGCCTGCACGAAAAATTCAATCGTGGCGCGGAGAATCAGGCCTTTCTCGTCGAATCCATCAACGGCGTGCAGACCCTCAAGGCGATGGCCGTCGAGCCGCAGATGCAGCGCCGCTTTGAGGAACAACTGGCCGGTTATGTGCGCGCCGGGTTCCGGGCCGACATGCTGGGCAATACGGCAAGCCAGATCGCCTCTCTGATCAATAAGCTCGTCGTTGCAGCCACGCTGTGGTTCGGTGCCCATCTGGTGATCGAAGGCAGTCTGAGCGTGGGACAGTTGGTCGCTTTCAATATGCTGGCCGCACGGGTCAGCGGCCCGGTGTTGCGGCTGGTGCAGCTCTGGCAGGATTTCCAGCAGGCCGGCATTTCCGTGCAGCGGCTCGGCGATATCCTTAACGCCCACCCCGAACCCGGCTACAACCCCAACCGCGCCACCCTGCCTGCCTTCGCGGGGCGCGTCATTATCGACAACATCACCTTCCGCTACCGCCCGGACACGCCCGAAGTGCTGCGCCGCGTCTCGCTCGACGTGCAGCCCGGCGAAGTCATCGGCATCGTCGGCCGCTCGGGTTCCGGTAAGAGCACGCTCACCAAACTCATCCAGCGCCTGTATGTCCCGGAAAGCGGGCGGATACTCATTGACGGGGTAGACCTCGCCATGGTCGAACCCGCCTGGCTGCGCCGCCAGATCGGCGTGGTGTTGCAGGAAAACATGCTCTTCAACCGCACGGTGCGCGACAACATCGCCCTGGCGGACCCCGGTCTGCCGATGGAGGCGGTGATCGAGGCGGCCAAACTCTCCGGCGGCCAGCGCCAGCGCATCGCCATCGCCCGGGCGCTCGTCACCCATCCCCGCATCCTGATTTTCGACGAAGCGACCAGCGCGCTCGACTACGAATCCGAACGCATCATCCATGACAACATGAAAGCCATCTGCCAGGGCCGCACCGTGTTCATCATCGCACACCGCCTCAACGCCGTGCGCCACGCCGACCGCATCATCGTGATCGACAAAGGCGAGATCGTCGAGCAGGGCAGCCACGGTGAATTGCTGCAACACGGCGGAGAATACGCGAAGTTGCACAGATTGCAGGCGGGGGATTGAGCACATGGCAAAACGCACGAAACCGGAATTTGAGTTCCTCCCCGCCGTCCTGGAAATCCAGGAAACCCCGCCCTCGCCGCTGGGCCGGGCCATCGCCTGGACGCTGATCGCGTTTTTCACCATAGCCGTCATCTGGGCCTGCATCGGCAAGGTGGATATCGTCGCCGTCGCCCAGGGCAAAATCATTCCCGGCGACCGCATCAAGGTCATTCAACCCCTGGAGATCGGCACGGTGCGGACGATCCATGTGCATGAGGGCCAGGCGGTAACAAAGGGCGACCTTCTGGTCGAGCTTGACGCTACCTCCAGCGGCGCCGACCGCCAGCGCCTGAGCGAGCAGCTCATGACGGCAAAAATCGAAGCGGCGCGCTGGCGCGCTTTGTCAGCACTGGAATTCCGCGATGAACACAGGCCGTCTCCCGCCTTTGCACCCCCGCCGCAGGCCAACCCTGCCCAAATGGCGGTGCAGCAACGCCTGCTGCAAAACCAGGTCGCCGAATACACCGCCCGCCTGTCGGAAATCCACAACACGATAGAACAGCGCCGCGCCGAACAGGCGGGGGCCAAGGAAACCGTCGCAAAACTTGAAGTCACGCTGCCGCTGGTAGCCAAGCGCGCCGACGCGCTGAAGAACCTCGCCGACAAAAAGCTCGCTTCCGAACACAGCTATCTGGAACTGGAGCAACAGCGTATCGAACAGCAGCAGGACCTGGCCATCCAGCGCAACCGCTTGAAAGAAACCGCCTCCGCCATTGCCGGGGCCGAACAGCAACGGCTCGCCCTGCAAGCCGAATTCAAGCGCACCGCTCTGACAGAATTGGCAAGGGCCGAGGAAGCCACCACCTCACTTACGCAAGAACTCGTAAAGGCCGAACAGCGCACCACCCTGCAACATCTCACCGCCCCCGTCTCCGGTGTGGTGCAGCAACTCGCCGTGCATACCGTTGGTGGTGTCGTCACCCCCGCGCAACAACTCATGGTAGTTGTCCCCAAGGAACACGCGCTGGAGATCGAGGCCCTGGTAAAAAATCAGGACATCGGCTTCGTCCGCGACGGCCAAATCGCGGAAGTATAAGGTTGAATCCAAACGCCGCATCCGTTGGCTGACCCATGAAGAAGCTGAACGCCTTTTATCAGATCTGCCTCCGCATCTGGCGGCCATGACCGGTTTCGCACTGGCCGCCGGCTTACGCGAATCAAACATCACCGGCCTCGAATGGCCCCAGGTCGATCTTGAACGCCGCATTGTCTGGATCCACCCCGACCAGGCCAAGTCACGCAAGGCCATTACCGTGCCGCTTAACGCCGAAGCCGTATTGATCCTGCGCAGCCAGCTTGGCCAGCATGCCCGCTGGGTGTTTACCTACCACGGCAACCGCGTCACCCGTGCCAACAATCACGCCTGGCGCAGGGCTCTCAAGCGTGTGGGCATCGAGGACTTCAGGTTCCACGATCTCCGCCATACCTGGGCCTCATGGCATGTACAAGCCGGAACGCCGCTCTATGCGCTTCAGGAGATGGCTGGCTGGTCATCGGTCGAGATGGTGCGCCGGTACGCCCGCCTGTGTGCTGACCACTTGGCCGACTATGCTGAAAACCTGTGCCGGCCTAAATTGGTGGGTGGTGCAATATCGAAAGGTGAGAAAAGTGCATAAAAACCTCACATATTCGGCTATTTTTTTGCCGCCGCATATGTGGCTATATTGGGTTCTGAAGTTTGTGATGTTGGTGAAAAAACGGTGCAGGTGTCGTTGCACCCAATTCTTAACACAACGATGGAGGTAGGTAAGATTATGAAAATGCTTGAAAAAACTGGTGCCGGCGGAGGGAATCGAACCCCCGACCTACTGATTACAAATCAGTTGCTCTACCAACTGTGCTACGCCGGCTGATTGAGATAACGACATGCCACGGCAGATGTCTGTGTGACAGTAGGCGCACATTCTATGGCACACGCACCTTAAAGGCAATCATCATCCGCAAGGGCGCGGTTGCTGTTGAACACTGGGAAATTCCCCAGGGAAGTTGCTGGAAAGCCCTTGCCATAACGAATCCGGCACGGTTTTATCGCCGTTCGCGTCTAAATCCAGCCAATATTCCTGCTGTCCCGTGGCGCCACTCGCGCGCAGGTTCGGCTTGAATCCGAGTTCCGCAATTTTGGCGCTGACACGCTGCGCATCCTCGCTCGACGTAAAAGGCCCCAGCGCATAACAACCCGTCTCTGGCGCTTTAACAAGAGGTGTGGTTTCCGGCAAGGAAGTGCCTGCGGGCGGCGGCGGGCTAACCTCGCTCAACAAGGTCAATGTCTTCACCGTGCCATCCGATGGCAATGCTACGGGCATTTGCGCGCCGCGCTTGCTGGCGTGTTGCCAGCCAAAAAAAGCCGCGTTCAAGAGCAGCAGCAGGAGAAGCAACCATTTCATGGCGTCTTCACCGTGAAGGTGACAATGTCGCTGCGATGATCGCCAATCCTTGCAATACCAGGTCTGGCTCATGACGATAGGCGCCTGCGAGAAGCACGAGGAGGGCGGGGGCATCGCCGCCAGTGATTACGCAGGTCATCTCCCCGCGTATCTCGGTGGCAACGTCCGCGACGACGCGGTCGATGACTGCTACGGCCGCATACAGTGTGCCGCCCTGAACGCCACCCTGGGTGTCGCGCGCCAAAATAGTGGGCGTGCCGGTGGCGCGGGGAGCCTCACACAAAATGCCTTTGGTATTGTCCACGAGAGCATGACGCATCATGGCCAGCCCCGGCACGATCAACCCGCCCTGGTGCTCGCCGCTTTTGGTCAGGATGTCGATGGTGATGGCAGTGCCGCAATCAATAATGCACGCCGCGCCTTTTACATGATGATAGGCGGCGACCATCGCCGCCCAGCGGTCTACCCCCAGCTTGCCCGGCTCGGCATAGGCATTGCGTATGCCAAAGGCGGCACGCTGGGGCACTACAAACTCGGCGCGCAACTCCCAGGTTTTCTTTACCCACGCTGCCAGCTTGTCGCCAAACGACTGCCCAGCCACGTTCGCAATCACCACACGGTCAGGCCGGGGAAGGGCGCCCCAGGCCTCATCCGCGAAGCTTTGGAGGCCTTCTTCAGGGCGAGCGGCGCACCCTGTATTGCTGAAATCGAGAGCATCATGCTCAACGTTGGCCCATTTGATACGGGTATTACCAGCATCCACTAATAACATTGTCACTGAATTCGCCTACTGAATAGGGCGTTGTTGCGCGCCTATTCCCTCAAGAAACCATCCTTAAACTTACTTCGCCATACGGAAAGTGCCGTATGACCCCATTATCATCCAGAATCAACGCGCCGGAGGCATCAATACCTCGCCCTACGCCTGCTATAGAGTCATTGTGCAACTGCAAGGTAACCGGTTTGCCATTGGCGGCATCAAGCCGCATCCACTCATCATGAAATGCGGATAAGCCGTCCGCTTCAAATTGACGCAACGCCAGTGCCAGGTGCCGCAACAATCGTCCCGCGACCTCGTTGCGTGACACAGGGGCGTCCAGCGCCGTTTCCATGTCGACCCACGGTTGATCTATCATGGCCGCTGTTTGGCGCGGCATGCGCACATTCAGGCCCACACCCACCACCACACTGCACGCGCCGGAGAGCTCGCCCGTCATCTCCAGCAATATGCCGGCCAGCTTGCGCCCCTGCCATAGGATATCATTAGGCCATTTCAGCGCCACACCCGGCATCCCTGCGTCTTGCAGCGCGCGCGCTACTGCCACCCCCACAGCCAACCCCAGCCCCGACAGAGCTTCCGGGCTAAGCGTAAAGCGCCACAAAACGGAAAGGTAAATATTAGCGCCAAAGGGAGATACCCACGCCCTGCCGCGCCGCCCGCGTCCGGCTTGCTGGCGCTCCGCCAGGCAAACGTGCCCGGAGGCGGCCCCCAGCCTTCCTTTCTGCATCAAATGGCGATTGGTGGAGTCGATGTCGTGATGGATCTCCAGGTGCGGCAACAAGCTGCGCGCCTCATCAGGCACGAAACAGAGTATGGCGTCATGGTCCAGCAATTCCAGGGGATGGGCAAGGCGGTAACCCTTGCCGGACACCGCATGTAGAACAATATCCCACTCTGCGAGAGTTTTCAGGTGCTTCCAGACCGCGCTGCGGCCCATGCCCAAGGTGGCGCCCAGCGCTTCACCGGAGTGAAAATGCCCGTCGGAGAGGATGCGGAGAAGTTGGTAACGCGGCTGCATCCGGTGATTTTATACCAGACCACCGGATTTTGTTGCACTCTGAGCATATCGCCTAAAAAAAGCGGCGGCTGGAATACGGTGCCATGAATGGCAGGCAGGCTCTATTTTACGGCAAAGATAGCCATCCATGGCCGCTTCCGGTGCCCGCACTTCCATGTGTCATGCGCGTTACTTAATTTTGAAACCCGCCGAATAGCTACTCGTAATCATCCATTCTGCCGTCGGCCCAGTCTTCACGCATGAGATCCATATCCTCATATCCCTTGTAATCCTCGCCATCGACGGTGTCGTAGGCGCCCGCCAGATCCTCGGGCGGGGAGGCGGCCTCCAGGCCCAACGCGCCCCAAGTGTCAAGATCGAACTCTTCCACCGTGCCATCGTAATGCTGCACGTCGACAGTACCGTCGTCTTCGTCAACGGCTACCACTTCGAACAAATTGCCTTCGGGCATTTTGTACCAATCACCGATAATGGGTTCAAATGGAACTTGCATGTTTTTTCCTCCGTCACATCACGTCAGCCAAATCTGCCGTTCCAAGCACGGTATCTTGCAGTAACATGTTATTTGGCAATGAAAATAAGTCTCTCAAGCGGGATGGTGCAGCGGAGTTCCATTCCTGCGGCCATCACTTTCTTCGCTACCTCTTTTATAGTCGAAGAAGACGCTTCAGTTCAAGCTATGTATCGGCAATGCAATTTGCATCTTGAGAGTCCCGCTGGCCGGGTAATTGAACAACCCAAAATACCCAGATACCGTAAAATACAGGCAGGGATATTTGAGAATTAATCCTGAATCAGGTACCTTTAAGCTTACAGCCGCGCGCTTGCGCACGTGCTTGTGATCGAGACTTTGATAGCTATCGGAGGTTTCGACCATCAATAGAACTCTCACTCATACCGATACAGATCAAGAACGACCTATTATTACACCTAAAAGGAGACCGACATGAAACTACCTTTGCAGATTACCGCCCGCGATGTCTCCCTGTCTGAAACAGCCGAAACAGCCATCCGTGAAAAAGCCGCCAAGCTGGATACCTTCTACGACAAGATCATGGGGTGCCGCGTGCTGGTGGAGGCGCCGCATCGCAGCCAGCACCAGGGCGTACTCTACAATGTACGCATTGACCTGACCGTGCCAGGCTCGGAGCTGGTGGTAAAGCGTGAATCTCATGAGGACATTTACGTGGCAATCCGCGATGCCTTTGATGCGGCACGGCGCCAGTTGCAGGATTTCGTGCAACGTCAGCGGGGCGAGGTGAAAGCCCACCACCAACAGCAGCCTGCCGGAGAGTAAGCCGTCGTTCATTGTAATCTGTGCATTTAGAATGGTGGGAACGGCATAAGGGGCCGTAAAGGCTTAACCAGAAAAGCACTGGTTATTCCTTAACGGCCCCTAAACGCGAGGGCGCTGAACAGCGCCCGACTGGAGCCCCCGAAAAACCATCATCCATGATGGTTTTTCGGGGGCTTTTTATTTCATGCGCTGCTCAAAAGCTATGCGAAACGCCCATTATCAAACCATAGCGCGGCACCAGGTTTGTTTCGTTCACATAGTAGAAAGAGACCCGCAAGGAGGCCAGTCAGCCGGTGCAGATAAACCAACAGGGAGCCGCGCCGTCATCAATAACTCAGCGTGTAACCGATACTCAGGACTCTGCCACGGGCTGCGGCACGCCCACTGTTGCCGCCATCCCATACCTGGAAGTACGGCGTCGAGTACTGATTGTTGAACAGGTTCTCGATGCCTACGCGCACTGTGCCGGAGCCTGCCTTGATCGTGCTCAGCAGGTCCACCACGCTATAGCTATTCACAGGGTATGTATCAACGCCTTTGTCATAGGCCTTGTTACGGTCGCCGGAGTAGAGCACCTGCAACCGGTTGTGCCAGCCCAGACGCGGTAGCGTCTCGTGATCGAGATAGGCCGTCAGCTTCAATGGCGGAATACTGAAGCCACTCATGGAATCGAAATGTCCGTCTTTATTGCCATCATCCTTACCCTCGATCCAACTGATAGTGCCCCCTGCCCTCAACTGCTGGAGCGGTTTGGCATCTGCGGTTGCCTCTACGCCGTAGATGCGCTGCGGCAGGCGGGTCGAGAGGCCGGTGGGCGGGTCGATCTTGGTACCCAGTTCCGATGTGTTGTAAAAGGCGGACAGCGAGCTTTTCACACGCTCCCATTCGCCTCGCACGCCCAACTCATAGTTGTCGACTTTTTGTGGCTCCGGTCGCAGGGATTTTACCGCCGTGCCGGCTGCCGCGTTGGAGAGGGTGGCGTTGAGATTGGGCGCGGAGAAGCCTTGTGAATAGTTGGCGAAGAGTTCCGCCGTATCGTTGAGCTGGAATACTGTGCCGACATTAAACACAGTGGCGCTATAGGAGAGATTGCCGCCAACGATTGCGTTGCCCTTGCGGTTGATGAAGCTCTCCACATCTGCCCGGATCTGTTCATGACGCGCGCCGCCGCGCAACAACCAACGCTCGGCGGGAGCCCATTTCAGTTGCGCAAAGAGGCCGAGGTTGCGTTGATTGAGCGGTCCCAGCACCGTGCGTGAACTGACCGGAACATAGATACGCCCGCCGCTGCTGTCGTAGGCGGTTCCATCAAAATAGTTGTTGCTGCGTCCATGCTTCTCGCCGCTGTAATCCAGCCCCCACAGCACCCTTGTCTGCGCTTGAATAGAGAGCGGCGTATCGATCTCCAGACGGCCACCCAGCTTGTTCGAACCCAGCTCCTCCGCCCGCAGTCCAGTGGTGGGTCGGCCATCGAAAGGCGGCTTTAATGACTCCTGATTCGTGAGGTAGAGCTGTCCATGCACCCGGCTACCGGCAACATCAGGATGGCTATAGTCCAGGTTGACGGTGGTGTTCTGCAGGCGCGGCTGATCCGGCAGTTGCAACCCGGAGAGATAGCTCGCCTTGGCAGGCCCGGACGCCGGATCAGGCGTGTAGCGGGAGTCCTGCTTGAAGCGATAGTGATTGGCAGAGAGTACCACGCGCTGCTTGCCGATATCCCAACCGGCTTTGCCCAGCAGGTTGATGGTGTTGGCGTCGGCAAAGCTGCCGATGTCATCTGCGCCCGGCATGGTGCGGTCGCCATTGGCATCGAAAAGGCCGCCGGTATGGCTCATAGCCGCGTTGACGGTGTAATCAAAATTGTCGCGTTTACCGGAAGCATATTGCGCAATATTTCCGCCCAGACTATCGCCCACACGAGTGGTTGAGAGATTGGCGCCGATGTTGGTGGTATATTGCGTCGCACCCTTAGCCGGTTTACGCGTGATGATGTTAATGATGCCGCCGGTGGCCCCTTCGCCATAAATGGCGGTGGCCCCACGGACGATCTCAATGCGCTCGACGGCGGATGGATCAATGCGCATGAAATCGCGAAAATTGGTTGGGTTGACCGATTGCGGCACACCGTCGATCAGAATGGAGGCGGTGCGTCCGCGCAATGTCTGGCCGTAACTGTCCATACTTTGTGAACCTTGCGCCAGACCCGGCACCAGCTTCGAAAGGATCTCGCCGAGATCGCGCGTTGCCGTCAAGGCCGTCTGTGTTTCGATCTCCTGCCGCGTAATGACCGACACTGAACCGGGCACCGCCGTAATCGACTGCGGCGTGCGGGTGGCGGTGACCACCACCTCATCCAGCCGCTTGGTCTGCTGTGCCTCTTCCGCTGCTGCGGAGAGCGTGAATGCACCCGCCATACCACATACGGCAATAATATTTTTCTGAAACTTCATTTGACCTCCCTCTTTAAGTTGTTTTGTCATGGTTGAACAGCAATTTCATTTTGTCGATCCGGCTCAGATGGGACTACGTTCAGCAAGCGACGCGGCACTGTTGCGGTTGCCGAAGATAAACACCAGGCAGGCACACAGGCATAGAGCTGCGCAGGTGATGTACATGGCCTGGTAAGAGAACTGTTCCGCCAGCGGTCCCATCACCAACGCCCCGAGTGCAAATCCCAGATCTGCGGCGGCGATGAAGAGTGCAATCAAGAAAGCGCGGCCATGTTCTGGCACCGCAAACGAGACAAAGGTGAGCAACGCCGGATACAACAGCGCAAAGGCAATGCCGTTACACACTGCCGCCAATAGCAGCAGTGGCAGAGAGACAGAGAACGCCAGCAGAGCAACGCCTGCTGCCGCCAGCAGCGTAGTGATCAGCAACACTGTTGTTGGCGATGTTCCATCGGAGGGCAACCATCTTCTGCCAGCAAAGCGGCAAGCCACCAGCACCAGCGTTTGCGCCAGAAAATAGAGGCTGCCGTAAGGCGAATGCGCGGCCTCCAGATGGAGCGGCAGAAAGGTGAAAATTGCCCCATTGGCGACGGAGGCAAACATCATCGTTACGGAGGATACGATGATGTCGCGGTTTCTCCAGGGTGCCGAGGCAAAAACAGGTGCATAAACGGGATCGGCTGGCGGCTTGGCCTGCGCCGCCAACAGAGAAGGTTGGTGCGAGATGGCCAGTGCATAGATGAAGGTGAACGCCCCCATCGCCAAGAAGAGCGCAAAGATCCACATCATCGGCATCACATCTTTCAGGTAGAGTGCCGCAGCGGGACCGAAGGTGGTGGGGAGCACTGTTGCCAGCGAGTAGAGCGAGAGCCCCTGCCCGCGCACTTGGTCCGACAGCAGCCTGATGGTGATGATCTCCATCGCTGTAGAGAAAAATGCCGCCACCACCCCCTGGATCAGACGGACCCCGCCGACGACCCACAAATCAGCCACAAAATAACCGCAGAGAGAGAGCGCGAAAACAGATAACGCCGTTAAAAATATTCGACCCGCGCCATAACGGTCGATCATGGCGCCCGCCACAGGGCGCGCAAACATCGAGGCAAGCATGGTGACGCCCATGATCATACCGATCTCGGATTTATTGGCGCCCAGAGTGATGACATGAAAGGGCAGGATCATCAGCACCATATAAACGACTGAGTAAAACAGAATCGTTACGCCATATACCTGCATTACAGGACGCGACAATGGATTATTGGTCATGAGCACAACACAGATGGTGGCTGGGAGAGTCGAGTGATTCGGCCAGCTCCGGACGGTAGTTGGCGGTTTCGGGTGGATGGGTGCTAAAGGGCTCTAATTCAGATGCGCGTCGACGAAGCTCATCGACATTGATGTCAACCGACAAGCCGCACTCATGCATCCAGCCGTCATCGTAGATGGTGGGCAGATAACGCTCGCCATTATCCGCCGCGATACAAACAATGCGCCGGTCCGGCTCCATGCGTTGCGCCAACTTCAACGCCACAACCAATGCTGCGCCTGTCGATCCGCCGCACAATAAGCCTTCACGGCGGGCAAGGACGCGACAGGCCATGAACGCATCTTCATCGGCGACCTTATAGACCTCGTCGATGCGATTCAGATCGTCGATATTGCTGGGGGTCCAGCTCAGTCCCATACCGGGGAGCAGATAGGCGTGGGCATTTCCGCCAAAGACAGTGGAGCCCACCGCATCGACGGCGATGATTTTTACGTGGGGCGCATACTCGCGGAAGTAGCGTGAAAATCCACCCACCTGGCCGCCGGTACTGACGGCCAGGATCACAGCATCCAGCAGGCCGCCGCACTGCCCATACAACTCCGATGCGGTCTTGCGGTAATGGGCCTGGCCATTCCAGGGGTTGAAGCACTGATCCGGGCGGAAGGAGTTGGGGATTTCGCGATGCAGTCTGTTGGCGAGGGCGATGCGGGTTTTATGATACGAGCCGCTATCGTCCTGCTCCGTCACCACGATCACCTCCGCGCCGAAGGCTTTGAGCATGGCCAGGTTCACCGGCGTCGTCTTCGGGTCAACCAGGATGATGGCGCGATAACCCTTGATCGCGCCGATCATGGCCAATGAAATACCGAAGTTCCCAGAAGAAGATTCTATCAATGTGCCGCCAGGCCTTAGCCACCCTCTCCGTTGCGCCTCTTCGATAATGTAAAGGGCAGGACGGTCTTTGATACTACCACCGGGATTGGTGCGCTCTAGCTTTAAGCATAGCTGGGCTTCGTCTTTCATGACGATGTTTTGCAGTCTGACGATGGGGGAATTGCCTATCGCTTCCAAAATCGTACGCATCTCGATGCCTCCATGGTGGTCGTCTTTCCCAAGCCTGCAGCTATTTCTTCAGGCATGATTGAATGCAGGGCAACCAGTAAAAACCGAGCACAATGTAGCAGCAACTTTTAAGTAAAAAAATGTGACATAATGTCGCGCGGCATTTCGCTACAGGAAAAAGAGACGTCACTACTGTCCTTCGCTCTCTAACCAGTTTTGGGGATGCTCAACATTCAACGGATTGGGAAAGCGGCAGGTCCATCGGTACCCATGGCTACAGTTTTTAAACCAAGGGTCTATATACAGGCCTGCATAGAACGGCAAACCATGCAAAGTGCGCATTGACCAGACCGTGTCTGGCTGATAGTGTCGCCATTTTTCGCAAAACCTTTTGGGACATCCCAGTCCCCGATCAGTTGCGAATTGTGGCGACAAGTATGCCTCCGGCGGCCCGGACAGGCCTGCGTCCGCCACGACACCCCACTGCGCGGGGCGCCATGGCTACCACAATGCCGCTAATGAAATGGACTCCACCCTTCTTCAAACGGCATCATAATGTGCCAAGCGGGTGAAGGGTCACCGGCTAAACGAAAAAGGAGGAGTCCATCATGAAGCATACTGCAACTGTGATTGGTTTGGA
>JAKFXX010000041.1 GCA_021731145.1 Gammaproteobacteria bacterium | reverse complement strand
GTTGGATGGCGATACGCATTACTTCAGAGTCGGCAATTTCCAGTTTTCGCATGACGGCATCTCCTCTTCGTGGAAGAACCGTCAGTATAGACCAATAATGCGGCATTATTTATGTCGCTATGTTTAGTGAATCATGCTACGGGTGTAAGCTACCCTGCGGTACGGCCAGACGACTTTGAGCGTGCAGTAGTGCTTTCGCCGCCCAAACAAGTATTGGAGGCTTTCCATGAGAAGACTGAGCCGTCATATAGGTTAATATCCGTTCTGGAAAAAGAAATTAAAGCTCTCGCTAAAGCTCGCGACCTTCTCCTGCCGCGTCTGATGAACGGGGAAATTGTAGTATGAGAACGACGAAGAAGAATAAAGCGTGGATGGAGAGAGTATCTTGAAACCAGCCAAAGAAGGACTCAGAGTTGCTCGACTCATGATGGTGTTGAGCGGCATATCACCGCTTTTTATCCTGTGGGCGGTTCGCGGCAATAGCCTTATACCGGAATATTGCTTCCTGGGGTTTTGTGCATTTATGGTCATAGTGCCGTCAGGCTACCTCTGGTGGCGTATCGTTATGGCGAAAAAGCTCAAACAGCTCCGCCCCATTGCGGTTGGCAAAGCGGAAGATCATCGAGATCACCTTTTGGTCTATCTGTTTGCCATGCTGCTCCCGTTTTACACAGCAAGCGTAGCCTGGATGGAGCGTAAGCGGAATCCGGGGGCTCGATATGGAAAGACCGGTGTGGCGGGCAGGTGGTGGGGGTGGCGCGGAAAAGGAATGGACATCCCTGGATTCCACTTCGTTTCATCCAGGCTACAAGTTGACTGAACATACGGATGTTGAAGAATGGTCCAATATCGACGCAGTCGAATTCCCGGCGGAACGTATTTCTTTACCGTGACGTTGCGCGATCGCGGTGCGAAGACGCTGGTTGAACACATCGATATCCTACGGACGGCGTTTCGGATGACGCGTCGTGAAAGGCCTTTTGTGATCGACGCCTTGGTGGTGTTGCCGGAGCATCTGCACACGGTGTGGACGTTGCCCGCTGGGGACGATGACTATGCTGGACGTTGGCGGTCGATAAAAAGTCGATTCACCCACGGGCTCATCAAGACGGGCATGGGGCTCACACGAAACGCGAAGGGAGAATATGATCTGTGGCAGCGCCGTTATTGGGAACACACAATTCGTGATGAGCGGGATTTGACGCGGCATGTGGATTACATCCATTTCAACCCGGTAAAACACGGTTTAGCGAAGGCGGTACATGAGTGGCCGTATTCCACCTTCCATCGGTTTGTTCAGCAGGGGTTGTGTTCGCCCGATTGGGCGGGTGGTGGCGTGGAGACGGATGATGAAGGTTTTGGTGAATGAATCCAGGATGGGTTATTGAGAGACGGCATGAGTAACATCATCATTTTCGAGGCGGATGCGCAGCAGGTCGAGGTGCGGCTGGATGGGGAAACCCTGTGGGTTACCCAGAGCCAGATGGGGGAGTTGCTTGGTACTTCTGCTGACAACATCAGCCTGCACCTGAAAAACATTTATCAAGATAATGAGTTGGACGAGCAGGCAAGTACCGAGGATTTCTCGGTAGTTCGTCAGGAAGGTGCCAGACAGGTCAAACGTCAGCTCAAACACTATAACCTCGACGCAATTATCTCGGTCGGCTACCGGGTCAATTCAGGCCACCCGTTTCCACCAGTGGGCCACCCGCGCACCGTGGAGAAAACCTTTCATTTGGACGGAACGATAATTACACTTGGCCACCATGACTGATGCCGCCTTACATCTCCGCTTTCTACCCCCGCGCCTGACCGAGGCGCTGGCAGATATGCCAGTGGTGCTGATCCACGGCAAGGTGGTGCCGATTTCAATGCTGTGGGAAATGTCATGAGTCCAAGCCATTACACCGAAGACACTCTCGTTCAGCAGACCACCGCCGATTACCTGGAGCAGCAGCTCAAGTGGGATTCGGTCTACGCTTATAACAACGAGGACTTCGGGCCGGACAGTCTGTTGGGGCGTGCTTCCGACCGTGAAGTTGTGCTGACTCGGCCACTGCGCGAGAAGCTGATGGCGCTGAATCCGGGCCTGCCAGATGCGGCTTACGACGATGCTGTGCGGCAAATCACCGCCATCGTCACCTCGCAAACTCTGGCCACCACCAACCGCGAAAAGTATGCCCAGATGCGCGATGGGGTGCAGGTCGTTTATCGCAACGAAAAAGGCGAACGCGATCGGCAGCGGCTGCGCATATTCGATTTCGACAAACCAGACAATAACGATTTCCTGTGCGTGCGCGAGCTTTGGGTGAAGGGCGATCTCTATCGGCGGCGGGCGGACATCATCGGTTTCGTCAACGGTCTGCCGCTGCTGTTTATCGAGTGCAAAAATCTGCACAAAAATCTAAAGACTGCGTTTGAGAAAAACTTTTCTGACTATCGCGACACCATTCCGCATTTGTTTCATCACAACGCCATCGTGATGTTTGGCAATGGCGAGCAGGCGAAGATCGGCTCGATCACCAGCCGCTGGGAACACTTCAACGAGTGGAAACGTTTAGCCGAGGATGCGCCGGGCGCGGTGGATATGGAGACGCTGCTCAAGGGCGTGTGTGAGAAGCGCAACTTTCTCGATCTGGTGGAGAATTTCATTTTGTTTGATGAGAGCGCTGGCGAGCCGAAGAAGATTATCGCCCGCAACCACCAGTTTCTTGGCGTCAACCGTGCCATCGCGGCGGTGCGCGACCGCAAGGCACGGCAGGGCAAGCTCGGCGTTTTCTGGCATACGCAAGGCTCGGGCAAAAGTTATTCAATGGCGATGTTCACGCGCAAGGTGCACCGCAAGCTCGGCGGCAATTTCACCTTCCTGGTGCTGACCGACCGCGACGATCTCGACACCCAGATCTACAAGACCTTCGCCAATTGCGGCGTGGTGAGCGAGCAGGAGCCTTGTCGGGCTGCAAGCGGTCATCACTTGAATGAGTTGCTAACCGAGCACAAGGCCTACATCTTTTCCCTTATCCAGAAATTCAATCAAAAGGTGGAACCGGAACAGCCCTACAGCGAGCGCGACGATATCATCGTCATCACCGACGAGGCGCACCGCACCCAGTATGGCACGCTGGCGCTCAACCTGCGTAACGCGCTACCCAACGCCAGTTACATCGGTTTTACCGGCACACCGCTGTTCAAGGACGACGAGATCACGCGCCGGGTGTTTGGCGAGTATGTTTCCACCTACGATTTCCAGCGGGCGGTGGACGACAAGGCCACGGTGCCGCTCTACTATGACGCCCGTGGCGAGAAGCTGGGCGTGGCCATCGGTGACCTCAACGAACGCATTGCCGAAAAATTAGAAGAGCTGGAGACCGACGATATCAACGTCGAGCAGCGGTTGGAGAAAGAACTCAAACGCGACTATCACATCATCACCGCCGACAAGCGGCTTGATCAGGTGGCGCGGGATTTCGTGCGGCACTACTCGACTGCGTGGGAGACTGGCAAGGCGATGCTGGTGTGCATCGACAAAATAACCTGCGTGCGGATGCATCGCCTGATTGAGTTTTACTGGCAGGAACGTATCCGCGAAATGGAGAAGGAGCTGGCAGCGATTAATGACGAACAAGAGGAGATATTCCGCCTTCTCCAGCTTAAATGGATGCGCGAGACCCGCATGGCAGTGGTGGTGAGCGAGGAACAGGGCGAGGTGGAAAAGTTCCGCAAGTGGGATCTGGATATCACCCCGCACCGCAGATTGATGAAGGAGGGCATCGACCTGCCCGAGGCTATGCGCAGCAAGCCCGAGTACCGCAACATGCAGACGATGGCGCTCGATGATGCGTTCAAGGCGCAGGAGCACCCGTTGCGCGTGGCCATCGTATGCGCCATGTGGCTGACTGGCTTTGATGTGCCGTGTCTTTCTACGCTCTACCTCGACAAGCCGCTCAAGGCCCACACGCTGATGCAGGCCATCGCCCGCGCCAACCGTGTGAACGAGGGCAAGAACAACGGCCTGGTCGTGGACTACTGCGGCATCCTCAAGCATTTGCGCAAGGCGCTCGCGACCTTCGCTGGTACGCAGCCTAAGGGGGAGGGCGGCGAGACCGACCCGGCCAGACCCGACGAGGAGTTGTTGGCGGATCTGGCTGAGGTGATTTCCTTCGTGCGGACGTTTCTCGAAGACCGGAGCGCATCATTGGGCGACGTTATTCTCAAAACCGGCTTTGAACGCAACGCCGCCATCGTGACCTGCAAGGAAGCAGCCAACGAAAACGATGAGAGCCGCAAGCGCTTCGAGGTGATGTGCCGCGAGGTGTTCAAGAAGTTCAAGGCCTGTATCAATGTGCAAGGCGTGAATGCCCACCGATCTGATCGGGATGCGATCAATATCGTCTACAAAAGCCTGCAGCAGGACCGCGAGCAGGCCGACATCACCGACATTATCCGGCAATTGCACCAGGTGGTGGATAAGGCGATTGGGGTGCAGCCCAATTGGCAGGGTGAGGAATCTGCAATCTACGACATCAGCAAGATTGATTTTGACCGGTTGCGCAAAGAGTTCGAGCGCAGCCCAAGAAAGAACACCACTGTTCAAAACCTGCGACAGGCCGTGGAGCAACGACTGCAACGCCTCTTGCTGCAAAACCCATTACGCACCGACTTCCAGCAACACTACGAACAGATCGTTGCCGAGTACAACCGCGAGAAGGACCGGGCGACCATCGAGAAGACGTTCGATGCCTTGTTCAAGCTCGTTCAGGAACTCGATGATGAAGAACACCGGGCAGTTCGTGAGGGACTGGACGAGGAGTCCTTGGCGATTTTCGACCTGCTGAGAAAGCCGGATCTCGACTCATCAGAGATCAAGCGGATCAAGGCGGTCGCGGTGCAGTTGCTCAAAAGATTAAAGGAAGAAAAACTCCGCATCGATCACTGGCGGGATAAGGAATCCACGCGCGACGCCGTCCGCATTGCCATTCGGGACTTCTTATGGAGCGATGGCACGGGCTTGCCTGTTGACAGTTACACCGATGCCGATGTGGATACCAGGGCCGAGGAGGTTTTCCGGCATGTCTATCGAGCTTATCCGAGCGTGCCATCGCCCTACTATGCGAATCTGCCGGGCTAGCAGCCTGTCGGACTTAGGGAATCGTAGCGAGCGCGGAGTGACAAAGCCTGCCCTTGGGGCAAAAAGTGGGGTAGGAGAATAGCTACTTGATTTGATTGGTGGGCGATACTGGGATCGAACCAGTGGCCCCTGCCGTGTGAAGGCAGTGCTCTACCGCTGAGCTAATCGCCCCAATGTGAGGGGCGAATTTTACGGCTATAGACAGGAACCGTCAAATATTTCCTGCGCTTTGGGGATAGGTATGCGCAAAGACAGCGCGACTTTTGCTAGTATTGCGTAATTACCCGGAGATATTCACATGGTCGACCCCAAAATTCTTGATGATCTGGCAAAGCGCCTCGCCGATGCCGTCCCTTCCGGTATCCGCGACCTGCAGCGTGATCTGGAAAAAAACTTCCGCGCGGTACTCCAGGCGACGTTTGCCAAACTGGATCTGGTGACGCGCGAGGAGTTCGATGTGCAAACAGCGGTGCTTAACCGCACACGCACCAAACTGGATGCGCTGGAGCAACAGGTCGCCGACATGGAAAAGTTGATCAAGACCCAGTCAGAGTGAGCGCGGAAAACGGCTGCGTGTGCGGAGCCGACCAACCATGTCGCTCGCGGTAGTCTTCAGCCGGGCACAGGCCGGCATCGACGCCCCACTGGTAACGGTGGAGGTGCATCTTTCCAATGGCCTGCCCAGCCTGTCCATCGTTGGCCTGCCCGAGATGGCTGTCAAAGAGAGTAAAGACCGCGTACGCGGGGCTTTGCTGAACGCGAACTTTGATTTCCCCGCGCGGCGCATCACCGTCAATCTTGCCCCCGCTGACCTGCCCAAAGAGGGTGGACGCTTCGACCTGCCGATCGCCTTGGGGATTCTGGCCGCCTCCGGGCAAATACCCGCTCAAGGGCTGGCTGAATACGAGTTTGCCGGAGAGCTGGCGCTGAGTGGAGAATTACGCCCGCTGCGTGGTGTGCTGCCCGTCGCCGTCCAGGCACGCAATGCCCGGCATACCTTGGTAGTCCCGCTGGAAAACGCCGCCGAGGCCGCCCTGGTCGGCGACGCGACGGTGCTGGGCGCCCGCCACTTGCTGGAGGTATGCGCTCATCTCCATGGGAGCCGTTTGTTGCCGCCCCATGCCACGGCGCCGAGCAGCCCAGCCGCGCATCCGGAGGAGCATGAGCCGAATGATCTGGCCGAGGTGCGCGGCCAGCATCATGCCAAACGCGCCCTGGAAATCGCTGCGGCGGGCGGTCACAGCCTGCTGCTGATCGGCCCGCCCGGCACCGGCAAAACCATGCTGGCAAGCCGTCTGCCGGGCATCCTGCCATTGATGACGGAGGATGAGGCATTGGAAACCGCCGCCATCACGTCCATCAGCGATTCCTGCTTCGTGCCAACCCGCTTCAATAAGCGCCCGTTCCGCGCCCCGCATCATACGGCCTCCGGAGTGGCTCTGGTGGGGGGTGGCTCACATCCCCGCCCAGGCGAGATCTCGCTGGCACATAACGGCGTATTGTTTCTGGATGAATTGCCGGAATTCGACCGGAAAGTGCTGGAGGTGCTGCGCGAACCGCTGGAATCCGGGCATATCACGATTTCACGCGCCGCACGGCAGGCGACTTTCCCGGCGCGCTTCCAGTTTGTCGCGGCGATGAATCCGTGTCCGTGCGGTTATCATGGGGATGCCAACGGACGCTGCCGCTGCACCGTGGAGCAGGTGCAGCGCTACCGGGCGCGCGTGTCCGGCCCACTGCTGGACCGCATCGACATGCACATCGAAGTACCACGCTTGCCGCGCGAACTGCTGCGCGCCGCGCCTGAGAACAGTGGCGAAACCAGCGCCCAGGTACGCACACGCGTCGCGACCGCCCGCGCGCATCAGATACAGCGTGCCAACAAGCCGAACTGCGCACTGAGCAACCGCCAGATCGAACGCGTCTGCCGCCTGAATGACAGCGATGCAAAATTGCTGGAACAGGCCATCGAACGCCTGGGGCTGTCGGCACGCGCCTACCACCGTATTCTGAAGGTGGCGCGCACCATCGCAGACCTGGCGGGCAGCGAGGCAATCAACACTGCCCACCTTAGCGAGGCCATTTCCTACCGGCGGCTGGACCGCCGCACGGCGGTCAGTTAATTGGCTGGCGCGGGCTGAGGCGCTGGTGCCGGATTAGCCGCCGGTGCTGCTGGGACACTTGCCTGAGGTTTCTTCTGCCGGGGGTTGACCTTGTACATCGCAATGTTGACACCCTTCATCGTGTCATCGCGCGCTGTCAAAACCTCGCTGGCCTCGCCTTTGGAGTATTTGGTTTTGTAGCGGGAAATATACACCGTGCCCGTCAAAATAGTGTTGACCACGGTATCTTTCAGTTCATAGCTTTGCAAATCACCCAATTCTTCATTATTGTGCTTCAGATAGGCTATCCATTCATCAGGGGACTCCTCCGGCGCAAACATTGCACTCGCCTGTTCGAACTCTTTCTGTTTGACGAGTTCGTAAAATTGCTTGTCAAGATCACGCATCTCGGGGCTGCGCGGCGGTT
The DNA here is from genome assembly GCA_021731145.1 of Gammaproteobacteria bacterium. GTDB lineage: Bacteria > Pseudomonadota > Gammaproteobacteria > Ga007554 > LNEJ01. The sequence goes on along the minus strand of JAKFXX010000041.1, from coordinate 16,583 downwards.
CACTGCAACCGGCCAGCATGAACGAGAAAAAGAAAAGCAGGCTGGACAGAAAAATAGCCTTTGATGCCCTGGAATGATTCATAGTGATGTACCGTTATTTAAAGATGCGTTTTGTCTCTCTTGCGAGCCGGCAATATTCGATATTGTATTAAAATTTGTGGCGCAAGAATACCTGCGTGCGTGTGCCCACCTGCTCGGATATGATAGACCCATAATACTGTTCAGCGAGATACACATCATTGCATAACAACACCTGTAACACCATCACAACCACCCATCTCGCCAACAACGTGACTATTGTCAGCCGCGCCATGCCCAACACGCATAGCGCTGCGCTTGGAGCATGGATACTCAACGGCGGACGTCATCAGACAGCGGAACAGGCGGGTTACGCCCATCTGCTGGAACACCTGCTGTTCAAAGGCTGCGAGGGGATGGATGCGCTGACGATGGCGCGCCGCTTCGAGGCGATGGGCGGCCAGATCAACGCACATACCGGGCGTGAACTGACGGCGCTGCATGGGCTTGTGCCGGAGCAAAATCTGCTGGAATTGCTCGACATGTTTATCACCATGCTGATCACTCCCCGCTTTAATGAGCGCGATCTGGCCGTAGAACGTGAAGTGGTGCTACAGGAAATGGCCATGATCGAGGATACGCCCGAAGAAGCCATGGAAGAGTCCGCCATCGAACTGGCATGGCCCCACCATCCGCTCGGCTGGCCGATTCTGGGGCGCCAGGCAGTCGTCGAAAATGCCACGGCTGAAGGGATGCATGACTATTTGCGCAGCCTGCTGACGGGTAACCGCTTATGGATAATAGCCGCTGGCGCGGTGGATCACGCGGCGCTGGTGCAGGCGTGCACACGGTTGGCTGCGTTGCCGCCGGGCACACCGCCTATGCAACCGGCACCGATTTTCACTGGCGGGCACCATCGCGCGCGACAAGATCTGACGCAGAGCCATTTATTGTGGAGCATGGCGGCGCCGTCTGTGAGTGATGAGCGTTACCCAGCGTTGGTGCTCGCCAATCATTTACTGGGCGGAGGGGTGTCTTCACGGCTATTCCAGGAGATCCGAGAGCAACGCGGCCTGGCCTACGCTATTCAGTCACGCCTTGAGCTATATTCTGATTGCGGCCTGTGGTTGATCCAGACCGCCTGCGAACCCGATCGCGCCCAGGAATGCCACCAGGCAGTGGAAGACACCCTCTTGCGGCTTATGCGCAACGGGCCGGACGCGGACGAGGTGGAAAATTCGCGCAACCACCTGCGCGCCTCCATGCTCATCGCAGAGGACGACCCCGAAGAGAATATGGAACGTCTGGCGCGCGAGGCAATCTACCTGAAACGCCACCCGACGATGGAAGAACGCTTGGCACAATTGGCGGAAATTACACCGGAAACGGTGATGGATAACTTGAGCCGGGCCTGGTCTGACACATTAAATCTGGAATGGTCGCCGTGACAGGAAGCGTCATGATCTTCAAACAACTTTTTGAGCCTAACTCATCAAGCTACACCTATCTGCTGGGCTGCCGTGACTCGGGGCTGGCGGTGCTTATCGACCCGGTTTTAGAGACTGTGGAGCGCGATCAGCACGTCTTGCAGGAACTTGGCTTGAAGCTGGCCTACTCCATAGAAACACATATCCATGCCGACCACCTCACCGGCGCACGCAAGCTCAAATACCTGCTGGGAAGCAAAATTGCCGGACCCGCAATGGATGAGATTCCCTGCCGCGACATTGGATTGCAGGAAGGCGAAACGTTCCGCGTGGGCATGATTGAGATACACCCGCTGCTCACCCCCGGGCATACCGCCACGCACCACGCCTACCTGCTCGACAATGGCGTGCATCAAATGCTATTCAGCGGCGATGCCTTATTAATTGATGGCTGTGGGCGCACGGATTTCCAGGGCGGCAACCCCGCTACACTTTACGAATCCATACAAAGAAAATTATTTACCCTACCCGACGCAACCCTGGTATATCCGGGGCACGACTATGCCGGTCATCAAATTTCCAGCATAGGACAGGAAAAGACACGGAACCCACGGCTTGGCGGTGGCAAAACCCTGGATGAATTCATAGGAATCATGAACGCGCTGAAACTACCCTACCCAAGGAAAATGGACTTTGCAGTGCCTGGCAATATATTGTGTGGCGAATGCCCGCCAGACGTACCCGAGGAATTCAAGGGGCCGTGCGCGGTTGATTTTCAGGGTTGAAACTGGAGAGACAATCGTCCAAGGGCCTTTTTACAATCTTGGCGCTCAGTAATGATACGATTCGCGGCTCACCGCAACCTACGATCTACGCAGCGCACAACAACTCCCTCAATTCGATCGGCATCTAAAGTGCCATGCTGGAGACTTGTCCCACCACGTTCATGATATGAGTCTGATGCCTGAACTCATTGAGGGCATTATTCATGGTCTTGCCTCCCCCAGGCCTGATTCCAAGCATTGAGGGCAGCACCCCGAAACCGCCCCCCTCGGTGCCGTTTTTAGGTTCAATGCTCGCCACACACAAAAAAACCGGGCATTGCCCGGTTTTTTTGAATAACAACATTGAATAAAATCAACTACTCAGCACTGACAGGCTTGCTCTCCATCCCAGACTGAGGACGGTCAACAAGCTCAACAATCGCCATTGCTGCTTTATCGCCTGCACGAAAACCGCATTTAAGAATTCGCAGGTAGCCACCAGGACGAGACTTATAACGAGGACCAACCTCATTGAACAATTTACTTACGATGTCACGATCACGTATACGGGCAAATGCAAGCCGCCTTTTTGAAACATTATCGACCTTCGCCAAGGTAATGAGTGGCTCTGCCATGCGACGGAGCTCTTTAGCCTTGGGTAGAGTAGTTTTTATAATCTCATGACGAATCAGAGATATCGTCATATTCCGGAGCATAGCCTTGCGATGGCTGCTATCCCGACTGAGTTGACGCCCAATATTGCGATGACGCATTTGTTAAACTTCCTTAACCAATTGACCCGCAGCCCATTTAGGAGCAGGCACTAAAATTGTTTTTAAACCTTCAGTAAGCCGAGGACTGGTTCAGGCCGAGGCCTTTTCTTTCCTCTGAAGTCCTGCCGGCGGCCAATTCTCCAGACACATCCCTAAAGACAGTCCATGAGAAGCCAAAACATCCTTTATTTCAGTCAAAGACTTCTTTCCTAAATTAGGGGTCTTCAACAGTTCGACTTCAGTACGCTGAATCAAATCACCAATATAATAGATGTTTTCAGCCTTCAAGCAATTAGCAGAACGTACCGTCAACTCAAGATCATCGACAGGCCGCAGCAGGATTGGATCGATCTCCATTTCCTTGATCGCAGCCTGTGTTTCCTCTTTGCCCTTCAACTCCACGAAAACAGAAAGCTGTTCCTGTAATATAGTGGCCGCACGACGAATAGCTTCCTCGGGATCGATCGTGCCATTCGTTTCGATATCAATCACCAACTTATCCAAGTCAGTACGTTGCTCAACACGCGCACTCTCTACCACATAAGAGACCCTACGCACGGGGCTAAACGATGCATCCAGCTGCAATCTGCCAATCGGATTGCCGGCATCTTCTGTATTCAGACGGCTTAGAGCAGGTTGATATCCACGTCCTCGCGAGACACGCAGAGTCATGGCCAACTCAGTGGGTTTAGTAAGATTAGCAATCACATGGTTAGGATTTACAATCTCGATATCATGAGGCAATTCAATATCTTTTGCCAACACAACACCTGGGCCTTTTTTTCGCAAATTGACCCACGCCTCATCGCGACCGTGCATACGTATAGCCAAGCCTTTCAGGTTCAACAAGATATCAATAACATCTTCCTGAACACCCTCAAGACTGGTGTACTCATGCAACACACCCTCGATCTCTGCCTCGACAACTGCGCAGCCAGGCATAGACGACAATAAAATGCGGCGCAACGCATTCCCCAAAGTATGGCCAAATCCGCGCTCAAGCGGCTCCAACGTAACCTTGGCGTGCATACCGCTGACCACATGCACATCAACCAGACGCGGCTTCAGAAACTCGAATACCGAACCCTGCATGAAAAATCCTCTCTTACGTTAAGCGTGATGTACTTTTCGTACCCACCAGCCATCCAAAAATCAGAAGGTTCGATTATTTGGAATAAAGCTCCACAACAAGGTTTTCATTTATATCAGAAGGCAAATCACTGCGTTCCGGAATCGACTTGAAGACACCCTGCATTTTCTCAACATCCACATCAACCCAGCCTGCGAAGCCACGTTGTTGGGCAAACGTCAAGGCCGCCTGAATGCGCAACTGTTTTTTAGAACCTTCGGTAACGGCCACCAAATCACTTGGATTGATTAAATAGCTAGGTATATTTACCTTCTTTCCATTAACCGTGATTCCATTGTGACGCACAAGCTGTCGCGCTTCGCTACGAGAAGAAGCAAACCCCATGCGATATACAACATTATCCAAGCGCCTTTCAAGGAGCTGCAACAGCAATTCTCCAGTGGACCCTTTCCGGCGGTCGGCCTGCTTATAGCATCCGCGGAATTGCCCCTCAAGCACGCCATAAATACGGCGAAGCTTCTGCTTGGCGCGAAGCTGGCCTGCATAATCGGTAAGGCGTGGCTTTTTCTGACCATGCTGACCGGGAGGTGAATTGCGCTTTTCAATCGCACATTTGGCGGTATAACACTTTTCACCCTTCAGAAAGAGCTTCTCACCCTCACGACGGCACAAGCGGCACTTTGATCCTGTGTATTTAGCCACAGCTACTCTCCAATTTTAAACGCGACGCTTCTTCGGAGGCCGGCAACCATTGTGCGGGATCGGAGTAACGTCTGTAATACTATTGATTTTAAAACCCGCAGCATGCAGCGCACGCACTGCAGACTCCCGGCCAGGCCCAGGACCCTTCACAAGAACGTCCAAGTTCTTCATCCCAAACTCTTGAACGATAGAACCCGCCTTCTCTGCAGCAACCTGAGCTGCAAATGGCGTGCTCTTGCGAGAGCCACGAAATCCCGAGCTACCCGCAGTTGCCCAAGACAAGGCGTTCCCCTGGCGGTCGGTGATAGTAATAATGGTGTTGTTGAAAGAGGCATAGACATGCGCCACACCATCTACCACATTCTTTTTGACACGCTTACGCGTACGCGTGCTGACTTTTGCCATATCCGGCTCCTAGATCTGTTAAATTATTTGCGTATCGCCTTGCGCGGACCTTTTCTGGTCCTCGCATTGGTACGAGTACGCTGACCACGGGCCGGCAGTCCACGGCGATGGCGCAAGCCGCGATAACTACCGAGATCCATCAAGCGCTTAATGCTCATGGAAACTTCGCGACGAAGATCGCCTTCAACTTTTAACTTGGAAACCTCGGAACGCAGCGCTTCGATCTCGGCTTCGGAAAGCTCCTTGACTTTAGCGTTCAGCTTTACTCCTGCCGCGTCACAGATATAGCGCGCCCGAGTCGGACCAACACCATAAATAGCTGTGAGCGCAATGACAGCATGCTTCTGCACAGGTATATTTACACCGGCAATACGGGCCATTCGTCCTCCTGCTAATACTATCCGGTAAAACTAATCATTATACTTACCCTCTGAGCCGAAATCAAGAATCGACCTTCCACAGGGATCTCAAAAAAATCTATTGTAACACTCAGCCTTGCCGCTGCTTGTGCCGCGTATCGGCACAAATAATACGCACAACACCCTTGCGACGCACCACTTTACAGTTACGGCACAACTTTTTTACGGAAGCACGAACCTTCATGACCATTCTCCACAAAACATACTAAAGTTATTGGATGCGCATCTGTTATTGTTCATGCACACCAAGCACCTGAAAAACCTCAACAAACAAAAACTGGTGCTCCCCAGACTGAATATTGGGGAAACAGAGCTTTCAAAAGCTTCTCAGCGCAACAGACCCGTCCCACCGTACCCCTTAAGATTTGCCTTCTTCAGTAGACCCTCATACTGATGAGACATTAAGTGGGCTTGCAACTGAGTCATGAAATCCATAACTACAACCACGATAATCAAAAGCGAGGTACCCCCAAAGTAGAATGGGACGTTCCACGAGACAATCAAAAACTCAGGCAACAAACAAATGACGGTTAGGTACAACGCTCCCGCAACGGCCAGTCGAGTCATAACCGTATCAATATAACGCGCGGTCTGCTCCCCAGGACGTACGCCAGGAATGAAAGCGCCTGATTTTTTTAAATTATCGGCCGTATCTTTAGGATTAAAAACCAGCGCCGTGTAAAAGAAACAAAAGAAAATTATGGCTGCCGCATACAAAATAACGTAAACAGGCTGCCCAGGCGACAGTACCGTAGACAAATCACGCAGCCAATCCATCCCCTCGCCCTGACCAACCATGCCTGCAATCGTGCCAGGGAAAAGGATAATGCTGGAAGCAAATATAGGCGGGATAACACCGGCCATATTAACCTTCATTGGCAAATGGCTCGACTGAGCCGCATAAACTTTACGGCCCTGTTGGCGTTTGGCGTAATTTACCGTTATCCGGCGCTGCCCCCGCTCTATAAAAATAACACCCGCAGTCACGACTAACGCCATGACAAAAAGAACCAAAACCGTCAGCGCGTGCATCTCACCCGTGCGCGCCAATTCCAGCGTACCACCAATTGCCGCAGGCAAACCTGCGGCAATACCAGCGAAGATGATCATGGAAATACCATTACCAATCCCGCGCTCTGTGATTTGCTCACCCAACCACATGAGGAACAGCGTACCCGCGACCAACGTCAAAACGGCAATGAAAATAAAACCATAACCCGGCTCGATAACAACACTGATACCACCGACCTGTTGCTTCTGCAATGCAATTGCAACTCCACCAGCCTGCCCTGCAGCCAAAACCGCAGTAAGATAGCGAGTGTACTGAGTAATCTTACGGCGCCCCGCCTCACCCTCTTTCTTCAACTGTTCCAGCGTAGGCCATACCACAGCCAACAGCTGCAAAATAATGGAGGCGGAGATATAAGGCATGATGCCCAACGCAAACACAGTGAAACGTGAAAGTGCTCCGCCAGAGAACATGTTAAACATGTCAATAATGGTGCCACGCTGCTGTTCAAACAGCGAAGCAAGGGCATGCGGGTCTATCCCTGGCACCGGGATATATGCCCCTATACGGAACACCACTAACGCACCAATCAGAAAAAACAGGCGCTGTTTTAACTCAGTAAACTTGCCTGCGCCACCCATGCTGGCGGGAGACGTCATACGAGGGACGGCCACTTAATCCTCGACCTTACCGCCAACCGCCTCGATCGCCGCGCGCGCACCTTTAGTCACCGCAACGCCACGCAAGGTGACGGGTATCTCAATCGTTCCCGAAAGGATTACTTTGGCGCGTTCCGCCGACTGATGAACGACATTTGCGCGCTTCAACGCTTCAATGTCAATCTCGCCGCCAACTTTAACCAGCTCGGACAAAGTAACTTCGGCTGTTTTATCGGCACTCAAAGAGGCAAACCCGAACTTAGGCAAACGGCGCTGTAGCGGCATCTGACCGCCCTCAAAACCAACCTTGTGATACCCGCCAGCGCGAGCAGACTGGCCCTTGTGGCCACGTCCACAGGTCTTACCCAACCCTGAACCAATCCCGCGCCCAACGCGTTTTGGGGTTTTTTTCTGGCCGACAGCAGGTTTGATAGTATTCAGCCGCATTATCCGATCTCCTCAGCCTTAACCATGTAGAACACCTTGTTGATCATGCCGCGCACGCACGGTGTATCTTCAAGCTCCACACTATGGCGCATACGTCTCAGTCCGAGACCCAACAGGCACGCTTTATGGCTAGGCAACTTACCGTTACTGCTGCGCACCAATGTTACTCTCAACTTTTTATTACCCATAGACATGGCCTTATCCCACCACTTCTTCAACCGTCTTGCCACGTTTCGCAGCAACAGACTCAGCGTCGGCCATCCCGGTGAGACCGCGTATCGTAGCGCGGACAACATTTATGGGATTGCTTGACCCAATGCACTTGGCAAGCACATTTTGCACGCCGAGCACTTCAAACACTGCACGCATAGCGCCACCAGCAATAATCCCGGTACCTTCAGACGCTGGCTGCATGTGAACCTTTGACGCGCCAAAACGAACAGTTACAGGATATTGCAAGGTATTTCCATTCAAGCGTATGGTGCGCATATTTCTACGCGCATCTTCCATGGCCTTCTGAATGGCAGCGGGCACTTCACGCGCCTTACCACGGCCAAACCCAACCTTACCCTGACCATCACCGACAACCGTCAATGCCGAAAAACCAAACTGACGACCACCTTTTACCACTTTGGCCACACGCCTGACAGCGATCAGTTTTTCCTGAAACCCATCACCATTCTGAGGCACATCATAATTCGCCATGACCTGATTCCTTAAAATTCGAGACCTTGCTCACGAGCAGCATCAGCCAACGCTTTAACGCGCCCATGGTATCTAAACCCGGAGCGATCAAAAGCAATTTTCGTGACCCCAGCGGCCAAGGCCCGCTCTGCCACGGACTTGCCCACGATGATCGCGGCTTCAACGTTGCCGGTACTTTTAACCGCGCTCCGCACTTGTTCATCCAAAGTAGATGAGCACGCCACAACTTCAGACCCAGTGGGTGCAATCACCTGCGCATATATGTGGCGCGGTGTACGATGAATACACAACCGGTAAACACCCAACTCTCTTATTTTCGCACGGGCTCGTTGAGCACGGCGCAGACGTGATAGCTTTTTATCCACGAAACTCACCTTTACTTCTTCTTGGCTTCTTTACGAACGATTACTTCATCCGAATACTTGACACCTTTACCCTTATAAGGCTCTGGCGGACGGTAGGCGCGAATCTTGGCCGCCACTAAACCAACCAAATTCTTGTCTATACCTTTAACCAGAACCTCGGTTTGGGTTGGGGTTTCAATCGTAATCCCAGCGGGTGCGGAAAAACTGATCGGATGTGAATATCCAAGCGTCAAGTTAAGGGCCGAACCCTGTGCCTGCGCGCGATAACCCACCCCTACCAACTCCAATTTTTTCTGGAAACCGGCGCTGACGCCGATCACCATATTATTGATCAGCGCACGCGCCGTACCCGCCATGGCATTGGAAAATGTATTGGTGTCGCGCGGGGCGAAATTAAGAACATTACCCTCTTGACGAACCTCAACAACATCAGGCACATCAAACGACAACGAGCCTTTGCTGCCTTTAACAGTGACGGATTGACCGCTAAGGATCACCTCAACACCACCAGGAATAGTAACGGGTTTTTTTGCAACTCTCGACATTACTGCATACCCACCTTATGAGATAACACAAAGGACTTCACCGCCATGCCCGGCAGCACGCGCTGCGCGATCCGTCATCACGCCCTTCGAAGTCGATACGATGCTGATACCTAAACCACCCATCACCTTGGGCAGTTCATCCTTGCCACGATAAGCACGCAAGCCGGGGCGACTAACGCGCTTTATCTGCTCAATCACTGGTCTGCCTTCATAATATTTCAGGTCAATCACAAGCAGCGGTTTGCCATCCTGATCCTGAACAGAAAAGGCATTGATGTAACCTTCATCTTTTAGCACCTGGGCAATAGCCCGCTTCTGATTCGACATGGGCATGCTTACTGCCGCTTTGGAGGCTCCCAATGCGTTACGAATACGGGTCAGCATATCTGCTATAGGATCAGTCATACTCATAATTCAATTCCACATTACAATTAAAATTCCGCATTCGCGAAATCGGGGCTTTTACCAACTGGCCTTAACCAACCCAGGAACATCGCCACGCATTGCGGCCTCGCGCAGCTTATTCCGCGCCAAACCGAACTTGCGGTAAAAACCGCGAGGGCGACCACTAACCTGACAGCGGTTACGGATACGACATGGGCTGGCATCACGCGGTAAGGCATGAAATTTGCGCTGAGCCTCATCACGTTCAGCAGGAGTAAGACTCAAATCAACAATCTTCGCCTTTAGCTCAAGCCGGTGTGCCGCATATTTTTGGACCGTACGCAATCGTTTGACTTCACGATTAATCATGCATAGTTTTGCCATAAATCTTCCTTACTTCCTGAAGGGAAAGCTGAAGGCGGCCAACAAGGCGCGGCCCTCGTCATCGTTTTTGGCTGTCGTGGTGATGATCACATCCAACCCACGCAAGGCATCTATCTTATCGTACTCGATTTCAGGAAAGATGATCTGCTCGCGCACACCCATGCTGTAGTTTCCGCGTCCATCGAAAGACTTTGGGCTAATTCCGCGAAAATCACGGATGCGCGGCATGGCAATATTGATTAGCCGATCAAGAAATTCATACATGCGATGACGGCGCAATGTAACCTTACAGCCAACAGGCCAGCCTTCGCGGACTTTAAAGCCAGCAACCGACTTACGCGCAAGCGTAATCACGGGCTTTTGTCCGGCAATTTTCATCATGTCAGCGACAGCATTCTCAATGACTTTTTTATCGCCAACAGCCTCACCCACCCCCATGTTCAGGGTTATTTTGGTAATTTGAGGGACCTCCATGACGCTCTTGTAGTTATACTGCTGCATAAGCTGCTTAACTACAGTGTCACGATAGTATTCTTGGAGCCTAGCCATTCTATTTTTCCGAACTTAGACGTCAACTATTTCATTGTTGGACTTAAAGTAACGCACTTTACGCCCATCTTCCAGCACTCTAAAACCAATCCTGTCCGCCTTTTTTGTGACAGGATTAAACAGTGCGACATTAGAGACATGGATGGACATTTCTTTTTCAGAAATGCCGCCAGACAGCCCGCGCGCAGGATTAGGCTTGACATGTCGCTTCACCATGTTGACGTTTTCAACGACAACACGGTCATTAACCAAAACGCGCAATACACTGCCACGCTTGCCATTGTCTTTACCGGTGAGAACTATAACGTCGTCACCTTTACGAATTTTTCGCATCTTTCAGTATTCCTACCGTTTTACCGAATCACAACACTTCCGGAGCCAAAGAAACAATCTTCATGAATTGTTCCGTGCGCAACTCGCGCGTCACCGGCCCGAAGATACGGGTACCGATAGGCTGAAGCTGATTATTCAGCAACACCGCCGCATTGCCGTCAAAACGGATCAATGAACCATCGGGACGACGAACACCTTTGCGGGTCCGAACAACCACAGCATTGTATACTTCACCCTTTTTAACCTTGCTGCGGGGCATAGCATCTTTGACGCTCACTTTGATAACATCACCGATGTTAGCATAGCGACGATGAGAACCACCCAGCACTTTGATACACATCAACTCGCGCGCGCCACTATTATCCGCCGCCTCAAGCGCTGTCTGCATTTGGATCATTGACTATCTCCAATCTACCATTCGGGCTGAACTAACCTGCCCGTTCAATAACTTTAACCAAGCGCCAAGACTTGGTTTTAGACAGCGGACGGCACTGCTGTATCACAACCAAATCACCTTCATTACATTCATTGTTTTCATCATGAGCGTGCAGCTTCGTAGAACGCTTAATGTATTTTTGATACAAAGGATGTTTTACATTGCGCTCTATCAAAACCGTAATGGACTTGTTCATCTTATTACTGACAACACGTCCACTCATCGCGTTAGATACTTTCGTTTCTTCGCTCATGACACCTTACCTGCTTTCTCATTCAGTATGGTTTTAATACGCGCAACATTCTTGCGGGCTGCATTCAATTGATGCGGCTTGGATAATTGCCCTGAACCTCTTTGCATACGCAAATTAAATTGCTCACGCATAACATTCAGAAGCTCCTGCTTCAATTCAGCACTGCTTTTGCTTCTTAGATCTTTCGCTTCCATCACATCACCGTCCGAACTGTAAAGGTTGTTTGCACGGGCAGCTTGGCAGCGGCCAATTTAAATGCCTCGCGTGCCACTTCTTCCGTGACGCCTTCCATTTCATATAACATCCGGCCCGGCTGAATTTGAGCAACCCAATATTCAACATTGCCCTTACCGCTACCCATACGAACCTCAAGGGGCTTTTTGGTAATGGGTTTGTCCGGGAAAATGCGGATCCACACTTTACCACCACGTTTGACATAGCGGGTCATGGCACGACGCGCAGCTTCGATCTGACGCGCCGTTATTTGACCACGACCGACAGCCTTGAGTCCAAACTCACCAAAGCTTACTTTATTGCCCGTCGTCGCCAAGCCACGGTTGCGGCCCTTATGCTGCTTGCGGTATTTGGTTTTTTTAGGCTGAAGCATAACCGTACATCCTCATTAGTTGGCGGCGGCCTTTTCAGGGGCGGCGGCATCGGTTTTCTCTCCCTTGCCGAAAACTTCGCCCTTGAAAATCCAAACCTTAATACCAATTACGCCCGACGGGGTATGCGCTTCAGCAACACCATAGTCTATGTCGGCACGCAATGTATGGAGTGGCACTCGTCCTTCGCGATACCATTCGGTGCGCGCTATCTCAGCCCCACCCAAACGTCCTGAAACCTTGATCTTGATGCCAAGACCACCCAGGCGCATGGTGTTCGTCACTGCCCGCTTCATGGCGCGGCGGAACATGATCCGGCGTTCCAGCTGCTGGGCTACGCTTTCCGCGACCAAGGTGGCGTCAAGCTCAGGTTTACGGATTTCCTCGATGTTGATATGAACCATGTTCACATGAACTTTCATCATCGCGGCAACTTCCTTGCGCAAGGACTCAATATCCTCGCCCTTCTTGCCAATAACGATACCGGGGCGCGCCGTGTGAATCGTAATGCGTGCGTTACGCGCGGGACGCTCGATCTGAATCCTGCTCACCGAGGCCTGAGCGAGTTTCTTTTTCAAAAACGCGCGCACACGCAAATCAGTATTGAGATACTCGGGATAGTGCTTGGAATCGGCATACCACTTGGATGTCCAATCCTTAACTATGCCAAGACGAATCCCTGTGGGATGAACTTTCTGGCCCATGACTATCTCTCTCTATTTTGCTGCCACAGTCACTGTAATGTGACTGGTACGCTTAAGAATACGGTTGCCACGTCCCTTGGCGCGTGCGTGCATCCGCTTTTGTGTCGGACCTTCATCCACGCAAATCTTGCACACCTTGAGCTCGTCGACATCAGCACCGTCATTATGCTCTGCATTGGCAATCGCCGATTCTAGCACCTTTTTAAGGATTACGGCTGCTTTTTTTGGACTAAATGTCAGCAACTGCAAGGCGCGATCAACTGGCAGCCCACGAATCTGATCAGCAACCAATCGGCCCTTTTGGGCCGAAAGTCGCGCATATTTCAACTTTGCAACAGTTTCCATTCCTAACCCCGTCACTTCGTTTTCCGGTCACCGGAATGACCTTTGAATGTACGCGTCGCAGCAAACTCGCCCAGCTTATGCCCCACCATGTTCTCGGATACGAGCACTGGAATGTGTTGCTTGCCGTTATGCACGGCGATCGTCATACCCACCATATTAGGAATCACCATCGAGCGTCGCGACCATGTTTTGATCGGGCGCTTACTGTTGGTGGCAATTGCCGCCTCAACCTTATGAATAAGGTGGGAATCTATGAATGGACCCTTTTTAATTGAACGTGGCACGCTTCAATCCTCTTAACTTCACTTACGACGGCGTACAATCATGCCGGCGGTACGCTTATTGCTGCGCGTTTTATAACCCTTAGTCGGGGTACCCCAAGGCGAGACAGGATGACGACCACCTGATGTCCTGCCCTCTCCACCACCATGCGGATGATCCACTGGATTCATGGCCACACCACGCACCGTGGGGCGAACACCACGCCAGCGTGATGCGCCAGCCTTACCCAAAGAACGCAGATTGTGCTCGCCATTGCTCACTTCGCCAATGGTAGCCTTGCAATCCACATGGATCTTGCGTATTTCACCTGACCGCAAACGCAAAGTTGCATAGCCACTTTCACGCGCAACCAACTGAACACCCGTCCCCGCACTACGCGCAACCTGCGCGCCCTTTCCAGGCTTCAACTCGATGCAATGCACCGTGCTACCCACCGGAATGCTGCGCAAGGGCAGGCAGTTACCTACCTTGATAGGCGCATCGGCACCAGAAACCAAGGTCTCTCCTGCCTGCACACCTTTTGGAGCGATAATGTAGCGACGCTCACCGTCGGCGTACAGCATCAAGGCGATGTTAGCGCTACGATTAGGGTCATACTCAACACGCTCTACTTTTGCGGGTATGCCATCTTTGTTGCGCTTGAAATCAATGATGCGGTAATGCTGCTTATGACCGCCACCCTGATGGCGTACAGTAATACGCCCCTGGTTATTACGCCCAGCGCTTTTGGATTGCTTCTCCAACAACGGAGCGTATGGGTCACCCTTATACAAATTCGGGTTAACCATTTTAACTACAAAACGGCGCCCCGCAGAGGTAGGCTTTTCTTTAATTAATGCCATTACTATGATCCTTTATACGCTGATCGCCCGTTTACTGCGGCCCCATGAAATTAATATCATGGCCGGGTTTTAACGTGACATACGCCTTCTTCCAGTTGGAACGGCGGCCTTGCATGCGACCAGCGCGCTTCACTTTACCTTTTACATTGCACACACGCACTGCAGATACCTGTACGCTGAACATGAGTTCAACAGCACCCTTGATTTCAGGCTTGGTAGCATCACCCACAACTTTAAATACGAACTGTCTGTTGCTTTCCGCCGTGCGGGTGCTTTTTTCCGAGACGTGGGGCGCCAAAAGCAAGCCAATTAAACGCTCCTGATTCATCCCAGTGCCTCCTCAAATTGCCTGACAGCACCTACTGTCATTAAAATACTTCCAAAACCGACCAAACTCACCGGGTCTACACTCTTGGCTTCAACCACATCAACTCGGTAAACATTGCGCGACGCCAGATAAAGATTTTGGTCAGCGTTTTCTGTGACTATGAGTACGTCGCTCAAATCCATATCCTTCAGCTTGAGCAGTAATTCGCTGGTTTTTGGCGCGGACACGGAAAATGACTCGACGACAATCAGCCGACCCTGCCTGACCAGCTCAGACAAAATGGCCTGTATCGCACCGCGATACATCTTTTTGTTCACCTTTTGAGAATAGTCGGCAGGCACGGCGGCGAAAACCTTACCCCCTTTACGCCATAGCGGGCTGCGCGTGGTACCGGCGCGGGCGCGGCCAGTACCTTTCTGGCGCCACGGCTTGGCTCCGCCACCGCTAACCTCTGCGCGGGTTTTCTGTGCATGAGTACCGGCACGGGCACCCGCAAGATAAGCGGTAACCACCTGATGCACCAGTGCTTCACTATACGGGCGATTAAAAGTGGTATCAGATACCTCTATCACTCCCGCAGGGATACCGGCTTTAAGACTTTGTAGTTGTAATTCCATAACCTTTCCTTCACGCACGCGCTTTAACGGCGGGACGAACGATAACATCGCCACCCTTGGCGCCAGGCACGGCACCTTTTACCAACAGCAAACCACGCTCACTATCAATACGCACAACTTCCAGGTTCTGAACACAGCAGCGCTCATTACCCATGTGCCCGGACATCTTCTTGCCTTTGAATACGCGACCAGGTGTTTGGCGCTGACCAATAGAACCAGGGGATCTATGAGAAAGTGAGTTACCGTGCGTGGCATCACCCATGGTGAAGTTATGACGCCGGATAGTGCCCGTAAAGCCTTTTCCTATGCTGGTGCCGACCACATCAATTTTCTGCCCAGGCTGGAATACATCCACCTTCAACTCAGCTCCGACATCAATGCCTTCGCCTTCGCTTCCCTCAAGACGGAACTCCCACAGGCTGCGCCCGGCACCAACGCCGGCCTTGGCATAATGCCCCGCCATGGGTTTGGTGACGCGGGAGGCACGGCGCGTACCCACAGCGACCTGCAAACTGCGGTAACCATCGGTCTCCAAGGTTTTCACCTGGGTCACGCGATTGGATTCAACTTCTATCACGGTGACAGGCACGGATACACCATTTTCAGTGAACACCCGGGTCATTCCGCACTTACGACCGATTAATCCGATTGCCATCTTTAAAACCCTATTCTTAAAATAGCAGGCTCTCGCCAATTCTTCCTACGGAAGGCTGGCTGAAGAAACGCTTTTTATGTCAACTTGATCTGCACATCCACGCCAGCGGCCAAATCCAGCTTCATCAGAGCATCGACCGTCTTGTCCGTTGGATCCACGATATCCATTAAACGCTTGTGAGTACGAATCTCGTATTGGTCACGGGCATCCTTATCAACGTGAGGAGAGATAAGAATGGTGAAACGCTCTTTCTTGGTCGGAAGAGGAATCGGACCTTTTACCTGGGCGCCCGTGCGCTTTGCAGTCTCGGCTATTTCGCGCGCCGACTGATCAATCAGCCGATGGTCGAATGCCTTCAAACGGATGCGTATTCTCTGATTAGCCATTAGATATTACTCGATCACCTTACTTACAACACCGGCGCCGACAGTACGGCCACCCTCACGAATCGCAAAACGCAACCCTTCGTCCATCGCAATCGGGGCAATCAGGCTGACCGTGACGCGCACGTTGTCGCCCGGCATCACCATCTCGATCC
>JAKFXX010000040.1 GCA_021731145.1 Gammaproteobacteria bacterium | reverse complement strand
CCTCCCGGGACGGAAGCCCCCTATGTCCGGCTCCCCCAAGCCGGGCACTTTTGGCCCCGGAGGCCTTCCCCAAGGCGCCGGGGCCTTATTTTTTTGTGATTAAATATCCTTCAAAATAAATTAGTTACCAACTAAAGCAGGACTGAAGTGCGTTTTTTTGCGTAAATTTCTGAACTTTCCCTGATATCCGACTGTCTCAGGTAGGGAGTGCAGTATTGTTTGCACCTTTCCGTCCTACCCCTCCCAGGACGGAAATCCCCCTTTGCCCGGCTCCCCCAAGCCGGGCAACTTTTGGGCCTCGGTCTTTCCATACCTTGCGTGTGGACAAAGCCGGGGCCTATTTTTTTTGTGTTCCGCGTTTTGTTTCGCCAAGCATTTCTGATATTACCCGCAGTTCCTGCTCTGTTAACAGGCGGCTTTGCCCCTTGGGCAGCGTTCCCAGCGTCACCGGGCCGATGGCCACTCGCACCAGACGCAGCACTTCGGCGTCCAGCGCCACGAGCATGCGCCGGATCTGGCGGTTTATTCCCTCGTGGAGCACGATTTCCAGCCAGCAGTTTTTTTCACCGCTGCGCAACAGGCTCGCTGCCGCAGCGTGCGCCACCGTGCCGTCTTCCAGTGTCACCCCTTGCCGCAGCCGCGCGAGATCGGCCTCTTCCAGGCGCCGGTTAACCTGCACGTGATAGGTTTTGGGCAAGTGGCTGGCGGGGTCCAGAATACGCTGTGCCCAGGCGGTGTCATTGGTGAACAGGATCAACCCCTCGCTGGCCTTGTCCAGCCTGCCCACTGGAGCGAGCCAGGCATCACTGGCGTGTGGCAGGCATTCATAGACCGTTGCCCGATTTCGTTCGTCGCGGGCGGTGGTCACCAGGCCGCGCGGTTTGTTCACCGCCAGATAGTGTTTCGCGGCTTCTGCCAGCGGTTTTTCATCCACGACAAGCTTTGCCCTTTCCATGTTGATGCGCAGGTTCGGGTCCGTGACAACACGCTCATCGACCCTCACCCGGCCTTCCTCGATCATGCGTGCGGCTACCGTGCGCGAGGCGGCGCCCAGCTTGGAAAGGGCGCGGGCGAGACTGACCAGACCGGGTTTGTCGACGGGCTTGCGCTTGATAGTGGGATTGGGCATAGGTGAGATAATAACAAAACGCGGCGGAATATTATTGATGGCATGCGTCGAGTCGTTGACAGAGGCCGTGGACACGCACACACATGCCGTCATGCCATATGAGAATAACCTGCCTATGCCCGCCAGAAAGAAAACTGTCAACCTGACTGTGGACAATGCTCTGCTCCAGAAGGCCAGCGCCATGAAAATCAATCTTTCCCAGGTGCTGACTATTCACCTGGAAGAGAAGGTTCGCGAAGGACGGGCCAAGCGGTGGCAAGAGGAGAATAAAGACATCCTCGACGGCTATAGTCTTTAAGGGGTCTCTTTAAGGGGTCAAAGCCCTTTTATCATCCAATTAATTAAAATTAAAGGGCTCTGACCCCTTTAATTACTGTGACCCCTTTAATTACTGACCCCTTTAATTACCCCTTGGGGTCTACTTCATTCGCCCAGAAACACCTATTCACCGCTACCCGTCAATCCCTCGACATCCGCGCGCCATGATAGAACCCTTCCCTCCCAATCATTTCCCACACCCCATCCGGCACCAGGTAGCGCGCGCTTTTGCCTTCTTTTATCAGGGTGCGGATATGGGTGGCGGAGATGTCCAGTTGCGTGACTTCCTTAAGCAGGATATGTCCTGCCGGGTGTGCGCGCAACAGGGCGATATTGTTCGTGCGGTGCTCGGCAAGCAGTGCGGCAACGTCACCTTGCGCGGGGGGCTGCGAGCCGGGGCGGTGCATGACGATGATGTGCGCCAGGGTGATGAGTTCACGCCAGCGGTGCCAGGTGTTCAGGCCCGTGAAGGCATCCATGCCGAGCAGCAGACAGAGCGGCTTGTTGCCAAGTTCGGCGCGCAGTGAGGTGAGTGTATCCACGGTGTAGGACGGCCCGGCGCGGTGCAGTTCGCGGTCATCGACGCGCAGGCCCGGCTCGCCCTGAATCGCCATTTCCAGCATGGCCAAGCGCTGCATGGGGCTGGCTACTGGTACGGCGCGGTGGGGTGGGACGTGGCAGGGGATGAGCCGGATTTCGTCCAGCGCCAAGTCTTCCAGCACCTCCAGCACGGGGCGCAAATGGCCGATGTGGACGGGGTCGAAGGTGCCACCGAAGATGCCGATCATGCAGGGGTCGGGGGCGAGATGTCAGGGGCCAGTGAATGAAGGGTGACGCTCGCCCACCGCCTCCTACTTTCTGACATGCCCATCCCCCAGCACAACGAATTTCTGGCTGGTCAGCCCTTCCAGCCCTACCGGGCCACGCACGTGCAGCTTGTCGTTGCTGATGCCGATCTCGGCACCAAGGCCGTACTCGAAGCCGTCGGCCAGTCTGGTGGAGGCGTTGACCATCACCGAACCGGAGTCGACTTCGCGCAGGAAACGCCGCGCGCGGGTGAAATCCTCGGTGACGATGGAATCGGTGTGGGCGGAGCTGTAGGTCTGAATATGATCTATCGCCTCGTCCAGGCCCACCACCACGCGGATCGACAGAATCGGCGCTAGGTATTCGGTTTTCCAGTCTTCTTCCGTGGCAATCTTGCTGTCCGGCAGGATGTCACGGGTGCGCGCGCAGCCGCGCAGCTCGACACCCGCCTCACGATACATGCGCCCCAATTCCGGCAATACGCGCCCGGCGATGCCTTCGGCCACCAGCAGCGTCTCCATGGTATTGCAGGTGCCGTAACGCTGGGTCTTGGCATTGTAGGCGACCTTGACGGCCTTGTCGTAGTCGGCCTTGTCGTCGATATAGACGTGGCAGATGCCATCCAGGTGTTTGATCACCGGCACCTTTGCCTCGTTGGAGATACGTTCGATCAGGCCTTTGCCGCCGCGCGGCACGATCACGTCCACGTATTCCTTCATGCGGATCAACTCGCCCACTGCGGCGCGGTCGGTGGTGTCGATCACCTGCACGGCGTCGGCGGGCAATCCGGCACGGCTCAAACCAACCTGAATGCAGGTGGCGATAGCTTTGTTGGAGTGGATGGCCTCCGAGCCGCCGCGCAGAATGGCGGCGTTGCCGGACTTCAAGCACAGCCCGGCGGAATCGGCGGTGACGTTGGGGCGCGACTCGTAGATGATGCCAATCACGCCCAGCGGCACGCGCATATGCCCCACCTGGATGCCGGAAGGCTGGTACTTGAGGCCGTTGATCTCACCGACGGGATCCGCCAGCGCGGCGATCTGGCGCAATCCTTCGGCCATCAGGGTAATGCGTTGTTCGTTGAGCGTCAGCCGGTCGAGCATCGCGGCGTCCAGACCGCTTTCCTTACCCGCCTGTAAATCCTTGGCGTTGGCTGCGACCAGGGATGCGGCGCTTTCCTGCAACGCGTCAGCCATAGCCTGCAAGGCGGCGTTCTTTGCGCCAGTATCCGCCCGCCCCAGCGCGCGTGCCGCTGCCTTGGCGCGCCGCCCTACGCCCTGCATGTATTCTTTGATGTCCGTCATGTAATCCACCTCGTGTTTGTTACGGTCATACCGCCTGCGCCTTGCAAAATCGCACACCGGCCATTGATAACGTCAACTCTAACAACTCATCCCACGCACTGCCCACCGCCGCACCCTTGATGACGCGGTCGATGCGCGAGGCGGTGCGCAGCAGTGCTTGCCACCGTGCCACTTTGTGGCGTTGCAGGCCTTGCCTGATCAATGGTTTGCGCGCATCCCATACCCTGTGCGCCGCCATCGCCTGATCCATGGAGGCGCCTGTTTGCACCTCATACGCCATGCCCGCCAGCCCGCGAATCTCGCGCACCAGCGCCCACAGCACCAGCACTGGATCGATACCCTCGCTGCGCAGGCCGGTGAGGATGCGCGTGGCGCGTGTTGCGTCCCCGGCCAGCGCCGCATCCACCAGATCATAGACATCAAAACGCGCGCTATCGACCACTGCGTCGGTCACGGCAGCGTCGTCGATGCGCCCAGCACCGTGCAACAGAAACAGTTTTTCGATCTCCTGCGCGGCAGCCAGCAGATTGCCCTCCACCCGCTCCGCCAACGCCGCCACGGCGTCAGCGCTGGGCTCCATGCCCTTGCCGCGCATGCGCTGGGCGATCCAGCCGGGCAGTTGCCGCCCCTCCACCGGCCACACCTGGATGACAACGCCGCCCCTGTCCAGCGCACTGCACCATTTGCTGCTCAGCACCGCCTTGTCGAGCTTGCCGGTGGTGACCAGCAGCACGGCATCATCGGCGGGGCGTTCCGCGTATTCGATCAGCGCCTTGCTACCCGTATCTCCCGGCTTGCCGCCGGGCATGCGCAGCTCAATAATGCGCCGCTCACTGAATAGAGACAAGCTGTTGGCTGCGGCGCGCAGAATGCCCCAGTCAAAGCCCGTTTCCACATACATCACCTCGCGCCCGCCATAACCCAGTTCACGGGCGCGGGCGCGGATCACGTCGCACGCCTCACCCACTTGCAACGGCTCATCGCCGCTGACCAAATAGACAGGCATCAGGCCTTTGGCGAGATGGGATTTGAGCTGGTCGAACTTAAGTTTCATCTTTAGATCTGGCCCTACTTCTCCGCCGCCTTACCTAGAGCGCTCAAGCGCCGCAATATTCCCTGTATCACGTCGCGGCGCATGTCGCGGTAAAGCAGCTCCTCCTCCGCACCCTTGGCCAGCACATCGGCCTGGCTGAAGGAGACGGCACGCTCCAGGCTCACGGTTTGCGTGGGCTGCAGTGGCTTGCCCGCCTGATCATTAACATCGTAGGTCACCGCATAGTGCAACTCAAACTCGCTTACTGTACCGGCGCCCCCCACCGACAAGACACGGCGGCTCTTGTCTTCGTTGAATACGGTCAGGATCGCTTGCGCCTGTTCCCGGTCCTCGGTGACTTTCACTCCGGCGCCGTCCAGCGCGCGGCGCAGCTCGGACAACAGTACCCCGCTGGCATTCGCGCCCTGCACATACGTCGCCGGCAAGGATACACTGACGCCCGCGCTGCCGCGCAACCTGAAGCCGCAGCCGTCCAGGGCCAGCAGCGTGCAACCCACCATCAGCGCAGCAAGCAAAAATCGTATTCTCATAACTCACACTTACTCATTAAACACGCTAAATGATACAATTCCCGGATCATCCAACATTATGCGCGGCAATAATACTTGACTAAATTAGTCGGTTTTATTAGCATAATAACTGACTGCCTTGGTAGGATATAGGCCGCTTTTTTGCCTTTGCCACTAAAATCAAGCAGATCTTGTTGTAATATAGAGCATTTCCACGCATTCTCAAAATCGGTGTGTTGCACCCATGGTCAATCGAGAGCGCCCATGCTGCTCGCAGCCAATTCATCCAGCACTCGGGATTGACGGGAACATTGTCACTTTGAAACGGTGATTTGCGGCTGGCTGTATCCTCCGGCGGTTACAATCGACGGATCAGGAGAGAAACATGAGCACAACGCTAGAGGCGTTAATCAACCGGCCTTACGAGTACGGTTTTGTCACTGACATCGAATCCGACGCCATTCCCAAAGGGTTGAGCGAGGATGTTGTCCGGCTGATTTCGAAAAAGAAAAACGAACCGGACTGGTTGCTGGAGTTCCGTCTCAGTGCTTATCGCCACTGGCTGACGATGACCGAGCCCGTCTGGGCGAATGTCTCGCACGCCAAAATTGATTATCAGAACATCATCTACTACTCCGCGCCCAAGCCCAAGAAGAAGCTGGCGAGCATGGACGAGGTCGATCCCGAACTGCTGCGCACCTTCGAGAAGCTCGGTGTGCCGATGCACGAGCGGAAAATGCTGGCGAATGTCGCGGTGGACGTGATTTTCGATAGCGTGTCGGTGACAACCACGTACAAGGAAAAACTGGCGGAAGTGGGCATTATTTTCTGCTCGTTTTCCGAAGCGGTGCAGCATCATCCTGATCTGGTCAAGCAATACCTTGGCAGCGTGGTGCCAAGCGCGGACAATTTCTTTGCGGCGCTAAATTCCGCCGTATTCACCGACGGATCATTCTGCTACATTCCGAAGAACACCAAGTGCCCGATGGATCTGAGCACCTATTTCCGCATCAACAACGCGGAATCCGGCCAATTTGAGCGCACCTTGATTATCGCCGAGGAAGGCAGCCACGTCAGCTATCTGGAAGGCTGCACCGCGCCGCGCTTCGATACCAATCAACTGCATGCCGCAGTGGTAGAGCTTGTCGTGCTCGACAATGCGGAAATCAAGTATTCCACGGTGCAGAACTGGTACGCCGGAGACGAGAATGGCGTGGGCGGCATTTACAATTTTGTTACCAAGCGCGGCCTGTGCAAGGGCGTTAATTCCAAGATTTCATGGACGCAGGTGGAAACCGGCTCGGCGATAACCTGGAAATATCCTAGTTGTGTGCTGTTGGGCGACAACTCCATCGGCGAGTTTTATTCCGTGGCGCTGACCAATCATCATCAACAGGCCGACACCGGCACCAAGATGATCCACATCGGCAAGAACACGCGCAGCCGTATCGTCAGCAAGGGTATTTCCGCAGGCCAATCGAACAACAGCTACCGCGGGCTGGTCAAGGTCGGCGCCAAGGCCGATGGCGCACGCAATTATTCGCAGTGCGACTCCATGCTGATCGGCTCGGTGTGCGGCGCCCATACCTTCCCCTATATCGAGGTGATGAACAGCACCGCCAAGGTTGAGCACGAGGCGTCCACCTCGCGCATTGGCGAGGATCAGATGTTTTATTTCGCAAGCCGTGGCATTGGCGGAGAAGAAGCGGTTTCCATGATCATCAACGGCTTTTGCAAAGAGGTGTTCAACCACCTGCCGATGGAGTTCGCCGTGGAAGCCACCAAGCTGCTCGGTCTTAAACTGGAAGGAAGTGTCGGGTGATTAGCAGCAATAGCAAAGTGATTTTAGAAGTGCGCAACCTGTCGGCCTCTGTCGCAGGAATCGAGATCCTCAAGGGCATCAACCTCACGGTGCGCAGCGGCGAAGTACACGCTATCATGGGGCCGAATGGCTCGGGCAAGAGCACGTTTTCCAAGGTGCTGGCCGGCCACCCCGGCTATACCGTGACGGGTGGCGAGGTGCTGTTCGAGGGGCAAAACCTGCTTGAGCTGCCACCGGAAGAGCGGGCGCGCAATGGCGTATTTCTGGCGTTCCAGTATCCAATAGAGATACCCGGCGTGAGCAACAGCGCCTTCTTGAGACTGACCTACAACACCCAGCAGGCACATCGCGGCGGCGAAGAGCTCGATCCGCTCGAGTTTAATGATTTCATACAAGAGAAGTGCAAGATCGTTGAGATGGACCCGAGTTTTCTCGACCGCAGCGTGAACGAAGGTTTTTCCGGCGGTGAGAAGAAGCGCAATGAAATTTTGCAAATGGCGGTGTTGGACCCCAGGCTTGCGATCCTCGACGAAACCGATTCCGGGCTGGATATCGACGCACTACGTATTGTCGCCAGCGGTGTGAACAAACTGATGACACCGGACAACGCCGTAATCATGGTGACGCACTACCAGCGCCTACTCAATTACATCACCCCCGACTTTGTTCATGTGATGCGGCGCGGGCGCATCATCAAGACCGGCGGCAAAGAGCTGGCGCTGGAACTGGAGACGCGCGGCTATGACTGGCTTGATGATGAGTATCAGAGAGCGACCCCCGCATGAGCGCGGCGATGAAAGCGCCAGACGTGCGGGACGAGTATCTTGCCAGCCTGGCGCCGGACGCTAACCTATTGGCCGGTCCCGGACCGGATTGGCTGAATGCACTGCGCGCCGAAGCGGCGACCTGCGTCAATTCACTGCCATACCCCACGACACACGATGAAGAATGGCGCTTTACGGATTTTGGCCTGCTGCGCAAGACAGTTTTTGCGAGCGCCGCTGATATATCGCCTGAAGTGTCGTTGGCGGACATTGCACCCTTCATCCTTCCCGAATCGGAAAAAAGCCGCCTGGTATTCGTCAACGGTATTTACGCGCCCCATCTTTCGGCCTGCGCGGGTCTACCACAAGGCGTGGTGATGAGCAATCTGGCGGCGGGTTTGTCTTCACACGATGCCGTTATTCGCGCACATCTGGCGCAACAACTGGATTTTCACAACGAGGCGTTCGCCGCGCTCAACACCTGCCACATCCGCGATGGCGCGCTGGTACTGATCGCAAAAGACACGGTATGCCCCGCGCCCATCCACTTGCTGTTTATTGCTACGGGAGACGACGCACAGGGATGTGCTAGTGTCGGTCGCTTGCAGCATCCTGCTTCTGGCGACACTCGTGCATCCATGCACGTCGCGGGAGGCAGGATGCCGGGAGCGACCGCACAGCAAGCGAGTTACCCGCGCTGCCTGGTGATTGCCGAGGCCGGTAGCACATGCGCCCTGATTGAAGATTATGTGTGCCTGAACCAAGGTGTTTATTTTACCGACGCCGTGTGCGAGATCACGCTTGGCGAAAATGCCGCCGTCGAACATACCCGCTTGCAGCGGGAATCTCCCTCCGCCTTCCACATGGCCTATGGCGCAGTGGCCTTGGCGCGCGGCAGCAACTATACAGCTCATAATATCGCTTTTGGCGCGCGCATATCCCGCCATGACCTGCGCATCACGCAAAACGGCGAGGCTGCTCAATGCACGCTCAACGGTCTGGCGTTGATTTCCGGGCGGCAAATAGCGGATACACATACTGTCATGGATCATGCAAAGCCCAACGGCCAGAGCACACAGCTTCACAAATGCATCGCAGATGGCGGCGCACACGCGGTGTTTAACGGCAAGATTTTTGTGCGCAAAGACGCGCAGCACACCCATGCCGCCCAACAAAGCCGCAACCTGCTGCTGTCCAACAAGGCGCGCATAGATACCAAGCCCCAGCTTGAGATTTTCGCCGATGACGTAAAGTGCGCGCACGGCGCGACCGTCAGCCAGCTTGAGACAGAAGAAATGTTTTACTTGAACAGCCGCGGACTGAGCCCGCTCACTGCGCGCAACCTGTTGATATACGCCTTTGCCGAAGAGATTGTGGACAGAATCCCTGTCACATCGCTCATAAAGCAACTTAGCAAAACACTCTCAGAACAGATCCTGGAACACACATGAGTAACGCCCTTCACATAAGTGAAAAAGCCTTGCCGGACGGCCTTGATGTTGACCGTGTGCGCGCGGATTTTCCGATTTTGCAGCGCAGCATCCATGGCAAACCGCTGGTCTATCTTGATAACGCTGCGAGCAGCCAGATGCCGCAGCCGGTGATTGACCGGCTGGTGCATTATCAGACCCACGAGCATGCCAATGTGCATCGTGGTGTGCATACCTTGAGCCAGCTCGCTACCACCGAATACGAAAACGCCCGCCATAAGGTGATGGATTTTCTCGGGGCTGCGGATGAACGTGAGATCATCTTCGTGCGCGGCGCCACCGAGGGCATCAACCTGGTAATGCACGGTTATGGCCGCGCGTTTCTCAAAGAGGGTGACGAGATCATCCTCTCTGCAATGGAGCATCATGCCAACATCGTACCCTGGCAAATGTTGCGCGACGAAAAAAAGGTTGTGCTGCGCATCATACCCATGGACGACACGGGCGAGCTGCTGCTCGACGAATATGAAAAATTATTCAACGCGCGCACCAAGCTTGTCGCCATCACGCATGTCTCCAATGCGCTGGGCACCATCAACCCGGTGCGTGAGATGATCGCCACTGCACGCCAGCATGGCGTGCCGGTATTGCTCGATGGGGCGCAGGCCGCACCGCACATCCCCGTCAACGTCCAGGATCTGGATTGCGATTTTTATGTTTTCTCCAGCCACAAGCTGTGCGGCCCGACCGGCGTCGGCATCCTCTATGGCAAGGCCGCGCTCCTGGAAAAGATGCAGCCCTACCAGGGCGGCGGTGACATGATATTGAATGTCACCTTCGAGCGCACCACCTATAACGAGATACCGTACAAGTTCGAGGCGGGGACGCCCGCGATTGCTGCGGGCATTGGGCTGGGCAGCGCTATCGACTATATCACCGGCATCGGTCTGGAGCGGATTGCTGCGCACGAACATGCGCTATTGAGCTACGCCACCGAAGCAGTACAAAACATCAAAGGTCTACGGATTATCGGCACGGCGCGGCACAAGGCCGCAGTGCTGTCATTCACGCTGGATGACATCCACCCCCACGACATCGGCACGATCCTCGATCACCAGGGCATCGCCGTCCGCGCCGGGCATCATTGCGCGCAGCCTGTAATGCAGCGCTTTGGCGTAGCCGCCACAGCACGCGCGTCATTTGCTTTTTACAACACGCTCGAGGAAGTGGATGCGCTGGTGGCGGGAATACATACCGTACAAAAGGTGTTTGCCTGATGGATTCGCGCGAACTCTACCAGGAAATGATTCTGGAACACAACAAAAAGCCACGCAATTTCGGTGTAATCGCGGAAGCCAACCGCCATGCGGAAGGCCACAACCCGGTGTGCGGCGACCACATCACGCTGCACCTGCACCTTGAAGGCGAACAGATTCAGGGTGTCAGTTTCGAGGGGCACAGTTGCGCCATCTGCAAGGCCTCGGCCTCGATGATGACTACCCAGGTGAAAGGCAAAACCGTCGCGGAGGCCGAAACACTGATCCAGGAATTCCGCGACATGGTGACGGGCAAGCTCGACACCAAAACCCAACCCCACCACCTGGGCCGCCTGACAGTACTAGCCGGCGTAAGCGATCTGCCATCCCGAGTAAAATGCGCCGTTTTGCCTTGGCATACCTTGCACTCGGCGTTTGTCGCGCAAGAGACCGCCTCGACGGAAAAAGAGTTTTGATACCATGCCAAAAATAGCCGATATAGAAAAAACCCCGAACCCGAACGCCATGCGCTTCGTCCTCAAGGAGCCTGTCACCCTGGGTGTCGCGCGCTCGTTCGAAAATGCCGGGCAGGCCGCAAACGATCCACTGGCCAGCGCACTGTTTGCCATACCCCATGTCACCAATGTGTTTTACGTGGACCGCTGGCTGACCGTAACGCAGGATGGCGAGGCCTACTGGGACAAGTTGCTGATGGAGCTGGCGCCGCCCATTCGGTCCGCCGAAGCAGCCACGCCGATTTCCATGAATACTGGCGATACAGCCGCCCACAAAACGCTGGTCGCCCCGGAAGACGAAGAGCGTCTCGCTCATATTACTGCACTGCTGGATGAACGCATCCGTCCCGCCTTGCTGAGCGATGGCGGCGGACTCGAAGTGCTGGAATTTTCAGGGGACAAACTTGTCATCCGGTATCAGGGAGCATGCGGCACCTGCCCCAGCTCGCTTTCCGGCACGCTCATGGCCATCGAAAGCGTGATACGCACCATCGAGCCGGACATTGAGGTTGTTGCGGTATAAGCAACCTGCTTATTCGTAGGCCAGATTGCGCGTTACTTGCCTGACGGTAATTAAACATCCATCTCTACTTTTGAGAAACACCATGTCTGACTGGATCACCGTCGCCAAAGCGGGAGAAATTGCATCAGGAGCATGCAAGGTTGTCGATGTCGATGGCGTGCTGATCGCCACCTTCAATATCGATGGAGAGTATTACGCCATCGAGGACGTATGCACTCACGACGGAGGTCTGCTGACCGGCGGCAAGATTGACTGCGGTGTTGTCGTTTGTCCCCGCCACGGCGCGCGCTTTTGCATCAAGACCGGCGAGGCATTGACCGCCCCCGCCTATGAGCCCACCGCCACTTTCCCGGTGCGGGTAGAGGGTGATGAAATACAGGTGCGCGACGACCGCTGGGATTGATTCTTAGCGCTTATATTGCTTCCGAAATGCCGCCGCCCTGCGTTGGGCGCTGGCGAGCTGCTCCGGCGTCATGGTGCTGGCAAGATAATCCACTACGGGCTGCGCCGCTTCGACATTCCCTGCAGCCGCCAGACTCAGCCATGCGTAGGCCTCAACATTGTCTATTGGCACACCCTTGCCCACGGTATAAAGCTTTCCGAGATGATATTGGGCATCGGGTATCCCTTGCTCGGCGGCCTTACGGTACCACTGTGCGGCTTGGCTGGGATCCTGCGGCACACCCCGCCCCTTCTCGTATGCTATTCCTTTCTTGCTGTGCGGAGCCATAGAGTCTCCCTGGGCTACAGCCTTGCCAGGCAACTCTCCCGTTTGCAGGGAAGGCTGCGCGGGAATGCCTTGATGCTTTGCATCACCTTGTGCGTCAACAGCCACGGCGTTGCTCTGTTCGCTGACGGCCTTCTTCCCACCCTCATTCACCTTAACCGGCTGCCCGGCAAGCTGCTGCGCGGGATGCGCGGTATCTTTAGGCTTGGCATCCGACGTTTCAACACTGGTCCGTGCATTAAGCAGGGGCTGGGGAATCGGTTGAATTTTAGCGCCAGGGGTTGCAAGGTTGCTCTGCTTGCCGATGGGCGCTGGGGTGACCACTTCAGCCTTGACTGACGGCGCGGCGACAGGCGGCTTGCCGGGGTCGGCGTCGACATTCTGCTGGCGAGCCTGGGCATCGACGTGTCCCACACTATCGCCATGCTTAATTTCAGGCGCCTGCCAGTCTGGCGCGGGGCTCATCTCCGTCAAGGGATGGGGTGCTGGCACCGCCTGATTAGCCGACGCAACATCAAGCTTACGCTCGGGTTTTGTGACAGCAAGTGACGAAACTTCATCCTGACCATCTCCGCTCGGCAGCAGCAATACCAAAACGCCACCGATCAGCAGCAACGCCAGCAGCGATATTGCCGCCAAGCGGCTCTTTGGCTGGGCTGGCACACGCACCGCCTGATCCATTTCAGGCGCAACAGCTTCGGGGGCCGAAACACCTCCCTCATTGGCGCCCTGACGCCGAACATCGGTCTGCTTGTGCGCACTCTTTGAGTCGGCATCACCCGGAGGCATAACCGTGTTTTGCACGCCCTGCATGGCGGCCAGGCTGGCATCATAAGCCAGACGTTTCATGGGATCGGAAAGGACGCCGTAGGCGAAGTTGATTGCTTTGAGAACCTCTTCAGCGTGCGAATCACCCTGATTTTTATCGGGGTGATGACGCTGTACCAGGCTTTTGTAAGCGTTTCTGATGGCCTCGGGATTGGCGTCCGGACTCACCTCAAAAATATCGTAAAGCGTTTTTTTCATTTATTTTATGACGCCAGCGACAGGGAACCGAACCCCAGGCTCACGGATTACAATGCCAATATATATTATATTAATACATAAAAACAATGACTTACATGAAAAACGGTCATCACGCCCTGCTTGGGCAGCACGTTTTAATCACGTGCGCCGACACATACAGTATACAAGGTATTTTATCCTACTGTTTTACTTTCATAACAGATCCAAGATAACTTACTTGTTACTCGGCCATAAAACAAAACCGGTCAGAACTCACCCCCTCAATTCAACATTCACAAGGAAGCAGTCAGACCGATGGTATTA
Source organism: Gammaproteobacteria bacterium (assembly GCA_021731145.1). Lineage (GTDB taxonomy): Bacteria > Pseudomonadota > Gammaproteobacteria > Ga007554 > LNEJ01. The sequence continues at coordinate 16,240 of JAKFXX010000040.1, read as the reverse complement.
TTCCTGGAAAACAAAAATGAAACTATAAATTACAGCAGCAGGCATCGCTACTGTTCACTATACCGCAACCTTCAGGGGCAACCACTACCCGTCCCTGACTTCACAGTAAAATCCAGATCAGGCGTATTGCCTTTGCAGAAGCTATAGCTGCTGCCCCCGCCGTTATCCCAAACCGTGAAGGGATAAGAGCCCCCACCAGTATAAGTGTAAGTCACAATGGTGTTTGTACCGCCCCCCGAAACCGCCCATGCCCCAAGCGTTTTCGTTGGATCAACCTTGTCAGTGGGACCCTTCTTATAATCCTTAAGCACACCGCCCGCATGATGCTCTTCCTGCCAGCGGTCCTTCCCCCGAACCGCACAAACTGTATTACCGCTCAATAAAGCGGTAAGCTCGGAATCTTTATTAACTTGTTTGGCGCCCGAAGAAGCAGAACAGGCCGCCATCACTCCTTCGGTTGAAAATGCAAAGACGGCTGCGCATGCAATGATTGTCAGCTTCATGGCCATTTACCCTCGCTTTTGGAACTAAAATGTAATACACCCCTTGAATTTACCATCTTTTTCGATAGTGTGGCGCGGGAAATTTTGACCCCATTTCGCACACCCTAAACCCAATATCACCCCAACGGCTCGAACAGCGCATTCAAATCCTCCAGGGTCAGCTTCGGCCCGCTCTTGGCTGTTTCATCGAACAGGCTGTCGGCCAGCTCTTTTTTGCGCGCCTGTAGGCCCAGGATCTTCTCTTCCACGGTGCCGCTGGTGATGAGTTTATAGACGAATACCGCCTTGTCCTGGCCAATGCGGTGGGCGCGGTCGGTGGCCTGGTTTTCCACGGCGGGGTTCCACCATGGATCGTAGTGGATGACGGTGTCGGCGGCGGTGAGATTGAGGCCGGTGCCGCCCGCTTTGAGGCTGATGAGAAACAGCGGCACTTCTCCGGCCTGAAAGCGCTGCACCGGTGTGGCGCGGTCGCGGGTGTTGCCGGTGAGCTGTACATAATCCAGTTTGCGTTGTTTCAGCTCTTCCTCGATCAGCGCCAGCATGCCGGTGAATTGTGAAAACAGCAGGATGCGGCGGCCTTCTTCCACCATCTCTGGCAGCATCTCCATGAGCAGTTCCAGCTTGGCGGAGTGTTTGACCTTTTTCGCGCTGTCGAGCTTGACCAGGCGCGGGTCGCAGCATACCTGGCGCAGCTTGAGCAAGGCATCGAGAATGATGATCTGGCTGCGTGCCATGCCCTTTTTGTTGATCTCATCGCGCACCTTGGTGTGCATGGCGAGGCGGATGCTTTCGTAGAGGTCACGCTGCGTACCCGCCAGCTCCACGTTGCGCAGAATCTCGCTCTTGGGCGGGAGCTCCTTGACGACTTCCTGCTTGGTGCGGCGCAGCATGAAGGGGGCGATGCGGCGCCTGAGGATGTCGCGTCGCGTGGCGTCGCCGTGTTTTTCGATGGGGGTGCGGAATGCCTTGCCAAATTGCTTTTCGTTGCCCAGCAGGCCGGGCATCAGGAAGTCGAGCAGCGACCACATCTCGCCCAAATGGTTTTCCATCGGCGTGCCAGTGAGGCACAGGCGATGGCGGGTCTTGAGCTGGCGAACGATCTGGCTGGCCTTGGCCTTGGGGTTTTTGATGACCTGCGCCTCGTCGAGGATGACGAGGTGGTATTCCTGCGCCAGCAGCACCTCCTGATCGCGCGGCAGCAGCGGGTAGGTGGTCAGCACCACATCGAAACCGGCCAGCCGTTCGAAGTGCTGTTTGCGTTCCAGCCCCTGAAGCACCAGCACCTTGAGCGACGGGGCAAAACGTTCTGCCTCGATGCGCCAGTTGACCATCAGACTGGTGGGGGCAATCACCAGGCTGGGGCGGTCCATGCGCCCGCTCTCCTTTTCGAGCAGCAGGTGGGCGAGCGTTTGCACGGTCTTGCCCAGCCCCATGTCGTCGGCCAGGATGCCGGCCAGCCCGTAATCACGCAGAAATTGCAACCAGTTGAGCCCCTGTTTCTGATAAGGCCGTAGCTCCGCATTCAGCCCCGTCGGCAGATCCGCCTCGGCGATACCCTTGAAATCGCGCAACCGATGCCCCAGTTCACGCAGCCGTTCGCCGCCCTGCCATTCCATATTTTTGCCGGCAAGCGATTCAAGCTCGGCCAGTTGTCCGGCCTGAGCGGCGGGCAGTATCAGGCGGCCGTTCTTGTCCAGATCCTTGTTGTAGAGCTCGATCAACGTGCCCAGCACATTTCTTATGCGCTCGATGGGCAGCGGCAGAAAGCGGCCATCCTCCAGACGCGCAATAAAAGATTGGTTCGCGGGCACATTCTGGAGCGCGCCGAGATCCATTGCGTCGGGAAACTGATGCAACATATTGATCAGCACCGGCAGCAGGTTGAGCGGTTTGCCGTCCACCATGATGCCCAACTCCAGCCCGAACCAATCATTACCGGCGCCTTCCTCGACATCGGCGTACCAGTCCCCCACGTCATCCACGGGGCGGTAGCTATAGTCCGGCGCAAATTCCACCCTCCAGCCCAGTTTGCGCAACACAGGAACGCCATTCATGCTGAAATCCAGCAGCGCGGCTTGACGGTCATCGTCAGCCGACATGGTCATGTCAAAGGCATGGGCGGGGGGCACATTGAAGATCGGCACGGCATTGATCGGCTCGAAGCCAGTCTCTTTCAACCGTTGCAGCGCCTTCTTTTCGGTCTTTTCATCACGCACCAGACTCAGCAGTTCGCCATTTTCGACACGGGTGACGGCGGTGCGCTTGTCGCCAAGCGGAATGATCTCGCCCGCATAGTCGAAAGACAGCCGCGCCAGCTCCACGTTGAGATACGCAGCCTCCAATTGCCACTGGAACTGGCGGCGTACCTCCAGCGCTTGCATGAGGAGCAGCAGGCACGGCACCGGCTTGACGGCTTTACGCTTAACCTTGGCAAACGTCTGCGGCAGGAGCGTCGGCGGAAGACCGGGTATGCGCTGCTTCAGTGCTTCACGGGCCGCCAGCGCCTGTTCCGGCGCCACGGCAGGCGCGCCCAACAGGGCTGCGGCAACCGCGTCCGGCAGATCCGTTCTCAGTGGGCCACATTGATGGCTGTTGAGGTCGAGATACCATGGCGGTGTGAGCGGCAGAACCGCATCCACACCCTCTACACCCGCAATATGCGGGCGCTGCGTACCATCGGCGGACATCACCCAATCAATGTGCCCGTGGCGCGGCTCCCCCAGCGCAAGTGACGCATCAGCTTCGACCCGCCAATGGCAGCGACCAGTGGCGAGCATGTCGCGCAGCAGACGTTCTCCGTCCGCCCCTTCGAGACGATATGTGTTGTGTGAAAAGAATGGGTTTAGCACGTGCAGCCAGCGCAGGATGGCCGTATCGGCGGGAGTTGCATAACGCGGGGGTGATGTTGCCACCGTGCTGGGTAAATTTTTCGCCTTGCCATAACCGCCCGCCTTGAGCAGCCGTGCCGCGATCAACTTCACTTCCAAACGAGGCGGCTGGAAATGCTCAAGCATGGAAAGAAGATACAGCAGCCGTTCAGGGATCTCCGGCGGCGGTTCGGATTTGGGCGCGATGGCCTGTTCAATGCGTGTCAGCCAATCATTGATCTGCGTGTCGCTACCGGAGCCTTTTGGTGCCACTATTTTCTGCGTATGTGTAGCACTTGGTGCGGGAGTGGCGGGTGACGGTGTTGAGGGTTTTTGATGCAAGGCATGTAACAGCACCGCCGCGACATGCTTGCAATTGTTGCCCATGGGGCAACTGCAGTTTCCCCTGATGCGGGCACTGCCCGCTTGGCCGGCAATATGTATTATTACCTTGTAGGGTCTCTTCCCGCCGCCACGCACCAAGGCCGTCATCATGCTGCCATCCGCAGAAATTCCCAGTCCAGCGACGCGCCCCTGATGCTCATAGGCGCTGCCGCGTGACAGATAAGCAGAGGGAATGGCGAGGTTTACGTCTTGAAGGTTGTATGAAAGCATGTGATTGTGCCGGACTCAGCCCTTAACGGGGTTGTTGGAAATTTTGATTTTGGATTTGATTATATCTGATGCCACTCACGTCCAATGGTATTGCCATCTTCTGATGAAGATTTTTCGTGCCTTTCGTGTTTTTCGTGGACGGCGTGTAACATAAAATTGCAAATATCTTCGCTCACCGCCGCACCGGTCGTTTGTTGAGTTTGCGTTGCAGTGTGCGGCGGTGCATGTCCAGGCGCCGCGCCGTGGCGGAGATGTTGCCCTGGCATTCCAGCAGCACCTTCTGGATATGCTCCCACTCCAGCCTGTCCACCGATAAGGGGTTTTCCGCGATGGACACGGCTGCTGCTCCCGTCTCGCAGTGGAACGCCTGAACGATCTCGTCGGCATCGGCGGGCTTGGTGAGGTAGTGGGTCGCGCCCAGTTTGATGGCCTCCACGGCGGTGGCGATGCTGGCGTAGCCGGTGAGCACGACGATGCGGGTGTGGCTGTCGAGGGTTTTGAGCTTTTCCACCAATACCAGGCCGGAAGGGCCGGGCATTCGCAAGTCAATCACTGCGAATTCGGGCGCATCGTCCTCCACGGCGCATAGCGCTTCATCGACGCTGTGCGCCAGCCAGACCGCAAAGCCGCGCTTTATTAACGCTTGCGACAACACCTGGCAAAAGGTCGGGTCATCATCCACCAGCAACAGGCTGGGACGGTTATCTGTATCTTCGATAGTTTCAGTCATGTTGAAGTTTTCAAGTTGGACAAGGGCAACACTACACGCGTGCAGGCGCCGCCGCCCTCCCGGTTGAGGAGCTGCACGCTGCCGCCGAAGCGGCTGATCGTGGCGTTTGCCAGAAACAGTCCCAGCCCCAAGCCCTGACCAGGCTCCTTGGTGGTGAACAGCAGCTCGCCCGCGCGCGCCTGGGTGGTCGGGGTAAGGCCCATGCCGCGGTCGAAAACTTCCAGGCTCAACTCGTGTGCGTCCCAGCGTCCTTCTACTTCGACGTTATCCGGTGAGGCGTCAGCGGCATTATTCAGAATGTTGGTAATCGCCTGGGTCAGCGTCTGTTCCGCCACGATACGCGGCGCGGGCAGCGGTCCTTGCCAGCGGGGTTGTACTGTAATTGCCGGGCGCATGTTCCGCCATTGCTTCAATACATCCTCAAGATAATCGTCCAGCGCCACAGCATGGCCGGACTCGGCGCGTGCCTGACCGGCGGAGGACGCCATAGTGGAGAGTATGCTTTTGCAGCGATTCACCTGATCGCGCAGGATACGCATTTTTCCGGTCATCTCCGGCAGTGCGGCATAATCCTGCTCCAGCTCCTTGGTCAACACCGCCATGGTCGCCAGCGGCGTGCCCAGCTCATGCGCGGCTCCCGCTGCCAGGGTGCCCAGCGCCACCAGACGCTCATCACGTAGCGCGCTTTCCCGTGCCTCGGAAAGCCGCTGGTCACGTTCACGCAGGGTATTGCCCATTTTGACCACAAAGTAGGCGATCAGACCGGCGCTCAGCATGAAGTTGAACCACATCCCCAGCACATGCAGGTTGAAGTCATTGTTGTGAGCGTGCGGCAGCGGCACATAAAACACCATCAGCAGCGAGTAACACGCCACACAAATCGCCGCCATCGCCCAGCTATACGCCCCGGGTAACGCGGCAGCGGCGATGGTCAAAGGTAGCAACAAAAGCGAGACAAACGGATTGGCGGAGCCGCCGGTGAAGTACAGCAGCGCGGTCAGAGCGGTCACGTCGATCAGGAGGTGGCCGAACAGCTCCTGATCCGTCACTAAGCGGGGCAGTTTGAGACGCGCCCAGGCCAATAGGGTAAGCGCCACGAAAGCCGCGATGATGATCCCCACTTCGGGTAACGGCAAAGGCATGTCCAGACCATAGACAGCCACCAGTACCGTGAGCACTTGACAGAAAATAGCCACCCCTCGCAGGGCAAGCAGCCGCTGCAGATTCAGCGCGGACGAACGGGATGAGGGTGACAGGTTTACCAGCATGACACCATGTTGCCTTTATTGCACGCCAGAGGCAAGGTGCGGCAAATTGCCGCGCGGCAACGTGTCACATTCCTACGGTTCAGGTTGATGAGCGCTTGCCGGTACATCGTACAAATTGTTGAGTACCAGGCGAAGAAGATACAGGCAATGACGCTACTATGGCATTACGCTGCCTTTTGGAGTGTCCCATGCCGGAGCAGCTTGCCTGCGGCAATTAGTCACATCGACTCCAGGGAGCTAATCAGTAAAATGTCGAGCATGACAATAATATGCTCAACAGGCACAAGGCACAAGGCACAGGGCAAAGCCAAACATCATACGCTGATAGAAGCGGTCTGGTCTTGCCTGGCGCCTCGCCGTTTGCCACTGGCTGTGGCGCCCCCTCCATCTGAACATCTGTTGCCCCGCTCAGACAGTGCTCACCCTATCCCGTGATGGCGAGTTCGTCCCGGCGTCAACCTTCGGCTCGCTTCTGGCGGAAGTATTCTTCTACCGCAGCCGTTCGCCTTGATGAGCCGGATATTTCTGCCCGAGGTGATCAACACATGAGCACGACAGTGAGCGCTTATTCTGATGATGCTGATGCGAGCGAACCTCTGTCACGGCAAGCGTTTAAGTTCGCCTTGGTGCTTGGTCTGCATGGGGTGCTCGTCACCTGGCTCGCCTATACGCAGATCAACACCGCACCGGAACCTGCGCCCATCCCGCTCGACGTGCGCATGATCAACACGCCTCCGCCTGAAACACCCAAGCCCGTTACCGAGCCACCTAAGCCGTTGCCGCAGGCGCCGCAACCTGTGGTACGTCAGCCCGAGCCCATCACGACACCGCCGGTGTTGACCGCCGCGCCGAGTGCCGATCCCGCTCTGGCGGCGTTTTCAGTGTCGCCACAACCACCTGCCCCGCCGCAGGAAGACATGCTCCCAGTCCCGCCTGCGCTACCAAAGACGGAGCCAGCCCCGCCTCTGCCCATGACGTCTGCCCGGTTCGACGCCGACTACCTGCAAAACCCGGCGCCTGCCTATCCCGCACTGTCACGCCGGTTGCGAGAGGAAGGCAAGGTACTACTGCTGGTGCGCGTTACCGCAAAGGGCGACGCGGAGCAGGTGCAGGTCAAGCACAGCAGCGGTTTTGCACGCCTGGACGAAGCCGCGCTCAACGCCGTGCGCCAGTGGCGTTTCGTACCCGCGCGCCGGGGCGAGGAGCCCGTTACGGCGAGCGTGGTCGTGCCGATCGTGTTTCACCTGGACGGCTGACATGAACGGCAGCGGAACGAACGGTATTACATCGACTCCTGTGTGGGGCACCGGAGACTCTAAGAACAATGTTCAATTCAAAGCAAACGTGGAGTTCTCGAATGAAACACAACAATATGAAACTGATCGTTACGGCATTGGCGGCCGCGTTTTCCTCGAACGCTCTCGCAGTGGGCGTGGGGACTGATGTTCAACTGGCCCCGGTTGTCGTCAAGGGCACGGGCACCCATGCGCCGCTGGCAGCCGACATTCCCAGCAGCACGGAAAGCAAGACTGCCGAGGAATTGCGCAAACAAAATCTGTTCAACCCCGAAGACGCCTTGCGTTACATGCCGAACACCACGATCCGCAAACGCTATATCGGCGACCGCAATGCGCTCATCGGCGGGCGCGACTTCGGCCCGATGCAGCCGTCGCGCGCGCTCGTCTACGTGGATGGCTACCTTATCTCCAACTTCCTCGGCCGTTTCGACGCACCACGCTGGAATATGGTGACACCCGAGGCGCTGGAGCGAGTGGATGTTCTGTACGGCCCGTTCTCGGCGCTCTTTCCCGGAAATTCGATCGGTACCACGGTAGTGATGACCGAGCGCGTACCCAAAGAGACGGAGGGCAGCGTTCGTGTGACGGGATACAGCCAACACTACAGTCAATATGGCGACAGCGACAACTACAACGGCGGCCAGCTGTCGGCGTATGTCGGAGGTCGGGCGAAATCGGGATTGTGGGGCGCGCTGACGGCGAATCATCAGGATTCGACCTCGCAGCCAATGCAGTATTACACCGTCAGCGCCAACGCCGCCGGTGCATTTCCGGCCGTTGCCGGACCGGCGCCGCAGGTCACCGGCATCCAATACGACACCGATCCCAACGGCAATAAGCGCGCCGTGTTCGGCGCGCATTCCGGCGCCATAGACCACACCGTGCAAAATAATGCCAAGTTCAAAATGGGCTACGCCTTTACGCCCGAGTTGGAAGGTAGTGCCTTGCTGGGGTGGTGGACCAACAATACTTCCACTCGCAACCGCACGTTCTTGAACGACGCCAGCGGCAGCGAGGTATGGCAAGGCAAAGTGGCGGACGGGGCCAACACCTTCAATATTCCCGCCAGCGCATTTGCGCCCTCCATGCGTGATGAAGAGCATCTTCAGTCGGGCGCTACGCTCAAAACCAAACGCGCATCCGGATGGAATGGTTCCATCGTGGCTTCCGGTTACCGCATCGTCAGTGATGCGGCACGACAGGCCAATAATCCTGACCCGATCGCCGCAGGCGGCGGCGTCGGCACGGTCACGCGCCGGGACGGCACCGGCTGGAACACCTTCGAGATGCAGGCGCTGTACAAACCGATGGCCGGCGACTTCGGCGGCGGACGCCACACCTTGGTATTTGGTTTGCATCGCAATGCCTATACGCTGAAAAACGTGGTCAACAACGCCAGTAACTGGCGCGATGCCGAAACCACCCGCAGCCAACACTACCGTGGCGAAACCGAAGTGTACGCACTGTACGCACAGGACATCTGGCAGCTAAATAAAGATCTCAAGCTCACCACCGGTTGGCGCGTGGAGCGGTTCAGAGCCCACAATGGGGAACAGCTCGCGCGGGGGACAAGTTGCACTGCCGTCACTGGGGAGATTTGCACCCCTAACGGCGACGGCACCTTCAACAAGACCGTACCTTATGGCAGTCGCACGCTTACCGGCAACTCGCCCAAGGTCTCGCTCGCGTGGACGGCCAGCGACGACCTGTTGTTCAAGGCGAGCTATGGGCATGGTGTGCGCTTTCCCAATGTCGAGGAGCTTTACAACGGCACGGTGACTGCGACATCAGTCACGCGCAACGATCCCAATTTGAAAGCCGAGCGCTCCAACGCGTTCGATCTGACGGCCGAAAAATTCTGGGAGAACCACACCCTGCGCGTATCGATGTTCCACTCCAACGTGCTGGACACCATCCTGCGGCAGACCGACATCACGGTGCTGCCGTTCATTACCAATGTCTCGAATGTGGACAAGGTCCGGACGTCCGGTGTCGAGTTTGTCTGGAGATCCCAGGACATTGCCATCCACGGCTTGAGCCTGGACGCTAATGCAGCTTTTACGAATTCCAAGGTTGTGGAAAACACCAAGGACCCGGCATCCGAAGGCAAACACTGGCTGCGCGTACCGAAAACCCGGGGCAGTGTGCTATTGGCCTATCGTCCCAATGCTCAGTGGATGGGCAGCATCGGCTGGCGTTATCAGGGGCGCGCCTACAACAGCGTGTACAACCTCGATATCAACCCCAACGTCTACGGCGGTATTTCCACGATCAACCAGTTCGATCTGCGCCTGAGCTATAAGCCGCAGCCCAAACTCGAACTGGCGGTGGGCGTCGATAACGTCACCAATCAGAATGCCTATCAGTTTCATCCCTACCCCGGCCGCACAATGTTCCTCGAGCTGCGGGCATCACTGTAAGGACGCATCATGAATACATCGCTTCCCGCCGATGGGCAACTCGATTACCGCAAGGCCGCTTTGCATCGACTGCTTTGGCGCATTCATTTCTGGGCTGGTTTGATCGCTACGCCTATCGTGCTGTTCGCCGCGCTCACCGGGCTGTTGTACGTATTTACTCCGCAGATCGAGGCGTGGCGGCACGCCGATGTGGACCGCGTGGCGGTGGCCGGTGCGGCATTGCCGCTTGATGCGCAACTGGCGGCGGCGCAGGCCGACCAGCCACACGGCAAGCTGCGTTTTATTGTCCCCGCGCACCGGCCTGGCGAGACGACACAAGTGTTCTTTGATATGCACCATCACTCGGGCGCTACCGAACACGATCATGGCCTGCCGCAGGGCCGTATCGTGTATGTGAATCCCTCCACCGCTCAGGTGGTGGGCAGCCTGCACGAGATGGAGCGTTTCCAGACCTGGGCCAAAAAGCTCCACTCCAGCGCGTTGCAGGGTGATGGCTGGCGTTGGCTCACGGAATTGGGCGCGAGCTGGATGCTGGTGATGTTCGCCACTGGATTGATGCTGTGGTGGCCGCGCTCCCAAGCCGACGGTGGCCCCGGCTGGCGCGCGCTGGTGCCGCGTATCGGGCGGGGACGCCAGACCTGGCGCGACCTGCATACGGTGCTGGCGATAGTCATGAGTGGTGTGCTGGGTGTGGTGCTTGTCACAGGCTTGACCTGGGCCAAATACAGCGGCGAGAACTTCCGCATCGTGCAACAGGCGCTGGATCAGGGCGCGCCACGCTTTCCCACGTCATTGTCCTCGGCTATGCCACAAGATGGGACTCCGTTGAGCCTGCAAGAAATATTTGAGCATGCGCGTCGCGTGGCGCCGGATATTTCAATCAACCTATCACCGCCCGGCAAAGCGGCGAGTGTGTGGCGCATCGAAAATTTCGACCGCACTCAGCCCACCAAACGCTTTCGCCTGGCGCTGGACGCGTATAGCGGCAAAGTGCTGTTTTTCAGCGGTTGGGAACAACTGCCCTTGCTTTCAAAGGCGACCACGGTTGGCATTCCGTTTCACCGCGCCGAGCTTGGCGTCTGGAATCAGGTATTGCTCGGACTGGCCGCGTTGACGGTGCTGTTCAGTGTGATCTCTGGTTGGGTGATGTGGCTGAAACGGCGTCCACGCGGGCGTCTGGGTGCGCCGATGACCGCACTGCGTCACATGCGCGAAGCACCGTGGTGGCTGTGGCTCACAGCCATTGGGCTATCCATCGCGCTGCCGGTGTTCGGTGCGAGCGTGGTGGTCTTCGTCGCCATTGAGAGTTTACGCCTGCTGCTCAGCCGTCGCGACACGGCTGCTGCATAAAAGAATGAAATTCTTATTCAACCATTGTAAACGAGGAGAAGTGTGTGAAGTTCCAGAATAGTATTCTCGGCCTGTGTGGCGTAGCGGGTGCTGTTACGTTTTCCGTCTCGGCAGAAGAGGCGCAGCAGATCAAAACATTGAGAGAGGTGGTGGTTGTGGGACAGGAACCCATCTTGACGCAACCTTCCATCGAAACAGCCCGGCGGCGGATCAATCTTGTCCCCGGCGGAGTCGACGTTATTGATGCCGAAACATACAAAACCGGGCGCGCCACCACCTTGCAGGATGCGCTTGGCTTTTCGCCGGGCGTTTTTGTACAGCCAAAATTCGGAGCCGAGGAGGCGCGGCTGTCGATACGCGGCTCAGGCATTCAGCGTACCTTCCATCTGCGCGGCATCAAACTGATGCAGGACGGCGTTCCGCTCAACCTGGCCGATGGCAGTGGTGATTTCCAGGCAGTGGAGCCGCTCGCCGCGCGCTATATCGAAGTGTTTCGCGGCGCCAATGCGCTCCAATATGGCTCCACCACCCTCGGTGGCGCAATCAATTTTGTTTCACCTACAGGGCATGACGCGCCACCCGTGCAGGCGCGACTGGAAACAGGCAGCTTCGGCTACCTGCGTGGACAGGCGAGCCTTGCCGGAGCGAATAAAAGATCCGATTATTATGTTTCGCTGTCGCATTTTTCGCAGGACGGCTTCCGCGATCATGCCCGGCAGAAAAACCAGCGCCTGTTTGGCAATTACGGCCTGCGCCTCAACGACAACCTTGAAACGCGGTTTTATCTTAGCTACGTGAATACGGATTCGGAACTTCCCGGCAACCTGACCAAGGCCGAGCTTGAGAGCAACCCTCGCCTCGCGGCGCCTGCAAATATCACGGGCAACTACAAGCGTGATTTTACCTTGACGCGCGTTTCCAATAAAACCGTCTATCATTGGGGTGATCAGCGCCTGGAGGCGATGCTGTTCTATTCGTACAAGGATCTGTTTCATCCAGTCTTCCAGGTTCTGGACGTAGCTTCGCATGACTACGGCGCGGAGCTGCGCTATATCTCGCACGCCACGCTGGGGGGACGCAAGAATATTCTGACGGTCGGATTCAGCCCGGGGCGCGGCACCGCAAAGGATGACCGCTTCAGGAATGTCAACGGCGCGCGCGGGGCGCGCACCAATGAACGCGAGCAGACCTCTGTAAACCTAGACCTGTATGCGGAGAACCAGCATTACATTCAGCCCGCCACGGCCCTGGTTGCCGGGGCGCAGCTATCGCGCGCCTCGCGCAAACTGAAAGATCTGTTCCTCGCGGACGGGGCCGATAACAGCCTGAACAAGGTGTACTATGGCGTCAGTCCCAAACTCGGTGTGCGCCATGAGATCAATGCGCAGTCCCAGGTGTTTGCCAATATCAGCCGCAGCTTTGAACCGCCCAGTTTCGGCGAACTGAGCGGCGGCCCCACGGTGACACCTGTCAGGCAACAGACTGCAACCACGCTCGAACTGGGCACGCGCGGGGCATCGAACGGCATACGCTGGGATGCAGCCTATTACTATGCGCGGGTCAAGGATGAGTTATTGAGCCTTACCGATCCGCGGGGTAATCCACTCGGCACTATCAACGCCGATGCCACGCTACACCAAGGCGTCGAGCTTGGCCTTGATGCCACTCTCTTCAAGCGCCTGGTATTTCGTCAGACCTATATGTGGAACGACTTCCGCTTCAGAAATGACCCCGTCTTCGGTAACAAGGAGCTGGCAGGCATCCCGAAACATTTTTACCGTGCCGATCTCGTCTACCGTACTCCCGAAGGGTTTTATTTCGGCCCCAACGTAGAGTGGTCGCCGGGCAAATATGCCGTGGATCACGCCAATACCCTGTTCGCCGATGCCTATGCACTATTGGGGTTCAAACTGGGCTATCGGGTGGACAAGGGATACGCCTGGTTTATCGAGGGCAAAAATCTCACCAATGAAAAGTATGCGGCGTCCACGGGCGTCATCGCAAACGCCAGGGGACTGGATTCTCGCCAGTTTCTTCCCGGCGACGGCAGGGCGGTTTACGCTGGCGTCGAATGGCGGATGTAGGAGGTGACGATGCGTCCATCGCATGTCTATCAAGGCTTTGAGAGCTTCTTTGTTGAAATTTAATTATTGAGGGATGTATTCATGAGCCAGCCTTTGGGACTTGCCCACTTTTGGGATCAGGCAGATGCGGTATCGCATACTGTCGCCATCGTCTTGCTGCTGATGTCGGTGGCAAGCTGGTACATAATTATCGGCAAAGCCATCACGCAACTGCGCGCGCGCTCTTCGATCGTCAATGCTATGAAGTCGTTCTGGAATGCAGGCTCACGGGCGCAGGCGCTCGAAACGATTCGCGCCGAGGACAGAACCTGCGTGTTCGCATTGGTTGCAACGGATGCAGTATTGGCGGCGCAAGCCTGGGAAGAAAAATCCACCGGTGGCATTGGGGCTGGCGTGGATGCCAGCGAATTCATCGGCCGCACTCTGCAACAATCGACCGTGCTGGCGCAGGCACGTGTCGAACGCGGCCTGACCTTCCTGGCGTCGGTAGGATCAACTGCGCCGTTCGTCGGTTTGTTCGGGACCGTATGGGGCATCTATCACGCATTGGTTGGGCTGTCCGGCGCAACGCAAGTCGTGCTCGACAAGGTGGCGGGTCCGGTAGGAGAGGCATTGATCATGACGGCGGCGGGCCTGTTCGTAGCCATTCCCGCCGTACTCGCCTATAACGCCTTCACTCGCGCCAACCGGCTGGTGCTCGCGCAACTCGATGGTTTTGGGCATAGTCTGCACGCGTATCTGGTCGCGGGCGTCCGCCTGGGTGGCTCGGCACGGATCACCACGGTGGCATCGCTACGCACGGCGTCGGTATCCTGAGGACAAAACGATGGCATTCAACTACAACGGGAGCAAGGTTAGCCATAGTCAGCCGATGGCGGAGATCAATACCACACCTCTGGTGGACGTGATGCTGGTACTGCTGGTGATCTTCATCATTACTGCGCCACTGTTCCATCAAGCGGTGCCGGTGGATTTGCCAAAGGTAGACAGCGCGAAACTGGACGACAAACCGAAGGTGGTTCAAGTGGCGCTGGATGGCGAAGGCACGCTATTCGTAGAGGGTGCTCGCATTGACTCGTCTGCTGTAAGTGAGCGGTTGGGCGCTGCTGTTCAACCCGGCCAGCCTGCGCCCGAGATGCACCTGCGGGCGGATCGCGCGACTCGCTACGAGCGTGTTGCGGAAGTCATGGCGGCCGCGCAGAAAGTGGGCATCACGAAGATCGCCTTTGTGACCGATGCTGCCATTGCCGGAAGTTCGCGCGCCGGGCAGGATGCCCAAGTGCGGTGAGCGCAGGCGACCGCCATGGATGGCGGAAGGTAGAGCAACGCAGGAGCAGTTGCCGGGATGCGCAAGAACCGCCTGACGGCGGCCCTGCGTAGCCGGCATACCTGCCGCCGCTTGGCGAATCCCGAAGACCCGGTGGAAAGGTTTCGGGATTCTGCCATGGGGTGGTGCGACATCATGCCGCATTCCCCTATGCATTTCATCCTATTAACATAACCCTCTCTTTTGCCCTTCTGTTATCCAGGGCGGCTTCAAACTAAACACAACGGGAAATCCCATGCAAAAATCAGCTTATGCAGCAGTGAGTGCTATAACCGCCTTGTGGCTAGTCATGAGCGTGCCCGCCGCCCATGCCAGTTGCGGCTCGGCCAACTGCTTTCTTGTTACCGGCACGCAGGATGGCATCGCCAATCCCGGCCAGCTCATTATGGACTTGTCCTACCGGTTCATCCCGATGAGCCGTGCCCAGCAGGGCAGCGAGCGCGTCCCGGAAGCATTGACGCCGGGCATCGATTTCGGCAAGGGCGAGATTGAACCCAATCACCACCGCGAGATGCGCACCAACAATGAGCTGATGCAGCTTGATGCCAGTTACGGGATCACACCAAAATTCGCCGTGACGCTCGCCATGCCGCTGATGAACAATCGCCTGCATGAACACTTCATCATCGAGGAACACGCCGGCGTCAAGGAAGAACATTTCTCATCCCAAACCTTCAGCGGCCTGGGTGACCTGCGCCTGATCGGCAAATATGCCTTGCATACCAGCGTCAGGCATCTGCTGGTCGCCGGACTGGGTATTAAGGCGCCAACCGGCGAATACAAACTCCTCAACAACAGCGGCTCCATAAACGAACCCACCGTCATGCCCGGCACCGGCTCGTGGGACGGCCTTGTCTCGGCTTATTACGGCTATCAGATCAAGCCGCACCGTATGGATGCCTTTGTCTCCACGTCGTACCAGCTCACCACCAAAAATGACCTGGATTACAGATTTGGCAACACCTTGCTCGTCAATAGCGGGGTGAATTATCTCTTCAATATCGCGGAGAAAGAACTGACTGCCAGCCTGCAGATCAACCTGCGCCAGGCGCCGCGGGATGAGTTCAAGGAATACAATGTGCCCAGTACCGGCGGCACCTGGGTCTACCTCACGCCCGGCATCAAGGCACAGGCCTCGAATAGCACGGCGCTATACGCTCATGTGCAATTGCCCATTTATCAGTATGTGAATGAAACAAACCTGGTGCCGCGCTATGGTTTGATAATGGGAGTTTCGCACACCTTTTGAGCGGGAATAAGAAGAAGACCTCTGGGGAAACAAGAGGTCTCGAAATAAAAAACCACTGAAAACCCATCTGCAGGGTTTTCCACAAATTCCAGGCGGGCGTGCTTCAGTGCTCCCTTTTCGTACTGTCCATCAGTAAGCCGTTACATCGCCTCGCCGCATAAAATCCTGCAACTGGCGCCCGCCGCATCAAAGTATCGCGGCTCGCCCATAAATATCCGCGTGAGATTCATGCCTACCGCCAGTTCCGAGGCGCCAGCCAGGGAAAGCGACGCGTAAGCGAGCGGTGGCTGGCAACCCCCGGAAGCCGCAGGAGCCGGGAGTTTTCTCGAAGTCTGGGCGCATTGTCACCTTCACGGTGGCAAGCCCGGGCGTAGAGAAAACACAAGGCCTACGATCAACGGCGTATCTATGGACTCCACCCGTTTTGCAAGGGGAAGAACTGAATTTTTTCCATCAGGGTAAGGATTGCGTGTATCTATCCGGCCTCAGTGTGAGCCATTCATCGGCTCGGGCCATAATGCAATACGCA
>JAKFXX010000010.1 GCA_021731145.1 Gammaproteobacteria bacterium | reverse complement strand
ACGGTGCATGCCAGCAGCCCCCTTAGCTCATCGGGGGGCAGACCGTTCTCCGGCGCGCGGAGGTAGTCATGCAGACGGGCGATGTCGGCGAACTGTTGGGCCTTGCCATGGCGCGGCTTGGGCCGGATATCCTTGGGCGGGGATTCCATCAGGTAATGGCATTCCAGGTGAATCACGTTTTCAGGCAAAGAATATTTCATCGGCCCGTAATGAGCCTTGTCTCCGCCCAGAAAAACCAGCGCAAACGTGAACTCCGGCAGGCCGCGAATGATCTGGTGCACCCAACTGGATACGCCGCCGCTGACATAGGGATAGGTGCCTTCCAGCAGCAGGGTAATATCCGCCGTGCATGGATGCACAAGTGCCGCAGGCGCAGGATGCGCAGGAGCGGCCGCCGTTGCAGTGCTGTTTCTCAATACGGGTTGCTGATTCATCGCCAATAATCCGCTATGCCAGACAAGGTGGGGTGGGTGCGCGCAAGGGGATCAAGGGCGCGCAGCGCTGCACGCACATCCTGGAAACGCCGCTCGCGGAAGGCAGCCTCGGCCAGATAGGGCAACACTTCAACCTCCGGCAGGCCCACCGACTGCGCCTTTGTAAAGGCAGCGCGCGCGTATTTTATATCTCCCTGGTGCAACAATATGCGTCCTCGCAAAAAGTGCAAACCCGGCGCGTCTGTCCGTAGCTCCAGCGCGGCCTCGACGTGTTCGCGGGCGGTATTCAGCACGTGGATCAGCACTTCACCCTCCGCCAGTCCGAGCCAGGCAAGTTCCCAGTAGTCTTGCGCGATACGCTGGTGGATTTGCCCCCGGAGAATGGGATCCATTGTTTGTTGCAACTGGGATAACTGATTCTTGAGGCGCTCGTTAATAACCTGCTCCTTATTGGATAGCATGGAATAGGCCAATAGCCGGACATCATCAACGGCATCCTTGAGGGCCAGACGCAGGATGGGAATGGCCTCCTGGTCGCGCATATGGCGGGTTGCCATGACAGCCTGATGGCGCTTGCCGGGGTCTGCGGCGTGGCGCAACACGGCGGCAAGGCCCCCTTCCCCATACAGCGGCTGGGGGCTGATGATCAAGGGGCGATAGGGTAGATCGGGAAATTGCGTGACTTCCCATGGCGCAATGCGCGTCATTTTGGGCAGGTAGAGGGCGAGCAGTGTGGTTGTAAAAAGTCCCAGCGCGCCGAGAAAGGGAATGAAAAATCCGATGCTGAAAAGGCAGAACAATCCGGTGGTGCGCGGCTCCCTGTAGGGGGCGGGCAGGAGACGCTGTAAAACCACGGCAAGCAAGGCGCTGGCGCCCGCATGGGGTATGGCGAACGAGATGGTCTGAATGGCGGGATGCCAGGGTGCAGCAACGGCGCCCCAGCTCGCCAGTTCCAGCGCTATCGCCGTGCTGATCAGCCATTTATAGGCCATCGGCTGCTCCCGGCATCTTGCCGAGATACTCCATGACGCCTTCCACGGTGTCTTTCCCGCTCAGTTCGTGCGACTGCACAATCATCCCCGCCTGGGCCAGAGACAAGCCGTAGCGTTCGCGGATCAATCTCTCCAGGCCCGAGATATAACCTTCTGTGCCCAGCGCATCGGTAAGTGGCATGAGCAGCAACACAAAAGGGGTGGCGACCGGACTGGTAGACAACCACAGTTGGTCCAGCCCACGACGCCTTTCTACGATCAATTCCACCAGATTGGCAGGCGCGCGCGTTGGGTCGAATGTCAGCCGCACGATCATGGCCGGCAACTTGTAGCGGCGGGCATCTTCGATGCTGCGCCGCAACTGGCGCATAAAATCCTGTTCGGCCGGGTCTTGCGCATCCGGGCCACCAACACCCGCAGCCAGGATGTCACCCATATGGCCAGCCAGCACCGCCAGGAGCTTGAGATTTTCCTCATGAAAGGCCATGAAAGGCATTTCATGCACGGCAACCATGGCCCAGATACGGCCAGACACATCCACCACCGGGATAGCGGCGAGTAAAGCGGTGCGATGGTCGACCTCCCGTTGAACGGGCGGTTGGGCACGCACGCTGGTCATTTGCCCCAACCGCAGCGCCTCCACGAGCAGTGCGTCGGCAACATTGATGGGGGGGCTGGTGCCCACGCTGGCGAGCGCAGATTCCGCAATACCTCCCGTCATGTTGACTGCATGGAGGGAAGCCACCTGAAGATGCCCATAGTTGGAAAAAATACCCAGCATCAGGTTGCCAAGTGTGTGGAGGGGTTCCTTTCCTGGCTTTGCCGCCATAAGACGGCGGCGCATGCTGTGCAGTGCCTCACGCAGGCTTTGCGTATTCGCCGCAAGCCTGTGCTCCAGACGATCATGGGAAACCTTGAGCAGGTGGTAGGCGCGGGTGAATTCATCGGTGCGTATGCGTTGATAGTCACCAGCGGCGGCGAGACGGCGCGTGCGGCGGCCCCACATATCACAGAACTCTCCCGCCAGCATTCCTACGATCAACAGCCCCAGGCTGTATTCGGAGGGAAAATGCACGATGGGCAGCAATTGCCAGCGCCACGCCACGGCGATGCCAAGAATCAGCACCAGGGCGCTGGTAAAGCCATACACGAAACCGTAACGTATCCCCGCCAGCAGCGGCGCCATAATCAGCCAGGGAAAATCGGCATAGACAAAAAGCGCATCTTCGGGCCATAACCATAACCCCAGCAGTGGCAGCGCGATGGTGATTGCAAGCGTTTCCAGCCAGGCCAGGGCAGGTGGGGCCGGGGTAATGCCAGGCAAATTGTTTTCAGGAGCGATGCGCATGGTTATTTTAACGGCAGATCACGCAACAGGTCTTTCAGCAGCTTTTGCGCGGTGCCGCTCACGCTTTCGCGTCCCCAGCCGGTGCGCGCGCCGGTGGCGGACCACAGTACGCGGCCGCTAGCGATATCGATGACCTGCAGACTTACGCCGGCCGCCGGTTCGCCATCCGTGCCACTCTTGTAGCGCCATTCCTCCACGCTGCCGGTAACCCCATAAGTCATCCCTTGTCCCTTGGCCCAGTTAAGCGCCTCGTCAAAACGGCGGCGCTCGTCAAGCTCCGGCAACCCCTCGGTCTCACCCTCGGCTTTCTGCTGCGTCGCATATTCCCGCACATCGGTAACGCCACGCACGCGCAGCAGCGTTGCCAGTATCGCTTGCGCGCGCGCCCCCACCTGCGGGGTTTCTGCATGATTCATGATGGGCAGCAACGCCCAATGCGCATGTGCATCCAGTACCGCGCCACGCTGCACCTCCTGCACCGCGCACCCGCCCAGCAGGCCCATTACTGCCAGGAGCAATAGCAGGATTTTCTTCGTGTTTATCAGTGATACAGCGCGCATATTTTGTGATCTCCAAAGTTTGCTAATCAAAACGACGGTTATAGCGCAATGTAAGGCCTTGCCAAGCCTGCCCCGGAATCCCGCCCTGGCTGTTGGCGTAAAAGGCGCTCAGGCTCAATTCATCGCGCCCGAAGAGGCTTGTTCCAACGCCGAGACGGAGGTTGTAGGCGAAGCGCTGCGACGGCCACAGCCAGCCTGCCCAGGCATCCGCAATGTAGTTGGGCGCCATCATGGTGGCCGACAACAGTCCCGGCTCGTTGCGCTGAAACGAGGTTCCCAGCCCCAGCGTTGCGTAGTGATCCGGCAGTATGGCGGGCATGAGGGTGCCAAGCGGAAGTATTGCCGCCATGGCGGGAGGCACGTCGGCACGCAGCATGTTTTTAATCCACGATCCCTGCACCCTGACCCGCCACTCGGGGGTGCCGAGGAATAACCGGGTGCCGAGCTCCATATTGGTGGCGTAACCGTTGCCCAAGGTTTCGCCCTTACGTTCGTGATAACGCTGGCCGCTCAACGTGACGCTGAAATATTCGCGCTGCGTCAGATTTGCAAAGAGCGTTGTTGCCAGGCGGTCGCGCGCACCGCCCGCACGCAACGCCGCGCTTTCCTCGCTCAATTCATTAACGGCCAGACTCGCCTGTGCCAATAGGCCGTTGCGCGCGGTATAGCTGTGAATAAGCGTCGCATAGGGTAGGTCGTGATCCCCGCGCTGGTTGACGCCAAGTTGCAGGCTCGTCTGGCCCTGCTGAGAGCGCAGCTTGCCGGTCACGGCGACATCCAGCTCATTCTCCCTGCCCGCGAGCAATAATTGCTGCGGACTGGCGCCCAAGGTACGCTGGCTGGCATGGATTTCCAGTCCGGCACCGAAATTCATCACCACAGCAATATCACGCCGCTCTATGTCGAGGGCGCCGATATTGTGCTTGCGCCATTCCACGCTGGCCATCGCCGGGGTGGCCGTAGGGGTTTCCAGGGTGCCGGGAGATGGGGGCTGCGCTGGTGAGGATGGGGCGACATCCTTTTTCACTCCGGCCATCGCCTGTGCATGCCGCCGCAGCCGCCATGCAGTGTCCCCACGGCCCGCCTGTTCCAGGGCGTCGGCATAGCTTTGCAGCCACGCTGCATCCTTGGGATTGGCGCGGGCCTGGCGCGCATACCAAGGCAGCGCCTCGTCCAGTCTTCCCAGTTTGTGCAGCCCTGCCGCATAGGCACTCCACAGCGTCTCGTCGGCAAGGGCCTCGTTTTGCCAGCGCGCGATATGGCGCGCCAGATCTGCTCGTTCTCCTCCCGTAGTAGAATAATGGTCGATGAGCAGCCAGAGCAGTCCGGCACGCGCCGGGCTGGATTGGGGATTCAACTTCAAAACCTGCTGGTAAGCGGCACGTGCCTGTTGCGGATGCTTGTCATGGTTGGCCAGTTGCGCGCGCAGCAGCCAATAGGGTTCGGATGAGGTAAACATCTGTGGTGCTTGATCAGCCAGCACCGCCAGACGTGTCACGTCATCCCAGCGCCCTGTCTGGCTGGCTAAATCCATCGCAAACAGCAAAAAACGTGGTTGCCTGAAACGCACCCAGGCCGCCGTCGCCGTCGTCAGGGCTTGCCCGGTGTGACCCTGGTCACGGCTGACGATCATCAGCCTTTCCGCTGTAAGCGCATCCGGCTCAGGCGCCGCACAGGACGTGCAAGTGTCGCGCAAGGCAGGGATGCCGGAAGCGACCGATTGCCAGAGGGTACGGTACGCCACCAGGATGTCCTCCGTTGACTCTTGCCGCCAGGCCAGCTCACCCAGCAGCCGCCAGTAAGCGGTGTCCCCGGCATCCGCACGATGACGAACGCCATGTAATAGATCCAACGCCTTGCCAGGCTGATTAAGACGCCAAACGAGCTCCGCCTGATGGGTAGCTTCAGTGACACTCAGCCCAAAGCGTTGCCCCATCTCCCGCCATAGATCAAGGGTGGTAGCAAGGTCGCCACGACGTTCCTGCACCCCTGCCAGCAACTCCCATCCCTGGCGCTCCAGCGGAAAGCGTGTCACATGCTGGCGCAGGAAGAGTACCGCCTTTTCAGGTTCGCCGATGTGCTCGTAGAGCTTGACAAGCTCGGCAAGCTCGCCACTCTTCAATCCTCCCATGCGGGCGCGCAGCGTCAACATTTCAATAATGGCATGATTGTCGTGCAGCCCGCGTCCAAGCTTCAGGGCGTGATCCGGCGCGCTGCCATCAGGTTTACGGCGCGCCAGCCAAAGCCACTCAGGCAGGGCGGCGGCGGGATGTCCCGCCCATTCCGCTATTTGTGCGAGCCGTTCGTGATGGCGCGGATCGTCAGGGCGCAACATGACCATGCGTTGGGCAAGCTGGAATGCCGCCGGCAAATCGCGCGCGGCAAGTTCCAGGTCCAACTGGTGCGCCACGGCGTTGGCATCCGTTGGTGCGAGCGCGAGAAGTTGGCGCCCCCAGTCGCGCGCCAGGAGCGGTTCCTTCCCGGCAAGGGCAAGCGCCTGGGCGCGCCGCAGCAGCTCCGGGTTGCCAAGGAAGCGCTGCAAATAGGCGCGGGCAAGTTGTAGAGCCGCTATCCCTTGATTGGCGGCGCGTAGCGCATCGAGCGCCAAAAACGCATAAGCGAGGGAGTCCTTGGTGTTGCGCCCTGCATCGGCGGCTTGTGCATACAAGCGGCTGGCCTGTTCTGGCTGACGTGTCGCCAGCGCCCAGCGTGCGGCTTCTGCCAGCCAGGCGGGGCCGTGCGCGGCATCGGCCACGGCAAGCCGCGCATAGAGTTTCGTGGCGAGCTCCGGCTGGCCCAGTTCCAGGCTGAGTTTCGCCAAGCGCTGTAGATCAATCGCAGCCAGATCATCCGCCGCAACCGTCTCCAGTGCTCGCTTCAAGTCGCGTCGCGTAACCGCGCGGCCAGGATTGTCCGCCTCCAGGGCATGGAATTGAGCCAGGTTTATTTCCAGATCCATCAAACGTGCCTGAGCAGCATGCGGATCACGCAGTGCAGTCAACGGCACCAATGACTCACGCGCCTCGTTCAGACGGCCCAGCGTGCGTAACTGGCGCGCCAGCAGCAGCCGTGCCTCATGATCATCCGGCCAGAAGCGCAATACCACGCGCAGATAAGCGATGGACAAGTCATCAGGGCGCGTCAGGTATGCAGGGCTTTCAAAGCTGCCTTTGCGCGGAAAAACCATCACCAGTGTCGCTGCAATCACACAAATAATCAGCAGCAGTACCCAAGGCTGGGTCAGTTTTTGGCGTTTAGCGGCAGACAAACTGAGCCTCCCCAGTATCCGTTACAGGAAAGTCAAAATGTAATGCCCCACTGCGTAAGCTGCCCTGCAACTCTCCGCCGTGCCAAGCAACGCGGCAACCTATGTGGGCGCCCGCTATCGCCATATGTACCGGCACGTGCCCTTGCAAGCGCAACCGGACAGAAGCTCGCTGGTATTGTCCTTGGGATTGCCCCTCGGGTTGCCAGCGCAGCACTGTGGCGTTGGCCTGCTCCAGATAGGGTGTTTCAGGACGTTGCGGTTTCAGATGGAGTAATGCCACGCTGTCGCTACCGAAGCTCACATAGCGTCCTTGCGGCAGATCCCGCACGCCGGCGACACCTTGGGAGCGCTCCAGATCGGGCCAGCCCAATTCAGCATCCAGACGCAGAGTGCGCAGCGCGCCCAAGCCGCGAATTTGCCAGCCGCCATCGAGACGCCGCGCCAGGGTCAGGCGCTCGAAGTCCTCCACCTTGGCGCTGTAGCCACTGACCCAGACCGGTAGTGTCTCCTGGCCGAGCGCCCATCGGTAGACTTCGTGCAATGCCTTGAGGGATGCGGGCTTGGAGCCGGAATAGAAGTGGTAATAAATCGAGATCGGCTTCAGACGACGTGGTGCATCGGTGAGACGGAATGTCTCGATGACCTTCTTATAGCCATAGAATGAGTTACGCCACAGATCCGTGTAGACGTTTTCATTGATGACGGGGGCATAGACTTGCAGAAACTCGCCCACAGGCCGTGCAGCAGGGTAGGCTTGTGTCAGCGAGGGGTGCTCCAGGGTCATCAGCGTGTTGCCACCATTGAGATTGGCAAGCCCCAATGCGCGGGTCATAGCCAGCGCATCCTTACCCGGCAGCGCATCACCACTCCACAGAAAAACCCGAACCGGCTTGCCCGGAGGCGCAAGGCGCGTATTGATATATTCCACGGAGCCTTCGATCTCGCGGCGCAAATCGAAAATGTACCCTGGAATATCAAGATGATAGCCCCCATCTCCCTGGGTATCGCTTTGCAGCTTTCGCCACTGAAAAGGATGGCTGTAGGAGTGACTGGCTATCTCCACGAGGGGCAGGCGGAAAATTTCCTTGGCGATGGCTTCAAGCTGGGGCGCCAGAGCAGGGTACAACCCCTTCGGCCCCACCTCCCCTTCGATGATCGAGACAGTAGTGGGGACAGGATAGACCTTGAGCACCTCATCGAGGATTACCTGGGCCGCGAAGGGCGTGCCGGGCATCTCCGCGCGGCTCGGGAAGCCGTCCCCATCAATATGCGCCATGAGCAGGCGCCGGCCATTTTCCGTCGTCAAATCAGGTGCCGGCATGGCGGGCAACTGCAGGGCCTGCCGCAAAAACATGAAGGGATCGACCATCCAGCGCCGACGGTCCGCATAGCCGGTATCCAGAACATAGGGATCCAGCGCCATGCCTCCCCATGATGCGGTAAAGACCGGGTCAACCCGCGTGCCGGAGGCATCCGTGAGGCTCAGGTGGGGCGAGATGTCCGAATCAATCACTCGCCACAAGGGTAACACCCGGTCTTGCGGCACGGGTTGCGCCTCAAAGCCGATGAGCGTATCGGCACGCGTGATTTTCAGTGGCGCGCGCGGCCGCTCCAGGACGGGCGTCAAACCCAAACGTTTAAGGAGCGCCTTGTCTGGCGAAAATCCGGGATGCCCGAAGATGGCTACCTTCATCCCCTCATCAATTTGCCTTAACAGCCAGCCACGATAACGCCTGGACTCAGGAAGCTCGTCGTCCGTAAACCAGGTGGCGATGCCCGCATAACGGCCTGTCAGCACATACTCCGGCAGAGCGTCCCGCACATCCCGATAGTCCACGGCGTAGCCCAGGTGTTCCAGGGGCATGGCCAGAAAACGGTGGGCTGCGGAATAGGCAAGGTCCTGCTCCTGTCCATCATAGAGCACCAATATGCGCCGTGGCATCACCTCGACAGCGCCCACGCCCATATAGTCCAGCGCCGGATTGGCGATCCACGGCGTAAATCCCAGGTCGGCGATGCGACGCGCAGTCTGCCGTGCCAAATCGCGCTGTTGCGGCGGCAGATAGTCGATCACCGTCACCGGCAAATGATAGCGGTCACGCGCCTCTTGCAGGCGGCCCACCAGCCAGGCCCGATCCTGTTCACCGACCTGCGCATAACGCTTGCCCGCTGGATCCCAGCCATGAAACAACGACTCGGCCACCATCCCCACCGCCAGGCCCGAGACCTCCGGCAGCACCTCGAACCCCCGGTTGAACAGCAGTTTGATTCCGGGGAAACGTTGGTGCATGGCGCGTATCAGATCCGCCAGTGCCCGTGTTTGGGCTGCCTGCCCGGCCGGGTCTTTGATGACGGCCTGATAGCTGTCCAGCGTGTCCAGGAAAAAGCCCCGGTAACCCTTGGCCCACAAAGCGGCCATGCGTTTTTCCAGCAGGTACTCGCGCCAGCCGGGCCGGGTAAGATCGACAATATCGCTGCCCCAGCCGTGATTCACGCCCAAAAACCAGCGCTTGTCCAGTTCGCGGTATCCGGAACGGAACCGCTCCGCCTCGCCGACGCTGAGATAGGCAAACACCTCAGTGCCGTCTTTATGCAGGGCGGCAAGGTTGTCGATATGCTCTGGCTGTACCACCACCTGATCGAACTGCGCCAGTAAATCCAGCGGCGCGGGCTGGCCGTAAAAAAAGGCGATGCTGGGGTTTTGCGCATGAACAGCCGGGCACGCCAGGAGCAGCAGTGCCAGCAGCCAGAGACCACGCATTGGACGGAAATTCATTTGCTAAGCCACAGAGAAATAGGCTTGACGCCTGCTGTTACATTCGGCAACCATGTATGGAATTTGATAAACATTATTATTCTTAAATTTATCGGCAGGCCGCGCCATTCATTTTGGCTTACTATTGGTGGGGGTAAAGAGTACTTCATTTTTATGTGTTTTGTTGCGGATGAACTGTGAAGAATTGTAAAAAGCGCATCTACCCCAAAGTTTTTTGCGTAAATTACACGCACCCTCGCCTGCCTGCCTTGGGGCGCGTCGCCATCGTGGCAGCAGCGTAAAGCCGGGCGTCACCCTATTAGCCAAAGGAAACCATCAAATGATACGCAGCATGACCGCCTTCGCGCGCCAGGAACGGAATACCGAATGGGGCGCCCTCGCGTGGGAGTTGCGCTCGATCAATCACCGCTTTCTTGAGTTATCCATCCGCCTTCCGGAGGAGCTGCGCGGACTGGAGCCGCAGACCCGAGAGCACGTTGCGCTCCGGCTCAACCGCGGCAAGGTAGAGTGCCATCTGCGCTTCCAGTCAGCATCCCAGGCGCCCACCGAGCTTGTGCTCAACAAGGAGTTCGTCAGCCGCCTGGTACAAACCAGCCGCGAGGTGGATCGCCTGCTATACAGTTCCGCCCCTGTCAACTCCCTGGACATCCTGCGCTGGCCCGGCGCGCTACAGGCGGTCGAAATCGACCTAAGTCCAGTGTATGAGGCCGCTCTGTTGTTGCTGGATGAGACGCTGGCAAGCCTGGCGGAAGCCCGCGTCCGGGAAGGGGCCAGGCTTAAGGTGATGCTTGAGCAGCGTTGCGATGCCCTGTCGGCGCTGGTAACGCAGGTGCGGTCGCGCCTGCCGGAGATCAGGGCGCGGTTTCGTGAGCGGCTGGCTAGCCGCCTGGCCGAAGTCAAGGCCGAGCTGGACCCGGCGCGCCTGGAACAGGAGATGGCGTTGCTGGCACAAAAAATAGATGTGGACGAAGAAATGGAGCGGCTGGGCAGCCACGTCGAAGAAATGCGCCGGACACTGAATCAGAACGAGCCCGTCGGGCGACGGCTGGATTTCCTCATGCAGGAATTCAACCGCGAGGCCAACACCCTGGGTTCCAAATCGGCGGATATCGAAACCACCCGCGCCTCGGTGGAGATGAAAGTGCTTATTGAGCAAATGCGCGAACAGATACAGAATATTGAGTAGCGATTTTTATTGAAACTGTGAGCCGGGATTTATGTCAAACACCAACAGCGTTTCCGTACCCCAGGGAACTTTATACATCATATCCGCGCCCTCCGGCGCGGGAAAAACCAGCCTTGTTAAGTCATTGGTTGAGAAAACAGCAGGGATCAGCGTATCCGTGTCGCACACCACCCGCCCGATGCGCCCAGGCGAACAGGATGGCGTGCATTATCATTTCGTCGATCAGGCCACGTTTGGCGCCATGATTGAGGCCGGAGCCTTCGTCGAATATGCCCGTGTATTCGATAATTTTTATGGCACCTCGCTGACGGGCGCGCTGGATAAAGTGCGCGAGGGCGTCGACGTCATTCTGGAGATCGACTGGCAAGGCGCGCAGCAGGTGCGGCAAAAAATTCCGGAGAGTGTCAGCATCTTTATCCTGCCGCCGTCGCGCGCCATCCTGGAACAGCGCCTGCGCGCGCGCGGCCAGGATAGCGATGAGGTGATCGCGCGGCGCACGCGCGAAGCGGTCACTGAAATGTCGCATCACGCCGAGTTTGATTATCTGGTGGTGAACGACGACTTCGATACCGCCCTGGCGGATTTGCAGGCCATCGTCCGGGCGCGGCGGCTCAGAATGGCAGCGCAGACCGCGCACCTGGAAAAGCTCTTGGCGGACCTGCTGACGGCCATCTGAAAATACATGCGCGCCACACACTGCAACAGAGTATAATTTTAACCAAATATCAGTCCCATAACCCTTTAGGAGCCCTGCTTATGGCGCGTGTAACCATAGAAGATTGCCTTGCCAACGTCGATAACCGCTTTCAACTTGTGCTGGTGGCAGCCAGACGCGCACGGCAGCTCGCTTCGGGCGCTCAGTCGATGGTTGCCTGGGAGAATGACAAGGCAACGGTGGTGGCATTGCGCGAAATCGCCGCAGGCCGGGTAGACCGCTCGATTCTGGATGAGGTTGTCGCCGCAGAGCACGCCGGTGTATCCCAAGTCCAGGAAGAGGAGCTGCAGGGGGAGGTATAGGCTAATACCTGACTCAGTTGCCAATAAACACGCCCATCTCAGCATTCGATCTCCCACTTTCCGCCAACGTCGAGACCAACGCTGGCGTTGTTTATGATGGCGCCAAAGTTGGCCCGGCGTTTTCGATAGATGATTTGTGCGTCATGCTCGACACCTATCTCGAGCATGGCCAGATAGCCCAGATCCGCCGTGCCTATCAGTTTGGCGAGGCGGCGCATGAGGGGCAGCAGCGTCTCTCCGGCGAACCCTACATCTCCCACCCGCTGGCCGTGGCGCGCATCCTGGCCGAGATGCATCTGGACCACCAGAGCATCATGGCCGCCATCCTGCACGATGTCATCGAGGACACCGGCACGGCCAAGGAGTATCTGACCCATCAATTTGGCGAGGAAGTCGCCGAACTGGTAGACGGCGTCAGCAAGCTCACCCAGATCAAATTCCGCTCCAAGGCCGAAGCCCAGGCCGAAAATTTCCGCAAGATGGTGCTGGCCATGGTGCGCGATATCCGCGTCATCCTGGTCAAGCTCGCCGACCGGCTGCACAACATGCGTACTCTGGGGGCTATGGCACCCGACAAACGCCGCCGCATTGCGAATGAGACCCTGGAGATTTACGTTCCCATCGCCAATCGCCTGGGCCTCAACACGATGCGCCAGGAGCTGGAAGAGCTTGGGTTTGCCGCCCTCCACCCCCTGCGTTACCGTATCCTGGCCGAGGCGGTGCGCAAGGCGCGCGGCAATCGCAAGGAAGTCTTGCACAAAATCGCAACAGCCATCGAAGAGCGGCTCAACCAGGAAGGTCTGGCGGGGCGCATCCTGGGGCGTGAGAAACACCTCTACAGTATTTACCAGAAAATGCGCAACAAGCACCTCTCCTTCTCCGAGGTGTTTGATGTCTACGCCTTCCGCATTATCGTCGACAGGGTGGACGCCTGTTACCGGGCGCTGGGTGTGGCGCACAACCTTTACAAGCCTGTGCCTGGCAAGTTCAAGGATTACATCGCCATCCCTAAATCGAATGGTTACCAGGGTTTGCATACCGTTCTGTTTGGGCCTTATGGCGTGCCTATCGAAATTCAGATACGCACCGAAGACATGGACAAGGTGGCCGAATCGGGCATCGCCGCGCACTGGTCATACAAGGTGGGCGACAAGGCCGGCGGCGCACAGGCGCGCGCCCGCGAGTGGCTGCGCGAACTGCTGGAAATCCAGAAAAGCGCCGGCAATTCGCTGGAATTCATTGAAAACGTCAAGATCGACCTGTTCCCGGATCAGGTATACGTATTCACCCCCAAGGGCAGGATCATGCGCCTGCTGCGCGGCGCCACCGCAGTGGATTTCGCCTACGCGGTGCATACCGATGTCGGCAATAGCTGCGTAGCGGCGAAGATCGACCGGCATCTTGCGCCGCTCAGCACCCCGCTGAACAACGGCCAGACCGTCGAGATCGTTACCGCCCCTGGCGCGCAACCGAACCCAGCCTGGCTCAATTTCGTGGTGACAGGCAAGGCGCGCGCCAACATCCGGAATTACCTGAAGAACCTCAAGAGCGAAGAGGCCATCAGCCTAGGGAGGCGCCTGCTGGACAAGTCACTGGCGGAGTTCAACACCGCCCTCGCCAAGCTGCCGCACGAACGTTTCACCGTAGTGCTGGAAGAATTCAAGCTCAAGTCCATTGAAAGCCTGTACGAGGATATCGGCCTGGGCAACCGTATGGCAGCCTTGGTGGCGCGCCGCCTGGCACCCTTGGAAAAGGAAGCGAGCGAACGCAGCCGGGGGATCAAGGATGTCCTGACGCGCTACGTGCCGGGATGGCTCAAAGGAGGCGAGCGCCCCGCGCACCGGCCACTGATGATCAAAGGCACGGAGGGTATGGTGGTGACCTTCGCCAAATGCTGCCATCCTCTGCCAGGCGATCTGATTCTGGGATTTGTCACCGCTGGAAGAGGCATCGTGATTCACACCGAGTCCTGCAAAAACGTGGCGGAATTTCGCAACCGCCCGGAGAAGTGGATCGACGTGCAATGGGCGACCGGCATCGCCAGCGAATTCCCCGTTGAAATCCGCGTTGATGCGCTCAACAAGCGTGGCGCGCTGGCCACCGTGGCCGCCGCCATTGCGGAAATGGGCGCCAACATCGACAATGTCAGCATCGAAGAGCGCGACGGAAAATACAGCACACTCACCCTGATCATCGAAGTGCGCGACCGTATACATCTGGCTAAAATCATGCGGCGGGTACGTTCAATAGACATGGTTGCGCGGATTGTGAGGACCAAGGGGTGAACAGCTACGGGGCAAGCAAATGAGTGACATAAAACAGCTTTGGCACGAATGGAAAAAGCTCCCCTTTCCGGCTGCGGTTGCCGGGAAAAAGATAGAGGGCTTTGATCCGGGGGGAATTTCGGCTACCGCGTCCCATTGTATTGGTGTTTTCCTGGATGCCAACGGCGCGCTTGATGCCGAGCACGCCGGAATGTTGAGAAAGTGCATGTCAGATATGCAAATTGTAAATCCTAAGTGCGTTGGGGATGCTCAGGTATACTTTGGAAAACTATACAGGCTATGCGATCTTGTATCTGACCGGTTGCCATAAGCTGGTCGAGTAAAATATTCCCCGCCGTCCGCTCGCCGAGCGCCGCCCCACCTTGGGCAATCCCCTCGATAACCGCGCCTTCCTGCACCGCAAACAGTTGAGATTGGCAAGACAGCACCGGCTAAAGTGTCAAAGTTTGCCGTCAAAAAATGCCCTCCAACACCCTGTAATGTCAAAAAAATGACAAAACACCCGCTTCTTACCCAGCGTTATCCAGCCAAATCTTTAAGAACGTAAGCATTACATCGTACGCATTGGCTGCTCCTGCACATCCTTGCGCTCGCGACGTGCTAGTACATGAAATTATAAATTACGAAACATGATCCGAATCCCATGTAGGTCTGGCTTTAGCCAGACATGTCGGCCTGAAGGCACGACCTACAATCGTGCGGCATTATGCTGCACAATTTATGTGTTCATGCACGAGTGTCGCCAGAGGCAGGACGCCGGAAGCGACCAGCACTTAGGCATCCTGCCCGGCGTAAGTATTTCACTATTTTAGATATGGCACAAAATATGCCTTTTAATTTGCACGGTTATTCTGATGCCGTACAAGGACGTACAAATGCTGTGAAGCACAGGATGTGCGAGAACAGCTGGATGCCTATCCAGCCTGCCGTTTTAAAGTGCCTCCACACATCCAAGCTGCCCACCCCACCGCACAGTGTGTGCCGCGCTTGGCAGGAAACCCGGTTTTATCAGGCGGCTCCGTGTTTGTTGGCATAAACAAAAGTTTAAGCCGTACACATAAAGGGGATCGCCAGACATGAAACAAAACTATCCAGTCACGGGCGTTGAAAAGACGTTTCCTGACAACACCATTATCCTTTCCACGACCAACCCCAAGGGGGCCATTACCTATATCAATCAGGATTTTATCGAGATCAGCGGCTTTAGCGAGGACGAGCTGCTGAACAAAAACCACAACATTGTGCGTCACCCCGATATGCCTCCCGCAGCGTTTGCCGACATGTGGGCCACACTGAAGACGGGCAAGTCGTGGATGGGGATCGTGAAAAACCGCTGTAAAAACGGCGACCACTACTGGGTGGATGCCTACGCAACCCCGATTACTGAGGGAGACGCTACCCTTGAATACCAGTCGGTGCGTACCAAACCGACCCGTGAGCGGATCGTGCGAGCAGAAAAACTTTATCAACAACTGATGAGCACGAAGCCTCCCAGGTTCCGCGCCCCGCTGGGACTGAAAAAGAAATTATGGATAGGGGTTCTGGCGGCGCTCACCC
Organism: Gammaproteobacteria bacterium; assembly: GCA_021731145.1. Classification (GTDB taxonomy): domain Bacteria; phylum Pseudomonadota; class Gammaproteobacteria; family Ga007554; genus LNEJ01. The sequence continues at coordinate 14,348 of JAKFXX010000010.1, read as the reverse complement.
CTGTGTTTGCGCTGGAAACAGTGGCTGGAACAGCCTCCCTGGGCATCAAGACCGCCGTGTTTGCACTGTCATTGGGGCTGATTTACCTGATGTTGCACCTCTCCTGCCGTCATGTGTGCAAGGCCGTCACCGAGGCAAAAGCCGTGGTTGACAACCAGCTCATGCAGAAGGTGTATACCGGATCAAACGACGAGGCCGGGCAACTGTTGCTTGCGCTGAAGATGCTGCAATCGGAACTGGGCGCCGTTATTGGCAGAATGGCGGACTCGTCCGGGCGTCTGGCATCGACCGCGCAACACTCAGCAGCAACCGCCCAACAGACCTATCAAAATGTCATGCGGCAGCAGGCCGAGACCGACCAGGTCGCCACGGCCATGAGCGAGATGTCGACCACGGTGCGAGTGGTGGCCGGAAATGCCGCTCAGGCCGCCGAGGCCGCTCGCCAGGCCAGCCAGGCAGCGGAAACCGGCCAGCAGGTAGTCACTCAGACTACCGCCTCCATCAGGGCCTTGGCCGACGAGGTGGTAAAGGCCACCAAGGTAATCCATCAATTAGAAACCAGCAGTGAAAATATCGGCACCGTGCTGGACGTGATCAAAGGCATCGCCGAGCAAACCAATCTGCTCGCCTTAAACGCGGCCATAGAGGCGGCGCGCGCCGGCGAGCAGGGGCGCGGCTTCGCCGTGGTGGCCGACGAGGTGCGCACCCTGGCGCAGCGTACCCAGCAATCTACCCAGGATATTCGGGGCATGATCGAGGGCTTGCAATCAGGCGCACGGGATGCCGTGCATGCCATGGAACAAAGCCGAACCCGGGCCGAAAACAGCGTACAACAAGCCGCCCAGGCCGCCATCTCGCTGGAGGCCATCACACAGGCGGTCGCCACCATTAACGACATGAATATTCAGATCGCCAGCGCTGCCGAGGAACAAAGCGCCACCACTGAGGAGATCAACCGCAACGTCGTCAATATCAGCCAGATCGCGGAGCAGACCGCGCAAGGGGCGCAAGAAACGGCCAACACCATTGGTGAGCTCACTAAGGAAGTGGTAAAATTGCAGCATCTGGTGATGCGATTCCAGAGCGAACGGTAGGTACAGACCAAGACCACTGCGGGAGCTTCTGATTAACTCAGAGGCTCCCGCAGTTAAAAAGGGTCATATTTAGATTAAAGGGGTAGTAGATTAAAGGGGTCAGAGCCCTTTTAGCAGATTAAAGGGCTCTGACCCCTTAATCCTGGACCCCTTAATCTTGATGTTTTCTTTAAGCAGAGCCAGGGACAAGAGGGTCATTCCCGGCTACCCGATGGGCAGTTCGGTGCCTGGGTTCATGATATCCACATAGCGGTGATAGCTGAACAATCGGTTGCGCTTTTGGGATGTTAGCTCTCTGACGATGCCAAGGTGTTGCAGGTGGGCAAGGCACTTATTGACCGTGGCCGGTGTGATGTCGGTGTTCTGAACCAGCCATCCCGCCGTTGCAATGGGGTGCGCCATCAAGGCTCGATGAACCTGTAAGGTAGAGGCAGATGCCCGCCCGAGCCCACTGATTTTAACTCTGTCTTCGCTTGAGAGCGCCAGCAACTGTTGGGCCGTTTCCACCGCCTGGGTCGATGTAACGATAACCGCCTCGGCGAAGAAATCCAGCCAGCTCTCCCAGTCCCCGGTTAGTCGTACCCGGTTCAACAGTTCGTAATAGAACTGTCTGTGTGTTTTGAAATAGAGTGAGAGATACAGCATGGGTTCCCGCAATACCCTTTGCTCGCAAAGCAGCAGTGTAATGAGGAGACGTCCCAAGCGGCCGTTACCGTCCAGAAACGGGTGGATGGTTTCAAACTGAACGTGCGCCAGGGCCGCTTTGAGTAGCGCTGGGGTCGGCTCGGGCTGGTCGTGCAAAAACAACTCAAGTTTGCCCATGCACGCCATCATCTCTTCTGGCGGTGGGGGAACAAAGGCGGCGTTACCGGGCCGTGTGCCGCCGATCCAGTTTTGACTGCGGCGAAATTCGCCGGGTGTCTGGTTACTGCCACGGCCCTTGGCCATCAATACGCCGTGCATTTCCCTGATCAGTCGTAGAGAAAGCGGAAAACCTTCACCCAACCGGGACAGGCCATGATTTAAGGCGGCGACGTAGTTGCTGACCTCCTGAACATCGTCCAGCGGTACACCTGGCTCCTGATCGAGTTCAAACAGCAGCAAGTCTGACAGCGAAGACTGCGTCCCCTCGATCATTGAGGAAAGCACTGCCTCTTTGCGCACGTACATGTAGAGAAAGAGCGAAGTGTCCGGCAACAGGGTGGAAACGCTATCGAGCCGCCCCAGCGCCAGCAGAGCCTGATCGAACTTGCCGCGCAAAGCGGGCGTCCAGTCAATGGGGGGGAATGGTGGTAGCGCAGCGGGCACGAAAGCCTGGGCCTTCTCGCCGACCGTGGATACCGTTACGTAATGGCCTTGCAGTGCCCTTTTCATCGTTTTTTCACATCGTGTGAACTTAAAATAGCTTTTTGAATTATTTTACTTTAGTACATTAAAGTAAAATAAAAAAGCATTCCTTGTGCAATCGATTTAAAGGGGTCGATTTAAAGGGGTCGGAGTCCTTTAAAATGCTGGCCGACATATCCTCTGAACCCGGCACGGGCAAAGATGGCAACATACCAGCGCGCGCCGCTTGCTCAAGAAGAAAGCTTTTTCTTTAACAGCTCATTGAGCAGTGCCGGGTTGGCCTTGCCTTGGGTGGCTTTCATCGCCTGGCCGACGAAGAAGCCGAACAGTTTTTCCTGGCCGCTACGGTATTGCTCAAGCTGTTTGGGATTATTTGCAATCACTGCATCAATGGCCTGCTCGATGGCGCCGGTGTCGGTGACCTGTTTGAGTCCCTTTTTCTCGATGATGGCGTCGGCATCGCCCTCGCCATTCCACATTGCTTCGAACACTTCCTTGGCGATTTTGCCGGAGATGGTGTCGTCGGCGATACGCTGGATCATGCCGCCCAGCATTTGCGCGGTGACGGGGCTGTTGGCGATGTCCAGATTCGCTTTGTTGAGGGCGGCGGAGAGGTCGCCCATCACCCAGTTGGCGGACTGTTTGGCCTCGCCATCTGAGGCCTTCTCGACTGCCTCGAAAAAGTCCGCCAGTTCGCGGCTGGCAGTGAGGACGCTGGCGTCGTAGGGCGTGAGGCCGTATTGGTAAACGAAACGTTCGCGCTTTTCGTCCGGCAGTTCGGGCAAGGTACGGCGCACTTCTGCGATGAATGCCTCGTCCACATCCAGAGGCAGCAGGTCGGGGTCGGGGAAATAGCGGTAATCGAAGGCCTCTTCCTTGCTGCGCATGGAGCGGGTTTCGTCTTTGTCGGCATCGTACAGACGGGTCTCCTGTACGACCGTGCCGCCGCTTTCGAGCAGTTCGATCTGCCGCTCCACTTCGTAATTGATGGCCTTTTCCACGAAGCGGAAGGAGTTGATGTTCTTGATCTCGGCGCGGGTGCCGAATTTTTCACGTCCTTTGGGACGCACCGACACGTTGGCGTCGCAGCGGAACGAGCCTTCCTGCATGTTGCCGTCGCAGATTTCCAGGTAGCGTACCAGCGAGTGGATCTTTTTCATGTAGGCCACCGCCTCTTTGGCCGAGCGCATATCCGGCTCGGAGACTATCTCCAGCAGCGGCGTGCCGGCGCGGTTGAGGTCGATGCCGGTCAGGCCGTGAAAGTCTTCATGCAGCGACTTGCCGGCGTCTTCTTCCAGGTGGGCGCGGGTGATGCCGATGGTTTTGGTGACGCCATCGTCGAGTTCAATTTGAATCGAGCCCTGGCCAACGATGGGCAGCTCGTATTGACTGATCTGGTAGCCCTTGGGCAGGTCGGGATAGAAATAATTCTTGCGCGCGAACACCGAGCGCGGCGCAATCCTCGCGCCGGTCGCCAGACCGAATTTGACCGCCATGCGCGCCACTTCACCGTTCAACACCGGCAGCACACCGGGCAATCCCAGATCCACCGCGCAGGCCTGCGTATTGGGTTCTGCGCCATAGGCGGTGGCAGCACCGGAGAAAATCTTGGTCCTGGTGGCAAGCTGCGCGTGAATTTCAAGACCGATGACGACTTCCCATTCTTGTTGCCACGGAGACACAGAGGACACAGAGTTACTCATAAGACATACCTTTTAATACCGTTTTTTAGCAAGGGAACATTGAAGTTAATCAACAGTCCCACTTTATATCCACCTAACCGCATGTACCCGAGAGTTTGGGCTTCGAATACAGGATCGAACCGATCAACGCTCTTCAGTTCAACAACGATCAATTTTTCTATCAGGAAATCTAGCCGGAACTCACCGAGCTGCTGACCCTTGTAACTGACAGGCAAAACCTTCTGCCTTTCATAACTTAAACCCAACGACTGGAATTCTATGGACAGTGCCGCTTCATAAACAGACTCCAGCAACCCCGGCCCTAAATTCCGATGCACTTCAATTGCGCAGCCGACAATCTTCCCGCTAACTTGATTAACCTTATCCATCGTTTCCACGGGAATTCATTTTTATTTGGAAGCCTTCTCTGTGCTCTCTGTGTCTCTGTGGCAAAAACCAAAGGTTAAAAACCCTCCGGCACGCGATCGTGCCAGTCCGTCGCCTGCTGATATTTATGCGCTACGTTGAGCAATCGTGCCTCGGCAAAGTAATTGCCGATGAGTTGCAGGCCCACCGGTCGCTTGCCGACAAATCCCGCCGGGATGGACATGCCGGGCAAACCGGCGAGGTTGACGGCGATGGTGTAGATGTCTGACAGATACATGGTGACCGGGTCGGCGACCTTTTCGCCGATATTGAACGCCACCGTCGGCGAGGTGGGGCCCATGATCACGTCCACCTGCTTGAAGGCCTGGATGAAGTCATCGCTGATCAGGCGCCGCAACTGCTGGGCCTTGATGTAGTAGGCGTCGTAGTAACCGGCGGACAGCGCGTAGGTGCCGATCATGATGCGGCGTTTGACCTCGGGGCCGAAGCCTTCGCCGCGCGAGCGCTTGTAGAGATCAAGCAGGTCGTGCGGATTTTCGCAACGGTAGCCGAAGCGCACGCCGTCGAAACGCGACAGATTGGACGAGCATTCGGCGGGCGCGACCACATAATAGGTAGGCACGGCAAGCTGGGTGTTGGGCAGGCTGATCTCCACCACCTCCGCGCCCAGCGTGCGGTATTGCTTGATGGCGTCTTCAATCACTTGCGCGACCTGGGCATCGAGGCCTTCACCGAAATATTCCTTGGGCAGGCCGATCTTCAATCCCTGAATCGAGTCATTGAGCGTGGCGCGATAGTCCGGCACCGGCATATCCACGCTGGTGGAATCACGCTCGTCAAAACCGGCCATGGCCCCGAGCACCAGCGCGCAATCCTCGGCGGTGCGTGCCATCGGCCCGCCTTGGTCGAGGCTGGAGGCAAATGCGATCATACCGTAACGCGACACTCGCCCGTAGGTGGGCTTGATGCCGGTGATGCCGCACAGCGCGGCGGGTTGGCGGATCGAGCCGCCAGTGTCGGTGCCGGTGGCGACTGGCGCCAGGCGCGCCGCAACCGCTGCGGCAGAGCCACCGCTGGAGCCGCCGGGCACGGCGGCGGTGTCCCACGGATTTTTCACCGGACCATAAAAACTTGTCTCGTTGCTAGACCCCATGGCGAACTCATCCATGTTGGACTTGCCGACCATCACCATGCCCGCGTCTTTGAGCTTGGTCACGGTGGTGGCGTCGTAAGGGGCAATGAAGTTGTCCAGCATCCTGGAGCCGCAACTGGTCTTGACCCCTTTGGTGCAGAAGATGTCCTTTTGCACGAGCGGAATGCCGGTGAGTGGCCCGGCAGTGCCCGCCTTTAGTCGTGCATCGGCGACGCGCGCATCGGCAAGAGCCTGTTCGGCGGTCACGGTGACGAGAGCATTAAGCTGTGGATTGAACTGCTCGATGCGCGCAAGAAAGGCGCGCGTCAGATGTTCACTGGAATATTCACCTGCATGCAGGTCAGCGGATAATTCGGCGATGGTTTTATTGTGCAACATAACTTTCCAATTCAGAGTAGCGGATTGCGGCTATAACCCGTAACCGTTATTTATTCAATCACCTTAGGCACCAGATACAATCCCGCTTCGACCTGTGGCGCGATGGACTGGAACAGTTCGCGCTGGTTGGTTTCAGTGACAATGTCGGGGCGCAGGCGTTGGCTGGCGGCCAGGGGGTGCGCCATGGGTTCGACGCCGGTGGTGTCGATGGCGCTCATTTGCTCGACGAAGCTGAGGATGTTCGTCAAATTATTGGCGTAGAGCGGGATATCCGCCTCGTTGATTTCCAGGCGCGCCAGGTGCGCGATTTTTTCTACGTCGGATTTATTCAGGGCCATAAAAGCGTTCTCCGCATTGCGGTTCTACAGTGTAAGTGCGAAACTTACCACACTTACCGGCTTGCTCAAAATCCTCCCGGTTGATAAATTATGGCGTTATTGTTGCATGTATCTCGCCAGCCTCTCTACAACTCCATCATGGAATGAATCATACCTATGTTTAAGCGCTTACGCGGAATGTTCTCCAGCGACCTTTCGATAGACCTTGGCACCGCTAACACCCTCATTTATGTGCGCGGGCAGGGAATCGTATTAAACGAGCCTTCGGTGGTTGCGATTCGCCAGGATCGCGGACCGGGCAGCCCCAAGACCATCGCCGCGGTCGGTGCCGAGGCCAAGCTGATGATTGGCCGCACGCCGGGCAACATTACCGCCATTCGCCCCTTGAAGGACGGTGTGATCGCCGACTTCACAGTGACCGAAAAGATGTTGCAGCATTTTATCCACAAGGTGCATGAGGCGCGCTTTTTCCGCCCCAGTCCGCGCGTGCTGATCTGCGTGCCGTGCGGCTCGACCCAGGTGGAGCGGCGCGCCATCAAGGAATCCGCCGCCGGTGCGGGCGCGCGCGAGGTTTATCTCATCGAAGAGCCGATGGCGGCCGCGATTGGCGCGGGCATGCCGGTGGGCGAGGCGAGCGGTTCGATGGTGCTGGATATCGGTGGCGGCACCACCGAGGTGGCCATTATTTCTCTTAACGGCATCGTCTATGCGGCTTCAGTGCGCATCGGCGGCGACCGGCTGGACGACGCGATTATCAACTATGTGCGCCGCAACTACGGCACGCTGATCGGCGAATCCACAGCAGAGCGCATCAAGATCGAGATTGGTTCCGCCTATCCTGGCAAGGAGATCCGCGAGATCGAGGTGAAGGGGCGCAATCTTTCCGAAGGTGTGCCGCGCAGCTTCACGCTCAACAGCAACGAGATTCTGGAAGCATTGCAGGAGCCGCTGGCGGGCATCGTCGGCGCAGTGCGTACCGCGCTGGAGCAGACGCCACCGGATCTGGGTTCGGACATCGCCGAGCGTGGCATGGTGCTCACCGGCGGCGGTGCGCTGCTGCGTGACCTGGATCGCCTGCTGATGGAAGAAACCGGCCTGCCGGTGGTGATCGCCGAAGACCCGCTGACCTGCGTCGCACGTGGCGGCGGACGCGCGCTGGAGATGATCGACGAAGGTGGCGGCATGGATGTGTTTGCATCGGAACAATAAGGCGTAGGGGCTGTCCCCGGAGTTGCCCGGACAGGGTATCCACACAGGGGGCTTCCCTGCGAGCCATTATCTGACAAGAGGCACGCCATAAAACCCTTATTTTTACGAGGCCCCTCTCTAGCCACCCGCTTGGTTGTGTTTGTGTCTGCCTCGCTGATCATGATGACGGTGGATCACCGCCAGAATTATCTGGAAAGTGTGCGGACGGCATTGTCGGCGGTGATTTATCCGCTCTACTATGTCGTCAACCTACCGCTGTCCGCGGGGGGATGGTTGCAGGACAACTTCACCACGCGCAAATCCCTGATGGCGGAAAATACCCGTCTGCATGCTCAAGACCTGTTGCTCAAGGCCCAGGTACAGAAGATGGCGGCGCTGGAGATGGAAAACGTGCGCCTTCGCGAGTTGCTGGGTGCCTCCCCCAAGGTGAGCGAGCATGTGCTGGCGGCGGAGCTGCTGGCGGTGGATATTGACCCTTACGCGCGCAAGGTCGTGATTGACAAAGGCAGCCGTGATGGTGTCTATGAGGGTCAGCCGCTGATTGATTCCCATGGCGTGATGGGTCAGGTCATCAATGTCGGCCTGCGGTCCAGCACCGCCATGCTGATCACCGATACCACGCACGCACTGCCGGTGATGGTTACCCGTACCGGCTTGCGCGCCATTGCAGCGGGCACAGGTGCGGCCGGACTGCTCGATTTGCAGAACCTGCCCAGCAATACCGACATCAGGCGGGGTGATTTGCTTGTTACCTCAGGCCTGGATGGGCGTTTCCCGCCCAATTATCCGGTCGCGACGGTCACGCTCGTGAAACAGGAGCAAGGACAGTATTTTATCCAGGCGAAAGCCACGCCCACTGCACGCCTCGAACATAACCGGGAGGTGTTGCTGGTGTGGCCGCAGGCCGGGGGGCGGGCGCCAGGGGGCATGGCTGCTCAGAATCCGGTGGGCGTAGAGCAGGGGGCGCAACAAATACAGCCTCAAGTTACACCCGCGCCTGCTACGGCGCCGGTCAGGCCAGTTCTCCCAGCGACGCCGGGCGTGACCATTACGAAACCTGCTCCTGTTGTTTCACCTTCTGCGCCGTCGGTATCAGCGCCAGCAGCGCCGCCTCCAAAACCAGCGGTACCCGCATCCCCGCAGCCGCCCTCGGATATCATTGAGTAGACCGGTGCCATGAATCATACACAGTCCCCTATAAGCGGCTGGTTCATTTTAATGACCCTGTTTGCCGCCTTTGCGCTAACCATCGTTCCCTTACCGGCAGAGATTGAAGCGTTTCGTCCCGAGTGGGTGGCGCTGGCGGTCACCTATTGGTGTCTGGCGCAACCCCAGCGCGTCGGTGTCGGCGTGGCGTGGCTGCTGGGAATGATGCTTGATGCCGTGCAGGGGGTGCTGCTCGGCCAGCATGCTTTGGGCATGACACTTATTGCCTATTTCGTTGTCAAATTCCACCAGCGCATACGCGCCTATCCACTTTGGCAGCAACTCTTGATCGTGTTGGCACTGATTGTCCTGTACAAATTACTGACGCTGTGGATTATGGGCATCCTCGGGCGCTCGCCAGACACCTGGCTGTATTGGTCGTCTGCGTTGAGCAGCATGCTGCTGTGGCCCTGGCTGTCTTCCATCCTGCGCAGCCGCGGCGAGGCATCGTAGTAAAAGCAGGGGTGTCTGCCCCCGCACGATTTTCATATGACCAAGACCCACCTTAAAGATTATTTCCACGAAAGCGAGATGTTCAATACTCGCGTGATTGTGGCTATCGTTGTTATTCTTGTACTGACGGGAGTGGTCATCGCACGGCTGGTTTTTCTCCAGATCATCAATCACGCGCATTACACCACGCTATCGCAGGAGAACCGTGTCACTCTCGTGCCTATTCCTCCATCGCGCGGCATTATCTATGATCGCAATGGAATTGTACTGGCGCAAAACTCACCTTCCTTCAGCCTGGAGATCACCCCGGACGAGGCTGGCGATATGGAGACCACGCTGCGCGAGCTGGGTGAGCTGGTCGCACTCAGCGAGCGCGACCTCAAGCGCTTTCGCCGGGAGATTGGCCAGAAACGCCGCTTCGAGGCCGCCCCGTTGCGCTTTAATCTGACCGAAGAAGAAATGGCGCGTCTGGCCGTCAATCGTTACCGCTTTCCGGGCGTGGAGGTGGTGGCGCGTATGACGCGCGAGTACCCGCTGGGCAGCCTTGCCGTGCATGCCATCGGCTATGTGGGGCGTATCAACGAGGCTGAACTGAAAAAGCTCGACACCAATTACAGCGGCACCACGCACATGGGTAAGCTGGGCGTTGAAAAGGCCTACGAGGATATGCTGCACGGCACCGTCGGCGTTGAACAGGTCGAGACCACCGCACGGGGGCGCGCGCTGCGTGTATTGGGGCGCACCCCGCCCACCGCAGGCAAGAATCTTTATTTGACGATAGATATCAGGCTCCAGGCGGCCATTGAGGGTGTGCTTGGCGACCGGCGCGGCGCGGTGGTGGCGATCGAACCCAAAACCGGCGAGGTGCTGGCCTTCGCCAGTACGCCGGGCTATGACCCCAACCTGTTCGTCAACGGCATTTCCTCGGAGGATTACAAGGCCCTGCAAACCTCGCTGGACAAGCCCATGATCAACCGCGCCCTGCAGGGTCAATATCCGCCCGGCTCCACGGTCAAGCCGTTTTATGCCTTGGCGGGCCTGGAATACAACAAGGTAACGGCTGACGACACGGTTACCTGTCGTGGCCATTTTCAGCTTCCGGGTGTCGCCCATCAATACCGCGACTGGAAAAAAGAAGGGCATGGCGTTATCAATCTCGAACATGCCGTCGAGCAATCCTGCGACGTGTATTTCTATACGCTGGCGCTCAAGTTGGGCATAGACAAGATGGCCGAGTTCATGACCCGTTTTGGCTTGGGCCACAAAACCGGCATCGATATCCCCGGCGAGATGGCGGGTGCAATGCCTTCGTCGGCCTGGAAGCGCAAAAGATATAATCAGCCTTGGTATGGCGGTGAAACCCTGATTGCGGGTATTGGGCAGGGTTATGTGCTGACCACCCCCTTGCAACTGGCAACGATCACCGCCACGATGGCCAATCAGGGCGTGCAAATGAAGCCGCATCTGTTGCATGCGGTTCAAGAACCCGGCAGCACCAGCATCAGCGAGCAAAAGCCACAGATGAATGTGCGCGTACCTATGGTCAACGAGGAAAACTGGCGCACCGCCGTCAACGCCATGGTGAGCGTTGTGCATGGCGGACGCGGCACGGCTTATAGCAGCATAGGACGCACCGCCACCTATAAAATTGCCGGTAAAACGGGTACGGCACAGGTGGCAGGGATTAAGCAGGGCGCAAAATACAACGAAAGCCAAACCCCGGAGCGGTTGCGCGACCACGCACTGTTCGTGGCCTTCGCCCCCGCCGAAGCACCGCAGATCGCCATGGGCGTGATCGTGGAAAACGGCGGCCACGGCAGCAGCACGGCAGCGCCAGTGGCGCGCCTGGCGATGGACTATTACCTGAAGGATTTGCTCGGCAAGGGATCGGCAGCCAAGTCTCCAGAGGCAGAGGCCAAGCCTGGGATTCCGCCCATTGAAGGGACAAAAAAGACCGTACCAACGCCTGCTCCCGTGGCACCGGAAGCTACCCAGGGAGCTACTCAAGATGAGTGAGGTGGAATGAACACACAGAAACTTACAGCGTGTGCGTGGAGCACGCCTCCTGCGCCTGATTCCCGACTGCCATGAACCAAAAAGCCATACCCGTCTATGCCCGCCCCAAGGAACAGGGCTTTTTGTTCCGATTATTGCAGCGTATCCATGTCGATATACCGTTGCTGTCCGGCCTGTTGCTGTTGTCGGCGGCGGGGTTGGTGGTGCTGTACAGTGCGGGCGGACAGAGCCTGGATGTGCTGACGCGCCAGGTGATGCGGCTCGCCCTTGCCTTTACCGTGATGCTGCTGCTCGCCCAGGTTCACCCGCAACACCTGCAGCGCTGGACGCCGTGGCTGTTTGGCGCGGGGGTCTTGCTGCTGGTGGCGGTGTTGCTGGTAGGTGATATCGGCAAGGGCGCGCGGCGCTGGCTGGAGCTTGGGGCATTCCGCTTTCAACCCTCCGAAATGATGCGTATCGCTGTGCCCATGATGGTCGCCTGGTATCTGGCGAACAGCCCGCTGCCTCCTCACCCGCTAAAGCTGATTATCGCTGGCGTGCTGGCGATAGTGCCCACGCTGCTCATCGCCAAGCAGCCTGATTTGGGCACGTCGCTACTGATTGCCTGCTCGGGGATATTCGTGATTTTTCTGGGCGGGGTGCGCTGGCGCTATATCATAGCGGTCGGGGCGCTGGTGGCGGCGTTCATACCCATCGCCTGGTCGCTGATGCACGACTACCAGCGGCAGCGCGTGCTCACCTTCCTCGACCCGGAGAGCGACCCGCTGGGCACCGGCTATCACATTATTCAGTCGAAAATCGCCATTGGCTCCGGTGGTCTTTACGGCAAGGGCTGGCTGAACGGCACGCAGTCCTATCTCGACTTTATTCCCGAGCGCTCCACCGACTTCATCTTCGCCGTGCTGAGCGAGGAGTTTGGCCTGATCGGCATTCTGGTGGTGCTGGCGATTTATCTGTTCATTGTGATGCGCGGGTTGTATATCGCCTCGCAGGCGCGTGACACCTTCACGCGCCTGCTGGCGGGTAGCCTCATTCTGACGTTCTCCGTGTATATCTTCGTCAACATCGGCATGGTCACCGCCCTGCTGCCTGTGGTGGGTGTTCCCCTGCCGCTGATCAGCTATGGTGGAACATCAATGGTGACGGTGATGGCCGGGTTCGGTATCCTGATGTCCATACACACCCACCGCAAACTGGTGCCGACATGATCAACAACATCAATATTACGCATGTGAAGGCATGGTCGCTGGCGGCACTGCTTTTCACGCCCATGCAGCCCGCCCTGGCCGACGGCACTGCATTGCGCCCCGAAATGCGCCAGTTTGTTGACGACATGGTCACCCGCAACAATTTCAACCGCGACGAACTGACCGTGCTGCTCAGCCAGGCTGAAACACGCCCGGAGATCATCGCCGCCATCACCAAGCCCGCCGAGGCCAAGCCTTGGTTTCAATACCGGCAGATATTCCTCAACGAGGCACGCATCCGGGGCGGCGTGGAGTTCTGGGACAAGCACACCGATCTTCTGGCGCGCGCGCAGACTGCCTATGGCGTACCACCCGAAATCATCACCGCCATCGTTGGCGTGGAGACGGGCTATGGTAAGCGTACCGGCTCTTACCGCGTGCTGGACGCACTCAGTACGCTAGGTTTCGACTATCCGCCACGCAGCAAATTCTTTCTTGGCGAACTGGAAAATTTTCTGCTGATGGCACGCGAAGAGAAGCTGGATCCGCTCGTTCCACAGGGCTCCTATGCCGGTGCGATGGGCATGCCGCAATTCATGCCCAGCAGTTTTCGCCGGTTTGCGGTGGACTTTGACGCCGATGGCTCGCGTGACCTGTGGAACAATGTAGCGGATGTGATCGGCAGTGTCGGGTATTATTTTTTCGCCAACGGCTGGCAGCCCGATCAACCTGTGGCGAGCCGGGCGAAGGTCGATGGCGAGAGTTTCAAGGCGTTGCTGGCCGGGGGTATAAAACCCAGCGTCAGCCTGAGCAAGCTCAAGGAAAACGGCGTCACCATTGCGGACGCCCTCCCCGAGGATCAACCCGGCGCCCTGCTGGAATTCCAGACAGAGAACGGACCGGAGTACTGGGTCGGCCTACAGAATTTTTATGCCATCACCCGCTACAACCGCAGCCCCTTATATGCGATGGCGGTATATCAGCTCAGCCAGGAAATCCGTGCATTGCGCAATGCACGGCGGGTGAGTGACAATGGCGTATCGCCCCTGACAGCCAACGCGCAGGATTAATTCGCATGAATATCCGTCCCATGTTGTTGCTTCTTGCAGTATCGGTTTTGTTGAACGCCTGCGGCACCGTGCCTGACCGGGCAAGCGGACCGCGCGGCGGTGCGGCTCCGTTACCGGGCGGCGTGATCCCGACACCGGACAAAGATGGCCCGCCGCCGCACGGAGCGGTCGATATCGCCTCCATCCCCGATATTGTGCCGCGCGAGGAGCCGCGCAGTAAATTCGGCAATCCGGCGGTATATACGGTGGCCGGTACAAGTTATCGCACCATGACCAGCAGCGAAGGCCATGTGGAACGCGGCCTTGCCTCGTGGTATGGCACCAAATTCCATGGCCGCCGTACCTCCAGCGGCGAGCCGTATGACATGTATGGCATGACCGCCGCCCACAAGACATTGCCCCTGCCCACCTACGTCGAGGTCACCAACCTCAAAAACAGCCGCAAACTGGTCCTGAAAGTGAACGACCGTGGGCCGTTTCATGAAGGCCGGATCATCGATCTGTCCTACGCCGCCGCGCAAAAACTTGGCATTACCAGCACCGGACCCGTCGAAATTCGCACCATCACGCCCGGCTCTCCGCCCTCCGCGCAAATAGCCACCCAGCCTAGCAGTGAGTCGTCTCCCACAGACACACGGGAACCTAAGCGCTACCTGCAAGTCGGTGCATTTGCTGAACGCGGCAAGGCCGAAAAACTGCGGTCGCGCCTGGAGCAGCAGGCGTCCGGCAATATACAAATATCTCCCCTGAAAACAGCGAAAAACACCATCTACCGTGTGCGTGTCGGCCCGCTGGCCAGCGTGGAGGAGAGCGACCAGATGGCCGCCC
>JAKFXX010000043.1 GCA_021731145.1 Gammaproteobacteria bacterium | reverse complement strand
GGCATGACAGGCCAAAATAGCTTGGGCAGACCCCCATCCCCGAGGGGAGATAGAGGTCTCCGCGCTTTCGAAACCTTGTTCCGGGCATTTCCCGGAAAAACTCAAGAATGGGGCTTTTCCGAAGGTTCCGTGGCTGGCGCAAGGGTGGGCTTAAAAAGCGAGGGGTCAAGGTGGTGGCGATGCAGCAGCTTGTAAAATTCCGTGCGGTTGCGTTTAGCCAGGCGCGCCGCCTGGGTAACGCTACCGTTGGTGATTTGCAGCAACTGCGCAAGATATTCGCGCTCAAAGCGGCTTTTTGCCTCCACCAGGGAAGGGATATCGGCTGGCTTGTCGCGGAGCGCTTTCAGCACGAGCTTTGCCGGAATGATCGGCGTGGCGGACAACGCGACAGTTTGTTCCACCACGTTGTAGAGCTGCCTCACATTGCCCGGCCAAGGCGCGGTGACCAGCAGCTCCATCGCGTCAGGGGCGAATCCATCCAGCTTCTTTTTGTTTTTCTCGGCAAGTTGAGACAGAAACCGGGTAGCCAGCAAAGGGATATCCTCACGCCGTTGCGCCAGCGTCGGCAAATCCAGGGTAACCACATTCAAGCGATAGTACAAATCCTCACGGAAATCACCCTTCGCCATCTGTTCATCCAGATTGCGGTGCGAAGCCGAGATGACTCTGACATCCACCTCCACGCCCTGAGTGGCGCCGACGGGACGCACGACCTTTTCCTGCAACACTCTGAGCAACTTTGCCTGGAATGCGAGCGGCATGTCCCCTATTTCATCAAGGAACAATGTTCCTTGATGCGCTGATTCAAACAAGCCCTTGTGATTTTTAACCGCGCCCGAGAACGCGCCCTTGGCGTATCCAAACAGCTCGGACTCCAGCAATGTTTCCGGCATCGCGGCGCAATTGATTGCAACAAATGGCCTGACATGACGAGGGCTGGCCTTATGAATCGCCTTGGCCAGCAGCTCCTTGCCCGTGCCACTGTCCCCGTGAATAAACACGCTGGCATCACTGTTTGCCACCAACCATGCCTGACTCAGCAAGTCCTCCATCATGGCACTGCGGGTGATGATCTCCGCACGCCAGGCGGTATCGCGACTGTAAGAGGGCTCGGCATGGGGATGGTCACCGCTCAGCCGCGATGCCCGCTCAACATGATCAAGCAGGGTTTTGCTGTCATAGGGTTTGGTGAGAAAACTGTAGGCGCCGC
This sequence comes from Gammaproteobacteria bacterium, assembly GCA_021731145.1. Lineage (GTDB taxonomy): Bacteria > Pseudomonadota > Gammaproteobacteria > Ga007554 > LNEJ01. The sequence goes on along the minus strand of JAKFXX010000043.1, from coordinate 29,168 downwards.
CTTTCATCGCATCAACCGCATCCGGTATGGAACCATGAGCGGTGAGAATGATAACCGGCAGGGTAGGGTCACGATCATGGAGTTTTTCAAAAAGCTCCATTCCGCTCATCCCACCCATACGCAGGTCGGTGATGACTACGCCGGGGCGGGACACCGTCATTTTGGCAAGCGCCTGTTCGCCGCTTTCTGCGGTAACCACATCGTATCCCGCCGTTTTAAGGCGAATATCGATCAGCCGCAACAAGCCGGGATCATCGTCCACTACCATTACTTTTTTCTTTGCTGTATTCATGATGTACCGCGCTATTTCTTTCGTTTAAGAATGCTTGATTCAATCGCTTTGAGAGTATCAAGCTTGTCCTGCAAATTGTCCGCGCGCGTGGTTTCCTCGCGCAGCTTGTTTTCGAGCGCGTTATAGCGCTCCCTCAGGTTCTTTTGTTCAGTGTCGAGCACGCCATAACGATCCCTTGCCGATTTTTTTTCAGCCTCAAGCACATTGTTGCGCTCTCTCAAGCTTTTTTGCTCAATGATAACGACACGCAGAAAAGCCGCGTAATCCTTGAGTGTTTCGCTGGTTGCCTTATCATCATTCAGATAGCCTTCCAGCAACCGTTGCGCACGCGCCTCGTCGCGCTTCTCGTTAGACCCCACCAAGCCGAGCAACATGGCCAGTTTAATCCGCTCGACTACACCCTGACTCTCTTTGAAAGCGCTTTCCATCTGAGCGCACTCCCTACCAAGGGCTTCGGTAGGTAGCCCAGCCGCATAACGAAAATATGCCAGCAAAGGTGCGATTTCAAGACCAGTATCTTTTGGTGCGGCAGCTACCGGCACCACATTATGATCCTGTTTAACCAGCTTCCACCCCACCGCCTCACATCCTGCAATAATAATGCCAACACTAAAAACCATCAGCAAGAATAAACCTGTTCTACGCATCAGGACGCCCCGCCCATCGGCAATGTAACCCGGAAATGCGCCCCACCAGCAAACTTGCCCTCTTCAACCAGCTCAATACTACCCCCGTGCGCCATGACATATTCTTTTGCAATCGACAGCCCCAGCCCGGTGCCCTTGACATATCCATCATGGGGAATACTGCCGCGATAAAATGTTTCAAATACCTTATGTTGCTCACCGGGATTGATGCCGGGACCACTATCCGCTATGTCGAGTACCGCAACATTAGCGCCTCCGCCACCACCCACTTTCACCGCCCCCTCATGCGGACGACCCACCTTGCATTTCCTGCATGCGTTCTCCATCTTCCTCAGGCGTATCGTTATTGTTCCCTGTTGCGGAGTATAGTTGACAGCATTGGACAACAGATTATCAATAATCATCCGCAGCCTTTCCTTGTCGCCCGCTATAGCCACTTCAGCGCACTCCTTATCCAGGCGGATATTTTTTGCCATGAGTGCCGGCCTGTGGTCCTCAACCACCTTGTCAATCAGTTCATGCAATTTCACCTGGCTGAATTGAAGCTGTGCGCTGCGTGCGCTGGCGATATTGAAATTCAACAAGCCCTCGATCATGGTTTGCAACTGGATGCCGTTTTGCCGCAATATCCGCGCAATTTCACGCTGATCATCGGTTAGCTTCCCCACCACCTCATCCACCAGCAATTCACTGCCTTCGCGAATCGCCGCCAGTGGTGTCTTGAGATCATGTGAAATGTTTCTCAAGAATTTGCTTTTTTCCTCCTCCAGCTCAAGCAAGCGTAGCCGCAGCCAATCCAGCCTCTCACCAAGGTACTCCAGATCGCGCGGCCCCGTCACTGCAATCGCAGTAGAAAACTCGGCATTGCCCAACTGGCGGATTGCCTGATCTATACGATTGATCGGCCTGGTAATAAGCATGGCAAACACGCCGATCAAGCCGCCCACCAGAGGCACCAGCGCAATACCCAGCCAGAACAGGGTGCGCTGAGCGGTGCCCGCGGTCTCCTGCAGAATCTCCACTTCGCGATCCACCAACCGGCTGCTTTCCGTAAAAAACACCTGCGCCATTTCCGAGAGGGTGACAAATTCCATCACCGCCTCCGTTTTGCTTTGCGTCTTATCGCCAACATGGATGCTTAACATGGCAAATAAATCTTGCGCTTTTGCCTCCAATTCATTCAACTTTGCCTTGAGCACTTGGTCGAAAGGCAGTTGTGACAATTTAGCAGCCGTTAGCAGAAAATCCTGATGGGTGTTGGCATACACGCCAAACATGGTCTCGTCATCCAACACCAGAAACTGCCTGGCGCTGCGCTCCATGGTGGTGACCTGCTCAACCAGCATACGGCTTCCACTGGTGACTTGGGCCGTCTGTTGCACTGCCTGCTGGCTTTGCTTAACCAGCCGGTCAACGTAGGTCCCCGCGACAACAAGGGCAACAACAAGAGGAAGAGAAACGAAAACAAACCCTATAAGAATAAGGTTTAAAATCGATTTTGGACGATGGAAGCTCATTATATCATCCGGCGATCATGGGGGGGGTTGGCGCAAGCGGCTGTGGGGGGCGAAATAAAAATCCGCCCCTGCGCTCGACAGCACCAGTCGTTTATCTCCCTTCACCTTCTGCCAGCAGATCGAGCGTCTCCTGCGTCAGCCGCTCATCCTCGTATAAGGGGACAATGTCCCGCTGCGGCGGCGCCAAACCGAAATGCAGATATGCGTTGCGGGTTGCAACCCGCCCACGCGGCGTGCGCATCATAAAACCTTGCTGGATCAGAAAAGGCTCCACAACATCCTCAATCGTGCCGCGTTCCTCGCCAATCGCCGCCGCCAGGCTGTCAACACCCACCGGCCCGCCATCAAATTTCTGAAGAATCGCCAGCAGTAATCTGCGATCCATCGCGTCGAAACCATTGGCGTCCACCCCGAGCAAATTCAGCGCCCGGTCCGCCACATCACGGCAAATGACGCCATTCGCCTTGACCTCGGCAAAATCCCGCACCCGGCGCAATAAACGATTGGCGATACGCGGCGTGCCTCGCGCGCGTCGCGCGATTTCATGCGCACCCTCATCCTCCAGCGTCACACCGAGAATGCGGGCAGAACGCCCCACAATCGAGGCAAGATCAACAGTGGAGTAAAACTCCAGACGCTGCACAATACCAAAGCGGTCACGCAAGGGGGATGTCAACAAACCCGCGCGCGTCGTCGCACCCACCAATGTAAAGGGTGGCAGATCAAGCTTGATGGATCGTGCCGCAGGCCCCTCACCGATCATGATGTCGAGCTGATAATCCTCCATGGCGGGGTACAGCGTTTCTTCGATGAGCGGGCTGAGGCGATGGATTTCATCGATAAACAGCACATCGCGCGGCTCAAGGTTGGTCAGTATCGCCGCCAGATCGCCCGCCCGTTCCAGCACCGGGCCAGACGTGTGCCGGACATTCACACCCATTTCGTTGGCGATGATATTCGCCAGCGTGGTCTTGCCCAGCCCCGGCGGACCGAAAATCAGCGTATGGTCAAGTGCTTCGCTACGACGCCTTGCTGCGTCGATAAAGATCTCCATCTGTTCGCGCACGGCGGGCTGACCGGCATAATCGGCGAGGCGCGCGGGGCGAATGGCCCGGTCAATCACGTCGTCTTCACGAAGACTGGCGGGGGTAATCAGGCGATCGGTTTCAATCATCGTGCGGACACTACAGTTCCTTCAGAATTACTGCAATCCTATCACAATATGGCGGGGACGATTAACTGCAGCGCCGTTGAACCCCTATAAACAGGTCGAAAGCCGCTTGATCTTCCGCGAATGAGTCAGTTACCATTCGGTGCGCATGAATCGCGGCAGTATCGCGCATTGCTTAACGTAAAACTCTACAACATGACTGAGGTTACTACATGGCCGTAAAGAAAAAGAGCACAACCAAGACAGTGAAAAAAGCAGCGCCCGCCGCAAAGGCGAAAACCGCAACAGCTCCCTCCAGCCGCACAACCGCTATCCGTGCGCCTATGACGAAATCCCAGTTGCTGTTGACGATATCGGAAAGCACCGGATTGTCCAAGAAGCAAACCACTGCGGTGCTGGATGAATTATCCTCCCTGATTGCGCGCCACATCAAAAAAGGTGCTGCCGGGGTGTTCACGCTGCCGGGACTGGTGAAGATTAAAACCGTCGCCAAACCTGCGCGCAAAGCACGCAAGGGCGTCAACCCTTTCACCGGTGAAGAGATGGTATTCAAGGCCAAACCGGCCAGCACGGCGGTCAAGATTCTGCCATTGAAGGCATTGAAGGATATGGTCTGACATTGCTATTCACGCCACCCGTCTGACAGAGAGAAATATAACTTCAGGCGGATGGCGTGTTTTCGTATGGCTTGTTTAGAGCCTGTTATAATATAACAGGCCTTACCCTGCTTTCTTAGCCCCGCGTATCAACAAAATCGGTATTGGTGCGATACGCACTACGCCTTCCGCCACGCTGCCAAAAATCAGGTGATCAAAACCACGCCGGCCATGGGTACCCATGACGATGACTTCGGCGGGCCAGCTTTCGGCCTCCTCCACGATCACCCTGGCAGTCCGTTCACCATCGGCGTCAAGCAGCTTTGTTTGAGATGCCACCCCAGCCTGCTGGGCCAGTGTTTCAGCCTTGCTCAATATGTTCTTGCCTGCCTCACGCAAGGAAGCCTGGAGGCTGGTGATATCAAAATACCCTTCGCTGTACCAAAAAACGCGCGCCTCCTCTACTACGTGAACAAAGCGTAGCTGGGTTTGTTGCTGATCCTTCGCCATTTTGATCGCCTCCTGCACGGCGAGATCGGATGTGCTGCTGCCATCGACAGGAACCAGGATATGGTTGTACATGCATACCTCCTTAGAATGAGAATTCGTAATCAGCTTAAGAAAATTAGAGGCTGGTGAACCATGCCAGATAGCCACTTGCGCGTCAATCTGGTCAACGATGCTGAACAGCCCCCTTCATACAAGCTAATATCTACCCCTCTAAACCGCCACGCACCCTGAAACGCGTATCCAACACCTTGAGTTTTTCCATGATGCCGGTGTATTCCAGCTCGGACATCGGCAGCATGGCTGCGCCGAAGAAACCTTGACGGCGCATCTCTTGCGCCTTGTCGGCGACGCGGTCGCGCACCGTGTTCCAGAAAGGATGGGCGAACGCATCCCATGCTTCGGTCAGCTTGCCGTTGTGCTCCGCGAAGGCCGCGCAGCTCACCAGCGGCGGGCCGTCGAAATAACTGGTGCCGGTATTGAGTGCAACGGGCATTAGCGGCATCTGGTGCGAGCCGCGCATGCAGCCGGCGACGAAATGCCCGATGGAATACGGCGCCAGCACCTCGCCGGTGGCGGGGAAATTCATTTGCACGCGCACCAGCATTACCGGATCGTCTTTGCCGGTGTATTTGCCGGCGATGTTGTGCAGGCGCGAAGTCGCCACTGCCACCGCCTGTTCGCCACTGGCGCGAGACCAGATGGACTCCACTACATAACGCTCGGCATCGCGTAATAAAGCGGCGATATCGTAGAGCTCCTCGGGGGCATTCAGCTCTATGACGCGGTCGCCTTCGGTGTTGTTGACATCCATGATCACAAACCGGAAACCCTTGGACAGATTAGGCGAGAGGATCAGGCCTGGCGTATTCATGACATCGGCGAACGCCAGGTAAAGCGGCAGATTATATGCGCCGGGATCGGTCTTGTCGGCGGCGAAAAACAGGAAGGGCTCGTTGGGCCGCTCTTCGATCTCCATTTCCGCCACCGCCGGACCCATGCCCTTGACGTTGCCCGAAAACGCATCCTTCAGCAGATCCTGCCCCGCGCCGTACAGACCCTGCTCCTTGGCAACCGCCGTGCCAGTGATGAAGGCGTCCCACGCCAGCTTGTGGACCTGTTCATTCCCTGTGCCGTGGGTATGAGTCATAAGGATGGCGATATCATCGCCGGTGTGGCTGACATAATTATCGATTATCAGGCCGCTCCCGTGTTCCTGCACATAAGCCCGCACGGTTTCAAGCAGGCGCTGCGATGGCGCGATGTGCCCGCCAATGGAACCGATATCCGCTTTGATGACGCTGAGGGTGATTTTCATGGCCGTGTCCTTTGAGAAACAATCCGATGCGCTTATTGTTACTGCTTCGCCATGCAGTTTCCTTGATATAGATCAAAAGTCATGCAGATTTTTTGTGTTATGTTTTTTTCAAGCCACGCGAAAAAACACCCAGCCATGCCCATTCACAACGCCGATGTCGCCGCGATTTTTGAGGAAATCGCCAATTTATTGGAGATTCAGGGCGCCAATCCCTTCCGCATCCGCGCCTACCGCAATGCCGCCCGCACGGTGGGCGAGCTGGGCCGCGACATCAAAACACTGCTGAAAAAAGGAGAAGATTTAACGCAACTGCCGGGAGTTGGCGATGATCTTGCAGCCAAGATCCATGAAATTGTCGAGACCGGAAAATGTTCCATGCTCGACAAGCTGCACAAGAAGCTGCCACCCGCCATCACTGAACTGTTGAAAATTTCTGGACTTGGCCCCAAGCGGGTCAAGGCGCTTTATCACGACCTGGACGTGCAAACACTGGAGCAACTCTATCGCGCCGCACATGATGGGCGCATCCGGCAACTGGCGGGTTTTGGCGCAAAGACCGAACAGCACATCCTTGAATCGGTGAAGGCACATGTAACACAGGCGCGGCGCTTTAAGCTGGCCGTCGCAAGCCAGTATGCCGATGCGCTGGCGGCCTACCTGAAAAAGGTCAAGGGCGTCGGACAGGTGGTGGTGGCGGGCAGTTTCAGGCGCATGAAGGAGACGGTGGGAGATCTGGATATCCTGGTCACCACAGGCCCCGGCAGCCCCGTCATGGAACGATTCGCCGCCTACGATGAAGTAAAAACGGTGCTCTCCAGCGGCACCACCCGCAGCAGCGTCGTACTGCGTAGCGGCCTCCAGGTGGATCTCCGGCGGGTAAGTGAGGAAAGTTACGGCGCCGCATTGCAGTATTTCACCGGATCCAAGGCACACAACATCGCCATCCGCCGCCTGGCGCAGGAACGAGGCCTGAAAGTCAACGAATACGGGGTATTCAAGGGCGATGAGCGCATCACCGGGGAAACCGAGGAAGCGGTATATCGGGCGGTTGGGTTACCGTATATCCCGCCGGAACTGCGTGAGGATCGCGGTGAGATCGAGGCAGCCCGCGCAGGACGCCTGCCGCGATTGGTCGAACTGCACGATCTCAAAGGCGATTTGCACGCCCACACCAAGGCTACCGATGGTCATAACACAATCAAGGACATGGTGCTGGCGGCCAAGGCGCGGGGTTTTGAATATCTTGCCATTACCGAACACTCGCGCCGCCTGACCGTAGCGCACGGCCTAGACCCGCAACGATTATTGAAACAGATCGACGAAATTGACCGTCTCAATTCCGATTTGAAAGGCATCACGGTATTGAAAGGCATCGAGGTAGACATTCTGGAAGACGGCAGCCTGGATCTTCCGGATTCAGTACTGGAGCGGCTGGACCTGGTGATCGGCGCGGTGCACAGCAAATTCGACCTGCCCCGCGCCAAACAAACCGAACGCATCCTGCGCGCCATGGATCATCCCCACTTCACGCTCCTGGCTCACCCCTCTGGCCGGCTCATCGAGCAACGCGAGCCTTACGATGTAGACATGCTGCGCATCATCCGCAAGGCCAAGAGCCGGGGCTGTTATCTGGAGCTGAATGCCCACCCGGAGCGGCTTGACCTGCTGGACACCCACTGCCAGATGGCCAAGGAGGAAGGCGTGCTGATAAGCATCAACTCCGACGCCCACAGCACCCTGGATCTGGACAACCTGCGCTTTGGCGTGGGGCAGGCGCGGCGTGGCTGGCTGGAGAAGAAGGATGTGCTGAACACGCGCACGCTTAAGGAATTGCAGCGGCTGCTCAGGCGGACGATGTGATGATCCCGCCGGGAAACCTCATCCACCATGAGCACATGGCGCGACATGCGGTCACATTTATGTGAAAATTGAGATACTACACACGGCTCACATGGAAACTCCCAATGATCGTCATACTTAAACCGAATATAGACAAATCCGGCGCGGAATACCTCACGCTGATGGAATCCCTCGCCAATCTGCCGAACATCCAGATCCGGCGGCATGAGGAAACAGGCGTGCAACACGTGTTGACTGAACTCTATCTGATCGGCAACACCTCCGTGCTCTCAAAGGAGGACATTCAGGCCCTGCCCGGCGTGGAGCGCGTGGTGCGCATTTCCGAAGAATACCGGATTCTGGGAAGACACAAGGACGACGGGCGCTCGACGCACTTTGATTACAATGGTGTGCGTTTTGGACAAGACACGCTCAACGTCTTCGCCGGTCTGTGTGCCGTCGATAATCCGCAGCATGTCGAATTAATGCTGAAGGCGCTGCGCGACAACGGCCAGGTCTGCACGCGCATGGGCGCATACAAGCCGCGCACCAACCCCTACTCCTTCCAGGGTCACGGCAAAGCCTGTCTGCCCTATGTATTCGAACTCGCGGGCAAATACGGCATCAAGGTCATCGCGATGGAAGTGACGCACGAGTCGCACGTCAATGAAATCCGTGACGCACTGGAACAAACCGGCAACCCCACCGGCGTCATGCTGCAAATCGGCACGCGCAACACCCAGAATTTCGAGCTGCTCAAAATCGTCGGACGACAACTGGAGTTCCCCGTGCTGCTCAAGCGCGGCTTCGGCATTACGCTCGAAGAATCGCTGAATGCCGCCGAATACCTGGCCAGCGAGGGCAATCGCAAGGTGGTATTCGGCCTGCGCGGCATGAAGACCAATGCGGGCGACCCGCACCGCAACTTCGTGGACTTTGCCCATGTACCCGTGGTCAAACGCCTGACGCGCATGCCGGTATGCATCGACCCCTCGCACTCCGTCGGCACGCGCGACCGCGCACCCGACAAAATACTCGACATCATGCATGTGACGGCACAAGGCGTCCTCGCCGGGGCAAACATGATACTGGTAGATTTTCACCCCGCCCCCGCCAAGGCGCTGGTGGATGGCCCACAGGCGCTGCTGCTGGAAGAGCTGCCCTACTTTCTGGAAGATATCAGGATTGCACGGCAGGCCTACGAGGCGCGCGCCGCGCTTGCTGGAAAATTTCAGGCGGGCGGCAAAAATCGGCAGGAACAATCCCGGATCGTTCCTTGACGCAAGCCATCCCCGCTTTCAACCTATCCTGTCGTGCGCATAGCACACCTACGCCTACTGATGAGCAAAAAAAGGGCCGACCCGTCTCGGGGGCGACCCTACCCTGACGCATAGGTTAGATGAACGCTCTGCGGAGAACCCTCCGCAAACAGATCAGTCCGCCTAACTTACCAAGATCCCAATCACCGGCGGGACGGTGCCGTTACCGAATGATCTGCACATTATGCTGTCTGGACTGGCCTACGGAACCAGAATTTGGGATCACCGTGCCGAAGGTTGGACTTGAGATGGACGAGGCAGCGCCTGAAGCAGGTGCAAAACTGTAATCGTAATTGCTATTGACTTTGGTATTTCCAAATTCGTACTGGCTGGTAGTTCTATTTTGATACACTTGATCTGTCATTGCACTCGCATCAATGTTAAACGTCACTGTCTCAGTGATAGAAGTAAATAAGCTGCAGAACTCATACCAAGTTACCAAAACCGATCCGGAAGCAGTCACTCGCTTTGGCAGAGGCCCTGTTGCCCTGAATTCGATGGTGTCGGTTGAACCGTAACCATACCAACATTGTGATCCGGTATAATTGGTTCCCGAGAGGGAGGCGCCAGACGAATTAGTTTTATTCGACTTGCTTTGTGTTGTGTTTGCAAAAGCAGAAGCGTACAAAGACAGCGTTCCATTAGAGCCACTCACCGACGCGGATGAACCTTTACCAGAAAAGATGGTGGTGTCCGCATCCGCTGTCAACGGCACCAATACAGCTGCAATAAGCCCACCAGCTGCGATTACTGTTTTGATAATCGTATTCATGATTATTTCTCCCAATTTAACATTGACCTTCTTCCATTGCTTCATTGCGAAGTGCTCGATACCCTGAGAATACGCAGGGTTCTCTGCTCGCCGATGCCGCTCTCTGTTCACCAGAACAGGCGAACAGAGGTGAAAGTAACCGAATCACATGTGGGACGATACGCCTTTTTTGCGGGGTTTCGGCGATGTTTTTGCGACCGTCAGGGATGCACGCCTCGACGTTTTCTGGAGCCAATTCCAATGGATTAAGATTGTGTTGTGAAAGGGGCTTTATCGCCGAGGAGACATGATTTTTTTGCGTTCCCATTCAATTGATGTGTCTCCTTCTGATACCGCGACGGAATCATACCGACGTAACGGCGGAAGAAACGGGCAAAGCTCGAAGCGTCGCTGCATCCTACGAGGGACGCCACGGTCGTGACGGATATTGCAGGATTATGGAGCAGCTCGCGGGCGCGCTCGATTCTGTAACGCATAAGAAATTCGCGAAATGTCATACCATGCTCGCGCCGGAAAACCCGGCTAAACTCAAAAGTACTAATACCGCAGAGGGCTGCCATATCTGGCTCTGTTATTTTTTCTTGAACGTGCGCTTCCATGTAGTAAACCGCCCTAGCCGTACGCATCCTTAACGTGGAACAAGTCTCGAAGCGAAATTCCTGAGGGATCGGGGGAGGATCCAGAACGTTTTGACGAGCACCCGGCCCCGTGCTCCGAACCAAAGTTTTCGCGAGCATGGTCAACTGGTTCAAATTCTCGATAAACGCCTCCTCAGGTATGGGCTTGATTAGGTAGTTCCTGACACCTGTTCTGAAAGCCCAGATCGCTAGACTTTCGCAATGATGAGTAGTCAGCATCAGGATGGGAATGCTCGGATAATCCACTCGCACCTGCCGCAGCATTTGCAAGCTTTGCCCGTTGGGATAGTCATAATCTATACAGATGGTGTCCGGAAGTTGACCTTCCACGCTGGACATGATTTGTTTCTTATCGACTGGTCTGACTATATAGATGGTGCCAATTTGATTAGCTGCCGGCACTTTCTGAGCATTTCCATCATCGTTGCACAAATTGACCCACAACAGCTTCAAAGCACATATTCCCATGACCCACCTTTCTTGTTCGTTTTTGCACTTCCAGTCCTGGATACGGAAGAGGGGGATTTTTAACTTCACCTGACTGGATCATATAGTAAAAGGGCTATACATCCACATCAAGCGTGAAATTGGACGTCTGGTCAGGATGATTTGCCCCACCTGCCAATAGCAGAAATAGGTGCCACCTGGGTACCAGGTGCGACGGTAATCAGACATGGTGGTGGTATCGTGGCATTTTTCATTCAGCGCAACGCCCTCCGGTTATCGCGCCCTTGTGCTCATGATTCAGCGATGTAGTGGGCGAAGACGCACTCCATTCGCTTTTTAATCAACAGCCACGGCACCAGGTCTCACAATACAACATCACCCACTTGAAAAAATTCAGGGCAGTTACAGCCCAAAGCTGGGGTCACAGGGAGCCAATAAAACTAAACCCTGGCAAAGACGCCGCTTTCTTATCGAACGTGACGGTGTGTTCACACCCGTCATGGAGGTTTGCCTGCCCGATCAGGGCATCACAGAAATCCGCACTATTTGCATTGAAAGCACGCAGAGCCTTCCACGCTACCTCGACATTTTCGATCAGCAGTTGCTTGGTGGTCAGTAGCCCTTCTATGATCTCTTTTAACTGCGGTTTGGCAACACCGTAACAGCGCTGAAGTACCCAGGTGATTTCGCACAGCGTGATGTGATTGATGTAACCTGGCGCTTCCATTGTTAATGTTTTCTCGATGAAGCGTGTTGCCACAGCCGACTGCTTCTTGTCATCCTGCACCAGATAACGAATCACGACATTGGTATCCAGCCCGATCAATTATTCGATCCTCCCATTTCAATAATGGCTCTGTCCATGTCTTCAAGGGTGACTGGTTTTTTTGGTTTCGCCACGATGCCTTTGAGAGAGCGTACGTCCTGCGTTGCGGCAACGATCTGAAAGACGCCCTCCTGTATTTCAACGAACTCCACCCGGTCACCGGCGCCCACGCCAAGACGCGATCTTACGTCCTTTGGAATGGTAACCTGACCCTTGCTGGTTATTGTCGCCGCGCTCATAACAACACTCCGAATAATTACTTATTACGAATAATCTTACTATATGGTAAGGATAACCATGAGTCAAGACGCTTTCAGCTTGCAGACGCTTTAGCTTGCCGATCTCCCTGGCTGGCATCAAGACTTGACCCCTTGCGCTTCCGCGACGTAAAGACCCATTGACAAATATGGGATTGAATATTAGTATTTCATGTAACTCTTATTAATAGGAGGTGCGCCATGAAACACAATGTCGGAAACATTGATCGCATAGTTCGTGTGGTTGCAGGGCTGGGCTTGATCAGCCTAGTGTTTGTCGGTACCCAGACACTCTGGGGGTGGCTTGGGATCATCCCAATCGCAACGGCACTCATCGGCTGGTGCCCTGCTTACACGTTGCTGGGAATCAACACATGCCCGGCACATAAAGATGCCGGGCACTCCAAAACCAGTTAAGAGACCTGCCCTTCGAAGGGCTTTCCAAGAATGGCAAGCCCTTCCCCGCTCTCAATCACTCACCACATCGACCCCTTTGGGCGGGACAAACACGAAGGTCTTTGCATCGATAGCAGGGTTGCGCTGTAAATTGCTGAATTTCAATCGCGTGCTTTGGCCAAAGCTGTCGGCTATCTCCATCATGCGCAGATCGCGCTGATCGAATCCTAACCGTACCCGCTCAAACTCCTTTTCCTTTGCCTTCGAAACCAGCTCAACCCACTCAAGGCCGTCGCGCGGCGGCAGGCCGGTGATGACGAAATCCTGTTCCAATGGCCGGGTACCGCTGAGCAGTTGTGCGGGGGTGCCGCCGAGCGCGGCGTCCAGGGGCTTGACTGTAACCTGCTCCAGATCGGTGTCGTAAACCCAGATCTTGCGCCCGTCCGCAACGATTATCTGCTGGTAGGGTGCGCGGTAATCCCAGCGGAACTTTCCAGGACGCTGCAGGGCAAAGGTGCCTTTTGCCTCCTGTATGACCTTGCCTTTGGCGTCGGTGACGGTCTGCTCGAAGTCGGCGCGCAGGCTTTTCACCTCGGAGAAAAAGCGCTGCAGGCGCTCGCCATTAGCGCCCGCAGCGTGCGCCCCGGACGCCGTCAACACGCACACTGCAAGGCTGATCATAAGGACAGCCGTTCTGCACAAGGACTGAAATAATGTTTCGTTTTGTGATTGCATGGGTATCCACTAATCGCTTGAAGGTGGTGGCGGCGCGAGTACTTCGCGCATGCCATTGGATTGCAGGGGACCCACGACGCCGGCACGCTCCATCTCTTCGATGAGGCGTGCGGCACGGTTGTAGCCGATTTTGAGACGGCGCTGCACACCCGATATCGAGGCGCGACGTGATTCGGTGACGATACGCAGCGCCTGATCGTAAAGCTGATCGGTCTCGCCGCCGGGCGGCTGGTCCTCACCCATATACTCTCCCCCACCGCCTGCGTCGTCGCCCTGCAGGATCTCTTCAAGATACTGGGGTTCGCCAAGACGTTTGAGGTGGTCCACGACTTTATGCACCTCGTGGTCGGCGACAAACGCACCGTGTACGCGCACAGGCACGCCAGTGCCGGGGGCGAGATACAGCATGTCGCCGTGCCCCAGCAGTTGCTCCGCGCCCATCTGATCAAGGATGGTGCGCGAATCAATTTTGGAGGACACCTGGAAGGCGATGCGCGTCGGGATATTGGCCTTGATAAGGCCGGTGATGACATCCACCGAGGGACGCTGGGTCGCCAGAATCAAGTGTATGCCCGAGGCACGCGCCTTTTGGGCGAGACGCGCGATCAGCTCCTCCACCTTTTTGCCAACCACCATCATCATGTCGGCCAGCTCATCGACCACCACCACGATGTAGGGTAACGGTGCAAGCTCCTGGGCCGCCATGCCCTGCGCTGGCTTAAAGAATGGGTCAGAAATCGGCTGACCAGCGTCGATGGCATCCTGCACCTTTTTATTGTAGCCGCCGATATTACGCACGCCCATGGCGGCCATCAGGCGGTAACGCTTATCCATCTCCGCCACGCACCAGCGCAACGCATAGGCAGCCTCCTTCATGTCCGTCACCACGGGCGCCAGCAGATGGGGAATGCCCTCGTAGATCGACAGCTCCAGCATCTTGGGGTCGATCATGATCAGCCGCGCCTCTTTGGGCGTAGCGTTGTAAAGCAAGCTGAGGATCATTGCATTCACCGCCACCGATTTACCCGAGCCGGTGGTACCCGCCACCAGCAAGTGCGGCATTTTGGCCAGATCCACCACCACCGGGTGACCGGCGATATTCTTGCCCAGCGCCAGACTCAGTGGCGAGGAGGCGTTGTCGTACTCTTTGGAGCGCAACATTTCACTCAGGCGCACAATCTCGCGGTGCTCATTGGGGATCTCCAGACCGACCACGGACTTGCCGGGAATAATCTCCACCACGCGCACGCTGATCACGGAGAGGGAGCGCGCCAAATCCTTCGCAAGCCCCGTGATCTGGCTGACCTTCACCCCCGCTGCGGGCTGCAACTCGAAACGGGTGATAACCGGCCCAGGATGCACCTCCACCACGATGGCATCAATACCAAAATCCTTGAGCTTCATCTCAACCTGGCGTGACATGGCCTCAAGCGCAGCGGGGGAGACCGATTCCTTGTGCTCCTCGGGAGCATCGAGCAGCGCCAGCGGCGGCAACTCGGTGTTTGCGGGATGCTCAAACAGCGGGATCGTGATCTGGCGTTCCTTCTCCACCCTCGGGCTGGGTTCAATCTTTTTGATAACAGGCTCGATACGCGGCGGCGGGCGCTGCTCGCGCTTGACTTTATCGGCCACCAGCGCCTCACCACGCACCTGGCTCGCACGCCGCCCGGCCAGATATTCCTTGAAACGCGCCACGCCCAGCCGCGCGTTATCCAATGCCCGCAGCGTCATAAGCCCGGTGGCGTCCATCAGGCGAAACCAGGATAGCCCGGTAAACAGGGTGATACCGGTGAGAAACAGCGCCAGCAGGAACAGCGTGGCCCCGATGGGGCTGAATGCGCCCGCCAGTGTACCTCCCACCACGTCGCCGAGGATGCCGCCGGAATTGAGCGGTAGATCAGGCGCTTCCGAACTGAAGCGCAGCGTGGCCAATCCGCTGCCGGCCATCATCGTCAGCACAAAACCCGCCACCTGAAACCCCAGATGCTGCAATGCCTCCGCCCTGTCCTCCGCCTGCTCCTTGTACAGAAGCCAGCCGCCAATGCCGACCATCACTGGAAAAAGGTAGGCGAAATAGCCGAACAGATAAAGAAAGACATCGGCGAACCACGCGCCCGCCACACCGCCGCTGTTTTCAACCTTGTCCGTCATACCGGTATGCGACCAGCCCGGATCGGTGGGGTGATAGGTTAGCAGCGATATCAGCAGATACACCGCAATCGCGCCCAGCACCAGGAGTGCGCCTTCGCGCAGACCGCGGCTGACCGCCCCGATCAATGGTGATCCGCCATCTTTTTTACGTGTTGCTTGCGCCAAGAATCGAACCCTTAAAATAAGTTTTATTTAACCACGGAGGCACAGAGATCACATAAAAATCAAAGAAATACCTCTGATTTTTTCGGCTTCACATTACCGCATCTCACCGTGAAGGTGACAATGGCAACACCCTGCGCCATGAATCAACAAGAAAACTCCGTGCCTTCGCAGCAAAAAACATGCTAGCCTGTTTGCCGATGATTGAAGTGTGTCCTATTATACAGCCCCTCAAGCCATATATGTGATGTGATACCCATGAGCGAAACCAAACACTACCGTCTTTTGATCCTGGGCTCCGGCCCCGCCGGTTACACTGCCGCCGTCTATGCCGCGCGCGCCAACCTTAATCCTGTGATCATCACCGGCCTGGCACAGGGCGGACAATTGATGACCACCACCGATGTGGACAATTGGCCCGGCGACGCCCAAGGCGTGCAAGGCCCGGAGCTCATGGAGCGCATGCAGAAACACGCCGAGCGCTTCGGCACACAGATCGTCTTTGACCACATTAACAAAGCAGAGTTGCAGCAACGCCCCTTCCGTCTCACCGGCGACAGCGGGGTATATACCTGTGACGCCCTGATTATCGCCACCGGCGCATCGGCGATGTACCTGGGCATACCCTCCGAGGAGACATACAAAGGCCGAGGCGTATCCGCCTGCGCCACCTGTGACGGCTTCTTTTACCGTAACCAGCCGGTGGCGGTGATCGGCGGCGGCAATACCGCTGTGGAAGAGGCGCTGTACCTCTCCAACATCGCATCCCACGTTACCGTGGTACACCGCCGCGACAAATTCAAATCCGAAAAAATCCTCGCCGACCACCTGATGGAAAAAGTGAAAAGCGGCAAGGTTACCATCGAATGGAACCACACCCTTGATGAAGTACTGGGTGATGCAAAGGGCGCCAACGCCATGCGTATCAAGAGCATGCAGGATGGCAGCACGAAGGACATCTCCGTGCAGGGCGTGTTTGTCGCCATTGGCCATAAACCGAATACCGATCTGTTCGACGGGCAACTGGAGATGAAGGGCGGGTACCTGAAGGTCAAAAGCGGTGCCGAGGGCAACGCCACCGCCACCAGTATCCCCGGCATATTCGCGGCGGGCGACGTGGCCGACCACATCTACCGCCAAGCCATCACCTCTGCCGGATCGGGCTGCATGGCGGCACTGGATGCGGAGCGGTATTTGGATGGTTTGGGGAAAGCGGGTTAGTCTCAAGGTCGCTCAGTTAAACGATGATCAAATCAATGTAGGGCGGGTTAGGCGCTTCTTTCAGCGCCGTAACCCGCCGGCGTGCCGTCAGACACTCATTAAAAACAGCTTGCGTGCTTCGCCACTCGGCGGCTTACGCAAGAAACGCTACCCCGCCTTGCATTTAATCGAAACATCAACCCCGTAAACCCTGGTGTAACACTTGCGCCTCACCCTCCTCGATAACCTCACCACCCTACCCGCTGCCCAATGGAACACCCTGGCAGGCGACGAAAACCCCTTTCTGCGTCACGAATTCCTCGCCGCTCTGGAGCGCCACCACTGTGTCGGGGCCGAAGCAGGCTGGTGGCCACAGCACTTGATCGTCGAAGAAGATGGGCAACTGCTCGGCGCCGTGCCGATGTATCTCAAGAACAACTCCTATGGTGAGTTCGTATTTGACTGGGCGTGGGCCGAGGCCTATGAGCGGGCGCGATTGCGCTACTATCCAAAGCTGGTAGTTTCCATCCCCTACACACCAGCCACCGGATCACGCCTGCTGCTGGCCGACACGCCCAATCGCGAAGCCGTCGCCGATCTGCTGATCGAGGGCGCGGCGGATCATGCACGCAACCTCAAGGTCTCCACCCTGCACTGGCTGTTCACCGATGAGGCCGATACCCAGCGACTGGAACGGCATGGCCTGATGCGACGTGTCGGCTGCCAGTATCACTGGACGAACCAGGGCTACCGAGATTTTGATGACTTCTTGAGTGGCTTTTCCGCAGAGAAACGCAAAAAGATCAAACGCGAGCGTCGCCAGGTGCGGGAATCCGGTGTGGCGCTGGAGCTATTGAATGGCCATCAGATCAGCGACGAATTATGGGACATCTTCCATGCCTTCTACGCGTCCACCTTCGATGAAAAAGGCGGCATAGCCTCGCTGACGCCGGGATTTCTCAAGGAATTAGGGCGGACCATGCCCGACCAGACCCTGCTCATCATGGCCCGCCACGGCGGACGCTATGTGGCCGGGGCTTTTTTTCTGCGCGGGCGAAATACGTTATATGGCCGCCACTGGGGCTGCAATGAACACTTCCACAGCCTGCACTTCGAGGCCTGTTATTACCGTGCCATTGACTACTGTATCGAGCACGGCCTCACGCGCTTCGAGGCCGGGGCGCAGGGCGAACACAAAATCAGCCGCGGCTTTCTACCCACGCCCACTTACTCCGCACACTGGATCGCCCATGAAGGATTCCGTAACGCTATCGAAGATTTTCTGACGCGGGAGAAAACCGTCATGGAAGGACACATGCAGGAACTCGCAGAGCATTCGCCATATAAATGCAGGGTAAGTTAGCGGCACAGCCACGCAACCCACCAAACACGGTTGTGCGATCTACAGGCGGCCTTCTAACTATTTTGATTCACCCGACTTTCATATGGGTCACGGCAGCCCGATATAGGTTAAGGCCACCACAATGGAAATAGTCGGCGATCTTAAAATCTCCGAAGGAGGGCACCCATAACTCCCGAGATCCCGACCTCTGCTCAAGGAAGTTATGGGTGTCCTTTTTGCTTCACAGGCTGTTTTTCAACAGCCTGTTTGTCAGCTCCCTCCGCACTTCCTGTTCCATCTGCTCTAGCAGCCTGTCGGACTTAGGGGATCGTAGCGAAAAAGTGGGGGACTGCTCGCACTTTTGCGGTAGATTCATCCTAGGTCAGACAGGGCTCCTGGCAGACTTTAGGGTTTGAATACCTCATTGGCGTTCACGGAAGCCCCAAATCCTGGTCGTGCGCCACCTACGATGTAGATCCTACCGCCATGGCCCACGGCGCCTGTTTCGGCTCGAGCCGTTGGCATAGGTAATAAGCCCGTTGTCCAACTGTCCGTCGAGACCTTGTAAGCCTCATTGGTAGCTAGGCCAGAACCAATACCATCCCAACCACCGATGACATACACTTCGTTGCCTTTTTGCGCCACGGCGTACATTCCCGCGCGGGCAGTGGGCATGTCCAGAGGGGCGGCGCTCCAAGTATTTGTTACAGGATCATACACATCGACGGTGTTAAAGAAAGCACCGGTTCCGTCACATCCCCCAAACACATAGATCTTCCCCCCTACCGTGGCGGCGGCCAGATCGGAGCGGGCAGCAGGAAGCGGTGCGACAGTAGTCCACATACCCGTATCAATGTCGTAGCGCTCAACCATTGCGAGTGGATTGCCCGAGCACGGCCCACCTGTGTTACTGCGGCCGCCTATGACGTAAATGGCATTCCCTTCGACGGCAGCCGCTAAACCCGCACGAGGTGTCGGCATTGGGGTAAGTGTTGCCCAAACGTTGAGTGCCTGATTATAAGTCCAAAGCGCATTATATCCCGCGCCGCGTCCACCAACAGTGTAGAACAATCCACCATGGGAGACGCCCGCGCCTTCCGAGCTTGTCCCTGGGGCAGCTGCCCCTAAAGACCAAGTATTGCTGTCAATATCGTAAATCCGTGTAGTGTTTGTATCACCAAGAGCATTATCGTAGCCATTGGTGGCAATGATTTGATTTCCGACCTTCGCTACACTCATTCCCTCCACGCCACTACCGGCTGACGGCACCGGAGCGAGCATTGTCCAGCTAGCCGCATTGGCCGTAGAGCATAAAAGAAAGACCAGCATAGCAAATATGCTATTAACGCCCGTTTTGCACGATTGTTTGTTCATGGCTTAATCTCCTGGTTAAGGATTTAAATCGGCGCAGTTTTATGGCTATCATAAAACTGCGTCGCCTTCATGCAACATCACTCACAATGGATATTGCACGAACAATACACACATCCCTTGCAGCAACTATCCATTTGAAATATCAATCGGTTTTCAAATTAACTTGACACTGCCACACTTCCCTAACATTTCTGTCTAAATGGAATGAAAAATGGGGTCAAAGTCGATTTTTCTTTTCAACACGAGAGGGCAAGCCTCACGCTCCAATATCCTCGCGCCCCAACTACTTTGGATCTGAACCTATTCCGAACACGGGCCAACATCAAGCAAGCAGGCAAAGCCGATATTGCCGGTGATAGTAAAACCACAATAGGAGGATAAAGCAGCGTGGCCGCCGGACGCGGCCAAGATTCATAACAATGCTGCAAGATGAATTGTTGGTGCTGTGACAACGCCATCTTTCTTCCCTCTGTTCCTTCTAAAATTCAGTCATCTTCCCTAAATATATCCGTAAAACACACAAGAACGGCACTCGTTTTTAGCAGTGCATCATTCGCGCCAACTCTCGACGTATAAGATAAAACTTATTAAAAAACAAATATGTATGTAATTTAATAGTGCGCCACTGGGAAATAAAGAGTGTAATGTTTTTCGACAAAATCTGGAGAATTTTGATCAATTTTTGATTAGTTTCGAGGGTGGGTTGCCGCGGCGTTGATAGCGCCTGAGTAGTCGAATCCACCACTATATTATTGACTTATCTAATTATTCAATATGCGCAAGAAGGCAGATCCGACAGCGATAGGGCGCAGGTTTGGGCGGTGTAAAATTATCCGACAGAAAATTCACCGTAGTTGCCGGATGACATCATTCTTGATTGGTTTCGAGGGTAATTGCCGCAGCGTTGACAGTGGCTAGAGCGATCGAATCCACCGTTATGTTATTGACTTATCGAATCATTCAATGTGCGCAAGGAGGTGGGGCCGACAGCAATAGGGCACAAGTTTGGGTAATGTAAAATTATCCGACAGAAAATTCACCGTAGTTGCCGGATGACATCCACTACGAGCATAGCCTGCGATGATTGAACCTGCGCGCTATTCCTTGCAGCCCCGGGCGACGCAGCAAGAGAGTTAAAGGCGCTTTTTTTTCTATATCGCCGTCTTCATCTGCTTGCCTCATCGCCATGCTGTAACGTCAAACATCGGCACGGGGCAATGCGGAGCGTTGTTACAACCGCATCAAATCACCCGCTCATTACCCCCATCCACCGGCACTTGCGCCGCAGTGGTTTTGGCAAACAGCGGGCCGCACATCTCGGCGACGAGTTCGGCTACGTCGCGGCTGGTGACTTCCACGCCCAGCACGTTGTTGTGTTTATATTCTTCCACACTCAGGCCGTAGTGCCTGGCGCGCGCCTGCAATACTTCGTCCGTCCAGATGCCGGTGTCGAACACCGCATTAGGATGCAGGGAGTTGATGCGGATGCCGTCTTTGCCCCATTCCAGGGCGGCCACCCGCGCAAGCTGATTCAAGGCCGCCTTCGAGGCGGAATATGCAGCGGCACCGGGGCCGGGTGCGGGGACGTTTTTCGAGCCGATAATCACCACTCTCCCCCCTTTGGGCGCATGCTTGAGCAGTGGATGAGTTTCGCGCATCAGTGCCAGGTTGGCATCCAGGTTGATGCTCATCACCTTGCGCCATTCCTCCGTAGGTAAAGCATCAATTCTGCGTCCCGGCGGGAAGATGCCGGCGTTGAGAATCAGCATATCCAGACCGCCAAAGGCACGAACACTGGCTTCCAGGACGCTGGCAATCTCTGCCTCATCGGTCACATCGCATACCATGCCGAGAAAGTCGGGACGCGTATAAAGCTGCGTGATGACCGGATTGATATCCAGCCCAATCACCGCCGCGCCGCGCGCCAGCAGGGCATCCACACAGGCCTTGCCAATGCCGGATGCCGCACCGGTGACTAAAGCAATCTCGCCGGTAAACAGCGGCGGCTTGCCGCTCTTGCGCAGCTTGGCCTGCTCCAGATCCCAGTATTCCATATCGAAGATGTCCTTGGCGGGCAGCGCTTGCCAACCACCCAATGCCGTTGCGCGCAGAATGACCTCGATGGTGTGCTGGTAGATATCTCTGACAATCGCGGCGTCCTTGACGGTGCGCCCCACGGAACACAGACCCAGCTCGGGATCGAGAATCACTCGCGGCGCAGGATCGAGCATGGTCTTGGGTTCTTTCGCGGTGGGCGCGTATTCGTCAAAGTAAGCCTTGTAGGCGGCAGCATAGGCATCGACATCCCGCCCCAAACAGGGCAGGCGCTTGGTGCGGATCACGTGATCCGGCGTGGCCGGACCTTGCTGCGAGATCACCGCAACATCGTCGCGGCGCGCAAAGGCCAGGCTGCGTGGATCCGAATCGGTGGCGAGTATCACAGGAAACCCTGCCACGGCAGAAATATCACGGCGCAGGTTCACAATCTCCAAACGTTGCGGTTCGCTGGGGATGCCGACGATGGGCACCGGCAGGCTCCAGGCGCGACGGCGCACCAGATACTGCTCGGCGCGTGTCACAAGGCTAATCATGCGTTCATAGGCAATTTGCGCAGTCGGCCCGAAGGAAAATATCCCATGATTCATGAGAATCATGCCCAAGGTATCTTTATGGGCCTGTTCGGCGTAGGCCTGCGCGCACAAACGCGCAAGATCGAAGCCGGGCATGATATAGGGAACGATCACAACTGCATTGCCATAGATTCTTTTGACGCGATTCAGACCAGCCGCCGTGTTGGTCAAGGTCACAATGGCATCGGAGTGGGTATGATCGACATATTTATGCGGCAAGGTGGCATGCAGGATAGTCTCGACCGACGGCGTGGGCGCGGAAGCGCGCGTCATGTGTGTCACCAGCTCGTTGACCATCTGCGGATCGGAGAGCGTATCGAGCTTGGCCAAGGCCAGCATATGATTCAAACGCACCGGCGAAAAACCGGCGGCCTCGATAGTCTCCAGATCCCAGCCACTGCCCTTCACATAAAGCAGGGTTTCATCCTCGCCGAGGATATTTTTTTCGGTGATCTTCACCGAAGTATTGCCGCCACCGTGCAGCACCAGCGTGGTATCGCGCCCGAGCAGACGCGAGGTGTATACACGCAGGTCTAACTCGCCGGGGTATTGGCTGGCTTCCTGGTCATTCCAAAGGCTTTTCATTGCGTCCCCTACACATTCTGGTAAGGCGTTATTGTACGTGAAACCCAGCCTTACCGTCGTCATGCCAGAGCAGAGAAATAGCCCATCCTATAGAAAACCCTCCTTAAATCTAAGAACAGCAATTGGAGCCATAGCAATGATTCCATGGATATAGAAGAGAAATGCATGAAGCAGCTGCCGGGGAAGATTTTGGCATTTTTTCACGCAGATTGGGCGTATTAGGCATTCGCAGTAAGGTAAGTTTAACGACGGATTAATTCAGCGGTGGTATACAAACAGTTGTGACCATTGCAGTAAAACACCACGTCCATTTTTTTGACGGGCTGGGCATAGACGCCAGGAATAGATAGAAGATTAGCTATCGGATTTATTTCCAGGACATCCTCCTCTTTTATCAAGGCGGTTTTCGCCTCTGGAGGCGTTTTAGAAAGCGGGGATGCAGCAATGTGCGCCGGAAACGAGTTGAGCATTGCTATCTGCTCATCGGCAAGACCAAGCGGGCTGTTAAATACCATAACGAACGCCAATGCGCTCCAAGAGGTGTATTTCATCGTTTTTTTCCTTATAACAGGGTTCACAGTTGAATTCTGACGAGCCAAGGGGCAAGCCAGATAGATAATTTGTTTAGCGTCCCGGAAAGGCCGGACTTTAGGCACCCGTTAATGACAGGCTGGCCGTTGCATGGGAACGGATTCTGGTTTAACCTTCTCCACATATTCCATATGACCGCCCCAGCAGACTCTTAACAGGCTACCGATAAACCCTGCGGTTTTTCAGTTGCACCCTGGAAACAGCGCGCATTCCAGCAGCCCGAACGTGAAAACCGAAATTCGCAATATTCCATCCATCCTTTCCGGCCAGCCCCTTGCCGACCGCATGCGGCCCACGCGGCTGGAGGACTTTTCCGGCCAGACTCACTTGCTCGGGCCGGGCAAGCCGCTTCGGCTGGCGATTGAAACCGACAGACTTCATTCCATGGTGTTTTGGGGGCCACCGGGCACCGGCAAGACCACGCTGGCGCGGCTCATCTCACAGCACGCCCAGGCCCAATTTATCAGCGTCTCCGCCGTTCTGGCGGGCGTGAAGGAGATCCGCGCCGCAGTGGACAAGGCGCAACAGGTACGCGCCGCGCATGGACAAGGTACGGTGTTGTTCGTGGACGAAGTGCACCGCTTCAACAAGGCGCAGCAGGACGCGTTTCTCCCTTACGTTGAGGACGGCACGTTCATCTTCATCGGCGCCACCACCGAAAATCCCTCGTTTGAGCTCAATAACGCATTGCTGTCGCGCGCGCGTGTCTATGTGCTCAAAAGCCTGCAACCCGTGGATATCCGCCATATCATCGACCGCGCCCTGGCAGACACGGAACGTGGCTTGGGCGCCCGTCCACTCGACATCCCCGGTGATCTGCGCAACCGCATGGCCGAGGCGGCCGATGGCGATGCGCGCCGCGCCCTGAATTTCCTGGAGATGGTGACAGACCTCGCCCAGCCACAAAATGGGCACGAGGTGGTGACGGAAGAGCTGCTCGACGAAGTGTTATCGGGCGGCGTGCGCCGGTTTGATAAAGGTGGCGAATATTTCTATGATCAGATATCGGCCCTGCACAAGTCGGTGCGTGGCTCCTCACCCGATGCAGCACTGTACTGGCTGGCACGGATGCTCGATGGCGGCTGCGACCCGCTCTATCTGGCACGGCGCATTGCACGCATCGCAAGCGAGGACATCGGCAACGCCGATCCGCGCGCCCTGCAACTGGCACTGAATGCCTGGGACGTGCAGGAGCGGCTGGGCAGCCCCGAAGGCGAACTGGCGCTGGGGCAGGCGGTGGCTTATCTGGCCTGCGCACCCAAGAGCAACGCCGTATACAAGGCATTCAACGCCGCCATGGACGACGCACGCAAACTTGGCACGCTAGAGGTGCCGTTACATCTGCGCAACGCCCCTACCCGGCTGATGAAAGGTATGGGCTATGGTGGCGGCTACCGCTATGCGCATGACGAGGGGCAAGGTTACGCGGCAGGCGAGAAATACTTTCCTGAGGAAATGGGCGAAAAAAGATATTATCATCCCGTGGCACGCGGCCTGGAGATCAAGATCGCGGAAAAACTGTCTCACTTGAGGAAGCTGGATAAAGACAGCGAAAAATAGGGTTTCGAATTCAGAGGATCAATGAGATGAAACAGCTACAACTTAAATATATTGCTCTCGGTGTGATATTGGCATTCACTTTGGGTGGCTGCGCCTCCGCCTTCAGAACGAGCGGTGGCGTTGTCATGTTATCGGGAGCCAAGCCTGCCATCCCGGCACCGGTTGAAACAGTCCAGATATTCATTACCCCACCCACGCAATCCTACAAGAGGATTGCATTGATCAGCTCAAGCGTTCCCGTGTCCGGTAACTACGGCATTGCACAGGCCGAAGCCGCGGCCCTGGAAGAATTAAAAAGGCAGGCCGCAAGTGCCGGGGCTGATGGTGTGGTCGACATCACGCGCGAGGTATTGGCGGGAGATACACTGATCTCCTCATCGGGCTGGGGCGGCACAGTCTTCACCGGCGCGCCCGTCACAGAAGCGCAACTGCAAGCACTACGGCTACGCCCTAATCAACAGACAACATCCATCAGCAGTTATTACACAATCAACTTTCGCGCTCAAGCGATACAACTTGAGGACAAAAAATGATGCGTGGGCTATAAATGTTTAGGTTGGTCTCGGCAACTGCTCCATGCGTTGCCCTACCTCCTGCATCCATGCAGTTGAGCTGGCGCATGCCCTACACCAGGTTCGCTTCCGGCGTTTCGATGAGGATGCGGTAGTGGTTGGTCATCTGACACCAGGCATGGCAGATCCAGTTAAATCGTTAATGCAAGACCTGGCATCGTGCTTTGTTGCTGATCACTTAACCCGTTTATATTCGCTGGCGCGAATCAAAAGTTCAATAGTCGTTTCCAGTTTTATCAGGCGTTCGGTCAGGTTCTCGAGCCTGGCCTGCTGCGCCTTAATGATCTCACCTTGACGAACAACTTTGTCCTCCAGCTTGATCATGGATGTCAAGGCACCCCATACACGCTCTGTAATACTCATTTATGCTGTCTTTCTGGCTTTGGCCGCTTTTTCTTCCATTGCAGCTATTCGCCTGTCACTTTCTTCAACAAAGGATAGTACCTCGTCAATCGAATCGGCGGCGCGATTAGCTGCTGCCATTGCGGCATCGGCTAGAGCACCCAATTCCTCCTCCGCCTCTGCCGAATTGTACGCTACAGCACCTCGGCGCATCAGTTCAGCAACAGGTAAACCGAGTTTTTTGGCTTTCGCACTAATAGCTTTCTTTTCTTGCGGCGTAGCTTGTATCACGATTCGCTCGATTGCTGTTGCGGCCATACTTCTCTCCGTAGATAGTTATTGATGTACATGGACTGTATATGTACATAGTACACGATATAGAGGGCGGCTTGTCAAGCCCTGCCCGAGCCTCTTCCAACATGAAATGAGCCTGAAGGAGGGGCGTGTTTCCAACGTGAAATGAGCCTGAAATAGCCGGATCCTGTTCCATGCTTTTTGCCCTGCGCTTCGGGGCATCACTACATCACAGAGGCCGTCCAACTGTATATCGAAAGCTTAAAGGCCCATTCGGAGCCTATTCCCGCCGAGGACGTCATTATCAAACCCATCCACGTGGCGGCATGAGTCCCTTCCTTCCGCAAGTCAAAGCCAAAGACTTTACATGGCATGCTCGACGATATGCAGATCACGCCTGAAAAATTCAAAGAGCTTCTATAAAAAGATCAGTGTGTTGACGTTGCCGCCAAAAGGCTCCGTTTACGCGAATAGGCAAAATAAATCGCCACGCCTATCGCTGTCCAGATCACAAAACGCCACAGCGTTACCGCACCCAGGCTGGCGATGAGGTAGCTGCAAAACAGGATCGCCAGGATAGGCGTCCAGGGCATGAAAGGGGTTTTGAAGGGGCGGTTCAGGTTGGGGTGGGTGCGGCGCAGCACCAGCACACCCACCGACACCACGGCGAAAGCGGAAAGCGTGCCGATGTTGGCCAGCTCGGCCACTTGGCCTATTGGCATAAAGCCCGCTACCAGTGCAGCCACTGCACCCGTCACCATAATCACCGGCACCGGGGTACGAAATCTGGCATGAACCTGGCTGAATACCGCAGGCAGCAATCCGTCGCGTGACATGGCGAAGAAGATGCGGCTCTGTCCATAAAGCAGTACCAGCAACACGGAGGTGAGTCCGGCGATGGCGCCTACCGAAATGAGGTTCGATGCGAGGCGTTCGCCCACTTGCGCCAAGGCGAAGGCGACGGGGTCTTTGACGTTGAGCAGGGTGTACGGCACTATGCCCGTCAGCAACGCCGCCACGATGATGTAGATAATCGTGCAAATCACCAGCGAGCCGATGATGCCGCGCGGCAAATCGCGCTGGGGATTACGCGCCTCTTCGCCTGCGGTGGATACTGCATCAAAACCAATATATGCGAAAAAGATCAGCGCCGCACCGCCCATCACCCCTTCCCAGCCAAACGGCATGAAAGGTTTCCAGTTGGCAGGCTCCACATGGCCGGCTGCTACTACGATAAACAGCGCAATGACGGCCAGTTTCACCATCACGATTATATTATTGAAGCGACTGCTTTGCTTGACGCCGACCGTCAGAATAACGCTCACAAGCACGATAATAAGCAAGGCGGGCAGATTGACCAAGCCACCTTCATGAGGTGCTTTCATGAGGTCCGCAGGCAATCCTAGCCCCACCCCCTCCAGCGCCCTGTTGAAATACCCCGACCAGCCGATGGCCACCGCAGCGCTTGATACGCCGTATTCCAGCACCAGATTCCAGCCCACAATCCATGCAACAAACTCACCCAGCGCGACGTAAGAATAGGTGTACGCGCTCCCCGATATGGGCACGGCGGAGGCCAGCTCGGCATATACCAGCGCGGCAAAGATACATGCCAGCCCGGAGACCACGAAAGACAGCATGAGAGCGGGACCGGCCTGGGTGGCAGCGGCCACCCCCGTCAACACAAATATTCCCGCCCCGATGACGGCACCGATCCCCAGCAACGTTAAATCCATGCTGCTCAAAGCGCGGTGCAGCCCGCCATTATTGTTTGCCGCTTCAAGCGCCTTTTCAATGGATTTTGTACGCCACAGACTCATATTTTTTCCTTAATCAAACAACTCTGAAAATTATTCTTGAAATCACGTTACAAGGCGTGCCACATTACTTGCAACCATCATACATGCTATCCTAAAGGACATGATCCAGACTACACAAAACATCGATCCCCGCGAGATTGCCAAATTCGAGGAACCCGCTTCACGCTGGTGGGATCCGCGCAGCGAATTCAAACCGTTGCATGACATCAACCCGCTACGTCTGGACTACATCGATAGCCGGGCGCATCTGGCTGGAAAACGCGTCGTTGATGTCGGATGTGGCGGAGGCATACTGTCCGAGAGCATGGCATTACGAGGCGCATCCGTGGTGGGCATTGATGCTGGCGCCGCGCCGCTCTCTGTCGCCCGGTTGCACCTGCTGGAGTCCGGTGCCGAGGTGGATTACCGGCAAGTTACCGCCGAGCAACTGGCGGACCTGCAACCAGCAAGCTTCGACATCGTAACCTGCATGGAAATGCTGGAACACGTACCGGACCCGGCCTCTGTGGTTTCCGCCTGCGCCCGGCTGGTCAAACCCGGCGGCCATGTGTTTTTCTCCACCCTCAATCGCACCCCCAAGGCCTATCTGTTAGCCATCATCGGCGCGGAATATCTGCTGAAAATGTTGCCCACAGGCACCCACGATTACAGCAAATTTATCCGTCCGTCGGAATTGGCTGAATGGATACGGCCCGCCGGGCTGAACCTGCGCGAATTGACCGGCATGACTTATAACCCGCTCAACCGGCATTACGCCCTGGGAACCGACATCGACGTAAACTATCTCGCCTGGTGTGTGAGGAACGAGGAATAAAACTTGGGCAGTAACATACGCACCGTGCTGTTCGATCTGGACGGTACCCTGGCCGACACCGCGCCTGATATGGCCTTTGCATTGAACAAGGTGCGCGAGGAACAGGGCATGACCGCCCTGCCCTTCCCCGCCATCCGGCCCGTGGTGTCGCACGGCGCCGCCGCAATGGTTCAAGTCGGTTTTGGGGTTACTTCAGAAGACGCACGCTTCGCACCACTACGCCAGCGTTTTTTGGACATCTACCGTGAACACCTGACCCTGGAAACCCGCCTGTTTCCCGGCATGGACGAAGTGTTGCGCACCATAGAAGGTCGCAACATGAACTGGGGCGTGGTGACCAACAAGCCGGCCTGGCTGACAAACCCGCTCATGGAACAACTGGGATTAACCCAGCGCGCTGCCTGCATCGTGAGCGGTGACACCACCCCCGAGCGTAAACCCCACCCCGCCCCCA
>JAKFXX010000020.1 GCA_021731145.1 Gammaproteobacteria bacterium | reverse complement strand
CCTGATAGGCTCCGGCGGCGTCGCCTGCCTGCTTGCGGGCGCCGGACAGCTTCACCGCCATCCCTCCACTCTTGCCGCGCTGATAGGCGGCGGCATAGGCCTTGGCGGCATCGGCATAGGCACGGGTGCGCATGTGGATGTTGCCTTCCAACTCGTACCCTGCCGGGGATTTGTCCTGTTGTTTCTGGATCTGCCGGGCGATGCTCAGGGCTTCTTTAGGACGATTATCCTGGAGCTCCAATTCAGCCAGGGCGATCGAGGCGGGCAGGAAGTTGGGATCCACTTTGAGAGCCTTGTTCAGGCTGGCGGCGGCGGCTTTGGAGTCTTTCGACTTCATCTGGGCCTGCGCGAGCAGATACTGGGCCTGGGGTGATTTGGGCAGCTTCTCGGTGAGCTTGCGGTAACTGGACAAGGCGCTGCTGGTTTCGCCCGCTGCCAGTTGCGCCTGCGCCAAGGCTTGCAGAGCGACTGGATTGTCGGCGTGCTCGTCCTGGATATCGCGCGCGATGCTCAGGGCCTTGAGGGGTTGGTTCTGTTGTAGATAGGCATTGATCAGCAGCAGGGCAGGCTCCAATGCCTTGGGGTTTTTTTCCCTGGCTTTTTCCAGCCAGGCAAACGCCTCTTTCTCTTTGCCCGCGCGCGCCGACAGGCCAGCCAGCGCCACCATGGCGCCGACATTTTTGTCGTCATTTTTGAGGATTTCCTTATAGCGCTGCTCAGCCTGCTGGGGCTTGCCCTGTTGCAGGTCGATCTGCGCCAGATTCATTTGGGCCGGACTGAATTTTGGCTGAATCTTTATGGCCTGCTCGAACTGCTTGCGTGCCGTGGCAAGGTCCTTTTTGCCCAGATACGCCGCGCCCATCAGGTTATAGGGTACGGGGTTATTGACGTCTTTCCTGACCATGTTCTGGGCGGCGGCGAGGGCCTTGTCGAAGTTCTTTTTCTGGAGATGCGCGAGCACGAGCAGGACATCCGCCTGCATGGGTTCCTTGCCCAGGTCGACGATGGATTCCAGCTCCTTGACGGCCAGTTCGGTCTCACCCGCCGCGAGGTGCCCTACAGCCAATTGGGTGCGTATCACTGCGGCATTGGGCGCGAGCTTGGCGGCCTGTTCGAGATAATCGGTGCCTTTGTTCAGATCGCCGCCCTGTGAATAGGCGCTGCCGAGCAGGGCCAGTAATTGCGGATCTTTGGCATTGTCCTTGATCGCAGGTTCGAGTGCCTTGACTGCATCCTGCGGGCGCTTGAGCTTCATCAGGGTGGCTGCGAGCAGTTTGCGGGCGGCAACATTGCCTGGCAGTGCTTTCACATAGCGCGACAACTCATCCTCTGCCTGCTCGAACTGGTTCTGGGCGTAGTGGATGTTACCCATGAGCAGCAGGCTGGGCAGATGCCCCGGCGCTATCTTCAGCACCTGTTGCAAATAATCCTGGGCGGCGGTGAGGTTCTTTTCCTGAAATGCCATGGCTGCGGCCATATAATTGGCGAGCGGATGATTGGGCGCACGTTTGCGTACCGTGTCGATATCCTTCTTCGCTTCATTGGGCTTGCCCAGTGCGATTTGTTCAATGGCGCGGCCCAGGTAGGCGGGAAGATTATTCGAATCAAGCTGTAGCACCTTCTGAAAGCTTTGCAAGGATTCGGCATGGCGGCCAGTGATTCTTTGCAGATCGCCCTTCATCAGCCAGGCGTCGATGTTTTGCGGATCGGCCTTGAGTGCCCGATCTACAAGACTTGCAGCACCTGCCGTATCTTTGTCCACGGCAGCAATGCGGGCCAGCCCTAGCAGAGCGTCTGGGAAATCGGCGTGATTTTGCAGTGCTTCATTGTACTTTTCCTTGCCTTGCACCGCCTTGCCCAAGGCGAGCTGGGCATGTCCCTGGAGGGTTGCAATGCCGGCCTTGAGATCCGCCGAGGCTCCGGCAGGTGGTCTGATTTCATCCAGAACCGCTTCGTAGCGCCCCTGCAGCAGGTAGGACTTGCCCAGCGGGATGAGAACCTTATCCTCCGCCACGCCGAGGTCTTTGGCGCGTTTCAGCTCCTTCGCGGCGGAGGCGCCATCACCCTGTTTCAGGTAAACCTCGCCCAGCATGAAACGTGCTTCTTTATTGTCAGGGTTTTCCTGAAGGGCATTTTTGAGCTGGATAACCGCGGCCTTGGTGTCGCCTTTTTGCAGATAGCTTTGGGCTTCTCCAATCAGTTTTTTGCTATCGTCGGCAAATGCCAGGTTATTCCCCGCCGCGATCAATGCCAGCCCCAAAACAATCGCGCTTTTCCGTTTTCTGTTGTGCTTTTTCATGGCCTTAATCTCTGTTATGGTAACTCGAATGGCACTGAACTTAAGCCAACGTCGGGGCAATGCTATTAATAAGCATACTGTTTCCCGCCCGACTCAAATGTAAGGTGCGCACGGCGCGCCCTACGGCTACTTCTCATTACTCCAGCCCGCAAATAATGCGTCGTGTTGCTACGCAACGCTTGGTGGGTTACGCAAAAAACGCTAACCCACCCTACATTTGACTGTGATGCCGGATCCACTTCGCTCGATCCGACCTGCAACTACTTTAGTTTTATCTGGTATTTATTCATCAAGTCATACAAGGTCGGTCGGCTGACGCCGAGCACTTCTGCGGCATGCGAGACATTCCCATCAAACCAGCGCAGCGCCCGCTGCAATGCCTGGCGCTCCGCGTTGTCGCGCACCTCGCGCAAATTGAGTGTGATCGGCTCCTCATTTTTCGAGACGAGGCTGGGCGCCAGCTCAAGATCTTCCACTCCGATCTGAAGGCCTTCACTCATAATCACCGCGCGCTTGATGCGGTTTTCCAATTCCCGGATGTTGCCGGGCCAAGGGTGGACCTCGACTGCTGCCAGCGCTTCTTTGCTCAAAGTGCGCCGCGGCTTTCCCTGCTGGCGGCTGAATTTATCCACAAAGGCATGCGCCAGCAGCACGGCATCGCCCTCCCGTTCTCTGAGGGGGGGATGGTAATGGTCAATTCACTGATCCGGTAATACAAGTCCTCGCGGAATTTCCCCGCGCGCACCAGCGCCGGAACGTTCTGGTGCGTAGCGCATACCACGCGCACATCCACTGCAATTTCTCCACGCCCGCCGATCCGTTCAATCACCCGCTCCTGCAAAAAGCGCAGCAGTTTTGCCTGTAACGACATGGGCAAATCACCCACCTCATCGAGGAACAGCGTTCCTCCTTCGGCATACTCGACCTTCCCTTTTACTTGTTTTGCGGCGCCGGTGAATGCGCCTTTTTCGTAACCAAACAGCTCGCTTTCCAGCAGGGCTTCGGGTATTGCGGCACAGTTGATGGCTACAAAGCGTTGCGTAGCGCGGGGGCTGAGTTCATGCAGGGCACGGGCAAGCAGCTCCTTGCCGGTGCCGCTTTCCCCCAGTATCAGCACAGTAACATTGGTGGGCGCGACCTTTTCCACGGTGCTGCACGCCTTGAGCATCTGGGGACTGGAGGCGAGGATGCCTTGCAATGGTGAGTTTTTCTGTTGCTGCGCAGCAACCAACTGGCGGTTTTCCTCCTCCAGACTGTGCAAGGAAAAGGCGCGGTTTACAATCAGCGAGAGAATCTCTGGATCAATGGGTTTTTGATAAAAATCATAAGCACCCAACCCTATCGCCCGCACGGCGTTTTCACGGTCATCATTGCCGGTGACCATAATCACCTTGGTGCCGGGCGCGATGACAAGGATATCCCTGAGCGCCGCCAGCCCTTCGCTGGCGCCGCCCGGGTCGGGGGGTAACCCTAAATCCAGGGTCACCACTGCCGGCTCATGGTGGCGCACCTGAGCCAGGGCGTTCTCGCGATCGCCTGCGGTCACCACTTCGAAATTATCGAAACACCAGCGCAACTGGCTTTGCAAGCCTGGATCATCCTCGACTATTAATAATGTCTTGCTTGACGGACTCATCTCATACCCTCCCTTGTACGGCTTTTTTCTTCGAATTGCGCATCTTCCTGCCGGAAAAACAGCAACGGGAGCAGAATACGAAACCGGCTGCCCTCGCCCGGCTGACTGGCAACCTCGATATCACCACCTAATTCACGCACCAGTTCGCGGCTCTGATAGACACCAATACCCATGCCCATATTGCCTTTGGTGGTTTCAAACGGCTGAAAGAGGCGCTTGCGGATGAACTCGGCGTCCATGCCATGGCCGCTGTCCTCCACTTCCAGGATAGCCTGGGCGCCCTCACGTTTCAGCCGTACCCGCACATGCCCATCTGCGGGGGTTGCTTCCTGTGCATTCTGGATAATATGACCGAAAACGGCGGCGAGACGATCGCGATCCGCCTGTACGCGCAGGCCCGCTTCGGCTATTTCCAGCGATGGCGATGGCTTGGAGTGTGCCCGCGCCTCAATGACTTCGCGCAATAGCGTGTCAAGGTCAAACTTGATGGCAGTATGCGCCTGGAGATTTCCTGCGCGCAACTGGGCAAGCATACGATTCATTTTTGCCGCCGCATGTTCCACGGTATTTATCGCATCCTCCATGAATGCCGGATTGTGTTTATGTTTTTGCGCATTCGACACCACCAGTGAAAGCTGTGCCACCAGGTTCTTGAGGTCATGCACTACAAACGCGGAAAGCCGGTTGAAGGCCTCAAACTGGCGCGCCTCCGAAAGGCGCTGGGCGGATTCCAGTTGAGCCAGAAAACTGGCTGCCTGATAGCCCGCGGTCTTGAGCAGGTCGCGGTCTTCCCAGTTGATCTGCCGCGCGGCGCGCGGCTGCGCGAGAATCATGAAACCCACTAATTGTTGATCCAGAATCAGTGGCACTACCAGCCAGCATTGCGGCAAATCACGCAACCATTGGGGTATCACCAGTCCCTCGTGGGATTCGGGGCGATGTGCATATTCGCCGAGATCAATGATCCACTGGCGCTCTTCCAGGAAGCGCGCCAGCACACCCTCCACGGGCTCGCTGGCACCTGCGCTTGCAGGCATGTTCCAGCGTGCCGAGGGTGTAAAGTGAGTTGCGGTGTCACCAGCGGTCTTGCTTCGCCACCACAGCATGCCCGCTGGGCTATCGACTATTTGTGCCAGCGCCTGGATAGCGCGTTCCTGGGTGGCTGCAGACTGCTGTTGGCCTGGCTCACCATTGGATAATGTGCGGATAAACCGTAGCCATTCCTCACGGTAATCGTATTTGTGGCTGAAAAAATGCTTATTGAGAAGCACCTTCCAGCGGGCGCGCACCTGGCCGGAAGAGACTATCGCCAGCAACACCACGGCGGAGCCAAACAGAAAAATCGCCTGCCCCACCACGCCCCAGTTTCCGCCATAGATGCGGATGTAATAGCCGGCGGCCGCCATGACCAGCAGATAGATCCCCGCCCCCATCAGCGCGGCAGTATGGAAGACGAACCCGCGCGAGACGGTCACTTCCAGCGACCACTGCGGATTGCGCGCCGCCGAGACAGCGATCAGCGGCACGGCCAGTGCCGTAATCATGCCCCGTGCATCCCACAGGTGCGCGTCGATATGCCTGAAAAGCAGCGCGTCCGAGTACAGAAAAAAATCATAGGCAAACATACCGCCAACGCCCAGACAGAGAAACTTGATGGCCCAGCGCTGTTCAGTGGGTGTGTTGCGGAGCACCTGTTCGACCAATCCCAGCCCAGCCACGGCCAGCAAGACGTGGCCGAACATGCGCAGATCCACGTCGCTGTCAATACCGGTCAAGGGCGGGTAGATGTCTATCGACAGGAGCGCCAGGCACAGCCCCGCCA
Source organism: Gammaproteobacteria bacterium (assembly GCA_021731145.1). Lineage (GTDB taxonomy): Bacteria > Pseudomonadota > Gammaproteobacteria > Ga007554 > LNEJ01. The sequence goes on along the minus strand of JAKFXX010000020.1, from coordinate 26,561 downwards.
GCCCTGCCGCAAGCCAGCGCAGCCGCAAGGACATCGGACCGGCCTGCTGTGCGGGATGTAGTAACCTGACCAGGAATGCAAGCCAGACGGCATTGCGCGCTATCTCCGCTGCCGGAAGCGTCAGGGAGGGCGGGTAATCCAGAGCGGCGTGATAGGCCGCCATGGCCGCCCATGCCACTGTAGACAAAGATGCAAAGACCAGCAAGGCGCCTTGCAACCGGCCGCGCCAACTGGTCAGCAGCAATAGCGACAGCACCAGAAACATCAGTGCGGCGGCAGTGTAGCTGAGCACGCCAATGTTGAGCATTGTGGATACTCCGCTAACGGGCGCCCCTGCCCCAGAGAATGACCTCGACAGTCTGGAACAGGATCATCAGATCCAGAAACAGGCTGTGATTTTTTACGTAGTACAAATCATATTGCAGTTTTTCAATGGCGTCTTCTTCTGAAGAGCCGTAAGCATAACGGATCTGAGCCCAGCCGGTGATGCCCGGTTTGACACGATGGCGCTCGGCGTAATAGGGAATCGACTGGGACAGTTGTTCGACAAATACCGGGCGCTCCGGACGGGGGCCGACGAAGCTCATATCACCCTTCAGCACACCCAGCAATTGCGGCAGCTCGTCGATGCGTGTCTTGCGTATAAAAGCGCCAACGCGCGTGATCCGGCTGTCATTCTTGCCCGCCCATTGCGGACCGCCCTTCTCCGCATCCACGCACATGCTGCGGAACTTCAGAACCTCGATCAATTCCCAGTTCTGACCCACCCGCACCTGACGATAAAAAACCGGCCCGCAGCCGCGGCTTTCCATCAAAATCGCAATGGCAGCCAGAATCATGATGGGCCATGTCAACACCAGGATCAGCACGCTGGCTGTTATGTCAAAAAACCGCTTGTTTAACTCTCGGAAAGAATTGGTGAGGAAGCCATCGGAAAAGATCAGCCAGCTCGGGTGCAGAAGATCCAGGCGGATCTTACCCGACTGGCGCTCGAAGAAGGTCAGCATATCGACAACCTCGATGCCGCTCATCTTGCAATCCAGAAGTTCATGCACCGGAAATCCCTTGCGCCGGTCCTCGACGGCGACAACGATTTCGTCGATCTGATGCTGGTCGCAAAACTCCAGCAGCGGCACGTCGAGGTGCAGCACATGTTGCGCATCGATCGCGCTGTGTTCACCCGCGATATGCACATAACCCATGATCGCGAATCCTCGCCGGTCTACCTTTCTGCGCAATTGCTGGGAGATTTGTCCTGCACGCTTGCCAGAACCCAGCACCAAAATGCGCCGTTGCAGCGCATCCTGGTCAACAATTTTAAAAAACGTTATGCGGGCGAGGATGATACCCGTTAACGCAACGGCAAACGACAGGCCGAACGCGCCGCGCCCCAGGAACAGTGAGGGAAAGACATAGAAAATCAGGCTCATCAGCCCCACGCCAAGCAGGATGCTGATGCCGATCCGCAGCAGCATCCCCACCATGCCTTCACGGAGATTGGCCTTATACAGGCCCACTGCGGTCATCACGCTCACCATCACGAAGGCAAACAGCAGCGCCTTGGGCATGAGCGGTTGCATGTCGCCAAGCGCCCCGTCATCGACGACCGAACGCAATGATGCGCCGAGGTAAATCGACAACATCAGGATTGCGGCCTCGGTCACCCCCAGCAGCAGGAAATGTATGGGGCACGTAATGCCTAAATAATCTGACCATAGACGCCGTGCATTAGTCCATTATTCAAAAAAGCGGGCTTGGCATTTCAAGAAAAATTCACGACAGAACCCACCCATGGTTGTTTCTGCATTTCAAGCAAGCTTATCGCTTGAGCTATATGCACGTCTTTTTTAGACTTCACTCTCGATGGCACATGGCGCACGCTTTTTTACATCGTGCCGTGCCACTTGCACCCTTCAGGGTATATAATCCCGCGTAGATTATAATGTGTTTACGATGCCGGGTTGTAAGCTGAAACTTACGCCCCCTGTAAGATTAAGCCTGATGTTGTTTTGCAAATGACGGCGGCCTTTTACTTTGGTATCGTAACGCCCTGACAACCTAAACTATCGGCATAATAACATGAAAATCACTATCTTCGGTTCTGGCTACGTTGGCCTTGTCACCGGCGCCTGTCTGGCGGATGTCGGCAATGACGTGTTGTGTGTCGATATCGACACACGCAAGATCGACATGCTCAAACAGGGCAAGCTGCCCATTTACGAGCCTGGACTGGAAGCCATGGTGAACAGTAACGCCCAGGCGGGCCGCCTGGCTTTCACTACCGATATTGCCGCGGGTGTGGCGCACGGCCTGTTCCAGTTCATTGCCGTCGGCACGCCGCCCGATGAGGACGGCTCCGCGGATATGCAATACGTGCTGGCGGTCGCCAAAAGCATCGGCGAGCACATGGATAGCTACCGGGTCGTGGTAAACAAATCCACTGTTCCGGTCGGGACGGCGGACAGGGTGCGCGCCGCCCTCCAAAGCGCCTTGACGGCGCGCGGCCAAAACGTCGAGTTCGATGTCGTCTCCAACCCCGAATTCCTGAAGGAAGGCGCGGCGGTGGATGACTTCATGAAGCCGGACCGCATCGTCATCGGCACGGACAATCCTCGCACCACGGAACTGTTGCGCGCCCTGTACGCACCTTTCAATCGCAGCCACGAGCGCCTGGTGGTGATGGACATCCGCTCGGCGGAGCTGACCAAGTATGCTGCCAATGCCATGCTGGCAACCAAAATCAGCTTCATGAACGAACTGGCAAATATCGCCGAACGGCTGGGTGCGGATATTGAACAGGTGCGCATCGGCATCGGCTCCGATCCGCGCATCGGCTACCATTTCATCTATCCCGGCTGCGGTTATGGCGGCTCGTGCTTCCCCAAGGACGTGCAGGCACTGGAGCGCACCGCCACGCAAGCGGGCTATCAGGCCGAACTGCTGCGCGCCGTGGAAGCGGTGAACCACCGCCAGAAAGAAGTGTTGTTCCAGAAAATCGAGAAGCACTTTAACGGCAACCTGCAAGGCCGCACCTTTGCGCTGTGGGGGCTGGCCTTCAAGCCCAACACCGACGATATGCGCGCCGCCTCCAGCCGCACGCTCATGGAGGCCTTGTGGGCGCGTGGCGCCCGTGTACAGGCTCATGACCCGGAGGCTATGGACGAGGCGCGCCGCATCTATGGCGAACGCGCTGATCTTGTGCTTTGCACATCCCCCGCCGCCGCACTTGAAGGCGCCGATGCGCTGGTAATGGTCACGGAGTGGAAGTCATTCCGCAGCCCGGACTTCAACAAGATCAAAATGGCACTCAAGCAACCGCTAATCTTCGATGGCCGCAATCTTTACGATCCGCAGATGCTGGCCAAAGAGGGATTCACTTATTACGGGATCGGTCGCGGCGCAAGCATTCAGTCGTGACCCAAACAGAACACAGGATGCGTCCTACCCGTGACATTGTCACCTCATTGTCACCTTCACGGTGATTACGGTGAAGGGTACAATGCACGTACCACATGAAAACGGATGGTACGCCGTACCCTGCAAGATTATTAATTCTTCATTCAAAAATGATTTGAGGACAATCGCATGCCTGACCTGAACCAGACAACAATTGGCATGATCGGCTTAGGCTATGTCGGCCTGCCGCTCGCAGTGGAGTTCGGCAAACAGTTCCCGACGGTAGGGCTGGATATCAACCCGGCACGCATTGCCGAGCTCAAGGCGGGCAAAGACAGCTCGCTGGAAGTAGATTCCCAGGAGCTGGCGCAGGCCAGCCAGCTCACCTACACCACCAACCCGTCCGATCTGGCGGCTTGCAATGTCTATATCGTCACTGTGCCCACGCCCGTCGACGAACACAAACGCCCTGATCTCACCCCGCTCGTCAAGGCCAGCCAGACCCTCGGCAAGCTGCTCAAAAAGGGTGACATCACGATCTTTGAATCGACGGTTTATCCAGGCGCCACCGAAGAAGTATGCGTGCCGATCATGGAGTCCCTTTCCGGCCTGAAATACAACCAGGATTTCTTTGCCGGATATAGCCCGGAACGCATCAACCCTGGCGACAAGCAGCACCGTGTCGTCAATATCCTCAAGGTCACCTCCGGCTCCACACCCGATGTGGCTGATTTCGTGGACAACCTCTACAAACGCATCATCACGGCCGGCACCCACAAAGCGAGCAGTATCCGCGTCGCCGAGGCCGCCAAGGTTATTGAAAACACCCAGCGCGATGTGAATATTGCCCTGATCAATGAGCTGGCCCTGATCTTCAACCGGCTCGGCATCGACACTCTGGAAGTGCTGGAAGCGGCGGGCACCAAATGGAATTTCCTGCCGTTCCGCCCCGGCCTGGTGGGCGGCCACTGCATCGGCGTCGACCCCTATTATTTGACCCACAAAGCTCAGGAAATCGGCTACCTGCCCGAAGTCATCCTCGCTGGACGCCGCATCAACGACGGCATGGGCCCCTATGTGGCACAGCGTGTGATCAAGATGATGATCCAGCGCCGTGTCCATGTCGCCAATTCCAATGTGCTGGTACTGGGGCTGACCTTCAAGGAGAATTGCCCGGACCTGCGCAATACCAAAGTGACCGACATCATCAACGAACTGCAAAGCTATTCGGCCAATGTCGATGTCTACGACCCGTGGATCAATCCCGCCGAGGCCCAGCACGAATACGGCATCACGCCAGTCACGACACTCGAACCCGGCAAATATGATGCGATTATCCTCGCCGTGGCACATCACCAGTTCCGCGAAATGGGCGTAGAGAAAATCCGCGCGCTGGGCAAGCCGGATGCGATACTGTTCGACGTGAAGTACATCCTGCCTGCCGACCAGGTGGATGGCAGATTATAGGCAATACGCCCCGCTAATCCACCCTTAAAGGAACAAGAAAACAAGTGAAAGTCTTAATCACCGGAACCGCCGGTTTTATCGGCTCCGCGCTGGCGATGCGGCTGTTGGAGCGCGGCGATGAGGTCATCGGCGTCGACAACCTCAACGACTATTACGATGTCAACCTGAAGCAGGCACGTTTGGCGCGGACCTTACCGCACCCTAAATTCACTGACGTGCGCGCCAGTCTCGAAGACCGTGCCGCCATTGAAGAGACGTTTGCCAAATACAAACCTGAGCGCGTGGTAAATCTCGCTGCCCAGGCCGGGGTGCGGTATTCGATCACCAATCCGCATGCTTACGTCGATAGCAATCTGGTAGGTTTTCTCAACATCCTTGAGGGCTGCCGCCACCATGACGTCGAACACCTGGTGTATGCCTCCAGCAGCTCAGTATACGGCGCCAACACCAAGATGCCGTTTTCCGTGCATGACAACGTGGATCATCCGGTGAGCCTCTACGCGGCCAGCAAAAAGGCCAACGAGCTGATGGCCCACACCTACAGCCACCTGTATAAAACACCAACCACCGGCCTGCGCTTTTTCACTGTCTACGGCCCGTGGGGACGCCCGGACATGGCGCTGTTCATGTTCACAAAAAGCATCCTGGCCGGAAAGCCGATTGATGTCTTCAACTACGGCAATCACCGCCGCGATTTCACCTTCATCGACGATATCGTCGAAGGCGTGGTGCGGGTGCTCGATAAAGTACCGGAACCCAACCCACTGTGGACCGGCGATGCCCCGGACTCCGCTTCCAGTTATGCCCCCTACAAGCTCTACAACATAGGCAACAATCAACCGGTAGAGTTGTTGCGCTTTATTGAAATACTGGAAGATTGCCTGGGTAAAAAAGCGCAGAAAAACCTGCTGCCGCTGCAAAACGGCGACGTGCCCGCCACCTATGCGGATGTCGACGACTTAATGCGGGACGTGGGTTTCAAGCCTGCCACCCCGATTGAAAAGGGCATTGCACAGTTTGTGGCGTGGTATAAAGAGTATTACAAGGTATAATCCCGGAAGCGGCCAACTGCCGCTTCCGGGATAAACCATAAAAAGCGCATGTCCAAACACACATCAAAATCCGACGATGGCAGCAGCACCATCTCCCTCAACAAAACCGCCCGTCACGACTACTTCATCGAAGAACGTTTCGAGGCGGGATTGGTCCTGGAAGGCTGGGAAGTAAAAAGCCTGCGCGCCGGGCGGGTGCAGATCAAAGAAAGTTATGTCCTCATCAAGGATGGCGAGGCCTGGCTGTTCGGCGCCCACATCTCGCCACTGCTCACCGCATCCACCCATATCCATCCCGACCCGCTGCGCACCCGGAAGCTGCTGCTGCACCATGCAGAGCTGAGCAAGCTGATCGGCGCCGTGGAACGCAAGGGTTATACCCTCGTGCCATTGGCAATGTACTGGAAACGCGGGCGCGCCAAGATCGAGATCGGTCTGGCCAAGGGTAAGAAAGAACACGACAAACGCGCCACCGAGAAAGACCGTGACTGGCAGCGCGAGAAGCAACAACTATTCAAGAGCGAAAAACGCTGACAAGTTTCCGGCATAAAAAAGAAGCACGGAACTTTTCAGAACGTTATACTGTCTTACTTAACAGTTTCCAAAAGGGGGCGACCTGGTTTCGACGTGGGTTGCAAAACCTGAGGGGCATGCCGAGGGGCAGAGTACCTCGTAAATCCAACTGCACGCAATATAGTTGCCAACGACGACAACTACGCCCTAGCCGCTTAATCACGGCTAGCCTCTGACTGGAGCCGTGCTTGTGCGTCCAGAGCCCGCAAGGGCACTCAGGGGTCGACCCTCACAAGATCGTGGAACGGCTCGTCCAGGGCCAATCCACTAAAACCTAACTGGACCCGCCGTATATCTCCCCTGCCTGTCGGGTGGAATACGGTTAAATAAATGACAGGCTACGCATGTAGAACCAACGGCAGAGTGCTTACGGACGCGGGTTCGATTCCCGCCGCCTCCACCATTTAACCATCCAAACACATCCAGCAACATCCTTCTAACCCGCCTAAGTGCGGGTTTTTTATTGTCTTGTTGTCCGGCAGAGGGTAATATCGTCCAATAGCATCCGGCTTTAGATTGGGGTAAAAAACCGGGGTAATAGCAAAAAGGCGAGGGGTAACTGAGCAATGGCATTAACAGCACCAAGAATCAGAAACACTAAGCCCGGCGCGAAGCCTACCAAGCTGGGCGTTAGCCCGAAGGAAAAATCATGGCCCTAACTGATACCGCGATCCGCAACGCCAAGCCCCGCACAAAGCCTTACAAGATATTTGATGAACGCGGGCTGTTTCTGATTGTTACCCCTTCCGGGGGCAAGTGGTGGCGATTCCGCTACAAATTCGACAACAAGGAAAAGCTGTTATCTCTCGGCGTCTATCCTGACGTTCCACTTGCCAGCCAAATCAAGAAAGACGAAGAAACAGGCAAGACACGAAAAAGCAAAGGGGCGCGGGAACTGCGGGATGATGCACGCGAACTTCTCGCCCAAGGCATAGACCCCGGCGAAAACCGCAAGGCGAAAAAGGCAGAGAAACAGGATCGAGCCGCAAACAGCTTTGAAGTGGTGGCGCGTGAGTGGTACGCGAAACACGCCCCCAACTGGGTGGAGCATCACGGTGACCGCATTATCAGGCGTTTGGAACGCGACATTTTCCCGTGGATGGGTGGCACCCCAATTGCCGATGTGACCGCACCCCAATTGCTGGCCGTGGTGCGCCGCATTGAAGACCGTGGCGCACTGGAAACCGCGCACCGGGCGCTGGGCAACTGCGGGCAGGTATTCCGCTACGCCGTGGCGACCGGGCGGGCAATGCGCGACCCATCCGGCGACTTGCGCGGGGCACTGCCCCCGGCGAAGGGCGACCACTTCGCGGCGACCACAGAACCGAAGCAGGCGGCGGCATTACTGCGAACGCTCGACGGCTATCAAGGCACCTTGACCGTGGCATGTGCGCTGCGTCTTGCGCCACTGGTATTTGTCCGGCCCGGCGAACTTCGCACGGCGGAATGGGCGGATATTGATCTTGACGCGGCGGAATGGCGGTACACCGTGACCAAAACCGGCACGGCGCACATTGTCCCGCTGGCCACTCAAGCGGTGGCGATCCTGCGCGAGCTTCACGCCTTGACCGGCACCGGGCGCTTTGTATTTCCGGGGGCGCGCAGCAACGGGCGACCGATGAGTGATAACGCGATCCTTGCGGCAATGCGGCGCATGGGCATAGCCAAGGATGAAATGAGCGGGCACGGCTTCCGCGCCATGGCCAGGACGATTCTTGATGAAGTGCTGGGGGTACGCCCTGACCTGATCGAACACCAATTAGCCCATGCCGTAAAAGACCCCAACGGGCGCGCCTACAATCGCACGGCGCACCTTCCCGAGCGGCGCAAGATGATGCAGCAGTGGGCGGATTATCTGGACAAGCTGAAAGCCGGGGCGGAAGTGATTCCGCTGCACGGCAACGCGGCATGACGGCGCTAGCCAAGATAAAGGGCGCGATGAAGAAAACACGCCCCCCCCTTCAGCTTGTTGCTTAGTAACCGATAAGTTACCATAATATGGTCATGGTTCAAGAATACCTGGACAAACACGGCTGCTCTCCCTTCGGCCGCTGGTTTGATGACCTGGATGCCCGCGCGGCCGCCAAAGTGGTCTCCGCCCTTTATCAACTGGAACAGGGAAACCAGTCTGAGGTGAAAGGCGTGGGCAGCGGCGTGTTCGAGCGCCGCATTCACTTCGGGCAGGGATATCGCCTCTATTTCGGACGCGAGGCCGACCGGTTCATCCTGCTCTTGGCTGGCGGAACCAAGCAGCGTCAAGACAAAGACATTGCCGAGGCGCAAGCCCGCTGGCAAGACTACAAGCACCGCAAACGCGAAACGAGGTAACCATGGCACTGACCAAAGCATTTCGAGACACCGTAATGGCCCGCGCACAACGCGACCGCGCCTTTCGGGAAGCCATGCTCTCCGAGGCTATCACTCATTTCCTGGAAGGCGACCTGAACGCAGGCAAGGCCATGTTGCGTGATTACATCAACGCCACTATCGGCTTTGAAGCACTGGCAGAACGCACCGGCATACCCGCAAAGAGCCTGCACCGCATGCTGGGGACACGCGGCAATCCCAGCATCGGCCATTTCGTTGAGGTGCTGAAGGTGTTGCAAACATCGGAAGGCATTTCGATTGAGGTGAGCACGGAGCGGAACGCGGCATAACGAGTTTGCCGCGCCTAGCCCGACGGGGCGAACACCGGGACACCCTGCCCGGTTGGCGCGGCTCCTTCTTCAAGGGGCGCACGAGGGGCGCGATATGGCGGCAATGAACAGGCAGCAATTCGAAGACTTATTTGATAAAAATCGGCAAGAGCACGAGAAGCAAATAAGCGTACTTTGCGACATCATTGGCGAACTGTTACCGCCCGGCATCAACGCGGACAGGGCAGCCGTTATTTCCAGTCTCGCGGATATCGTGTTCGAGTTCGAGCAGGATCTGCATATTGAAAATCACAATCCAATCAGTGCGTGGCTCCACGGTCATACAGCACACACCAAGGATATGAAACGACTGGCCAAACTCCTGAGAGAAGTGGCCGTTCGGTTGAATTACGAAGGCATCATTGATGAACTGGAACACCCCGACATGGCTAGGGACATCCTCTATGCGCTCCATGAAAAAGCTGAGCATTACTCTAATCGACCCAAGCTGCTAAAGCAGGGGAACGTACAAACGCCGGTGGGCGCCTGCGTCCACGCGACGTGGGAGGTTCTCAATCCGGCGGGTATTACGGGAATGCGTAAAGCATCGAGTATCGTGGCGGAACTGCTCATTGCCACGGTGCCGGAATATAACACACGTGATTCTAATACCCTGGCCAAAAGCTGTTATCAGCTCATCCGCGAGTCGAAAAACAAGATCGGTTGACACTGGTAATTGGTAGGATATTCCATTGGTAGAAAAAACATATTTCTACCATCATAGTTGATAAAACATGATGTAACCCGTTAGCCAAATTCGGCCTTCAAATAACGGGAGCATCCATAATGAACAACCTTCCTGAAACCGGCTTTCTCAAACTAAGTCAAATCATCGGTAATCCCAAAGCAGAACCGCCGATTCCCCCACTCATCCCTGTTAAAAAGTCCTGTTTTTGGGCCGGAGTAAAGACGGGCCGTTTCCCAAAACCCGTAAAAATCGGTAACGGGCGCGGGGCATTTTGGCGGGTGGCAGACATCAGAAACCTGATCGACTCGGTTTAAGGGGGCGCCACCATGAGACACGCGAACCCCACGCGGGGACAACACACCCGCAAACCCTTTGGATTCAAGCGCAACCTTTTACCCATCCCCGCCGAGTATTACCACGAACAGGGCTTGAAGCTGACTGGCGGCGGCGAATGGAAAAACGCTCTTTGTCCCTTTCATAACGACACCCAGCCCAGCCTGCGCGTCCGGCTGGACACTGGCGGTTTTCGCTGCATGGTATGCGGTGCGCATGGGGGCGATGTGCTGGCATTTCACATGCTGCGTCATGGGCTGCGTTTCATCGGCGCCGCCAAGGCGTTGGGAGCGTGGGAGGTCACACCATGAGCGAGACAGCCCAACAAGCCGCGCGGCGCCTTGCGTCAGCTGCTCTTCGAGAAGGCTTAAACCACAAGCCCTGCATGAATACACCAGCCGCGACGGCACCCCGCTTCACTGGCGCATCCGCCTGAAACATCCCGCCACAGGGGACAAATGGATTCGCCCTATGAGGCTGAATGGCGCAGGCTACACACTGGGCGAACCGGAATACCCAGACGGCAAGCCGCTGTACCGCCTGCATGATCTGGCAACCCGGCCCGATGATACGGTGATCGTAGTAGAAGGCGAATGGTGCGCCGATGCGCTGGCGAAGGCCGGAGCGCTGACCACCACCAGCGGCGCGGCGGATTCCGCAGGGAAAGCCGACTGGCGACCACTGGCCGGGCGAACCGTGACGATATGGCCCGACAACGACGAAGCCGGGCGGCGCTATGCCGATGCGGTGGCTTCCATCCTGTTGGCAATGAATTGCACGGTGCGGATGATCGACACGGCGGCGCTGAATCTTTCACCCAAGGGTGACGCTGTGAACTGGTTGAAGGCGAACTCTGGCGCAACGGTGGCGGATATTGCCGCGCTGCCGACCGCAGGACGCGCCATAGCGGGCGCAAGCGCACCGGGAAGGGCAAGACATCAAGCCAACGAAGGGAACGCGCCAGAGGGCGATTCTGGCGGCAACGGCTGGCCTGAACCGCAACCGCTGACCGCGAAGGTAGCCCCGGAACCCTACCCACTGGCCGCGCTGCCCGACACTATCCGGGCGGCGGTGGAAGAGGTGGCGGGCTTCGTCAAGGCGCCTCTGCCGATGGTGGCATCGTCGGCACTGGCGGCGCTGTCGCTGGCTTGCCAACCCCATGCGGATGCGGAGCGGGCAGAAAAGCTTCATGGGCCTGTCGGGCTGTTCCTGATGACCATTGCCGATAGCGGTGAACGCAAATCAACCTGCGACGTCTTTTTTACCAAGCCGATACGCGACTATGAGGCAGCGCAAGCCGAGGCAGCGCAAGCCGAGGCCGCAAAGCCGACCCTGAAAGACAACAAAGCAGCAATCGAGGCATGGGAATCCAAGCGCGGCGGCGTCAAAGAGAATATCCGCCAGCTTGCCAAGTCCGGGAAGCCGACGCATAACGCGGAATCAACTTTGCGCAATCTGGAACATGGCAAGCCGGAAGCGCTAAGAATCCCCCGCCTGCTCTATGCCGATGCAACACCCGAGGCGCTGGCCTATGGGCTGGCGAAGCATTGGCCATCGGGCGGCATGGTATCTGCCGAGGCCGGGATTGTTTTTGGTTCGCATGGCATGGGCAAGGATTCAGTCATGCGCAATCTTGGTTTGCTGAATCTGCTTTGGGACGGCGCCAGCCTGACCATTGACCGGAGGACTTCGGAATCCTTCACCGTGCGCGGTGTGCGGCTGACCGTGGCCTTGCAGGTTCAGGAACCGACCTTGCGGGAATTCTTCACCCGATCCGGGGCGCTGGCGCGTGGCACGGGCTTTCTTGCCCGGTTCCTTGTGGCGTGGCCTGAATCAACCCAAGGCTTGCGACCCTTCACCGAAGCCCCCGCCAACTGGCCGCACCTTGCCGCATTCCATCGGCGCATTGCCGCGATACTGGAACAACCTGTTCCCATTGATGGCGATGGCGCGCTGACCCCGCTCATGCTGCACCTGACCCCGGAAGCCAAAGCCGCATGGGTGGAATATCACGACACCATTGAAAGCGAACTGGCGAGCGGCGGCAAGCTTTACGACGTGCGGGACGTGGCGAGCAAGTCCGCCGACAACGCGGCGCGGCGGGCGGTGCAATCGGCGCGGCGGCTTTCGAGGGCGCAAGCAGAATCACGGCATGGCACCTGAACGAAGCCCGGCGCTTTTTCGGTGAGCTTGCGCTACCGGCGGAACTGGCGGACGCGGCGCGGCTGGATAGCTGGCTGATCGAGTATTGCAGGCGGGAGCGGACGCACCTTGTCGGCAAAAGCGTGGCGCTGCAATACGGGCCACTACGCAAAAAGGAAAGCCTTGATGGCGCTATCCGCGAGCTGGCCGAGCTAGACCACCTGAAAGTCCGCAAGGATGGCAAGCGGTTCATGCTGGCTATCAATCCTGCGCTTTTAGACTTTGCTAATGCTAAAGCTGCTAATCCTGCTAACGAAGCAGGTGGAAAGTCATGAACATTAGCAACTTTAGCAAGATTAGCGTTAGCAAACGCTACGAAGGGCAAATCTTATGAGCCTGTCGAAGCTGATCCGTGGGAAGAGCGAACCCGCAAGGTTTGCGACTGCGACACCTGCGACTTTTGCGACACCCGAGAGGGAAAACGGGCGAACAGTAGCAAGAGTAGCAAGAGTAGCAACAATAGCAGTAGCAAACCCCAAGGAAGGGCAACTACCAGCACCCCTGACCACCGACGAAGAGAAGGGGCAATCCGGGCATGGCTGGCACATATCGGTGAGGCCGATCAAGAGATCATCGACGGCGTGTTGGGCCAGTGCCAACACGATGCGGATGCGCGGGACTACTTCACCGGGCGAGCGGCGGCGGAACTGTCCGCCTCATAAAAATTATCGCCAGTTTCCCCGTTTTTATCCGTCCCACCGTCCCAGCCCAGTATTGGCGCTTGAGTGCTATAATCTCAACCGGAACAAGGTGATGGAATTGAATCAAACCAAATCAAATAAAATGAACGGGAAAGGCGCACCCAAAGGCAACCGCAACGCGAAGAAAGGCTCGATGTTCCGCGACGCCCTGCATAAGGTCCTGGCGCGTGACAAGGGTTCCCTGGAGCGCATCGCCCGCGCCCTGGTCATGCGGGCCGGAGAGGGCGACCTGGCCGCGATCAGGGAGATTGCCGACCGGCTGGACGGCAAGCCGACCCAGGCCATCGCTGGGGAAGCTGATACCCCCGGCGAGTTCACCTTCGTCATCAGGCGGCCTGGCGATGGGCAGCATTGATCCGGCGGGGGTAACTTTGCGGGGTAACTATCGAAAACACATTTTATTTTTTCTTTTAATATCAATGTCTTGAAATAGTTATTCGGTAGTCGCCGCCACATCCAAGAGCCCGCGTAACTGCGGGCTTTTCTTTGGTTTTCCGCCCAGAAAAGGGGCAACGCTGTCCATTGACATCCGAGGGCAACATTGGGGGCAAGTGAGTTACCCCCGCAAGGAGTTGCCCCATGCCGCTGACCGATACCGCGATCCGTAATGCCGAGCCTGGCGAGAAGCCCGTCAAGCTGTTCGACGAGCGCGGGCTGTATCTGGAAATCTCGCCGATTGGCGGGAAGTGGTGGCGGCTGAAGTACCACTTCGACGGCAAGGAAAAACGGCTGTCGCTGGGCGTGTACCCCGACGTAGGCCTGAAGGATGCCCGCGACCGCTATTTATTCTCAAGAGGTAATGGTGGCAACCCCAGTTCCTTCAGGAATCCATTGTGCTTTTTGGTGTTCTCAACAATGCTCTTTTCAAGGTCAACCAAATTGGTATTTACCGCCTGCAAATTAACCTCTTCCTCCGTTTTGGCGGTGCTGACATAGCGCGAGATATTCAGGTTGTAGTCGTTCTTCTCGATCTCCTCCATCGACACCCGCCGGGAGTAGCGTGCCTCCTCATTACGGTATTGGTAGGTACTGACGATCTTGTCGATGTGTTCCGGCAACAGGCGATTTTGCCGTTTACCCTTTTCGAAATTGTCTTCAGAGCTGGCGTTGATAAACAGCACATCATCCGGTTTTTTGCAGCGTTTCAGCACAAGAATACAAACCGGGATGCCGGTGGAGAAAAAAAGGTTGGCGGGCAGGCCGATGACGGTGTCGATATGGCCGTCTTTTAGCAGTTTGGTACGGATGCGCTCTTCCGCGCCGCCACGGAACAGCACGCCGTGGGGCAGAATAATTGCCATCACGCCGCTATCGCTCAAGAAGTGGAAGCCGTGCAATAGAAAGGCGAAGTCGGCGGCGGATTTGGGAGCGAGGCCGTAGTCTTTGAAGCGGAAATCTTCACCTAGCGCTTCGGTAGGTTCCCAGCGGTAGCTGAAAGGCGGGTTGGCGACCACGGCATCGAATTTCAGCTTTTTCGCCGGGTTCATTTCCTTGAGGATTTCCCACTCGTTGAGCAGCGAGTCGCCGTGGTGAATCTCGAACTCAGTATCCTTGACCCCGTGCAGCAGCATGTTCATGCGCGCCAGGTTGTAGGTGGTGATGTTTTTTTCCTGGCCGTAGATCTTGCCGATGCCGCCCTTGCCGAGTTGCTTGCGCACATTCAAGAGCAGCGAGCCGGAACCACAGGCAAAGTCGTATACCTTATTCAGTTTTTGTTTAAGGCCTGTTTTAGGTTCCTGACTGTCCAGCGTCACGATGCAAGAAAGAATGGTTGAGATTTGCTGCGGGGTGTAGAACTCGCCCGCCTTTTTACCCGACCCAGCGGCGAACTCGCCGATCAGGTATTCATAGGCATCGCCCAGGATATCGGTATCGGTGCCGAATTCGGCAATGCCTTCGGCGATTTTTTTGATGACAGTGCAAAGTTTATCGTTTTGCGCCTTTGCAGTTTTACCCAGCTTTTCCGAATACAGATTAATTTCGGAAAACAAACCTTGAAAGGTGCTTTCAAACGATTTTTCTTCAATGTATTTAAAACCCGTCCACAAAGTCTCGCGCAAATCTTGATGCTGTGACCGCGCCATCTCGGCAACGCTGCTCCACAGGTGCGGCGGCTCGATCACATAATGCACCTTAAGGCGCATCTGTTTTTCAAAGTCTTCGGCATCTTCGGCGTTCTCTTCGTACCAGATTGCCAGCGGTGCGCGCCGGTCTCCCTCTCGGGGTATGGGATAGTCTTTGCCCAACTCCTTCTTCGCCGCCGTTTCGTAGTTGTCCGAGAGGTAGCGCAAAAACAGGAACGACAACATATAGTCGCGAAAGTCGTCGGCATTCATCGCGCCGCGCAGATCATCAGCGATAGCCCAGAGGGTTTTACCAAGTTGGTTGAGTTGTTCTTTGGTCATTATTTCGGGCCTTTACGGTGTTTGATCTTGTCTTCCAGCGCCTTCAGCTCGGCCTCGTCCTGCTCATCCGCCGCTTGCGCCTCCTGGGCCTTGCGGCGCTGGTCGTAATCCAGAAATAGCGGGGTAATCTGCTGCTCCATACGGGCATGGCTGACCGAGCCCGCACCCGCCAGCAGAGGGAAGCCGTTGGTGGCGATGATTTGCCCCACGTTCTCGCGCCAGAAGGCCATGCTGGTGATGGTTTTCCGCTTGGCGCGCAACTCGGCGGTTTCCAGAAAGATGACCACCAGGCGGTTGAGGGTGTCGATTTCATCTTCGGTCAGGTAGTTCTTCGCCACCAGGATGTCCTGCTTGCGCACCCGCGCACCCTTCCAGGTGAGCAAGCCAAAATGGGCATCGGCAGGGTTAGCGCGGGAAACGATGATTTCGGCGGCGGTCTGCTGCGTGACCGCATACAGCAGCAGGTTTTGCACCGTGGCAAAGAATTGCTGGGTGGCCTGATCGGTCTTGTCGTAATCGGCCGCCAGCGCAAACAGCTCGCGCACCTTTTGGTAGAAGCGCTTTTCCGAGGCGCGAATGTCGCGGATGCGCGCCAGCATCTCGTCGAAATAGTCCGGGCGGCCATCGGGGTTCTTGAGCCGCTCATCGTCCATGACGAAACCCTTTTTCAGGTATTCCGCCAGCACCGTGCTGGCCCAGCGGCGAAACTGCACCCCGCGCGGCGAACGCACGCGGTAGCCCACAGCCAGGATCGCGTCCAGGTTGTAGAGCTTTGTCCGGTACGCCTTACCGTCCACCGCAGTTGTCAAGGATTCCTTGACAACTGAATCCTCGTGCAACTCCCCATCCTGAAACAGGTTTTTCAGGTGCAGTGAGATGTTCTGCTTGCTGGCGTTGAATAGCTCCGCCATCTCCAACTGGGTAAGCCAGACCGTGCCCTGGTCGGCGCGCAGTTGCACTTGGGCTTGCCCGTCTTCGCTGGTGTAGAGAATGAGCTGCGTCATGCGCCCACCTCATCCATAGTTGGAAACAACTCCGGATTGAATAGATAGTTCGCCATAAAGTCGTTCAAAATCTTTTTGAAATACTGCTTGTTCTCTTCCATCATCTCGCGGGGCTCAAACAACGAATAGTTGCCGTGGCTCAGCACGTTGATCAAGCGCGCATGCAGGATGCCGTCTTCATCGTCGGCATCCTGCTTGATACAGGCAGAGAAATTCTTGAAACCATGAAAGGTGGCTGTTTTTTCAAGAACGCTCCGCAGGATATTGAAGTGGTAGGTGTAGAGGCGATCAGTTTCAACAGCTTCGTGGAGTTGCTTGAGCAAGGCAACGTGATGAAAAAAAGGCGTCTCGTTGGTATAGCGCAGGGTATAGCTGCCTGAACCTTTATCGCTGCTGAGGAAATAAGACTGAAGCGGGTTTCCCTTTCTGTCATTCAGCGCATTCCACATCACATTGAAAAACAGTGCATGGTGGGATGAAATGACGGCCTTGATTTTCCCGTTGGAGCCTTGCAGCAGATGCGCCAAATGGGCTGCCACGGCAATGGCATTATTGTCATCCAGCGAAGAGATTGGGTCGTCGATATAGATATATTTGACCCACGCATAGACCTCCTGCCCGTCTATGGCCAGTTGGGCGACCGCGAGAAAGAAGCACCAGACAAAGATATTCTCTTCGCCACGCGATACCTTGATCGGTATGGGGTCGCCGTTTTCATCCCGGTCGCGGAAGAAGGTGATTTCCCAATCGCCATAATTGATGAAAAAATTAAAGTCCGCATAGCGCGCCAGCAGCGGGCCGATCCGGTTTTCCATTTCCAATTCTTGCAGCCCACCAAAGAAACGCGAGTCGCGGTTCAGGCGCATGACGCGCCGCTCATCATTCTCCAGGTCGTTATCCCAGTAAAAGAGGTCTTCGGTGTAGGCATTGAAGTAAAGCGTGTCCCGCGCGTCGCCGTTTTTGCCCAGAGCCTTGAAGTCCATCGACAGGCGGGTCTTGCCTGTGCCGTTGTAGGCGAATAGCAAAATGTATTTCTTCTCTGCCAGCTTTTCGCGCAAGTGGGTGGCGACGGCGTTGAGGTCGGCAAAGGTGGCGAGGCTGCTGCTCATGCGCGCACCTCGTCCATAAATGCAGGATGACGAGACAAAAAGTCCATCACTCCCGCCAAGTTTTGTTTCACATCTACATCTAAAATGTGGATGACGTACAAACCCAAGCCCATTAGAAATGCATCACGCTGCGCATCATATTCGGCTTTGTTATCATGGCTGCTACCATCAACTTCAAGCACCGCTTGTTTTTCGGCACAATAAAAATCTACGATGTAGTTGCCGATGATTTTTTGGCGGTCAAAGTCCAAGCCTTTGAATTGCCCTTTTTTCAATTGATTCCACAGCAATACCTCAGACAAATTGCCCGCATGGCGCAATGCTTTCGCCCTTTCTTTCAACTGGGCGTTGTACGGTAAAGACAGATATTCTTTAGTGTGCCGCATCACTAATCCTCGTTGCACCATGATTTCCCTCCTGTGGAGGGGTACGCCGTAGGCGGGGGGTGCTTTGATTCCCCTCCTCTGGAGGGGTACGCCGTAGGCGGGGGGTGGTTGCTTTTAGGTGTCGTTGTGTCATTTAACCACCCCGTCAGGCTTCGCCTGCCACCCCTCCAACGGAGGGGAATAACTGCTGCATCAGGCCTTTTTTATGGGTCTTGAGGGATTCGACTTTCTGGGCTTGGGCGGTGATCAGCGTGTCGACAGACGCTAGGCAATCGGCGATTTTTTGTTGTTCCTCATCGTTCTTCGGAATCAAAAGAGGCATCTCTGTGATTGTCGACAAAACAATGTAAGGCGTATTGCCATCCTTCTTTTCCAAAAGAATCCGAGATGGCAAGTATCGGTCTAATAGGCATTTAAGAAAACCAACATTGGTCTCGAAATTTTGCAGGACATACGTCCGCTGATAGGCGTTAAATTTCCCGATGAAATGGTGAATGTATCCCAGGTAAGCACCATTTCCGGCGATTAGTAACGCCTCTCCTTCGAATGCGTAATGGTCTATTTGATAGTAGTTCTTGGCACAGGTGTAGAACCTATACTGCCCATTTCTAACCATAGCATTGGCATCAAGTTTTCCAGTCTTGACGCTTTTAACGACTTCGCCGAGCAACTTTGCCTCCCACTCCCCCGCATCCTGAAACTCAGGAAAGCGGCGTTTGGGCACGGTTTCGCCTTCGGCGGGGAAGAGTTGCTGCATCAGGCCTTTTTTATGGGTCTTGAGGGCGTCGAGTTTTTGGGATTGGGCGGTGATTAGCTCGTCGATGGAGGTGAGGCAATCGGCGATTTTTTGCTGTTCATCTTCACTTGGAAATCCACACTCCCAGCCTTCTATGGCCCCCTTTGTGATGTGCATTAGGCCCAGTCCGTTGGCGGATTGTGCTTTCAATCTCTCGGTCTGAGAATTGAGTACTGCAAAAAGAAACGCCTTGTTAATTCCCTCTTGCTCAACAACCTTCCAGATATGGTAATGGTAAATAACCTTACCTCCTTCCCATATTCTTGGTCCGAAAGATGCCGACCATGCGTACAATAGATTACCGTGGTCACAGTACTTGGTCTCTTCAAGCTCAAGATCGGAGTAATACCAATTGTTGTTCGTAAAGAAGTTACCTACTCGAAGAACTTTATATTTGCCCTGCTCTAGTAGTTCTTCTTGGCTATATGCCTTGCCATTGTAGAAAATTGCGGCTTTACCCAACTTCTTTCGCACCCACGCTCCTGCATCCCGAAACTCAGGAAAGCGCAACGCTGGCACCAAGCCGCGTTTATTCACTGATGAGGGCATGTTACAAATCCTCAACCTTGAATTCGCTATAGCCTTCGTAGTAATAGCTTATATCGATGCCCTTCATGAACAGTTCACGGTCATTGACTTGATCTGTGAGGGCAGCCCTTAGCAGATGCTTAATCTCCAGATCTTTCACCACGCTGCGCTCCATGGCCGAAAGATATTCGGCCTTGTCCACGGCATTCCAATCAATCACGCGGTTGATTTCACTTTTAAGCATCAAATCCAGCCAAATGCGCGTGGCGCGGCCATTGCCTTCGCGGAAAGGGTGGGCGATGTTCATCTCCACATATTTTTCAATAATTTCCTCAAAAGTGCTTTGTGGCATGGCGCTGATATGCTTGAGCGATTGCGGCAGGTACATCAGAGGCGCAAAGCGGAAATTGCCTTTGGCGATGTTTACCTCACGCAGCTTTCCCGCAAAATCATAGATATCACCAAACAAATAGGCATGAATCTGTGCAAGCCCTGCAAAGGAGCCCACCTCAATGCGATTAATGTCGCCGCTCTCAAACATCTGCTTGGCTTTTTGCTTGCTGATTTTTTCTTCTGTCTTGTTCAGTTCAAGCTGGTTGGTGATGTTTAGTTTATTGGGCAAAATCATGTTGTCCTCCTTGTCTTACTCATACGCATTCAACCCCGATATCTCACGCCCACCCGCGAGTTTTTGCAGATAGGGCAGCAGGTCTGCCATCAAGGCCAGCTCGGCTTCTCGACGGGCTTTCCAGCCCAGCCCCAGGGGGCTAAGCAGGTCGGTGAGCTGTTCGCCGTCGAAGATCATGCGGCCCATGATGGCATCGACGAAGGCTTGCAGGGCTGCGGTTTGCAGGCCGTGTTTGTTGGCGATGTTGGCCAGGTCTGCGGCGGCCTTTTGTGCCTTGAAGGCCTGATAGCCTGCGCGGATCTCTTTTTCATTGAGCACTTCGCCGGTTTTCAGGCTGTTGATATAGGCGATGATCTCTTCGCGCTCTTCCATGAGGTTGGCGTTGGCGCTGATCAGCTCGATGAGCTGGGCGCGGGTCATCTTCTGCTTGCCGGTTTTCTGGGTGGATTTGGCAATCAGCCCCATGATGTAGTCGTAGTCGATGAGGCTGGAGGCGAACAGCACCAGGTCAAATTCCAATTGCTGCACCTCTGGCCCCGCCTCATCGCCTTTGCCCTGCTTGCGTTTGAGTTCCAGCGCGGTGTCCAGATAGGCGGCCTTGAAGCTGCGCAGGGTGTCGGTGGGCAGTTTCTGCTCGATGGTCTGTTTGCTCTGATCGTCGAGGTCGGTGTATTGCTCCAGTTGGGTCTTGAGCTTTTGCACTTCTTTGAAGTGGTTGATGAATTCCGCCTTGGCGGTGTCGCCCTTGAGGTTGACCACTTGCGAAGGCTCGCAGGCCAGCCCCTTGGCGGTCATAAAGGTTTCCAGTTTGCCCACAGCGGCTTGGTACTGCTCCACCACCTTGGGGGCGGGGTCGACCAGCCAGATTTCCCGCGCCCGGTCTATGGCTGCGCCGGAAAAAAGTTTGATGGCGTCGTCGACTTCGCTCTCCTGATAGCGGAAGTCGAGGATGTTGCCCCAGGGCTTGCTGTCGTTGAGCACGCGATTGGTGCGCGACAAGGCCTGGATCAGACCGTGGTGTTTGAGGTTTTTATCCACGTACAGGGTGTTGAGGTATTTGGAGTCGAAGCCGGTGAGCAGCATATCCACCACGATGGTGATGTCGATCTTGTTTTTGCGCGGGTAGTCGGCGTTGCTGTATTTCTGATCCTTGATGCGCTGTTGCACGTCCTGATAGTAGAGGTCGAATTCGTTGATGGTGTGATTGCTGCTGTATTGGCGGTTGTAGTCATCAATAATGGTCTTGAGCGCGGCCTTCTTTTTCTCCGGCTCTTGCTTGTTGTCTTCTTTTTCCTGTGCCAGGTCTTCCTGTAGCTGCTGTACGTCCGTGTTGCCTTCTGCTGGTGGCGAGAAGACACAGGCGATGTGCAGCGGCACGAAGGTTTCATCCTCACGCTGTTTTGTTGCCTGCATGGTTTTGAATAGCTCGTAGTATTCAATGGCGTTGTTGATGGAGGCCGTGGCCAGTATCGCGTTGAAGCGGCGATGGTCGGTGGCGCTGTCGTGCTTTTGCAGTATGGCGTTGATGACGGCTTCGGGCGGCGGGGTCTGGCCTTTTTTGGGTTTCTTGTCACCCTCCTTGCCGAAATAGTCGATGTGGAAACTCAGCACGTTTTTGTCATCAATGGCGTGGGTGATGGTGTAGGTGTGCAACTCTTTTTCGAAGATGTCTTTGGTGGTTTTGAATGAGCCGACATTGCCGTCGATCTGCTGATAGGTGGCGTTTTCGTCAAAGATGGGCGTGCCGGTAAAGCCGAACAGTTGCGCCCTGGGGAAGAACTCTTTGATGGCCTTGTGGTTCTCGCCAAACTGGGAGCGGTGGCATTCGTCGAAGATAAAGACCACGCGCTTGTCGCGCAGGGGTTCGAGGCGTTCCTTGTAGGTCTGTTTGCCCTCTTTCTGTTTTGCCTTGTTGCGTTTGCTGTTTTCGTCCAGCGCCAGGCCCAGCTTCTGGATGGTGGTGACGATCACCTTGTCGGCATAGTCGTCCGAGAGCATGCGGCGCACCATGGCTTCGGTGTTGGTGTTGTGCTCGACACAGCCTTCCTGGAATTTGTTGAATTCCTCGCGGGTCTGGCGGTCGAGGTCTTTACGGTCCACCACGAACATGCATTTCTCAATGTCGGGGTTGTCTTTCAGCAGGGTGGAGGCCTTGAACGAGGTGAGCGTCTTGCCGCTGCCGGTGGTGTGCCAGATATAGCCGTTGCCACGATTCTGGTGAATACATTCAACAATGGCCTTGACCGCATAGATTTGGTAGGGGCGCATGATGAGGATTTTTTGCTCGCTTTGCACCAGAACCATGTAGCGGCTGATCAAGCGGCCCAGGCTGCACTTTTCGAGGAAGTCGTCGGCAAAGTCGTGCAAGTGGGAGATTTTGTTGTTTTTATCGTCGGCGTGCTGGTAGATGGGCAAAAAGCGCTCTTCGGCGTTAAAGCTGAAGTGCTGGTTGCGGTTGTTGGCGAAGTAGCGGGTATCGCCTTCGTTGCTGACGATGAACAACTGCATGAAACAGAGCAGCGAGTTGGTGTAGCCGTTGCCGGGATCGTTTTTGTAGTCGACGATCTGCTCCATGGCGCGGCGCGGGCTGATTTGCAGAGATTTCAGCTCGATCTGCACCATCGGCAAGCCGTTGATCAGGAGGATAACGTCGTAGCGGTGGTGGCTGTTGTCGGTATTGATGCGGAGCTGGTTGATGACCTCGAACTCGTTCTTGCACCAGTCACGGATGTTGACCAGCATGTATTCCAGCGGGGTGCCATCTTCGCGGGTGAATTTGCCCTTCTCGCGCAAAGCCTGTGCAGCGGTAAAGACATCGGCGGTGATGATCTCGTCGCGCAGGCGGGCGAATTCGGCGTCTGTGAGGTGGACGCGGTTTAATGCTTCAAACTTCTGGCGGAAGTTTTGCTCAAGTGATGCCTTGTCGCGGATGTCGTCGCGGTAGGTGTATTTAAGCTCCTTTAGCTTGTCGATCAGGCTTTGTTCGATCTGGTTTTCTGTTGTCATGCTTTCGCCCTGTTGTTTCTATTTCACCGATCGCTCGACTTGGATTGTCCATTTTCCTGGCCAAGTGCGATGTTGTGCTGCTGGCAATAATCCCGAATCAACACCTCCACCATATTGGCAATGGAACGGTGCTCGCGGGCAGCGGCGGTGCGCAGGGCCTCTTTGAGATTTGGCTCGATGCGAAAGGTCAGCGTGGTGGTCTTGGCGGTGGCCATTGCTCCCCTCTCAGTGGATATGCTGGGAATGTACTGCAATGTACAGTAAAGTCCCATACAATCCAAGCCATTAACAAGAAACGGCCATTGGGAGGGGATGCATGGCCCGGCACTACTCCACCAAGGACTTCTTCCGGCAGATACCGATGCGCTGCTGGCCCGTTACTTTCAGGGGCGGGGGCTTTTCGACAACCCGGACTTCTCCGCCATGAAGGAAGACAAGCCGGACGAGCTGTTTCGCGGCCTGGCTGGCGCTGCCGGATGCCCAGCGCAACGAGATGGACGCCGAGCTTCGGGACATCTCCGCCCTGTGCTGCGAAAAGGGGTTTCTGGTTATCCTCGACGAGGTGCGTTGGCGGTTGCGCGAGACCCCGGCGGCCAGTTGCTTTTGATTGAGGTGAACGACTTCCATTTTGGTTTCCTTGCGAATGAGTTGGCAGGAGTCCATGAAGGCGCTGTTCCGCGCACGAGCCAAGCGAGATCGCTGCGCCGACCTAATCGCCGCAGATGTTGCGGAGATTGGGCAGTCCATTCACCGCACCTGCATAAAACTTCCCGTTCGGGATATTTTCCTAACGGTGACACACAAAACTGAGAAATATTCCCGATCGGGAAATATGACTTGCGCCGAGGCGGGCTCTGGTTGATAATTTCCCGAACGGGAAATCAAGCAGGCCATGACATCCATTCGATCACCTCAACAACTCGGCGATGCACTGCGTGCCGCTCGCAAGCAACTCGGGCTGACACAGCCCCAGTTGGCTCTGGCAGCAGGGGTTGGCGTGCGCTTCATCGTCGACCTTGAAGCAGGCAAGCCCACCTTGCGACTTGAAAATGTCCTGCGGGTCATTGATGCCTTGGGCGGAGAGATCAAGCTGAGTGGATTGCCATCCGCTGTCACCAAAGGCCAACGCGAGGGCAACGACCATGGTGCATGAGCTGGATGTCTGGCTGTTCGCTGACCGCGTAGGCACCTTGACGCTGGTCGAAGGACGGCTGAATTTTTGTTACGCCCCCGGTTGGCTATCGCTGCCAAACGCCGTTGCATTGTCCACCTCGCTGCCCTTGCAATCAGAGACGTTCGACGACCACAAAACCCGCCCCTTCTTTGCCGGTCTGCTGCCAGAGGGGCAGATGCGCCGGCTGATTGCGCAGCAGTTCCAGGTTTCTGGCCAGAACGACTTTGCGCTGCTGGACCACATCGGTGGCGAATGCGCCGGGGCCGTGACGTTCCTTGAGCCGGGGCATGCTTTGCCTGTGCCTACCCGCAACGATGACGTTCAATGGCTGAGTGACGACGAAGTCGTTGCCATCCTGGATGAATTGCCGCGCCGCCCCATGCTGGCGGGCAAAGACGGCTTGCGACTTTCCTTGGCGGGTGCTCAAGACAAACTACCGGTGGTTTTCGATGGTGCCCGCATTGGTCTGGCCCTCAACGGCACGCCCAGTTCCCACATCTTGAAGCCCGCTATCCACGCCGTTGAGGACAGTGTGATCAACGAGGGGTTTTGCATGGCACTGGCTGATGCTATGCAGCTCAAACCGGCAAAGTCAAAAGTTCACCTTGTGTTGGATCGCTCGTTCCTGCTGATTGAGCGCTACGACCGACTGATCGATGCCCAAGGGCACCGGCAACGCCTTCATCAAGAGGATTTCTGCCAGGCGCTTGGCGTGGTGCCAGAAATGAAATACCAAAATGAAGGTGGCCCCGATCTGGCCCAATGCTTTGATCTGGTGCGCCGTGCGACGCGCCCCAGCGCGCCGCAGATCCTACGCTTGTTCGATTACGTGATCTTCAATGCGCTGATCGGCAATCATGATGCGCACGCCAAGAATTTCTCACTGCTGTACTCAGGCAAGACACCCGTTCTGGCGCCGTTCTACGACACACTATCGACGGCGGTGTATCCAACACTGACGCCTAAGATGGCGATGAAAATCGGCAGCAAGTACAAGTTCAGTGAAGTCCAGGCGCAACACTGGGATCAGTTTGTAGAAGGTGTAGGCCTTGCCAAGGCGCAGGCCAAGAGGCGCATTCTGGAGTTGGCGAAGTCACTGCCACCCACCGCGCGCAAACTCCAATCTGCCCCTGGACTCGGCTTTGCCGGAAATGCAGTGGTTGAACGAATCATTGCCTTGATTGAACAACGCTGTGCGCTGACGATTAGGCGGCTCACCGACCCCACCGCCGAAAATGAAGCAGCCACCGAACCATCCGCCTGAGCCGCCGGACGGACGCAGGTTCGATTCCGCGTTTGGGAAGTGAACTGGCCCTGGAAAGCAGACGAGGTTGAGCGGCCTTTCTGGTGACCAATCACGGCGAAAAACCTGCTTGATTGTCCGCTGCCGGACGGAGTTCAGGCTGCCTTTTCGATTGAGTTCGCAATGGTTCGCAGCAGCCCGCAGCGCTTCGATTCCGTACTTTCAATAGTCGTTTGGTGCGGGGTGCTGCCCCACCACCATTTAACCAAACCCCAACCGATTTCGGTTGGGGTTTTTTCTTGCCTGAAATCCCCACCCCTCACCAAACCGATTTTGACGCGGAAAACAGGCAAAACGGCCACCGAACCGTAGATCGGTGTTTTCATGGTCACAAAGCCGCCACCCTGTTAGACTTCAAACGATTTAAGACGACTATGAAGGTCAACGCCTGAGCGCCAATGCCATGAATACCGAACCGTGGGTCACAGCCGAACAAGTTGCCCAGCACCTGGGCGTGGTGAAAGACACCGTCTACCGCTGGCGCGAGCGCAAGGGCCTGCCTGCGCACAAGATTGGTCGACTGTGGAAATTCCAGTTGTCCGAGGTCGATGAGTGGGTGCGTGCGGGAGGTGCGGATGAAGATTCGGAACGCAGAAACGTGGATCACACAGCTGCGCCAGAGGCAGGTAAAGCATGAGCAAATCCGAGGCACAAACCCGTTCTGAGCTAATTGACCAGCAACTTGCGCAATCCGGCTGGAATGTCAAAGACCCTACGCAGGTCATAGAAGAATTCGACATTCTGACGGCTTTGCCACCAGGTGTTGCGGAGCCCCGCACCCCCTACGAGGGCCACCAATTCAGTGATTACGTATTGCTGGGAAAAGATCGCAAACCCCTTGCCGTCGTTGAGGCCAAAAAGTCCAGCAAGGATGCCGCCATCGGCCGCGAGCAGGCCAAACAATACTGCTACAACATTCAGAACCAACTCGGCGGTGAGTTGCCATTCTGCTTTTACACCAACGGACTGGAAACGCATTTCTGGGATCTAAACATAGCGACATAAATAATGCCGCATTATTGGTCTATACTGACGGTTCTTCCACGAAGAGGAGATGCCGTCATGCGAAAACTGGAAATTGCCGACTCTGAAGTAATGCGTATCGCCATCCAAC
>JAKFXX010000018.1 GCA_021731145.1 Gammaproteobacteria bacterium | reverse complement strand
CGGCAAGCAACGAAGCAAGCACTTTCAGGTGTTCTTGCTCTGGCCTGCGGGTGTAACCACACACCGAAAAACGACTGCTCTTTTCAGAGAGGCCTAACGTGAGAATTAAGGGGCACGCCAACGATGAAGCCCGAACAACGCCCCTGCGCTGATGAAACCCATCACCTGAAAATGCCTCGCCAAGGCGTGTCCCTCTTGAATGACGTGTTAGGCCTGATGTGCTCTGAGCACTATATTAGTACCAGCGCGCCAAAGAAAAAAGCCCCGATTTTTCCTTGCATTTAATGGTCCTCGATGCGTGGCCAGGAACGACTTACTATGGGGTGGAGTGAAGCCTGCCAGCGACCACTGCACTTGCCCGTGAGCCGATCTCTTTCATTATGAGCAGGGTGAGGGATGATGCTTCTCCTCACATCGGCAAGCAACGAAGCAAGCACTTTCAGGTGTTCTTGCTCTGGCCTGCGGGTGTAACCACACTTCGAAAAACGACTGCTCTTTTCAGAGAGGCCTAACTAAAAGTAGACATCATTTCCAAATATAGAAACTGTTTATACATATAGATATATAATTAGCATATATAGAAATTCACTAGTGTCCGGTTAAATTGGGTATTCACAGCATGAAACCCAGTATTAATGCGGGTTGCAGAGCAAATATTTTGGTGCCGATTTGAAAGCGGATTTCTCACATTCAAATTCGAGTAACTTCCAGAGATCGATTTCTCTGGAGGTGAACTATGAACTTGGGCAAGACGTTGTTCGCGCAACTCATGGAGTTTGTGCCATGGACCAGCTTTGCGAGAATCGTGGCGCGTTATGGCGGCGATTCCGGCGTGCGCACCTTGAGTTGTACCGAGCAATTCCGCGTCATGGCCTTCGCGCAACTGACTTCCCGCGAGAGTCTGCGCGATATCGAAATTTGTTTGCAGGCCAACCAGAAGAAGCTGTACGGGATGGGCTTTCGCTCGCCAGTCAGGCGCTCGACGCTGGCCGATGCCAACGAAGGTCGCGATTGGCACATATGGGAAGAATTGGCGGCGGTGCTTATCCGGCGTGCGCGCAAACTGTATTGCAACGAGGGTTTCGGCATCGATCTCGCCCACACGGTCTACGCCCTGGATGCCACGACCATCGACTTGTGCCTGTCTCTTTTTCCATGGGCGCCGTTTCGTTCCACCAAGGCGGCCGTGAAGCTTCACACCCTGCTGGATCTGCGCGGCAACATCCCCTCTTTCATCCATATCTCGGACGGCAAGATGGGCGATGTCAACGTGCTGGATATGTTGCCCATCGAGGCCGGCGCGTTCTATGTGATGGATCGAGGCTATCTCGACTTTGGTCGGTTGTTCGCACTCCACCAAGCGGGAACGTTCTTCGTGACCCGAGCCAAGCGCGGCATGAATGCGCACAGGGTGTACTCGATGCCGACCGACCGGAGTACCGGAATTATTTGCGACCAGCGCATCGCGTTGGACGGGTTTTATGTTTCGCAGAACTATCCCGAGCAGCTCAGACGCATTCGCTTCAAAGACCCGGAAACCGGCAAGACATTGGTGTTTCTGACCAACAACACTGCTTTGCCCGCGCTTTACAAGAGCCGCTGGCAAGTCGAGTTGTTCTTCAAGTGGATCAAGCAGCATCTGCGCATCAAACGTTTCATCGGCAACAGCGAGAATGCCGTGAAGACGCAAATCTGGTGCGCCGTCGCTACCTACGTGCTGATTGCCATTGTCAAAAAGGAGCTTCAAATTGATGCCTCGCTCTACACTTTGATACAGATTTTGTCGGTCTCTGTTTTTGAGAAAACCCAGCTATCTCAAGCCTTCGCGGGCAGTGGGTACATTCCAGAACAAACCGACTTCGCTAACCAACTAAATTTGTTCGGCTTTTAACCGGACGCTAGTGATAGAAATCAGGTATCTACATCCATAAATTATAAATCAAATCCAGAATTCCTCGCTCCAGCCCGAGCTGGAGCACATTATGATACAAGAGATTCCGCCCACCCCAGCCTACAAAAACTTCCGGTTGGCCTTGTAATAATTAATCAGCCCATTGGTCGACGCATCATGACTACGAACTTCTTCATCACCCTTCAACTCCGGGAAAATGGCTTTTGCAAGCTGCTTGCCCAGCTCGACACCCCACTGGTCGAATGAATTGATGTTCCAGATGATGCCCTGCACAAAGATCTTATGCTCATAAAGCGCAGTGAGCGCGCCCAGGGTTTTGGGGGTGATTTTTTGAAGCATGAAGGAGTTGGTGGGTTTATTGCCGGCGAATACTTTGTGTGGCAAGAGTTTTTCCAACTCTTCGCCGCGTAGCCCCGCCGCCTCCAGTTCCACTCGCGCCTCGGTGGTGGTTTTGCCTTTCATCAACGCCTCGGTCTGGGCGAAGAAGTTGGACAGCAGGATGGCGTGGTGCTCGTTGATGGGGTTATGGGTTTCAATAGGCACGATGAAATCGGCGGGGATGACACGCGTGCCTTGGTGAATGAGCTGGTAGAAGGCGTGCTGGCCGTTGGTGCCCGGCTCACCCCAGATAATAGGGCCAGTAGCATAATCCACCGTCTCGCCATCACGGGTGACAGATTTGCCGTTGCTCTCCATGTCGCCCTGCTGAAAATAGGCGGAGAAGCGGTGCAGATATTGATCATACGGTAAGATGGCGTGCGTCTGCGCGCCGAAGAAGTTGTTATACCAGATGCCGAGCATGCCCAGAATCACTGGCATATTTTCTTCCAGTGGCGCAGTACGGAAATGTTCATCCATCTGATGCGCGCCACTGAGCAGCGCCTCGAAATTTTCCATGCCGATGTAGATGGCGATGGACAGGCCAATCGCGCTCCATAGAGAATAACGCCCACCGACCCAATCCCAGAATTCGAACATGTTGCGGGTGTCGATGCCGAACGCCGACACTTCTTTGGCATTCGTCGACAAGGCAACAAAATGTTTGGCGACGGCAGAGGCATCACCTGCGGATTTCAGCAGCCATTGCTTTGCCGCAAGCGCGTTGGTCAGCGTTTCCTGGGTGGTGAAGGTTTTCGAGGCCACGATAACCAGGGTGGTTTCGGGATTGAGATGTTTCAGCGTCTCGGCGATATGCGTACCGTCGATGTTCGAGACAAAATGGACATTGAGTCCTTCCTTGCCATAGGGCTTGAGCGCCTCGGTGACCATCACCGGTCCCAGGTCCGAACCGCCGATACCTATGTTCACCACGTCGCTGATCGGCTTGCCGGTATAGCCCCGCCATTTCCCACTGCGAACCGCCTCGCTGAACACCTTCATCTGCGCGAGCACTGCATTTACATCGGGCATGACATCCTTACCATCGACCATAATCGGCCGATTGGCACGGTTACGCAGAGCGATATGCAGCACTGCGCGATTTTCTGTGACATTGATTTTTTCACCGGCAAACATCCGGCTGATCCAGCCTGCGAGATTGGCTTGGCGCGCCAGATCCATCAGCAGTGAAAGCGTCTCGTGCGTGATAATATTTTTTGAATAGTCGAGAAAAATATCACCGGTTTTCAGCGAAAATTTTTCGGAGCGTTGCGCGTCTTGAGAAAACAAATCACGCATGTGAGCGTGCGCCATAGAGTGGTGGTGCGCGTCCAACGCCTGCCAGGCATCCGATTGCGTCAATGCAGACATTCTTTCCCCCTGTTATTCCTTATGGTGGGTTATGCCCACCTTGCTTAATACGCCTCCAGGTTCCCGCCATCCACATCCAGCGAATGCCGCCAGAACTGATCCTCGCGGTCAAACAGACGATATGTGCCGCGCGGCCCCCAGGTGCCTGACGGATAGGTATTGATGAACTCCCGCTCCATAGCCCATACTTTGAGAATCGGATCCACTACGCGCCACGCCCATTCGATCTCATCATAGCGCAGGAACAATGAATGATCGCCTCGCATGGCGTCAAGCAACAGGTCTTCATAAGCGTCATATTCACGGTCATCGTCTTTTCGGTATGACGCGTCAAGACCGATAGTGCGGGTATGCATTTCCAGGCCCGGCACTTTGACTTGCAACTCCACTCTCATGGCCTCGCTGGGTTGAATACCCAGCATGATCCAGTTTGGTGTAAGTGGCTCATGGTGCGTGTGCCGCAGCAAGTGTTGTGGTGGGTTTTTGAGGCGGATATAAATCGCCGAACTTCCTTCTATCATACGCTTGCCGGTGCGCAGATAAAACGGTACGCCCTTCCACCGCCAGTTATCTATGTAGAGTTTTAGCGCGGCGTAGGTCTCGGTGGAACTGTCGGACGCCACGCCCTCCTCCTCAAGATAACCCGGCACAGGCTTTCCGTTCACCGTGCCACGGGCATATTGCGCGCGGAAGGCATGGGCATGCACGGCGTTCTGCGGGATGGGACGGATGGCCTTAAGCACTTTGACCTTTTCATCACGCAACGACTCGGCATCCATCATCACCGGCGGCTCCATCGCCACCAGTGTCAATAATTGCATCAAATGGCTCTGAATCATGTCACGCAGCGCGCCCGCGCCTTCGTAATAATCGGCGCGCGCTTCGATACCCAAGGTTTCGGAATGCGTGATTTGCACATGATCAATGTAGTTGCGATTCCACAACGGCTCCAGCAGCAGATTGGCAAAGCGGAACACCAACACGTTCTGCACCGTGCCCTTGCCAAGGTAGTGATCAATACGGTAAATCTGATTCTCGTTTAAATGTTTGCTCAACCCCTGCTGCAGGATCTGCGCGCTGAGCAAGTCATAGCCAAAGGGTTTTTCGATCACCACTCTGCGCCAGCCATTTTTCTCTGCAAGCAAACCGGCCCCGGTTAACTTCTCGATCACCGAGCCAAATTCGGCAGGGCGAATCGACATATAAAACATGGCATTGGGTGGAAAATCCGGGTCTACATCAAGCGTCTGCTGCAAACGCTGGTAAGCGGCGGCGTCGTCCAAATCACCTTCATGATAATGCAATCTCTCACGGAAACGCTCGAAAGCCTTTTCATTGAGGCCGTGCGGAAATTTTTCGCGCAGCATACCGGACACTTCATCGATCCACTGCTCGCGTTGCCAGGGACGGCGCGCGAACGCAAGTATGACCATTTTGTCAGGCAGCCGCCCCGCCACCTCCAACTGGAACAGCGCGGGTATCAGCTTGCGCCGCGCCAGATTCCCGGTGGCACCAAATATCACCAGAGTGCAAGGATCGATCATCTTATTCACCCGCGCTCTTGATGGCGTGTCCGCCAAAGGCATTCCGCATCAAAGACAACAGGCGATAAGGATAGCCTTCCTTGTCCTGGCTCGCGAACCGCATCTGCAATGCCAGCGTCATGACTGGCGTTGCAATACCCTGGTCGATGCCTTCCACCGCCGTCCAGCGTCCCTCACCGGAATCCGCGACGTAGGGCGCGATATTCTCCAGCGTCTGACCACCGTTCTTCAGCGCCTCCGCCGTGAGATCCAGCAACCAACTCCGCACCACGGAACTGTGCCGCCACAGCTCGGTGATTTTTGCCAAATCCAGCGCAAACTCCTCTTTGCCACGCAGCAAGGACAGGCCTTCGGCGAAGGCCTGCATCATTCCATATTCAATGCCATTGTGGATCATTTTGGTGAAGTGGCCGGCGCCAACCGGCCCGACATGCGCCCAGCCGCGATCTGGCGCGGGGGCCAGTACTTTGAGCGCCGGTTCAAGCACCGCAGCGACCTCCGACGTGCCACCCACCATCAGACAGTAGCCATTATCCAGCCCCCAGATACCGCCCGACGTGCCCGCATCCATGAACCCGATGCCATGTTCCGCCAGCCACGCGCCTCGGCGCTCGCTGTCGTGGTAATTGGAATTGCCTCCGTCCACCACGACGTCACCCCTGGAAAGCAGCGGGATCAAATCACGGATCTGCTGCTCGGTCGGCTCTCCGCTGGGCAACATTATCCAAACCACGCGCGGTGACGGCAGTTGTTGCACCGCCTCGGCCACCGATGCCGCAGGGATCATGCCCTCTTCGGCGGCGATTTTCTTGACTATGTCTTGTGATCGGTTGTAACCCACCACCTCGACACCACCCCGGCACAAGCGACGTGCCATGTTGCCGCCCATTTTACCCAATCCTATCAATGCCATTTTCATGATTTGTTCCCTCTGGGTTATCCCTGCTGTGGTTAGAAGACAATGCCTCTATATCGCCACGTCCTGCTAGTTACTTTAACCCAGATTGTCCATTAGGCGAAATAGAGCGCGTAACGCCGTTCGTGGTGAGCTTGTCGAACCATGACCGGCCCTTTGACAGGCTCAGGGCGAACGGTTTTGGGGCATGGGACAATCTGGGTTTAATTGAATATCGCCCTGGAGGAAATGACAAAGAAAATTATTGTGAAAATGGAAGGCGAGAGGATCCCGCTACGCAAGAAGTATGGCTCACCGGACGTGAGCCTTAATACTATTCTGAAAATTGATAATTGTTGGTCGGGGCGAGAGGATTTGAACCTCCGACCACCACCACCCCAAGGTGGTGCGCTACCAGGCTGCGCTACGCCCCGATTTTTTTGGTACACCCAGCGGATATCAACTGGGGATGAAGCGAGGGGGCTAATGATACTTCAAATGCACATCTGATAACAAACAAAAAATGACATTTATTCGGCTTTGCAGCTCACTTAATTTTGCGGCATCGTCCAATAGCCGATCACCCTTTCAGAATATCCAGCAACTCCTCCAGCTCATGCTGCATTTGCTGGACAATCTGCTGGCTATGGGTAACGTCGCTCTTGGCATCGTCGCCAGACAAACGTTGGCGCGCGCCGCCGATAGTGAAACCGTGTTCATAGAGCAAGCTGCGGATCTGGCGCACTATGATCACGTCCTGCCGCTGATAATAACGCCGGTTACCGCGCCGTTTGAGAGGCTTGAGCTGGGGGAACTCCTGCTCCCAGTAGCGCAACACATGCGGCTTGACATCGCACAGGTCACTTACCTCACCGATAGTGAAGTAGCGCTTGCCGGGAATGACCGGCAATCCGTTATGGCTGCTGGCTTCCAGCATACGCCTCTACCCGCGCTTTTAATTTCTGACCAGGATGAAAGGTTACGACACGGCGTGACGTGATTGGAATCTCCTCGCCTGTCTTGGGGTTACGCCCAGGGCGCTGCCGCTTGTCACGCAGATTGAAATTGCCGAAACCGGAGAGCTTGACCTGCACCCCTTTGGCCAACGCGTCGCGAACCTCCTCAAAAAACATTTCCACCAGTTCTTTGGCTTCACGCTTGTTCAATCCGAGGTCTTCGAACAATTTTTCAGCCAATTCCGCCTTTGTCAACGCCATGATTCTAGTCTCTCAATTTAGCGCCAAGGTCCAACCCAAGCTTATTTAACACTGTTTCCATGAGGCCGTTAACATCCTCGTCCGTAAGAGTGCGCGAAGAATCCTGCCACGTCAAGCCCAACGCAAGACTTTTTCTTCCAGGATCAATACCTTTGCCTCGATACACATCAAACAACTGCAAGTTCCGTAGCAACTCGCCAGCCACACCGGTCGCGCAATCATGCACGGCCTGCGCCGAAACCGTCTCATCCACGACGATAGCGATGTCGCGGCGGATTGCCGGGTACTTGGATAGCTCATGGAAGCGCGGCAGTCTCGCCAGCCCGATGGCCGACAAGCGCAACTCAAACAGTAACGCGCGCCCCGTCAATCCCAGCTCACGCTCCACGACAGGGTGAGCCGTGCCTATCCAGCCTACCAGTTCACCGTCGCACCGGGTAATGGCGGCGGATTGGCCCGGATGAAGCGCCGGGTGTTGCTTTGGAGTGAAAATAAACTCCTTTGCACACGCAGTCAATCCCAGCAAGGTTTCGACATCAGCCTTGAGATCATAAAAGTCAGCAAACCGCGTCTGCTCGCCCCATTGCTCCGGACCAAGGTTACCGGCAACAATCCCAGCGATCATTTTTTCTTCTTTAATTTCGCTGTCTTGCGGCAAGAATCTCACGCCCGTCTCAAACAGCCTGATCCGCCCCTGCTGACGATTTTGGTTATATATCAGCGCCTGCATGAGGCCCGGCCAGAGACTGGTGCGCATCACTGCCATATCCGCCGAAATCGGGTTGGCCAGCGCCAAGGGGGCGGTTTGCGGATCCAGCACACGCTGCAAAGCGGGGTCGACAAAACTATAGGTAATCGCCTCCTGATAACCCCGATCTATCAATACCTGGCGCATCCGCCCCACATCAAGATGTGATTCCGGCTGCGGATGAATGATTAACGGCCCCTCAGGCCGGGTGCTGGGGAGTTCTGTATAGCCGTAAATCCGCCCGACTTCCTCGATGAGATCGGCCTCGAT
This sequence comes from Gammaproteobacteria bacterium, assembly GCA_021731145.1. Taxonomy (GTDB): domain Bacteria; phylum Pseudomonadota; class Gammaproteobacteria; family Ga007554; genus LNEJ01. The sequence goes on along the minus strand of JAKFXX010000018.1, from coordinate 26,616 downwards.
GGCAATATCAAAACGGAAGCTCGGTGGGGTAACCTGCCACTCTTCCCCCTCTTGAACCACACCCATCCCAAGCCGTACCAGGATGTCCGCAACCTGATCGCCAGGAATAATCACACCCAGCAAACGCCGCACGCGTGCGGCGCGCAGCTTGATAGGTTTGCGTTCAGGCAGATGTTCGTGGGCCACGGCCTCGACCACGGGTCCCGCCTGCCCCCCTACAATCGCCAGCAGCAAGGCTGTAGCGCGCTCCATGGCGCGTCGCGGCAGACTTGGATCAACCCCGCGCTCGAAGCGGTGCGATGAATCTGTATGCAGCCCGTAGCGGCGCGCATGACCACTCACAGCCGCCGGGGGAAAGAAGGCGCTTTCCAGAAACAGCGTATCCGTCACGTCACTGATCGCCGCGTCCATCCCGCCCATGATCCCGGCGATAGCCTGCGGCTGGCGCTGATCGCAAATCAGCAAAGTACCTGCTTCGAGGGTGACCTGCTGTCCATCCAATAGCGTAATAGCCTCCCCTGCGCGAGCGTACCGCACATGAATGCCGCCGCTCAGCTTCGCCAGATCAAAGGCGTGCATCGGCTGCCCCATTTCCAGCAGAACATAATTGGTAACGTCCACCACCGGGCTGATGCTGCGCACACCGCTGCGGCGCAGACGTTCGCGCATCCACAGCGGCGTCTCGGCACCCGGGTTGACGCCCTTGATGACACGCCCCACATAACGCGGGCACGCAGCGGGGGCGGCGACTTCGACCGGCAACACATCGGTTACGGTAGCTGGCGCTTCCGCAATGCCCGGCACCGTGACAGCACAGCGATTCAACACCCCCGCCTCGCGCGCAATCCCGGCGATGCTCAGGCAATCACCGCGATTCGGCGTTATCCCCAACTCAATGCTGACATCGTCGAGCTGAAGATAGGCGCGCACATCAACACCGGGTACGGCATCGGGCGGCAACACCATCAAGCCAGTAGAGCTTTCGGCCAAACCCAGCTCTTTCGTGGAGCACAACATGCCGAAGGATTCGACACCACGTAGTTTCGCGCGCTTGATTTCCAGCCCGCCGGGGAGCCGTGCTCCTACCAGCGCGGCGGGCACGCGCAAACCCGCCTGCACATTGGCCGCACCGCACACGATCTGCAAGGGCTGCGCCTCACCGATATTCACCTGGCACACCTTGAGACGCTCGGCATCCGGATGCTGCACAACCTCCAGCACCTCGCCTACTACTATTTTTGAAAAGGCAGGCGCGACAGGCTCAATGGCATCGACTTCCAGGCCAGCCATGGTCAACTGCACGGATAATTGTTCGGTGCTGATAGCGGGATTCACCCATTCCCGCAACCAGTGTTCGCTGAATTTCATGATGCTTTACCGTATTAGCCAAACTGCCGCAAAAAGCGCAGGTCATTTTCAAAAAACAGGCGCAGGTCGTTGACGCCATAGCGCAGCATTGCGAGGCGTTCCACTCCCATGCCAAAGGCAAAGCCGGTGTACTGCTCATTGTCGATGCCGACGTTGGCAAACACCTGGGGATGGATCATGCCGCACCCCAGCACTTCCAGCCAGCCGGTATGCTTGCACACCCGGCAACCGCTGCCGCCGCACATCACGCACTGGATGTCCACCTCTGCCGAAGGTTCGGTAAAAGGAAAGTAGGACGGGCGAAAACGAGTTTTGAGATCCTGCTCGAAAAAACCACGCAAGAAATCGTTGAGCATCCCCTTCAGATCGGCGAAGCTCACATTTTCGTCGATCATGAAGCCCTCCACCTGGTGGAACATCGGGGTATGCGTCAAATCAGAATCACAGCGATAGACCCGCCCGGGGGCGATCACCCGCAGCGGCGGCGGACGGTGTTGCATTACATGGATCTGCACCGGCGAGGTATGGGTGCGTAACAGGGTATGGGCGTCGAAATAGAACGTGTCATGCATCGCACGCGCCGGGTGATGCGCGGGAATATTCAGCGTCTCAAAGTTGTAATAATCGCTCTCCGCCTCCGGCCCTTCGGCCACTTCGAAACCCACCTGGGCAAACAACTGCTCAATGCGCTCAAGGGTGCGCGTTATCGGATGCAGACCACCTGAAACCTGGCCCCTTCCAGGCAATGTTACATCAAGCGTTTCTGCCGCCAACTTGGCGGCAATCGCCGCACTTGCTATAACGGCGTGCCGCGCTTCAATGCTGGCGGTCACTGATTCCTTGGCAGCATTGACGGCCTGACCCGCCTTGGGCCTTTCTTCCGGCGAGAGGTTGCCTAAACTCTTAAGGTATTCGGTAAGCAGGCCCTTTTTACCGAGATAACGCACCCGGACCTGGTCAAGATCAGGCAGACTCTGTGCCTGCGCGATCTCTTTTTCGGCCTGCTGTACAAGCTCTGTCAGCTCTTGCACTAAAATATCCCCTTATGCTGTTCCCATCATTCTAAATGTACAGATTACAATGAACTATGGCTTACAGACCCAAATAACAAAACAGGGGAAAGGTTTTGGCCTTTCCCCTGTCTTTATCGCTTACACCGCCATCAACGATGGCGGATAATCACATCAATGTTTTCAGCTCGACAGTCCAGCCTTGGCCTTTTCCGCCAATAAGGCGAATGCGGCTTTGTCATAGACTGCAATATCAGCCAAAACCTTACGGTCGATTGCCACAGCGGCCTTGTTCAGACCGTTGATCATGCGGCTGTAGGACAGGCCACATTCACGCGCGGCGGCGTTGATGCGGGTAATCCACAGGGCGCGGAATTGGCGCTTCTTCTGGCGGCGATCACGGTAGGCATACTGGCCGGCCTTGATGACGCTCTGGGTTGCTACGCGGAAAACGCTATTGCGTCTACCACGATGGCCCTTGGCCTGATCGATAATTTTTTTGTGTCTGGCGCGCGCGGTAACGCCACGTTTTACTCTTGGCATAGCTTAGTTCCTCGTTCCTTAACTGTTGGGCAGCAGGCGGTTAAGTCCTGCCACATCGGAGTGGTCCAGCATCGCGTTATGACGCAAGTGCCGCTTCCGCTTTGAGCTCTTTTTAGTGAGGATGTGGTTACGGAACGATTGTTTGTGTTTAAAGCCGCCAGAGGCCGTGCGCTTGAAACGCTTGGCCGCGCCGCTATTGGTTTTCAACTTGGGCATTACAATAACTCCGCATTCGTTAATATTAAATGTTTGCCTTGCAGGAGCGCCAATACCCTAAAGGGCAGCATTACCACTCCTACTTCTTGGGGGAAAGAACCATCACCATCTGGCGGCCTTCCATTTTCGGATGCTGTTCAACAACACCGACTTCCGCCAGATCGACCTCAAGCCGTTTTACGATCTTGAACCCGAGCTCCTGGTGCACCAGCTCTCGGCCACGGAACCGGATGGTTACCTTGGCCTTATCCCCTTCACTCAGGAAACGTATCAGGTTGCGTAGTTTTACCTGATAATCCCCTTCTTCCGTCCCTGGCCGAAACTTTACTTCCTTAACCTGGATTTGCTTCTGTTTCTTTTTGGCCGCATGGCGCTTCTTGCTTTCTTCAAACAGGAACTTGCCATAATCCATGATGCGGCATACTGGAGGCGTCGCGTTCGGGACAATCTCCACAAGATCCAGCTCGGCCTCGATAGCCATTTGCAGCGCCTCTCTCGAGGTAACCACGCCAACCATCTCTCCATCGACTCCGATCAGGCGAACCTGCGGGGACCTAATCTCATCATTGAGGCGAACCTCTTTGTCAGCGGCGATACTCTAACCCTCCGAAACAGTAAGGCCGCGGCTCGCGATATCGGCATTGAGATGATCAAGGAAGGCATCAAGCGACATGCTGCCCAGATCTTCTCCACCACGCGCACGCACGGCCAGCAAACGTTCATTCACTTCGCGATCTCCTATAACGAGGAGATACGGCACACGTTGTAACGTGTGCTCGCGAATTTTAAAGCCGATCTTCTCATTTCTCAAGTCTGATTTGACCCTGAAACCCTGTTTTCTCAGTAATTCTTCAATTTCCTGCGTATATTCGGCCTGTTTATCGGTAATATTCATCACCACCACCTGAACAGGCGCCAGCCAGGCCGGGAAAAAACCCGCATGGTGCTCGATCAAAATGCCGATAAAACGCTCCAGCGAACCCAGGATAGCACGGTGCAGCATGACAGGCACTTTCCGGGAGCTGTCTTCGGAGATATAGGACGCGTCAAGCCGCTCCGGCAAGGAAAAATCAAGCTGCACTGTACCACATTGCCAGACGCGCCCAATGGAATCCTTGAGCGAAAACTCGATCTTCGGGCCATAGAAGGCGCCCTCGCCCGGCTGCAAATCCCACGCCAGGCCTTTGCTATTGAGTGCCTGCTCCAGCGCATGCTCCGCCCTGTCCCACGCCTCATCCAGGCCGACACGCTTTTCGGGGCGGGTGGAGAGCTTCACTAAAATCTCGTTAAAACCAAAGTCTGCGTACACCTTGCGCACCAGATCGATGAACACGGAAACTTCTTCCTGCACCTGTTCTTCGGTACAAAAAATATGCGCATCATCCTGGGTGAAGCCGCGCACCCGCATGATGCCGTGCAGTGCGCCGGAGGGCTCGTTGCGGTGACAGGAACCAAACTCGGCCAGGCGCAGCGGCAGATCACGGTAGCTCTTCAAGCCCTGATTGAACACCTGGATGTGCCCAGGACAATTCATCGGCTTGACCGCATAATCGCGCGACTCGGAGTGCGTGGTGAACATGTTCTCGCGGTAATTTTCCCAGTGCCCGGATTTTTCCCACATCGCCCGGTCCATCACCTGCGGGGTGCGGATTTCCTGATAGCCGTTGTCGCGGAATATTTGGCGCATGTACTGCTCCACCACCTGCCAAATGCCCCACCCCTTGGGATGCCAGAACACCATGCCTGGCGCTTCTTCCTGAAGGTGAAACAGATCCTGGGCCTTGCCTATCTTGCGGTGGTCACGCTTTTCAGCCTCTTCCAGGCGGTGCAGATAGGCGTCGAGCGCCTTCTTGTCGATCCAAGCGGTGCCATAGATGCGCTGCAACATCGCGTTTTTCGAATCGCCGCGCCAATATGCGCCGGCCACCTTCATCAGCTTGAAGGCCTTTATCTTTCCGGTCGAAGGCACGTGCGGACCACGGCACAGATCGGTAAAGTCACCCTGGTTATAGAGAGATAACACCTCGTGCGCCGGGATATCTTCAATGATCTTGGCCTTGTACTCCTCACCCATGTTGCGGAAGAAGACCGCGGCTTCATCGCGCGGCATCACCGAGCGGGAAACCGGCAGATCCTGGGCAGTCAATTCCAGCATCTTGTCTTCGATGGCCTGGAGATCTTCCGGGGTAAAGGGGCGCTGATAGGCGAAATCGTAGTAAAAACCGTCTTCGATCACCGGGCCGATAGTCACCTGGGCATCGGGAAACAGCGCCTTAACGGCTTGCGCCAGCAAATGAGCACAGGAATGGCGGATAACTTCCAGACCCTCGGGGCCTTTGTCGGTCACAATCGCCAGGTGGGCGTCATGCTCGATGACAAACGAGGCGTCGACCAGCCGATCATCAACCTTGCCCGCCAGAGCGGCCTTGGCCAAACCGGCGCCAATGCTCGCGGCGACCTGTTGCACGGTCACGGGATGATCGAAGCTGCGCTGACTACCGTCGGGAAGGGTTATGATGGGCATGATTACAAACGTGGGACCAGCAATTCTGGTAGGCGCGATTGGACTCGAACCAACGACCCCCACCATGTCAAGGTGGTGCTCTAACCAACTGAGCTACGCGCCTACTTATTCAAGAGGCGAAAAAATAACATAATCCCGGGGGCAATTACAAGCCATATCTCACATTCCGGCACCAAACAGGCGGCGGCGCGACGGGACGCCCAAAGCGCTCACCCCCTCCGGAACAGCACGGCGACCTTCAGCCCCGCACGATCAATCCCCTCATCCAGCGCTATTTGAGCCTTATGGTGATCGGCGATTTTCTTGACGATAGCAATCTCCAAACCGCTACCCAATCTATTTTCGCAAATCAAACATATCGGAAATTGTGTGATGCCCCAGCCGCTGATGGACCATTCCAACGCCCGCATGACCGACCAGGTAGATCCACATAAATGTTGCGAAAAAACCATGTGTTTCCTTGATGAAATCCACCGCGGGCGGCATCGCACCGTTTTCCGCCATACCGAAATAGACGATGACGCCGGTTATCGCCATGATACTCGTCACCAGCAGGCCGAGGCCATGAGTTGCACCGGCAACGGTACTGAGCTGTTGCGTGTCCTCCAGGCGGCGCCGCGCCCATTGCTGCTTGATTTCATCAATCATGGCATCGCGGCGCTGCCGTGAAAACCATGGGAACAAATGTTCACTCCCCAGCCGGACATGACCGGACAATAGAAAAAGCCAGTGCAACAGCAGCACGCCGAACACAAATAACCCAACCACTTCGTGAGACTCAAAAGCAGCCGCTTCCAGACCGCCGAAAGGCCGACCTGGCCTTGGTGTTTCCATAGCCAAACTGAGCAATAGCTGCAAGGTGACACCCAGCGCAATACCGGCATGCAGCCAGCGTGTCAATTTATTGTATTTCATTGCCCGAATCTCGTTTGACGATGATATGGAAGGACGCGCGCCAGCCAATGCGCTCACTGTTTCTGTGTTGGTCAGCAAATGTTTAACGGCGTGTAAACACTTCATTCCTCAAGACACTCATCCCGCCTTCATATCCGGCATCCCCAAGCCATATTGCTGGATCTTGTGAATTTCATCCCGGATGCGGCCTGCCTCTTCGAACTCCAGGTCACGGGCGTGCTTGTACATCTGCTGTTCCAGCTTCTTGATTTTTTGCATCAGCTTCTCAGGCGAGAGTGCGGCATACGTCGCAATTTCATCGGCTATCTGGGCATATTGCTTGGGCGAACCGGGGCTGCCCGGATAGGCCCCTTCCATGATGTCGGAAATGGTTTTTTCCACGCCACGCGGGGTAATTCCGTGAGCCTCATTGTGGGCAATCTGCTTGTTGCGGCGGCGATCGGTCTCGCCGATAGCGCGTTCCATGGAGCCAGTGATCCGGTCCGCATAGAGAATCGCCCTGCCATGCAGGTTGCGCGCGGCGCGGCCGATGGTCTGGATGAGGGAGCGCTCGGAGCGTAAAAAGCCCTCTTTGTCCGCATCAAGAATGGCCACCAGCGACACCTCGGGGATATCCAGTCCCTCGCGTAACAGATTGATGCCCACCAGCACGTCGAACTTGCCCAGCCGCAGGTCGCGGATGATCTCGACGCGCTCCACGGTGTCGATGTCCGAGTGCAGATAGCGCACTTTAACGCCATGATCGGAAAGATAGTCAGTGAGATCCTCTGACATGCGCTTGGTAAGCGTGGTCACCAGAACGCGCTCGCTAATCGCGGCGCGCTTTTTGATCTCCGACAGCAGGTCATCCACCTGCGTGCCCACCGGGCGTATCTCGATTTCGGGATCGACCAGACCCGTGGGGCGCACCACCTGCTCGACCACCGCCCCGGAGTGTTCCAGTTCATAAGGGCTCGGCGTGGCAGAGACATAAATAGTCTGCGGCGCGATGCGCTCGAATTCATCGAAACGCAACGGACGGTTGTCCAGCGCCGACGGCATGCGAAAACCGTAATTCACCAAGTTTTCCTTGCGCGAGCGGTCGCCTTTGTACATGGCGCCCAGCTGCGGCAGGGTGACGTGGCTTTCGTCGATCACCAGCAGCGCGCCACTCGGCAGGTAATCAAACAGCGTCGGCGGCGGCTCGCCTGCCGGGCGACCCGACAGATAGCGCGAGTAGTTTTCGATGCCGGAACAATAGCCCAGCTCCATGATCATCTCGATATCAAAGCGCGTGCGCTGTTCAAGACGCTGCGCCTCGACCAGCTTGTTCTGGGCATACAGGTAGTCCAGCCGCTCGCGCAGTTCGTCTTTGATTCTCTCTATGGCGTCGAGCAAGGTCTGGCGCGGCGTTACGTAGTGGCTCTTGGGGAAGATGGTCACGCGCGGCACGCGGCGCAGGATCTCGCCGGTCAGCGGATCAAACCAGGCCAGGGACTCGACTTCATCATCGAACAGTTCGATGCGCAATGCCTCGCGGTCGGATTCCGCAGGAAAGATGTCGATCACCTCGCCGCGCACGCGGTAGGTGGCGCGGTGCAGCTCGATGTCGTTGCGCGTGTATTGCAGATCGGCGAGACGGCGTAGCAGGTCACGCTGATTGATCGTTTCACCGCGCACCACGTGCAGCACCATGCTCAGATAGGCCTGCGGATCACCCAAGCCGTAAATGGCGGACACCGTGGCGACAATGATGCAATCCCTGCGCTGCAACAGCGCCTTGGTGGCAGACAAACGCATCTGCTCGATGTGCTCGTTGATCGAGGAATCTTTCTCTATATAGGTATCCGAAGCAGGGACATAGGCCTCGGGCTGGTAATAATCGTAATAGGAAACGAAATACTCCACAGCGTTGTCCGGGAAGAAATCGCGCATCTCCCCATAAAGCTGCGCCGCCAGGGTCTTGTTGGGGGCCAGGATCAAGGTGGGGCGCTGCACGGCCTGGATGACGTTGGCGATGGTGAAGGTCTTGCCTGAGCCGGTCACGCCGAGTAGCGTCTGCTTCACCAGGCCGGCCTCCAGCCCCTCAACAAGCGCGCTGATCGCCGCAGGCTGATCGCCCGCCGGCGTCATGGGCACATCAATATGAAAAGTTTTGCTCATGGGGATTTTGGTAATGCCGCTATTCAAGTATTATTAAAGGTTGAGATTCAGACTATTCAGGAACACTGGCTTGAACATTCAACTTTCCAATCGCGTCCAACGCATTAAACCCTCACCCACCCTCGCCGTGACGGCGCGCGCCGCGCAACTCAAGGCTGCGGGACGCGACATCATTGGCCTGGGTGCGGGCGAACCGGATTTCGACACACCGGAGCACATCAAACAGGCCGCCATCCAAGCCATCCATAATGGCTTCACCAAATATACCGCCGTGGACGGCATCCCCAGCCTGAAGAAGGCCATTATAGCCAAGTTTGCGCGTGACAACGGCCTTAACTATGCGCCGAACCAGATCCTGGTGTCGTGCGGCGGCAAGCAGAGCTTCTTTAACCTGGCGCAGGCGCTGCTCAATCCCGGCGACGAGGTGATCATCCCCGCCCCCTATTGGGTGTCTTATCCCGACATGGTGCTGCTCGCCGACGGCCAGCCTGTCATTGTTTATGCGGGCATCGAACAAGGCTTCAAGATCACTCCCGAACAATTGCGCGCCGCTATTACGCCGAAGACCCGGCTGCTTGTCATCAACAGCCCCTCCAACCCTACCGGCGTTGCCTATACCCGCGCCGAATTGGAGGCCTTGGGCGCAGTATTGCGCGATTATCCGCAGGTGCTGATCGCCAATGACGACATGTACGAGCACATTCTGTGGAGCGAAGCGCCCTTCTGCAACATCCTGAACGCCTGCCCGGATCTCTATGAGCGCACCATCATGCTGAACGGCGTATCCAAGGCCTATTCCATGACCGGCTGGCGCATCGGCTATGCCGCCGGCCCGGCTCAGCTCATTGAGGCCATGACCAACGTCCAGTCACAAAGCACATCCAACCCCACCTCAATTTCACAAGTCGCCGCGCAAGCCGCCCTGGAGGGTGACCAATCCTGCATCCAGACCATGCTTGTAGCCTTTAAGAAACGCCATGACTTCGTAGTAGCGGAGCTGAATACGATTAATGGGGTCAAATGCCTACCCTCGCAAGGTGCGTTTTATGCATTCCCCTGCATGCAAGGTGTGATCGACGCGCTGGACGGGATCACCACCGACGTGGAACTGGCAGAGCACCTGCTCAATGAAACCGGCGTAGCACTGGTGCCGGGGTCGGCATTCGGCGCACCGGGGTACATGCGCCTGTCGTTCGCCACCCATATGGACAACCTGCGGGAAGCGTTGCGGAGGATGAAGGACTTCATCAACAAATAACCTGCACCCCCTCGCCTCTCTCTTACCTTGGGAGAGGATGAGGGGTGTTCAAGCCGTGGCACGTAACGGGTGTTAGTCTCTTATAAAAACTCTTGCCCAGAAATGCAATAACAGCGCAGCAAGTGCCGCGAACAGGCCTGCGGCGGTGAATGCCACTCCCGCACCCCAAAAATGCCAGGTCCCGCCAAACAGCAGGCCTGCGGGAATAGCGGCCAAACCCAACGCCGTGTGGTACCAGCCAAAGGCTGTGCCGCGTTCGTCGGCCCCCGCAAAGGCGCCAATCAATGCACGCTCGCCCCCCTCGCTCAGTCCCGCCAAAAAACCATAGGTAATGGCCGCCGCCCACAAGGTGATACTTTGCGACACCGCGCCTAACAACAGGAAGCCGGCAGAGTAGGCCACCCAGCCGATCAACACCAGCCTTTCCAGCCCCAGAGTATCGGCCAGTTTGCCGCCCCGCCACGCGGAGGCCGACTTGGCGCCGTTCAGCGCGGCCCACAGCAGCAGCAACTCAACCACTCCCATGCCCAGCTCATTACCGCGCAACACGATGAATGTCTCGGAGGCGCGGGCAAACGTAAAAATAACCAGCACCATCAGATAACGCCGCATCGGCGCCGAAAGCAACCGCCAGCTCAAGGGCGGGAGAGGCTCTCGTTGTGGAGGATCGATCTCCTTCACTTTCTCTTTAATGCCAAAGGCGATCAGCAAGACGCCGATAAACCCTGGAATGGCTGACCAGAGTATGACCTGTGGCAATGACAGTGAGGACAACGTCAGTACGGCGGCAGCGAGCAGACTGCCGCCCATGCCCCCGGCGTTGTCCAACGCGCGGTGAAAACCGTAGGCGTATCCCCTGATTTCCGGCGGCGCCGCGTCCGACACAAGGGCGTCGCGGGGAGCGGTGCGCAGCCCCTTGCCCACCCTGTCAATACTGCGCAGACCCGCCATCATCCACCAGCTTCCAGCCAGACCCAGCGCGGGCCGGGCGATATTGGAAATCAGGTAGCCATAAAATGTCAGCCACTTGCGCCTGCCGCCCAACACATCGGAGAATCTGCCCGACCAGAGTTTGAGAAGACTCGATACTGCATCGGCCATCCCTTCGATCAACCCCAGTGCAACAGGCCCCGCACCGAGCACGGATGCAAGCAGGATGGGAATGAGCGGCGTCACCATTTCCGAGGCCAGGTCATTAAAAAAACTGACCAGACCGAGAATGACAACAGTGCGAGGAAGGGGCTTTTTCATGGCAGCAATAATCTCACCAATCAACCCTTGCGGAAGGTAATGACTTAATGTAGCGTCATGATACTCATAAAAAAACAAAAAACTCATGGATCGCTTCGACCGCATCTACGCCCTGCACAAAGAACTGCGTAACGCACGTTATCCGGTGTCGGGGCAGATTTTGCAACAGCGCCTCGAATGCTCCCGCGCCACCTTAAACCGCATCATCGAAGACATGCGAAATTTCATCGGTGCGCCCATCGCCTATGATCGCAAAGCCAACGGTTATCATTACACACAAAGCGGCGAACATCCCTACGAACTCCCTGGCCTCTGGTTCAACGCCTCCGAACTTTATGCCCTGCTCGCCGTGCAGCAATTACTGAATCAAACCCAGCCCGGCTTATTGGAAACACATCTTTCCCCATTACGCAAACGCATTGAAACAATCCTCGAAACCGAACACCTGGGCAGCGGCGAACTCCCCAACCGCGTGCGCATTCTATACAGCACCGCGCGGCGCATCACAGGCGAATCCTTCCAAACCATCGCTGGCGCCCTGATGCAACGCAAACACCTGCATATCCGTTACCTCGGGCGCGAAAAAAACCAACTCACCGAACGCGAAATCTCACCGCAACGGCTCATCCACTACCGCGACAACTGGTACGTAGACGCCTGGTGCCACGAACGGCAAGCCCTGCGCAGTTTTTCCATCGACCGCATTCAACACGCCCATACACTAAACAACCCCGCTGAAGACATCAACGACACCCAACTCGACCTTCACTTCACCAGCGCCTATGGCATTTTCGCTGGCCAAGCCACCCAAACCGCCATACTCCGCTTCACCCCCGAACGCGCCCGCTGGGTCGCCGACGAGCAATGGCACCCCGCCCAGGAAGGGATCTGGTTGAAAGACGGCAGCTATGAATTGCGCATACCCTACGGTGATTCTCGGGAATTAATCATGGATATCCTGAAATACGGGCCGGATGTGGAAGTGGTGGGGCCGGAGGGGTTGCGGAAGGAGGTTGTTGAGCGGTTGCGGGGGGCATTTGAACAGTATGGGGAGCGGGGCTGAAAGATTTTTCCATTTTATAAAGTTACGGCTCAGGTTTTGAGACACTGGGGATGTTATCTTGCTTTACGGATTAAAAAGCGATTTTACACATGCCAAATTGCCAAATAAATTTTATTTCCCAGTACTGGGGCAAGGCCGACGATAAATATTTGGCTGAACCAAAGTGGCATCCGATGTGTATCACTGTTTGGATTTGGCAGCGGTGGATTGTCAGTGAAGGTTGATGTTAGGTGGGGAGATGAATAAAGCATTGGTATACGTCTGGGCGAAAACCGGCAAAAACGGTGACGCAAGATGGCATCCCCTCATTCTCCATATGCTGGATGTGGCCGCTACTGTAGACGCTATCTTGGCGCGCGAACCAAAATCTACTCGCAAAAGAATGGCGGCATGCTTGGGAATGGAGTGGGAGGATGCTCGACCATGGTTGTTGCTAGTGGCCGCCTGCCATGATCTGGGGAAGGCCTGCCCTGGTTTCCAGTGCAAGTGGTTGGACATGACCGGCTTGCGAACAACTCCGAGTCCAAATACAGAGATTAACCACGCTTTCGTGAGCCAGATTGCGCTGACAGAAATGTTGCAGGAAAAGGGTTGGTCAGATGAATTGGCAGATCTGGTGGCCGATGCAGTGGGGTGCCATCACGGGAGCCGCGCCTCGCCGAGCACCATCGATCATCTCATGGGCGATAGGCGCGCCATTGGCAAGGATGATTGGGCGCAAGTTCGCCGAGGCCTTGTGGAAGCGATGATGGAAGTTTTCAAGCCGATCAAGATTCCCACCAAACAAGCTCTCACTGGCCCAGACTTTATGCTGTTGTCAGGACTCACGAGTTTTGCCGACTGGATTGGCTCCAACGAAGATTGGTTCTCCTTCGGCACTCTCCAAGACTGTGATGATCTGAAAGGATGGTTCCAAAAACGCAGAGTCCGTGCTGAGCAGGCATTGGATGCAATCGGATGGGAGCCACGAACACCACTTTCTTTAGCACCAAAATCCTTCGAGCAGGTTTTTAAATTTCCTCCCCGTCCCTTGCAGCAAGCTGTCGCTGATGTCGTGGCAGATTTGAAGGGATCCGCTATCCTACTGGTGGAAGCTCCCATGGGCGAGGGCAAAACCGAGGCCGCCTACTTCGCGCACTTGGAGCTACAGCGTCGTTTCGGACATCGTGGCTTGTATGTGGCCTTGCCAACCAAGGCCACGGGTAATGCCATGTTCAAGCGAACCCTTAAATTCTTGCGCGACCAAGGTACGGATCGAAAACTTGATCTGCAACTGCTGCATGGCGGGGCATTACTCAATGACACCTTCCAGAACTTGCGTCTTTCGGGCATCCATGATTCCAACATGGGAGGCGAGGTTCGTGCGGGAGAGTGGTTTACCAACAAGAAGCGGGCGCTCCTTTCTGAATACGGCGTAGGGACTGTTGATCAGGCTTTGCTGCCTATTTTGCCCGTGCGACACAACTTCGTTCGCATGTGGGGCCTTGCAAACCGCGTAGTGGTTTTCGATGAGATACATGCTTACGACGCCTACACTGGCACGCTTCTGGTTCATTTGCTGCGCTGGCTGCTGGCATTAGGCTCATCGGTAATTCTTCTATCGGCCACGTTGCCACCGTCAATCCGTGAAGCGTTAGCAAAAGCGGTGGGGGGCAAGGTACCTGAACAAGAGAAGGCGTACCCGCGCCTTTCCGTATTCTGTCCCGGCGAAGAGGTGACTCAAAAACATTTCGAGGCCGATCCTGCACGGCGACTGACGTTAAAGTTACAGGGCATCTCTGCGGATTTGCCCAGCATACGTTCTGCGCTGGAAGAACACCTTGCCAATGGCGGCATGGGCCTAGCGCTTGTTAATACGGTGCAGCGAGGACAAGACTTGTATCGGCTTTTCCACGAGGGTGAACCGCTGGAGCGTGAAGGCCAGCGTATTGGCAAACGCCTTGCCGATGGAACGGAAGTGTATCTTTTCCATGCCCGCTTCCCCGCTGAACGGCGGCAGAAACGCGAAGATCATGCCTTGGAGACATTCGGGGAGTCAGGGAATCGGGCAGGCCGAAAAATCCTCATCGCTACCCAAGTGGCGGAGCAAAGTTTGGATCTTGATTTTGACCTGATCGCAACCGACCTTGCGCCCATTGATCTCGTGCTCCAGCGTGCAGGTCGCTTGTGGCGGCACGCGCGAAAATCCAGGCCTGTTTCGGAGCCGATCCTTCTGGTTGCGGGACTTGTTGGCGATAAACCTCCCTCATTCGGTAAACCTCTCTGGTGGGGCGCGGTGTACCGCGAGGATATTCTGTTGCGCACTTGGATTCTTTTGCAGACGAAACAGAGCTTGACACTACCGGATGAAATCGACACCTTGGTGCAAACAGTGTACGAAGAGAAGGTAGACGTACCGGAATTCTTGCGGGAACGGCTGGAGAAATCCTTGGTGGCAGAAGACGGGGAAGTTATCGCCCACAGGGGGCAGGCGAACCAAGCGATCATAGGTTTCCCCGACGATGCATCGTGGAATGATCCGGCGCGATTCGTTCTTTACGATGAAGACGAACCCGGTGTGCATCGAACACTGATGGCCAAAACCAGGCTTGGCGAAGATTCGATTGTCGCTATCCCATTATTACCGGATGACGCATTCAGTTCCGAAGCGACACCAGATTTCGACCAAGCAAAACGGTGGTATCTCCAAGCCGTGAGCATTTCGCGTAAAGGTGTGGCCAAGAAACTTCAGGCGATTGGAGTGCCGGAAGGATGGAAAAAATCGCCACTCATGCGCAATTGCTTTCCGCTGATACTGGACGCGCAAGGACGCTGGACTGAGGACGCAAAGGTGCGACTGGATGACGACTTGGGATTAGTATACGAACCAAAGGAGGCCGAATGAGCCGATTCAACCTGATAGACGAAAAATGGATTCCGGTGCGATTCCCAGATGGAACCCGCGACGAACTGGGCATCCGCGACACACTGCTGCGATCCAAGGACATCGCAGCCATTGAGGACTCGTCACCGCTGGTAGTGGCAGCCCTTCATCGCTTTTTGCTCGCGGTGTTGTACCGCGCTCTGGAAGGGCCGACGGACATAGATCAGGCCAAGGCATTATTCAAGGAAGGATTCCCCAGCGAAAAAATCACGGCTTATCTGGAAAAATGGCGGGATAGATTCTGGCTGTTTGATGAGAAGTATCCGTTCGGACAGATTCCAACATTTGAGCCGAATACTTGGAGAGCCTGGACGGCGCTTGCTGCCGAGCACAATGCCGACAATGCCAAGGTTCTCTTTGATCATGTGGATGTCGAGGCACCCGGCACCATAACCGAGGCTGCTGCAGCCCGCTGGATACTCGCCACTCAGACCTTTTCCGTGAGTTGTGGCAAGAGCGAGCTGTCGCATACCGGCACAGCGCCCTCTGCAACGGCTGCTATGGCACTGCCTCTTGGGAGTGATTTCCAAGACACACTGCTATTTTCTCTTGTTCCACAGAATCGCGAAGTCATTGCTGCTGACCTGCCTTTGTGGGAGCGGCATCCAGAATCGGTGGCAAATCTGAAAACGGGCTTTGAGCGTGCCGCAAGCGGCCTTGCAGATCGGTACACATGGCGGGTCCGCTCTGTCCGCCTGGAAGAAAATAGTTCAGGTCGGATCGGGAAGCTGGCTTTTGCCTCTGGAGTTGGAAACACATCCACTGAACAGAGTGACCCCATGCTGAGTTACAGAATTGACGACACGAGGGGAAAGCTGCCGATTCAATTCCGTGACCGAGGTCTTTGGCGAGACTTCGATTCCCTGCTACCCGACGAATCACATCTGGCACCGCAAGTAATCGAGCATGCAACGGTATTAACTCGGATGAATCGTGGACGCTTCCCACGTTCAGTGATGGTTCTTGGTCAGGCAAACAACAAGGCAAAGATTGAGTATTGGCGCATGGAGCGCTTCGCTCTGCCAGATGCATTGACAGGTGATCGCTTTATTCGGGCGGAAATTAGGCAACTTCTCAAAGATTCAGAGGATGCACAAAAATCATTATGGTCTGCATGTAGTTCATTCGCGCGAGATTTGTTGAGCCGAGGTGATCGAAAACCTGATGGCAAGGATATCAAGAAATTCGTAACGCAAATGTCGGCTAATGCCTGGTACTGGTCTACCTTGGAGACACGCTTCCACGAAATCCTGCACGAATACACTCTTGAACGTGATTCCGAAGATATACGCTGTCTGTGGTTGAACTCCGTTCAGGGCACCTTGGGGGCGGCGTGGGCGCAGCATAGTGCTTCTGTTTCCACGGGCGATGCCTGGGCCATCCGAGCACTGGTGAAAGCCGAAGGGCCAGTGCGGCGAAAACTTAATGAGCTGAAGGAAGAAATTTTTAAACTCGAACCGCAACAGGAGGACGCATGAATGGATTTATCGAATGGCTGGAAGGCCTGAACGAAAAAGACACCAAAGTAAGAGCGGTGCTGCGACGTAGCCTCGCTTTTGATCCCGGAGCATTCGTGTCCGCATATCCCTATGTCGAACCATTTCTTAAGGGGGAAGACAATTTTTGGCGGCGGGAGATGTTATATCTGGTGGCTGGTCTTTGGGCTGCACACTGGCGAGAAGGCAGGAGTGGAGCGCCGTTGCCTATCGGGAAGGCGTGTGCTGCACATCAGGTGGCAAGTGGCTCCACAAGCACCGAACGCCGCTTCATCACCCTGCTGGATTCCGATCCAAACCAGTTGCCAAACCGCCTGCGCCAGATGGTTACTCTCCTCAAGGAGCAATCCATCGACTTCAACGATTTATTGAAGGGGCTTCTTTACTGGAGCGACGACCAGAAGCGCACACAGAATGCTTGGGCACGCGACTTCTACCGTAACCTGAATAACGAAACAGCTACCGTATATCGAAACAAAGAGGAGATCAGCGAATGAAAACAATTATCGAGATTCATTCCTTGCAGAACTTTGCTCCATCTAACCTGAACCGCGACGACACGGGGGCCCCGAAAGATGCTCTTTTCGGTGGCACCCGCCGTGCCCGTGTTTCTAGCCAGTGTCTCAAGCGAGCCGTGCGCCAGCATTTTGCGGAACTGGTGGAACAAAATGCATTGGCATCGG
This sequence comes from Gammaproteobacteria bacterium, assembly GCA_021731145.1. Classification (GTDB taxonomy): domain Bacteria; phylum Pseudomonadota; class Gammaproteobacteria; family Ga007554; genus LNEJ01. The sequence goes on along the minus strand of JAKFXX010000018.1, from coordinate 9,224 downwards.
ATGATGTTGCCGTTCGTACCAAGCGCGTCTTAGATGCCCTCACCAAATCATTGGTCGCAAAGGGGCGGGCAGAACCGGAAGCGTCCAACAAGGTTCACTTGGCGCTGGCAGCTATGGAACTTACGGTGAAGGAGGACGGAAAAAGTGAATATCTTCTGTTTTTAGGACAGCGTGAGGTCTCCAGCATAGCCAACATTATCGACGAGAAATGGGATTCCATTGTCGCGTCCGATACGGCCCCAGTAGAGGGAAAAAAGCCTGGCAAAGCCAAGAAACAAGCAGCCCAGAATGCCGATCCCGAGTTGAAAAAAGCTCTCGACAAAGTTTTCAACGGTGGCAAAGCCCTGGATGTGGCACTCTTCGGGCGCATGCTGGCCGACATGCCCGAGAAGAATCAGAACGCCGCTTGCCAAGTAGCCCACGCCATTTCGACTCATGCCGTGGAGCGGGAATTCGACTTTTATACTGCCGTGGATGACCTTAAGCCCGAGGATACTGCCGGTGCCGATATGATGGGTACGGTGGAATTCAATTCGGCTTGTTTCTACCGCTATGCTGCGGTGGACTGGGACAAGTTGGTGGCAAATCTCCAGAACGACACAGAACTGGCGAACAAAGGTTTGCGGGCATTTCTTGAAGGCTTTGTGGTGGCCGAACCCACCGGCAAGCAGAACACCTTCGCTGCTCACAATCCGCCGGAATTTGTGGCTGTTTCAGTGCGCCGCAATACCGCACCCCGCAATTTGGCCAATGCATTTGAGACAGCTATTCGTGTAAAAAAGGACGAGTCGCTGACCAGAAGATCAGCAGAGGAACTTGCCAAGAAGGCCAAGGTTTTGCAGTCCGCATTTGGTGGTGAGGGAAAAACCTGGGTGCTTAATTTGACGGATGCCAAGCTGGATGGTTTCGGAAGCTCTGCGGCATCTTTGCAGGAACTTCTGGATGGAGTTCTTGCGAACATACAGGAGTGAGCCATGCCTACCTTGTTGCTTCGCCTGATGGGCCCAATGCAATCGTGGGGAACCACCAGTCGCTTTGACCAACGCGATACAGGAAAAGAGCCGAGCAAATCTGGTGTCATCGGCCTCATAGCCGCAGCCATGGGAATCGAGCGCGAGAACTGGACTCATCTTGAACCGCTTACACGTTTGGTCATGGGGATTCGCCATGATCGACCGGGAGTGCCCAAGCGGGACTATCAGACAGCGGGGTGTGCTACAACCGATACCATCATCAAAGCGGATGGAAAACCATCTAAAGATGGTGTCCCTTCACATCGAGACTATCTTGCTGACGCAGCTTTTCTTGTCGGGTTGGAATGCGAGGATCGTTTATTGTTGGAACGGATTTATGCCGCCCTGCAAAATCCGGTGTGGACTTTGGCATTGGGACGAAAATCCTATGTGCCTTCCGAGTCAATCTGGATTGAAAATGGATTACAGGATGCACCATTGCATGAAGTCTTAACGCAGTGGCCATGGATCAGTTCGACACGAAAATGGGAATCGCCCCCTGAACAGCTCTTGGTCTCCTTTGAGTCCGAGGACGGATCAGGCGTGCTCAAGATGGATCAGCCGTTGTCTTCATTTTCTGAACGACGTTTCGGAACGCGGTTCGTGCGCTCAGAGTGGATCGACCTTCCTCAGGAGGTGACGAATGTTTCTGCATAGAATTCACCTTGACCCACGTTGCCGGGAGGCCCGACGCGACTTGTCCGATCCTTATCAGTTGCATTCCACCCTGTGTCGAGCATTCAGTACGCCAGACAAAAAATGCCCTGAAGGTGAATTCCTGTGGAGGCTTGAGCCGGAGACTGATCCCGCTGGGTGTCCGCGCATTCTTGTGCAAAGTAAGTCAATGCCGGATTGGGCTGGCGTTGGTGTGCAGGGGTGGCTGGCAAATACCGATTCAGCTATTGATCTGAATGCTCGACTCAAGCTCGATTCACTCAAAGCCAAACAGCGCTTTCGTTTCAGGCTGCGCGCCAATCCTTGTGTGACACGCAGTGGCAAGCGTCTGGGGTTGCTACAGATTGAAGAGCAGGAAACATGGCTTGCGCGAAAAGGGAAATTGCACGGGTTTTCACTACCTCGATTAGCATCCTTTGATTTTTCAGAATCGCCGCAAGAGCGTATTGATGTGCAGATTTCTCAGGAGCAGATGCTCCGAGGGAAGCAACACACGGGTAATGGTATCCGGATTTATTCTGTGCTGTACGACGGCATTCTCATGGTTACCGAACCAGACAATTTCAGGACTGCGCTGCAAACCGGTATTGGGCATGGCAAAGCCATGGGGCTTGGGTTCCTATCCGTGGTGCCAATGTCATGAGTGGGCTGCGTATCGGCCATGCCAAAGCCTTCGGCTGTGGCCTGATGTTGGTGCGGCGGTTGTAGCTTTCTCGGCTTGATGTTCCCATATTGGGTATTATAATACCCAATATGGGAACTATTGAGGCGACAGGTTATGACCAAGAACAGATCGTTGGGTGATGCGCTATTCACCAAAACCCAGCAACAGGTGTTGAGATTGCTGTTTGGCCAGCCGGGGCGGAGCTTTTACGCCAATGAGATTGTGCGTTACGCCGGGCTGGGCATCGGCACAGTGCAGCGGGAGTTGGCGCGTCTCTCCGAGGTGGGGTTGTTGACGGTTACCCGGCAGGGCAATCAGAAGCACTATCAGGCGAATGCTGCGTCGCCTATTTTCGAGGAGTTGCGCGGCATCGTTGTGAAAACCTTCGGAGTGGCGGATGTGCTTAAAGCAGCGCTGCAACCTGTGGCGGACAAGATTCAACTGGCGTTCATTTACGGCTCGGTGGCAAAGGGACGAGACACTGCCGAGAGTGACATTGACCTGATGGTGATTGCTGATGGGTTGTCTTATACCGCGCTGATGACGCTGCTGGGCGAGGTCGAAGCGCAGTTGGGCCGTGCAGTTAATCCAACGTTATATTCACCTGCCGAGTTGAAGCGTAAACGTAAAGAGGACAACGCCTTTGTGCAGCGGGTATTGCAGCAACCAAAAACAATACTGATGGGGTCAATTGATGACATTGGAGAATCTTAAAAACCTGTCAAGGATTAATCAGCTCAAAGCCGAGCCGCCTGATCAACGTGAGTTTGACGGCATGGTACGGTCGGCCATAGTGAGGTTGGTGGACGCCAAAAATATTTCGCTCTCTCGTGATAGCCGTTTTGATCTGGCCTATAACGCGGCACACTCGTTAGCATTGGCGGCCTTGCGTTGGCATGGCTACCGTTCTGATAAACGTTATCTGGTCTTTCAGTGCCTGGTGCATACGTTGGGGTTTGCTCCAGCAAAGGCCAAGGTGTTTTCGCTCTGTCATGAGCGGCGTAATATAGCTGAATATGAGGGCCATCTTGAAGTGGACGACCAATTAATTGAGGAGCTTATTGTCTTAACGGATGAGCTTCTGCAAGCTGTTACCGCTTTGGGGCCAGTGGGTGTGAAATAGGAGTGAATTGATTTATGTTACCCCCGCTCAAACCTATCCCCATCAAAGAACGGCTGTCGATTCTGTTCATCGAGAAAGGCCATCTCGATGTGCTGGATGGCGCTTTTGTGGTGGTGGATAAGACGGGAGTGCGCACTCACTTGCCTGTAGGAGGTGTGGCTTGCCTCATGCTGGAGCCTGGCACCCGTGTCTCCCATGCTGCCGCCGCTTTGGCCGCGCGTGTCGGCACCTTGCTGGTGTGGGTGGGGGAAGCGGGGGTTCGACTGTATTCCTCTGGTCAACCCGGCGGCGCCCGTGCCGACCGCTTACTTTATCAGGCCAAACTGGCGCTTGAGCCCGATTTGCGGCTTAAAGTGGTGCGCAAGATGTACGCCTTGCGTTTCGGCGAAGAACCACCCACACGACGCAGCGTCGAGCAGTTGCGTGGCATTGAGGGCGCGCGCGTTCGGGAGATGTACAAGCAGATTGCCAAAAGACATGGCGTGGAGTGGAAATCGCGTAATTACGATGTGCAAGAATGGGACAAAGGTGATCTGCCCAACCGTTGCCTGTCGTCTGCCACCGCCTGCCTCTATGGCGTCACCGAGGCTGCCGTGCTGGCGGCGGGCTATGCCCCGGCGATTGGCTTTATCCACACTGGCAAGCCCTTGTCTTTTGTCTATGATGTGGCCGACGTTTACAAGTTTGAAACCGTCGTGCCGCTGGCATTTAAAATTGCTGCGCAAGCCCCTAACAATCCCGAGCAAAAGGTGCGGCTGGCCTGCCGGGATGTCTTCCGCGAAACCAACCTGCTGGAACGGATCATCCCCGGCATTGAAGACATGCTTTCTGCCGGTGAAATTGCGCCGCCACTGCCGCCGGAAGACGCAGTGCTACCCGCAATTCCTGAACCCAAAGGGCTAGGTGATGCTGGTCATCGTGGTTGAAACGGCGCCGCCCCGGCTGCGGGGCCGTTTGGCAATTTGGCTGTTGGAGATCCGCGCCGGGGTCTATGTGGGCAACTACTCCGCCAAAGTGCGCGACTATATTTGGCGGCAAGTGCAAGAAGGCATTGAAGATGGTAATGCGGTTATGGCGTGGCGTACCAATAACGAGGCGGGTTTCGATTTTATTACGTTAGGAACTAACCGGCGCATCCCGGTGGAAATGGACGGAGCCAAGCTGGTGTCTTTTTTGCCTGAAGGGGCAATATCAGACGATCTTTAACAATTCAGATTGCCTATTGTTAGCTGATTCGGTAACTTAGGTTGCCACCACTGAAAGTCGTGGTGGATTTTTTCGCATTAAAAAAGAAGGGTTTTTCAATGGGATGGAAGAAGTGTGTTCCCCACGCACGTGGGGATGAACCGCTTCTTTATAGCTGGACTACTCCCAATACTAGGTGTTCCCCACGCACGTGGGGATGAACCGCACATTGACCACTTCAAAATCACGACCGCTCAGTGTTCCCCACGCACGTGGGGATGAACCGGTCGAGATCGGCGATGTCGTGGCCATTACCCAGTGTTCCCCACGCACGTGGGGATGAACCGACGACAACAAACGACTGGAAAACCTTTTGGATGTGTTCCCCACGCACGTGGGGATGAACCGCCATGTTGAATCGGTCGATTTCTTGTAATCCAGTGTTCCCCACGCACGTGGGGATGAACCGGAATCAGCCCATGTCCTGGTATCGCGCGCCAGGTGTTCCCCACGCACGTGGGGATGAACCGAACCATTATCATCTATGATTCATAAACTTTTAGTGTTCCCCACGCACGTGGGGATGAACCGGTCATCATCGCAGAACACGGGCTGAACGCAGAGTGTTCCCCACGCACGTGGGGATGAACCGTGCTGATACGGCTGATAAATTTCACCGATCAGGTGTTCCCCACGCACGTGGGGATGAACCGCTTCAATCTCGGTTATGATATCACGCAATTGCGTGTTCCCCACGCACGTGGGGATGAACCGACCTGCGGAGTCCGTTCAGTGTGACGGCGCGCGTGTTCCCCACGCACGTGGGGATGAACCGGCGTTGCCATACTCCTCCGCCGACAGAGAGGCGTGTTCCCCACGCACGTGGGGATGAACCGGCGGGCCACAGGTGTCAGGTGGTGATGGCCCCGTGTTCCCCACGCACGTGGGGATGAACCGGGACTGGCATCCTCCCTGCTCGACACGCCCGCGTGTTCCCCACGCACGTGGGGATGAACCGAATTCGGGTTGATTGCAATGAGCACGTGACGTGTGTTCCCCACGCACGTGGGGATGAACCGGCGTTGGTGCGCGCCCCAGCGGATATTCGTCTGTGTTCCCCACGCACGTGGGGATGAACCGTTGTCAACGTGCTCAATAATGAGCCGTTGACTGTGTTCCCCACGCACGTGGGGATGAACCGGCAACATACGTAAAACATCAAAACCCATTTAAGTGTTCCCCACGCACGTGGGGATGAACCGTTATGAGCGGCCTACTTTAATGCAGCGCAACGGTGTTCCCCACGCACGTGGGGATGAACCGGAAGAAGTACACCTAAACTCGCAACAATACCAGTGTTCCCCACGCACGTGGGGATGAACCGCATGCTTCTCTCATATTTTTATCTCCTGTTTTGTGTTCCCCAACGTGGGGATGAACCGAAAATGTGCCGTTGCAATTATTTATTCAGGGAGTGTTCCCCACGCACGTGGGGATGAACCGCTGAGACAGCATCCGCGCCTGATTCAGGCCGCGTGTTCCCCACGCACGTGGGGATGAACCGGCCCATTGCGTACACCTCTCCATTCTGTGCAAGTGTTCCCCACGCACGTGGGGATGAACCGTGGAGGGAAGGGCCATTAAAATCGCACATTTGGTGTTCCCCACGCACGTGGGGATGAACCGAGCGTTACGGGAGTCGGGCACTTGCTTCAGTTGTGTTCCCCACGCACGTGGGGATGAACCGTGCTTGAGCACATCGAGGGTTTCGCTCGGATGGTGTTCCCCACGCACGTGGGGATGAACCGCGGCGATCTGGGTCTCGCAATAATTGGCGGCCGTGTTCCCCACGCACGTGGGGATGAACCGTTGCGGGTTAGGGGTCTTGTTGATCATGTGCGGTGTTCCCCACGCACGTGGGGATGAACCGGAAAGTGCTGCGCGGCTAGGAAAAGAGCTCGCGTGTTCCCCACGCACGTGGGGATGAACCGGCGAGCGGGATCATTTCGCCGGATCATCGACGGTGTTCCCCACGCACGTGGGGATGAACCGGCAAAATTCACGAATCCGGATAAGGACTGGCAGTGTTCCCCACGCACGTGGGGATGAACCGCGCAACGTGGAAGACCTACTGACCAGTTGCAGGGTGTTCCCCACGCACGTGGGGATGAACCGGTATAGGTGCCTGCCGCGAGTTGATTGGTCTCGTGTTCCCCACGCACGTGGGGATGAACCGAGATTATTTTGGAGCGTGCAAATATTTTTGGGGTGTTCCCCACGCACGTGGGGATGAACCGGCTATCATGGAGCGCCAGCAGCGCGATGCTACGTGTTCCCCACGCACGTGGGGATGAACCGCATCAATACCCTCCCACCGGATCAGCAGGGGAGTGTTCCCCACGCACGTGGGGATGAACCGGTTCGCATTGCCGCTGATCTCCCTAGCATTGAGTGTTCCCCACGCACGTGGGGATGAACCGAATGCCTGATACTGAAATAATACTGGAGTCGAGTGTTCCCCACGCACGTGGGGATGAACCGCCGCTTTTGTTGAGATGTTTTTGCATGTGCGGGTGTTCCCCACGCACGTGGGGATGAACCGAATCACATGGCTACCATTATCGCCATGCGAAAGTGTTCCCCACGCACGTGGGGATGAACCGATTGATATCTCCGATTTCAGCGTAGCGAATTCGTGTTCCCCACGCACGTGGGGATGAACCGCCGCTCCTGCACATACAAATTATGGTATCCGCGTGTTCCCCACGCACGTGGGGATGAACCGTACGCCGGCAGGCGCGGCCGCCGGGATGGGAAGTGTTCCCCACGCACGTGGGGATGAACCGCCGCAGAGGCTACGCTTACTCGTGCCGTGGCGGTGTTCCCCACGCACGTGGGGATGAACCGACGACGACCGCATCTACACCGAGCGAGTATGTGTGTTCCCCACGCACGTGGGGATGAACCGGGGCATTTATCAACGCTCCGATCCAAGGTCACGTGTTCCCCACGCACGTGGGGATGAACCGCGCAGCCTCTGCATCCTCCAAATCCTCATAAAGTGTTCCCCACGCACGTGGGGATGAACCGCGGGTAACAGTACCAAAAATTACCGTTCTGACGTGTTCCCCACGCACGTGGGGATGAACCGTTGTAACCGCCGTCCCCGCCAGCCGCCGGGACGTGTTCCCCACGCACGTGGGGATGAACCGGCCACGTTCCGATGGGTGAGTTTATGGAGGAGGTGTTCCCCACGCACGTGGGGATGAACCGATAGGGCATACCGTTACGCTCCTCTGCGCCAGGTGTTCCCCACGCACGTGGGGATGAACCGCGAGGGTATTTTTGCTGTATTTTCTTTACCGAGTGTTCCCCACGCACGTGGGGATGAACCGTCGAAAAATATGGACATATCAAAAATGCCACTGTGTTCCCCACGCACGTGGGGATGAACCGTGCATAGTATGGTCATCTTTATGAGCCGAAATGTGTTCCCCACGCACGTGGGGATGAACCGTTGATACCCTTGCAATAACCGCTTCGACAACAGTGTTCCCCACGCACGTGGGGATGAACCGCTAATGGATGATCTGATTGCCAACGCTAAAAAGTGTTCCCCACGCACGTGGGGATGAACCGCGCTTTGAAAATCTTGTGGCCAACTTCTTGACGTGTTCCCCACGCACGTGGGGATGAACCGTGATATTGCATGAGGATATTCTTCCCACCACTGTGTTCCCCACGCACGTGGGGATGAACCGTCTGTGGCCACCGCCTCACCGATCCGTGATCGGTGTTCCCCACGCACGTGGGGATGAACCGTCTGCATGGGCCGCACGAATGCCGGATATTTCGTGTTCCCCACGCACGTGGGGATGAACCGGAAATTTCGGCTTCTATGGCAGCCACCGGCGGGTGTTCCCCACGCACGTGGGGATGAACCGTCAATATTCCTACAATCATCTGTCCTGATTTCGTGTTCCCCACGCACGTGGGGATGAACCGTCGCGTAGAGCCGGGAATTTTTTCCTCATCGAGTGTTCCCCACGCACGTGGGGATGAACCGGTATACATTGCGGTGGCCCGTGGCATGACGGTGTGTTCCCCACGCACGTGGGGATGAACCGAGGCCAACCCATATGTTGGTAGCGTGTATGAGGTGTTCCCCACGCACGTGGGGATGAACCGTTGGGAGAGATATACAGTAGCTGAACCTAATTGTGTTCCCCACGCACGTGGGGATGAACCGGTCTTGAAATTGATTTTTTCTAAAAACATAGCTTCCCCGGTTTGACTTACTAACTAAGCACTTGCAAAGGATACCGAAGACTCTTGAAAAAATGATTTTATCAACGGTTTATCGTTTTTGATTCTTTGCAGGTCATTGGTTACCCGCTGCTTAAGCGACTCGCCTTCCTTCAGCGGTTTCTTCGATGTTCCCATGTGACGCATTTGATTCCAAACGTGTCGTCTGGATTAATATCAGGTGCATAGGGCGGTAAAAGGTAAATGCTCAGCTTTCCTTCAAGCGAGGCAACGTACTCTTTCACCTTATTGGATTTAT
>JAKFXX010000017.1 GCA_021731145.1 Gammaproteobacteria bacterium | reverse complement strand
CGCCGTCCATCTGCGCCGCGCCGGTGATCATGTTCTTTACGTAGTCGGCATGGCCGGGGCAGTCAACATGCGCGTAGTGACGGGCATCGGATTCATATTCGACGTGCGCGGTGGCAATGGTGATGCCACGCGCGCGCTCTTCAGGAGCAGAGTCGATCTGGTCATAGGCCTTGAATTCACCGCCATGACGCTCCGCCATTACTTTCGTCAACGCTGCCGTCAACGTGGTCTTACCATGATCTACGTGACCAATCGTGCCTACGTTAACATGCGGCTTGGTACGCTCAAACTTTCCCTTGGACACGGTTCATTACCTCTTAAATTAATTACAATTTTCAGGCCGATGCTTTCTTAATCACGGCTTCAGCGATACTCGCCGGCACTTCATTATACTTGGCAAACTCCATCGCATAAGTCGCACGACCCTGCGTAGCGGAGCGCAAATCGGTAGCATAACCAAACATTTCCGCCAATGGCACTTCGGCATGAACCAACTTGCCGGACGGCGAATCATCCATACCCAGAACGATACCGCGACGGCGATTCAAATCGCCCATGACATCACCCATATAGTCCTCAGGAGTAACCACTTCAACCTTCATGATCGGCTCAAGCAATACAGGGCTCGCCTTACGGGCGCCTTCCTTGAAGCCCATTGAACCGGCGATCTTAAACGCCATTTCATTGGAGTCCACATCGTGGTAAGAACCGTCGAACAGTGTGACTTTGACATCAACCACGGGGAAACCCCCGATGACGCCGTTCTTCATCTGCTCCTGAATACCCTTATCGACAGGGGCGATATATTCGCGTGGCACCGTACCACCAACAATAGCATTGACGAACAGATAACCCGCGCCCGGCTCCTGCGGCTCGATGCGCAACCAGACATGTCCGTACTGACCACGACCACCGGACTGGCGCACGAATTTGCCTTCCTGCTCAACGCTCTTGCGGATCGTTTCACGGTATGCAACCTGTGGCGCTCCAACGTTGGCTTCAACCTTGAACTCACGCTTCATGCGGTCGACGATGATCTCCAGATGGAGCTCGCCCATCCCGGAAATGATGGTCTGACCAGTTTCTTCATCGGTATGAACACGGAAAGAAGGATCTTCACCAGCAAGCTTGGATAGTGCAATACCCATCTTTTCCTGGTCGGCCTTGGTCTTTGGCTCCAGCGCCTGGGAAATCACCGGCTCAGGGAAGATCATCCGTTCCAGGATGATAACATTTTTCAGGTCTGACAAGGTATCGCCGGTAGTGACATCTTTCAGACCTACGGCAGCGGCGATATCGCCAGCACGCACTTCCTTGATTTCATCACGGTGATTGGCGTGCATCTGCAATAAGCGGCCAATGCGCTCTTTTCTGTCTTTGATCGGGTTGTATACCGTATCGCCAGAATTCAGCACGCCCGAATACACGCGGAAAAAGGTCAGCGTTCCCACAAAGGGGTCGGTAGCAATCTTGAATGCCAGCGCGGCAAACGGCTCTGTATCGGAAGGCTGACGCTCCGTCTCGGAACCAGCAGCATCATCACGCAGCCCCTTGACCGCTTCTACGTCGGTAGGTGCGGGCAAGTATTCGATCACGGCATCCAGCATCGCCTGGACACCCTTGTTCTTGAACGCAGAACCGCATAGCACGGGGACGATTTCATTCCTCAAGGTGCGGGCACGCACGCCCTTCTTGATCTCCTCAACGGAAAGATCACCACCCTCAAGGTATTTCTCCATCAGCGTTTCGTCAGCTTCGGCGGCGGCTTCAATCAACTTCTCGCGCCACTCTTCACAAGCGGAAACCATCTCGGAGGGTATCTCGCCTTCCTTGAAGCTCATGCCCATATTCGCCTCATCCCAATGGATGGCCTTCATCTTGACGAGGTCGACCACACCTTCAAAGCGCTCCTCCGCCCCGATAGGAAGCTGCATAACCACGGGATTGGCACCAAGACGCTTCTGAATCTGCTCGACAACACGCAAAAAGTTAGCGCCAGCACGGTCCATCTTATTGACAAAAGCAACGCGTGGCACGCGATACTTATTGGCCTGACGCCATACGGTTTCAGACTGTGGCTCCACGCCACCTACGGCGCAAAACAGGGCGCAAGCGCCGTCCAGCACGCGCAACGAACGCTCCACCTCAATGGTGAAATCGACGTGACCCGGGGTATCAATGATGTTGATACGATGCGGCGGGAATTGACTGGCCATACCCTTCCAGTAGCAGGTGGTAGCAGCAGAGGTAATGGTAATGCCACGCTCCTGCTCCTGCTCCATCCAGTCCATGGTGGCGGCACCGTCATGCACCTCACCAATCTTGTGAGAGACACCGGTGTAGTACAAAACACGCTCGGTGGTCGTCGTTTTACCGGCGTCAATATGGGCCATGATGCCGATATTGCGGTAACACTCAATAGGGGTTGTACGGGCCACGACTCAGCAATCCTTCAATTATACAGACATCAAACAAACGAAAATTTTTATACTTACCAGCGGTAATGCGCAAACGCCTTATTGGCTTCCGCCATGCGGTGCGTATCTTCGCGCTTCTTCACTGCGGTGCCACGACTCTCGTAGGCATCCATGATTTCAGCCGCCAGACGCAAACCCATGGATTTTTCGCCGCGCTTCCGCGCAGAGTCCACCAGCCAGCGCATCGCCAAGGCGTTGCGGCGCAAGGGGCGCACTTCAACGGGAACCTGATAGGTAGCACCACCAACACGGCGGGACTTCACCTCGACCAACGGACGAACATTGTCGAGCGCCTGACTGAACACATCCAGCGCATCGCCACGGCCTTTTTTGGCCAACTGGTCAAGCGCACCGTAAACAATCTTCTCGGCAACGGACTTCTTGCCGCTTTCCATGATCACGTTAATAAACTTGGCCAGCGTCTCGCTTCCGTACTTGGGATCGGCGATTACAACTCGCTTGACAGCTACTTTTCTTCTCGACATCGTCTCACCTGCATTCGATTCTGGTGTTTACGAAAATTAATCTTTTACCTAAAGATCACGACTTGGGACGCTTTGCCCCATACTTCGAACGGCCTTGGCGACGGGCACTTACGCCGGAGGTGTCAAGGCTGCCGCGCACCGTATGGTAGCGAACACCCGGCAAATCCTTCACACGACCGCCACGGATCAGAACCACGGAGTGCTCCTGAAGGTTATGACCTTCCCCGCCAATGTAGCTGCTCACTTCCATACCATTGGTAAGGCGAACACGCGCCACTTTGCGCATCGCGGAATTCGGCTTCTTAGGCGTGGTTGTGTAAACACGCGTGCACACACCGCGCTTTTGCGGGCTTTCACCCAGCGCAGGCACATTGCTTTTGACCTTTTGCTGCACCCGAGGTTTGCGCACCAACTGATTAACTGTTGCCATTAGCTTACTAACTCCCGCACAAAACAGACACAAACGAACATCCCTGCGCGCCACTTGAAAACGGCGACAACTAGCGCGGAATGCCCAAGAATTTACAACGACAGCCCGGAGGTTCTACAACGGCCCATCAAAGAAGCGGAGATTCTAGGGAGTCGACACCCATATGTCAAGCAGGATTCCATGACAAAACCATACTGAAATGCAAAATCCCCAAAGGGATGGCCTGGAATGCGGGGATTTTCCGCTAAAATGTATCCGGCATATGCCCGCGCGCAATTCTAGCCGCTCTTGCGCAAACTAATAAACAGCACCAACGTGTCGCGCGCACCACCTGGATCGCCGACGCGGACAAAGTTCATATTCAAAGTATAGGGCCGGGCTGGCCGCAACGTCAAAAGATATTGCGGACCGCCGGCCACATTTAACTGGGGTGATGCGCCTTGAACCTTGGGATACACTACCCGTATGCAGGACAATCCACCCAGATCAAACAAGAACGCATCACTGCTGCTGCCCGGCATTGGTGCGCTACTCATCGCCGCACTCATGCTTCTGCTATTCAACAGCAGTGCTACGCCACAGAACGATCCCGGCTGGGTCAGCGGCTGGAAGCCGGTTAATAGCTTTCATTTCCCAAGGCGCGCGCTGGCAGCGGTGGTGGCGGGCGATTATCTGTATGTGGTGGGCGGCATCAATGACGATGACGAATACGTCAAGGAAGTCGAATTTACCCGCATCAATCCCGACGGCACACTGGGCGAATGGCAAACTACCTCCAGCCTGCTCGAAGGGCGCTTCTATCTCGCTGCCGTGACCATGAACGGCTATCTCTACGCGCTCGGCGGTGCGACTGGCCCGCGCGGGGACGACAACCAGCCCATCGCCTCAGTGGAAAAGGCACGCATCAATCCCGATGGCAGCCTGGGGCCGTGGCAGCTCGAAAATTATCTCACCACACCACGGCGCGGGCTGAAGACGGTGAAATACAAAAACCATATCTATGCCATCGGCGGTTACAACGGTATCTTCCTCAAGTCCGTGGAACGCGCCGAAATTCATGCGGACGGCACGCTCGGTGGCTGGCAACTGGAGAAGGAAGAGTCCGTGATTGACCGTTACATCCACTCTGCCGCCATTCTCGGCGACAAGATCTACCTGCTGGGCGGACACGTCAGGGACCCCCAGAAAGTCAGCTATGGCGACGTGGAGATGACATCCATCGGCAACGACGGAGCACTTCAGCCCTGGCGCATCGAGCCAACCTCCCTGCAAACACCGCGCTTCATCGCCACTGCATTTGCGATGAACAACTATATTTATATGATGGGCGGACATGATGGGCAATTCCGGCTGGACAGTGTGGAATTCGCCCCGGTTGACGCGAACGGCCAGGTGGGTGACTGGTCATTTACTTCGCAGATGAAGGCTGCGAGAAGCGCCGCTGCCGTGGCGATACATAAAAATGCCATCTATATAGTGGGCGGCATGGACGCCAACCATGCCCTTGATACAGTAGAAATGGCTGTGCAGGGCAAAGGTGGGCAATTGGGCCACAGCCGATAGGCTCACCCCCTTTTCCGCCGGATGGGCAGGGAAACGCTGCCTCCATACTCATCACCCTCAAGCCACAACACGATATTCCTTGCAACCCCACGGGCAGCCTAAGATAATGTATAGTTTACTTTTACTTAACCGGCCGCCCGCAAGATGCCCGATCAAAACCATTGCCTGCTGCTGAAGTCCATAAACTCCCCGGAAGACTTGCGCAGACTCCCTGAGTCGCAACTCGTCCAGGTGGCGGAGGAGTTGCGCGGCTTTTTGATCCAGACATTGAGCCGTACCGGCGGGCACCTGTCTGCGGGACTGGGCACGGTGGAGCTGACTATCGCCCTGCATTATGTCTTCAACACACCTGAAGACCGTCTGGTGTGGGATGTGGGCCACCAGACCTATCCCCACAAGATTCTCACCGGCCGCCGCGAGCAGATGGGTACGCTGCGCAAGAAAGACGGCCTGGCGGGCTTTCCCAAGCGCGGTGAAAGCCCTTACGACACCTTCGGCGTCGGCCATTCCAGCACATCCATCAGCGCCGCGCTCGGCATGGCCTTGGCGGCACGCCAGCAGGGCATCGACCGCAAGGCGGTGGCAATCATTGGCGACGGCGCGCTAACCGCAGGCATGGCCTTCGAGGCGCTTAATCACGCAGGTGACATCAGCCCTGACTTGCTGGTAATCCTCAACGACAACGATATGTCGATCTCGCCTAACGTGGGGGGGTTGTCGCATTATCTGGCGCGCGTGCTATCCGGCAAGCTTTATTCAACAGTACGCGAAGGCAGTAAGAAGGTGTTGGGCGTGATGCCCCCCGTGTGGGAGCTGGCGCGCCGCGCGGAAGAGCATGTAAAGGGTATGATCGTTCCCGGCACGCTGTTCGAGGAGATGGGCTTCAACTACATAGGCCCCATCGACGGCCATGACCTCCCCACCCTGGTCAAGACGCTCACCAACTTGCGCTCCCTGAAAGGGCCGCAGTTCCTGCACGTTGTCACCAAAAAGGGCAAAGGCTACACGCCTGCGGAACAAAACCCTTGCGCCTACCATGGAGTACCGCCTTTCGAGCCGGAAACGGGTGAAATGCTCGCCTCCAGCGGTGGCCCGACCTACACCCAGGTCTTCAGTGCATGGCTTTGCGACATGGCGGCGCTTGATGAACGTCTGATCGGCATCACTCCGGCAATGCGCGAAGGATCTGGCCTGGTGGAATTTTCCCAGCGCTATCCGGCACGTTATTTCGATGTCGCCATTGCCGAGCAGCACAGCGTCACCCTCGCCGCAGGGCTGGCATGCGACGGCATGAAGCCAGTGGTGGCCATTTATTCGACGTTTTTGCAGCGCGCCTATGATCAGTTGATCCATGATGTCGCCATACAGAACCTGCCGGTGTTGTTTGCTGTCGACCGGGGCGGTCTGGTCGGCCCTGATGGACCTACCCATGCGGGCAGCTTCGATATGAGCTTTCTGCGCTGCATACCGAACATGGTCATCATGGCGCCCGCTGACGAAAATGAGTGCCGCCAGATGCTCTACACCGGCTTTCAGTACAGCGGCCCCGCAACGGTGCGTTATCCGCGCGGCGCGGGAACTGGCGTTGCCATCCAGAAAAAGATGTCTGCGCTACCCATCGGCAAGGCGGATCTACGTCGGCAAGGCTCCAAGGTCGCTATTCTTGCCTTTGGCAGCATGGTCACGCCCGCCCTGGATGCCGCCGGAAAAATTAATGCAACTGTCGCCAACATGCGCTTCGTGAAGCCATTGGACGAGGAGATGGTGCTACGGCTCGCCCGCGAACACGAGCTGCTCATCACGATTGAGGAAAACGCCGTGATGGGCGGAGCGGGCAGCGCTGTCAACGAATGTCTGGCAACACACGGCATCCAATGCCCCATAGTCAATCTTGGCTTGCCTGACAGCTTTATCGAGCAAGGCGCCAGAGAGCAATTGCTGGCTGAGTGTGGCCTTGATTCCAATGGAATTATCCGCACCGTCACCCGTCATTTCGGAGAAGGGGCTTGCCAAACCGCCCCAATCCGGTTAAATTCCCACTAAATCAGTCAAGTTTATTTTATGAGCCCCCGTTACACCCTTAAAGTCGCGACTGATTTCGCCGCCGCCCACACCTTGCGGGATTACCCTGGTGCGTGCAGCCGTATGCACGGTCATAACTGGAAACTCGAAGTCGAAGTGTGCGCCACCGCGCTGGATGAGGTCGGCATGGGCCTTGATTTCAAAGTCATCAAGAATACGGCGCGCGAACTGGCGGGACGCCTGGATCACTACTACCTGAACGATATCCCGCCGTTTGACAAAATCAATCCGACCGCCGAGAACATCGCGAGCTATTTTTACAAAGAGCTGTCCAACACGCTGAATACCAGCGTGTTGAAAGTAAGCGCGGTCACCCTGTGGGAAACCGAGCGCGCCTGTGTGCGCTATACCGAGGAATAACCACTATGAGCACCGTGAAACAAAACATCAGCCAGCCCGCCGCCAACATCGCCGATGTCCAGGGCAGCCCGGATACGCGGCGCATCGCTATCGACAAGGTAGGGGTCAAAGACATCCGGCACCCGGTGCGCGTCAAGGATCGCAGCGACGGCGAGCAGCACACCATCGCCACTTTCAACATGTATGTGAGACTGCCACACAATTTCAAGGGTACACACATGTCGCGCTTCGTGGAGATTCTTAATCACCACGAACGCGAAATCAGCGTGGCGTCGTTCAAGGACATGCTATCCGAAATGGCGACGCTGCTCGCCGCCGAATCCGGGCATATCGAAATGACATTCCCGTATTTCGTCAACAAAACCGCGCCGGTATCAGGCGTGAGAAGCCTGATGGATTATAACGTCACGTTGATCGGCGAGATCACTGGCGGAAAGTCCACCACGTCCATCAAGGTTATTGTGCCGGTCACCAGCTTGTGCCCCTGTTCCAAGGAAATCTCCAAATACGGCGCCCATAACCAGCGCTCTCACGTTACCGTAAATGTACGCACCGAGGGGTTTGTGTGGATTGAGGAGGTGATCGACACCGTGGAGAAAGAGGCCTCCTGCGAACTGTTCGGCATCCTCAAGCGCCCGGACGAAAAATACGTCACCGAACGCGCCTATGAAAACCCCAAATTCGTCGAAGATATGGTGCGCGACGTTGCCGCGCGCTTGAATGACGATCCGCGCATCACGGCCTATGTTGTGGAGTCAGAGAACTTCGAATCAATTCACAATCACTCGGCGTATGCGCTGATTGAGCGAGACAAAGCCCTGGAACTGTAAACCGGGGGTGTCCTGCCACTATCGGACACACCCGCTTCAGCCGTAGGATTATTTAAATTTTTTGATGTGCTTTTTCAAGCGCCGCCGTTTGTCGAGCTGGCGCTGGCTGAGGACATTCTTTTTTTCGCGATAAGGATTCTCGCTGCCTTTGAATTCTATGCGCACTGGCGTGCCTTCAATCTTGAGAATGACGCGGAAGGCGTTGGAGAGATAGCGCCGGTAAGTGTCGGGCACGGAGTCGACCTGGTTGCCATGAATCACGATGACGGGCGGATTTTGCCCGCCCTGGTGGGCATAGCGCAGCTTGATGCGGCGGCCATGCACCAGTGGTGGCTGATGCTGGGCGATGATGTCGGCCAGGTGGCGCGTCAATTGCGGGGTTGATAGTTTTTGGGTGGCGCAGCGATGCGCGTTGTCCACGGCGGCAAGCAGCTTGTCGACACCCGTGCCATGCAATGCGGAAATAAAGTAAACCCCTGCGAAGTCGAGAAACGGCAGTTTGCGCTCCAGCTCGCGCTTGAGATAGATGCGGCGCTCTGCATCCAGGCCATCCCATTTATTGACGGCAATCACCAGCGCCCGGCCGCTTTCGAGAATAAGACCGGCGAGACTGGCGTCTTGGTCAGTGATACTCGCAGTGGCGTCCAGCACCAGGATCACTACATGTGACTCTTCAATCGCTTGCAGGGTTTTCACTACGCTGAATTTTTCTATCGCTTCGGTCACTTTGTGGCGGCGCCGGATGCCCGCCGTGTCGATCAGCGTGTAATCTTGCCCGCCGCGCTCGAAGGGAATATAGACGCTATCACGCGTGGTGCCGGGCAAATCGAAGGCCAGTACGCGCTCCTCGCCGAGGATGCGGTTGACGAGGGTGGATTTACCCACATTGGGGCGCCCAGCGACGGCAATCTTGATGCCAGGCTGTGCCGCCTCCTCCAGTTCGACGGGCAGGGTAGACAGCACAACTTCCATCATACGCCCAACGCCGTCGCCATGCGTGGCGGACACCGGGTAGGGCTGGCCCAACCCCATCGCCTGAAACTCAGCGCCTACAATCGCACTTTCCAGGCCTTCGGCCTTGTTGAGCACGAGGTATACCGGTTTGCCAAGCTGGCGCAACCGCCTTGCAATTTCTTCGTCCCCTGCCGTCATGCCGGCACGGCCATCGACGAGGAACAGGATGATATCCGACTCCTGCATGGCGAGCCGCGCCTGTTCAGCCATCAGGCTGTCTATGCCATCCCGCTCGCCGCTCAGGCCGCCAGTATCAATAACGATATAGGGCCGGTCACCAATTCTGCCCGCGCCATAGATGCGGTCACGGGTCAGCCCAGGCTGATCGGCCACCAGCGCGGCACGCGATTGCGTCAGGCGGTTAAATAGCGTGGATTTGCCGACATTGGGACGGCCTACCAAGGAGATAACAGGTTTCATTTGAGATTTGGGAGAATATGCCGGTTAGTAAGACGTAAAAGAGGAAGTTAAGGCAAAGTATAGCAAACTGTTGGATGGCCCGTTGAAAAGGGGTGAAGCGTATGAGGGGGTGACTACCCCCTCTATTCAAGGAGAGGGGGAGCTGTGGGCTGCTCCAGGCAAGGCTATCGCGCCCAAAACACCATTCTTGCCGCGCACATACAGGGTGTCGCCCGCGACCACCGGGGCAACCGTTATGACCGAGTCATTCGTCTTGTAACGCGCCACAAAACGGCCGTCATCGCGCGCCAGCCAGTGCAGATAGCCTTCGATGTCACCCGCCACAATATAATCGCCGTGAATGACCGGCGCGGTTAGGCCGCGGCCGCCCAGTTTGTCCTGCTTCCACAGCGCCACGCCGTTGGTGCGATCAAGCGCCCATACCTGGCTTTCGCTGTCCGTGACATAGATTTTGTCTTTGTCGACGGCGATGTTGTTAAAGGATGACATATCGCGTGCCCAGAGCAGACGGCCCGTGTCCTGCGCCACGGCGGCGAGTCGCCCCTGGAAAGACACGGCATAAACAACGTCGTCCATGATGACCGGGTCTGCATCGACATCCACCATTTGCTCAAGTTCGGAACGCCCCTGGGGGGCGGCGATTCTGACCTCCCACAACGTCTTGCCATCAGCCAGACTGAACGCCGCAAGATTGCCGTTGGCAAATCCCACGATGACCTTGTCTCCCGAGACCAGCGGCGCACCCGTACCGCGCAAGGTGAGGATGGGGACAGTCTGCCCTTGCATCCACAAGCGATTGCCGTTTTTGACGTCCAACGCAAGCACTTTGTCATCCACCGTGCGCGCCACGACCACGCCCTCGGCAGCGCGTGGCGGGGCCAGTACTTCGCTGGATACCGGGCTGCGCCACGCCACTGCGGCATCATCCTTGCGCAAGGCCAGCACTTCGGCATTGCGGGTGCCAGCGAGCAGCAAGCCTTCGCCACTACCCAATCCCGCCGAGATTTTGGCTTTGGTTTCGACAATCCATAAGGTCTTGCCGCTGGCGGCGTCCAGGCTGGCCACGCGCCCCTCGCCGTCCGCAACAAACAGCTTGCCCCCTTCCACGATGGGGGCGAAACGCTGGTATTGGCCTTCCAGTTTCGCGCCAAAGCTGGTTGACCAGAGCGCATGCACCGGCAAGCCCCCGTCCAATGCAGTCAGCTTGGGCGGCGGCTCTCTGTCCGGTGTCATGATGCTGCTGCAACCCCCGGCAAGGAGGGCCAGCAGCAAGATGCCTGCTTTGCCGCGCATAGACACGTTCCCCGCTCCTGCGCGTCCTGCGCTCGCGGGATTAGTGCGTCCATGCACGTTCCCCGCTCCTGCGCGTCCTGCGCTTGCGGGATTAGTGCATCCCTGCACGTTATTTGGCTCCAAGGTCATCTAGCTTCATCTGTAACTGCGCGCGCTCGGCAGCGCCCGGCTCCAGCGCGGCGAGCGCCTTGGTGTAAGCGGCGCGCGCCTCGCTGGGCTTGCCCAACGCAACCTGGATATCGCCCTTCAATTCCTCGTACTGCATGGCAAAGTCGCCAGACTCGACGACATTGAGCATGGCTAACGCAGGGGCGTTCTGCCCTTCGGAGAACAGGATTCTTGCCAGGCGCAGCCGCGCTATATTCTGCACGCCGGATTGATCGCTGTGATCCAGCACCCATTGCAACTGGGTACGCGCGGATTTACTGTCGCCCTGATCCAGCTTGGTCCTGGCCAGTGCCAGAGCGGCGAACGCGGCATAGGGTGTGCTGCTATATTGGCTGATGATGTGCGATGCGCGTTCCTGAACCACTTGCGCGTTATTCTTGGTAAGGCCCGCCACAAGCTGCTGATATTCGGCGGAAGCGGCCTCGGACTGAGCCGTTTGATTATGCCGCCACCATTGGCTGCCCGCCAGCACGGCTATGCCAAGCACTACACCCGCAGTGACCAATTTGCCGTGTTTCTTCCACCATTGCTTGAAAGATTCGAGTTGTTCGTTTTCTGATACGTAGCCTTCCACGCACTAACCCTCTAAATGTGGGGGACGGGCCTTAATCCTGTCCCCGCTAGCAGTTTGATCTATAATAATTTCGCCAAATAATCCGCCAATTCCGCCTGAGACACGTTCTGCTGCGGACGGTCTTCACGCAGGGGCTTGATGCTCACCTCGCGCCGCGCCGCTTCGTCCTCGCCGAGCAGGAGGGCATACGCAGCACCGCTCTTGTCCGCCCTCTTGATCTGGCTTTTGAAGCTGCCACCGCCGCAATTCACTTGCAGGCGCAAAGCGGGCACGCGGTCGCGTAGCGATTCCGCAAGCAGAATGCCCTGCCGCTCCGCCTCATCGCCGCTTACCACCAGGTAGGCATGGGGCAACGCGGCGGGTAGCGTTATACTGCGCTCTATCAGCAGGGCGACGAGGCGCTCGACACCCATGGCGAAACCCGCCGCTGGGGTGGGCCTGCCACCCAGCTCTTCAACCAGCACATCGTAGCGCCCACCTGCGCAGACCGTGCCCTGCGCACCAAGACGATCCGTGACCCATTCAAACACGGTTTTTCCATAATAATCCAGTCCACGCACCAGGCGCGGATTCACCACATAACGCACCCCGGCAGCATCGAGCAGCGCTTTCAATTTCTCGAAATGCTCGCGTGATTCGCTGTCCAGCATATCCAGGAAGCGCGGCGCGCCCTCGATCAACACTTGCAGCGACGGATTCTTGCTATCCAGGATGCGTAGCGGATTGGCGTGCAGGCGCCGCAGGCTGTCTTCGTCGAGCTGTTCGACGTGCGCAGAGAAATACTCCACCAGTTGCGTACGGTAGACGCTGCGCGCGTCTGCCGTGCCCAGCGAATTCAGATGCAGCACCAGATCGTCCTGCAAGCCCAGCGTACGCCACAGGCGGGCGGTAACCAGTATCAGTTCGGCGTCGATGTCCGGCCCTGCCATACCGAAGGTTTCGGCACCGATCTGGTGAAACTGGCGATAACGCCCCTGTTGCGGGCGCTCATGGCGGAACATCGGCCCCTGGTACCACAGGCGTTGCACCTGATTGTGCAGCAGGCCGCTCTCGATGGCGGCACGGGTGCAACTGGCGGTACCTTCCGGGCGCAGGGTGAGGCTGTCGCCATTGCGGTCGAGAAAGGTGTACATCTCTTTCTCGACAATATCGGTGACCTCGCCCAAGGTACGGGCGAACAGTTCGGTCTTTTCCACCACCGGCAGACGGATTTCGCCATAACCATAGCCGGTCAAAACCACTCGCGCGCTGTCTTCGACAAACCGCCAGCAGGCGGCTTGGTCCGGCAGAATGTCATTCATGCCGCGGATTGCTGGGATGGTTTTAGCCATGATGGTATGTGTTGCAGGAGCGCCACCTGTGGGTAACCACGGGTGGCGGGCGGGCGCAAGGCCTGCCCCTACATCTACATGATATCTCCTGATGATTTTTTCAGCTTGGCGCGGATTTCGCGCTCCAGCTCATCCACTAGCTCTTCATTGCTGAGCTTGCGCGCCGGTTTGCCATTGATATACAGCAGGTTCGGTGAGCCGCCCGCCAGACCGATATGAGCCACCTTCGCCTCGCCGGGGCCATTGACCACGCAACCGATGACGGCGACATCCAGCGGCTCCAGGATATCTTCCAGGCGCGCCTCGAGGGCATTTACCGTGCCGATCACATCGAACTCCTGGCGCGAGCAGGACGGGCAGGCAATCAGGTTGATCCCCTTGTTGCGCAAGCGCAGGCTCTTGAGGATATCGAAACCGACCTTGACCTCTTCCACAGGGTCCGCCGCCAGCGATACGCGCAGGGTATCGCCGATGCCGTCCATCAGCAGCATACCCAGGCCGATAGCGGACTTCACAGTGCCCGCACGCAACGCTCCCGCCTCGGTGATGCCCAGATGCAGAGGCTGCTCGATCTGTCCGGCCAGAATGCGATACGCGGCCACCGTCATGAATACTTCGGAGGCCTTGAGGCTGACCTTGAAATTCTGAAAATCCAGCTTGTCCAGGATATCAATATGGCGCATGGCGGATTCCACCAGCGACTCCGCCGTCGGCTCGCCATATTTCTTTTGCAGGTCTTTTTCCAGCGAACCCGCGTTCACACCGATGCGAATGGGAATGTTGTTGTCGCGAGCGGCATCAACCACGGCACGCACCCGATCATCGCGCCCGATGTTGCCGGGATTGATGCGCAGGCAGTCGACGCCCAGGGTCGCCACGCGCAACGCGATTTTATAATCAAAGTGTATATCCGCGATCAGCGGCACATCCACTTCTTTGCGAATCATGCCAAACGCCTCGGCGGCATCCATGGAGGGTACCGACACCCGCACGATATCAACGCCGGCGCGCTGCAGGGCGCGGATCTGCGCCACAGTCGCCGCCACGTCACAGGTTTCGGTGTTGGTCATGCTCTGCACGGCAATCGGCGCATCGCCCCCGACAGGAACCTTGCCCACCCAGATCTGACGCGACTTGCGGCGCTTGATAGGACTGTCCTGGTGCATGTTAACGTGTGGTCTCTACTGGTTTGCCGAGAGTAAAAGTCGCCACTTCACCGCGGGTGTAGGGCTTCTGGTCAAAAGGAACGCCATTATATTCGATCTTCACCGCCGGCGCGTGACCCAGCACAACATCAAACGGTGCAGGGCCTTTCAGGGACTTTATCTCCCCCGCCTTTCCCATTGCATAAAACAAGCGCTTTCCATTGGCATCGTTGACCTCCACCCAGGAATCCGCCTCAAAACGCAACTGAACGGTAGCGTGATCAAGTGAACCCGAAGGAGGCGGGGTTGGCTGCGCTGGTATGACGACGGGTACGGACGACGATGACTGCGGCAATGGTGCCGGAGCCGCCGGTGCAGCACCCGGCTGCGGCAGTATCTGCCCAGCGGCTCCTGGCGCAACAGGCAACGGCTGTGCAGCACTATTTTCCACGCCGGGCGGGCTTATTGCTTCAGGAGGCTGCGGCACCAGCGGCTGGGCCGGTAGCTCCGATGGGGTTTCGGGCAAGAACTGCGCGGCACCATCAGGAGCGGTGTCCGTTTGCGGATCCGAGTTCTCTTGATATTGCCACCACACCACCAGCGCCACGATCACCACCAGCGCAATCAGATAGCTGGTAATCCGCACCGCTTTGTCGCTTTTGTGCTCGGATTTTTTATTGGCAGTGGTGCCCAGGCGCACGGGTGGTTGCGTGACAAAACCAAGGCGCTCGTAATCCGCCATCACCACTTCAACCGGCAGGTTCACCAGTCGGGCATAGTTGCGCAGATAGCCGCTCACGAATGTGGGTGGCGGCAGTTTCTTATAGTCGTCCGTCTCCAGCGCGGCAATGATCTTGGGTTCAAGATGCAACTGCCGACACACGTCGGTCTGACTCAGACCGAGCGCTTCGCGTGCCTCGCGCAAACGTCGCCCTGGCCCGGTGACATCCGCTACCGGGCCAGGCACACCGGCGGCTTCTTCGGGCCGCTTCTCAAAATCGGGTATTACATCCACTGTCATTTCTGCTCCGCTTCCAACAACCGGGTCTCCTCGGAATCAGGGAAATTACTCTTGAGCTGCGCCGCATAGCTGGCCACAGCGCTATCATCGCCGAGCGCACGCTCTATTTTAATGCCCAGCCACAGGCTCTGCGACGTGTGTCGCGCGACTTCCAGATAGCGCTGCAAATATGCACGCGCCGGAAGATAGCGTTGCTTGTCATAACTCAGTGCAGCCATTTGATGGAGCGTGCGCGGCAGCTTAGAGTTAATGCCTAATGCCGTGCGGAAATACTGCTCCGCTTTTTCCGCATCGGGGATACGCTGAGCGCACGTGCCGGCATTTTCATAGGCCAGCTCGGGCGTTTCATAACGGGGATTTTTGGCCGCCAGCAAAAATTGCTGTTCAGCCTCATCGCGATTGCCGTGTCCGCATAAAAACGCCCCGAAATTATTGCGCAACATCGGATTTTCCTGATCCAGCTTTACCGCACGCCGAAAATACTGCTCAGCCTTTTCTATTTGTCCAAGCTGCTGGTAAGTTTCCGCGAGATAGTGGTTGGCAGCAGGCAGATCAGGGTCGGCCTCGACGGCACGTTGCAGCTTTTCCAGCGCCAGTTCGCGCTTGCCTTGCTGTAAGTAGGTAAGCCCAAGGTTGGTATAAATCTGGGCAAGCGAATCACCTTGCCCAGATCCGCTTCGCAGCGGCTGCTGAGTGCATGCCGCCAGCGCCAGCGCCAGTAAACCGGATAGCCACCACCGCGCGTTCATTTATCCTGCCGCCCGCACATGTTCGGCGGCCATCAATCGTATTTTGCGCTTGCTGCGATCCATCACCTTGCCTGCCAACTGCCCACACGCGGCATCAATATCATCGCCACGCGTTTTGCGCGTGATGGTCGTATAACCGGCGTTTATCAGCATATCGCGGAAACGTAAAATCGCCGCATCGCCGGAGCGCGCATAGCGCGTACCAGGAAAGGGATTGAACGGGATCAGGTTGATCTTGGACGGCACGTCCTGTAGCAGCTTGATCAGCTCGCGGGCATGCTGCGGGCTATCGTTAATACCGTCCAGCATGACATATTCAAAGGTAATTCTGCTGTGCGGCTTGCCTGCCAGATAACGCTTGCAGGCATCGAGCAATTCACGGATCGGATATTTTTTATTGAGCGGCACCAGCTCGTTGCGCAGCGCGTCATTCGGCGCATGCAATGATACCGCCAGGGCCACATCGGTCACCTCGCGCAGCCGGTCCAGCGCCGGAACCACGCCTGCGGTGCTCAGTGTGACGCGGCGTTTTGACAGGCCATAGCAGAAGTCGTCCATCATCAGATTCATGGCCTTGACCACGTTGTCGAAATTCAGCAGCGGCTCGCCCATGCCCATCAGCACCACGTTGGTGATGATGCGTTCACCTTTTGGATCCTTGCCCAGCGCACGGTTTGCCACCCAGACCTGGCCGATGATTTCGGCAGCAGTGAGATTGCGGTTAAAGCCCTGCTGTGCGGTGGAGCAAAAGCTGCAATCCAGCGCGCAGCCTACCTGCGAAGACACGCATAAAGTGCCGCGATCACGCTCCGGGATGAACACCGCCTCGATGCAGTTGCCACTGTCCAGACGCAACAGCCATTTGCGCGTGCCATCCGCCGAGGCCTGCTCCAAGACCAATTCCGGCGGCTTGATCTCGGTGACTTCCTGCAAGCGCTTGCGCAGATCCTTGCTGATATTGGTCATGGCGTCGAAGTTATCGACACCATTTTGGTGTATCCATTGCAGCACTTGGGTAGCACGAAAAGCCTTCTCGCCGATGCCGACGAAGAAGGCTTCCATGGATTGCCGGTCCAATCCCAGCAAATTGGTTTTCAGTTGCGTTTCCATCACAGGCTCAGGAAAAGTCGAAACCATTTAGCGTGTGCGCGGACACATTTCTTCCGGCTTGAAGAAAAATCCGATTTCCTGCGCAGCCGTCTCCGGCGCGTCGGAACCATGCACTGCGTTCTCTTCCACGCTATCGGCGAAATCGGCGCGGATGGTGCCTGGCGCGGCATTCTTGGGGTTGGTGGCGCCCATCAGGTCACGGTGCTTGGCAATGGCGTTTTCGCCTTCCAGCGCCTGGATCATCACCGGGCCGGTGATCATGAAGCTCACCAGATCATTGAAAAACGGACGCTCTTTATGCACGGCGTAAAATGCCTCGGCCTGCGCGCGCGTCAGTTGCGCCATTTTTGCAGCGACGATACGCAGCCCGTTTTTTTCAAAACGGCTGTAAATTTCACCGATTACATTCTTGGCAACGGCATCGGGCTTGATGATGGACAGGGTACGTTCGACAGCCATTACAAATTCTCCAGCAATAAATGAGGTAAAAAGACAAACCCGCGAACAAACGCGGGCTTGTCTGTGAAAAAATCTTTTCTAGTTTAATCGGTTGATGAGGCACTGGCAATCACCGAGGCTCATCAAACGCTAAAACTCTCGCCGCAACCGCAGGTATTTTTGACGTTCGGGTTGTTGAACTTGAACTCCGCGTTCAATCCTTCCTTCACATAGTCAAGCTCCATGCCGGCCAGATAAAGCAGGCTCTTGGGATCAACCACGACCTTCACCCCATGATCCTCATACACTTTATCGCCCGGCTCAATCCGCTCCGCGACATCCACCGTGTAGGCGTATCCCGAGCAGCCGTTGGTCTTGACACCGAGACGCAACGCCTCACCCTTGCCCTGCTTGATCAGGAATTTCCGGACATGGTCGGCTGCGGCCGCTGTTAATGTAATACTCATCGCTTTTACCCCTACGTATTCCAGGCGCTGCGCGCCGTGGCCTGCAAATAGTCAATCTGTTCACGCAACACTGCGGTGAACCGCAGCACATCTTCCGGCGTATTTCCCTGTCCAAGGCTGACGCGAATCACGCGGCGCGCCAAGTCGGGATCGACGCCCATCGCCAGCAGCACATGACTGGGTTCGCCGCTGCCGCTAGCGCAGGCCGAACCACTGGAAACAGCAATACCTTTGCGATCGAGATTCATCAACAGCGATTCACCATCAATACCCGGAACACCGATCAGCACCGTGTTAGGCAAGCGCTCGGCGGCCATTCCTGCGCGTCCTGCGACGTGCATGGATGCACTAGTGTCGCGGGAGGCAGGATGCCGGGAGCGACCGCCCATGGCACTTGCACATCCCTGTGCGGCGAAGATCACCACGCCGGACAGTTCGCGCAAGCCGGTCTCAAGCAAATCCCGCAGCTTGTACAGATGGGTGCTGCGCGCTGCCAACTCGTTGAGCGCCAGCTCCGCCGCCGCGCCAAATCCTACAATTCCAGCAACATTTTCAGTGCCGCCGCGCCGCCCCATTTCATGCCCTCCGCCATGCAGCAAAGGCTCCAATTC
Organism: Gammaproteobacteria bacterium; assembly: GCA_021731145.1. Lineage (GTDB taxonomy): Bacteria > Pseudomonadota > Gammaproteobacteria > Ga007554 > LNEJ01. The sequence goes on along the minus strand of JAKFXX010000017.1, from coordinate 18,637 downwards.
CAGGGACTTGTCGACGATCAGCGCACCGACGCCTTTAGGGCCATACAGTTTGTGCGCGGAGAGACTCATGAGATGGGCGCCGCTGGCAGGAAAATCAACAGGGATCTTGCCTGCGGCCTGCACGGCATCGGTGTGCATGATGGCGCCAACGCGGCGCGCTTGCGCGCTGATGGCGGGTATATCCTGAATCGTGCCGGTTTCGTTGTTCGCCATCATGACCGAAACGATTCGGGGTGTATGACTGAGCACCTCGGACAATGAAGCCATTGACACCCGGCACTGATCGTCTACCGCGACGGTGTCAATGATCCAACCCTGCCGCTCCAGTGCGCGCGCAGGGCCAAACAACGAGGCGTGCTCAACGGCGCTCACCGCGATACGTCCAGCCGCCAGCCGCGCCGCCACACCCTTGAGCGCAAGATTATTGGCCTCTGTGCCGCAGCCGGTGAATACCACCTGCGACGACTGGGCATTGACCAGGACGGCGACCTGCTCGCGCGCCTGGTCGATGGCATTGCGCGCCACCCGGCCATAGGCGTGGACACTGGAGGCATTGCCATGATGATCCCGCAGATAGGGCAGCATGGCCTCCAGCACCCGCAGGTCCAGCGGCGTGGTCGCATTATGGTCAAGATACACAGCCACTAACCCACCCCGCCAGCGCGCGCCATCAAAGCCAACAAGATCAGCTTGCTAGCGCGCCACCCACAATGCGCCCGCGTTGCAGTAAATCCTGGCGCACCACGACCTCTTTAACTTCGCGGCGCTCCACCAGTTGAGCGAGATTGATACCGCTAAGAAAGTCATAGATCTGGCGGCTCAGATCGGTCCACAGCTCGTGCGTCAGGCAAGGCTCGCCGTCCTGACAGTTGGCCAAGCCACCGCAACGGGTCGCTTCGACCGTCTCATCAATCGCGCTGATCACCTGCACCACGCTAATTTCAGCCGCAGAACGGCTTAGCTTGTAACCGCCGCCTGGACCCCGGGCGCTGTCCACTAAACCCTCCTTGCGCAGGCGGGCAAAAAGCTGCTCAAGATAGGACAGCGATATACCCTGACGTTGCGAAATATCGGCCAATGGCACCGGAGCATTCACGGCATGAACCGCCAGGTCGAGCATGGCGGTGACTGCATAACGACCTTTCGTTGTTAATCTCATCTGTGTCTTCCTGGTAGCCTTAGTCTTTGGAGGGGGAAATAACCACAAAAATCATTATACTTAGTTGATAAAAATAGTCAACTATCTCCCGGTGATCACCGTGAAGATGACAATGAGGCATTGCGCCCTCATTGCCGCCTTTACGGTGGTTACGGGTGGATCAATGGCTCCTGGCCACGCTCGCCACTTGTCGGTTCGTTGATCTCACACTGCTCAAGACCGGGCAGCGCAGCGCCCTCCACATTGCCGCCTAACTTCCTGATCTCCTGGGTCATCTGCTCCACCCTGCTGTCCAGGGCATGGATATGGTCGAGCATGGCATTGACCGCGTTCACCACAGGGTCGGGCATGTCCTGCGTCGTGCCATAGGCATCGAAACCGATCTTTTCCGCGAAGGCACGCCGCCGCTGGTCTGACTCCACTTTATCCTTGGCGCGCACGATCCGCCCCGGGATGCCAACCACCGTCGCACCGGGCGGAACATCCCTTACCACCACGGCGTTGGAACCAACACGCCCGCCGTCGCCAATAGTGATTGGCCCCAGCACCTTGGCGCCCGCCCCGACCACCACATCGTTGCCCAGCGTGGGATGGCGCTTGCCCGCCTTCCAGCTTGTGCCGCCCAGGGTCACGCCGTGATACAGCGTGCAATCATCGCCAATCTCTGCCGTCTCGCCGATCACCACACCCATGCCGTGATCAATGAAGAAGCGCCGACCGATCTTGGCGCCAGGATGGATCTCGACCCCTGTCAACCAGCGCGCGAGCATCGAAAGAAAACGCGCCAGCCACTTGAGATTGGCGCCCCACAGGGCATGATTGAGACGGTGAAACAACACCGCATGCACGCCCGCATAAGTGGTCAGCACCTCGAATGTGGTGCGCGCCGCCGGGTCGCGGTCGAAAACGCAGCGGATATCTTCTCGTAGATGATTGAACATGGTTGACCAGAATACCATAAAGTTTTTCAGGTTAAATGTCCGACTATAGAGGTAGTTGCGTAATTCCCCATCTGTCGGAAATTTCTTGCCGCGAAGGGGCAAAAAAAGAAGTGCGGTGCTACCATTGAAGGCATAGTGCAAGTTGTCTAAATCAAGCATCACACCCGCCCATGAATGTTAATCTACGCCAACGTCTTTCGCAATTTCATTCGCTCTTTTTACTCCAAAGCTGCAGCAGTTGCTGCGCATCTGGGAGACGATCGAAATCGAGCGCTTCGTGCCGTCGTGGCGAGGGCTCATCGGACGTCCGCCGCACGAACGCGCCGCACTGGCACGTGCGCTGGTGCCGACGACGGTAGCCTTGGTGGACCGCTTGGCGTTGGATACAACGCTGCGACAGTTGTGCAGATTCGATCTGCGCAAGAAAAAGATGCCCGGTGAGCACCTGTTCTCACGGGCCTTCAAGGAGTTTTCTGCGCAAGGGCTGATGCAACAAGCCCATGAAGCGCTGATCAAAGCTCAGTTGTCCGATCAGTTGATCAGCCATATCGCCCGGGACTCCACCGTCATCGAAGCCCGCGAGAAACCGCTGAAGCGTGCCAAAGCCGCGACTCCCGCAGCGCAGCGCAAACGTGGCCGTCCATGCAAAGGTGACGTACGCCCAGATGCGGAGCCGACCCGCATTGAACGGCAGGCGGCCGGGATTGTCCCTGCCCGCCATGCTCGCCGGGTTGCCTCAGGCGTGCGGTGCGGGCAGCAAGACCAACAGCCAAGGCTTCAAAGCAACGTGGATCGGATACAAGCTGCATCTGGATGTGGTCGATGGCCAGATCCCCATCAGCGCGGCGCTCATCTCCGCCAGTACCCATGACTCTCAGGTCGCCCTGCCGCCCGCCACGCTCAGTGCTCAGCGCGTCACCAGTCTCTACGATCTGATGGACACCGCCTATTGCAGTCCCCTGATCCGTCAGCACAGCCGCGACCTCGGTCACGTACCGCTGATCGATCACATCACCGTAAAGCATACAAGGTGACAATGACCCACGCGGCGGGGTGAAGCGCGTTGTGCCCCGCATGAGGCCGAGCGCGTCAACGCGCGTCTGTGAAAGATGAATTCGGGGCGAACTTCGTGCGCGTGCGCGGCCACGCCAAGGTGGTCGCGCACCTGATGCTTGGCGTTCTGGTGCTCTCCGCTGATCAGTTGCTGCGGTTGATTACGTAGCACGCACGGTTTTTCCTGAATGACCGCTCTGTCGGCCTCTGGCGGCACTCCAGGCTTGTCCGAATTCCGGCAAAACGGCCATCAAATCGCCGAGACCACCATCGCAACCGTGGATTACCATCCTCATCGCCTTGCGTCTCGCTTCTTCACGGAAGTAAAAACGCATCAAGCCCAAATCGACGACAATTTCGCAACTCGCTCGACTGTCGTCATACGCGCCAACAAAACAAATAAAATACTTAAAATTATGCCGGACTGTCGTCTAAAACTGGATTTAACTACACTTTTTATTTAAAATCAATGACAATATTATTTTATTGGGACCAATGCTATTTTTTAGCGCGCCTTCGGTTTTTTCTATGCCACACACTCAAAATCCACCCAAATTATTAGAGCAAATCCAGGCGAAACTCCGGGTAAAACACTACAGCATCCGTACCGAGCGTGCATATCTCGACTGGGTTAAGCGTTACATTTTATTTCATCAAAAAAAACATCCGGCGACGATGGGGGCGCAGGAGGTGGAGGCTTTTTTGTCGCACTTGGCGGTGGAAGGCAATGTTGCGGCTTCGACGCAGAATCAGGCGAAAAGTGCGCTGCTGTTTTTGTACCGTGAGGTATTGGAGATTGACCTGCCTTGGCTGGATAACGTGACGAAGGCCAGGGTGCCGCAGCGCTTGCCAGTGGTGTTGACTCATGCCGAGGTGAGATCACTTCTGGACCGGCTGGAAGGGTCGCAGTGGTTGATGGCGAGCCTTTTGTACGGGGCGGGGTTGCGGTTGCTGGAATGTGTGCGGTTGCGGGTAAAAGATATTGAGTTTGAGCGCGGCGAGTTGATTGTTCGTGATGGCAAGGGACAAAAGGATCGTATGACGATGCTCCCCGCTAAGCTGATCGAACCGTTGCGCGCGCATATCGAGCGGGTCAAGAGGCTGCACGATGAGGATCTGGCGGCGGGCTACGGCGAGGTTTATCTGCCTAACGCGCTTAATCGCAAATACCCCAATGGCGGGAAGATGTGGGGCTGGCAATATGTCTTTCCTTCAAGCCGACTTTCCCTTGACCCGCGCTCGAATGCTACGCGGCGCCATCATACGGACGAGAAGGGCTTGCAGAGGGCGGTGAAGCGCGCGGTACATGCTGCCGGGATCGTCAAGCCCGCTACACCGCACACCCTGCGCCATTCCTTCGCCACCCATTTGCTACAATCTGGCTATGATATCCGCACTGTTCAGGAGCTGCTCGGCCACAATGACGTGAGCACTACGATGATTTATACGCACGTGCTGAACAAGGGTGGCAAGGGTGTAAACAGTCCGCTGGATTTGTTGTAATACCCGCCTACTCTATACGCCATTGAACAAGACGCCTTCACAGCCCCCCCTGGAGTCCCTGCCCGTCACCGCACTTAAAGGCGCCGGTCCGCGCATGGCGGAGCGTTTGGCGCGGCTCGGTCTTCGCACGGTGCAGGATGTGCTGTTTCACCTTCCTCTGCGTTATCAGGATCGTACTCGCGTGGTACCCATCGGAACCTTGAGGGTGAGTGATGAGGCGGTGATTGTGGGCGAGGTGCAGTTAAGCGAAATCAAGCTCGGTAAGCGCCGCATGTTGCTGGTGCGCATAGCTGACGGCAGCGGCGGTATTCTGCTGCGGTTTTTCCATTTCTCGGCGCAACAGCATGCGGGGCTGGCGCGCGGTGTAATGGTGCGCTGTTTCGGCGAGGTGCGCGCCGGACCGGCAATGCTGGAGATGGTGCATCCCGAATACCGTGTCATTGCTGACGCGGTGCCCGATGCACAAGGGTATGCGACAACGGCGGTGGATGAGTGCCTGACGCCGGTTTATCCGGCCACCGAGGGCGTGCAGCAGTATACCTTGCGTGCGCTAAGCAGCGCTGCGCTGGATCTCGCTGCGGGCGAGCCGGGGCTGCAAGAGTTGTTGCCCGCCGAAATTCTTGCGCGTCTCAAACTGCCGCCGCTGCTGGATGCGCTGGCGTATGTCCACCGCCCGCCGCCGGATGCGCCGCTGGCTATGTTGCAGGAGGGTAGCCATCCGGCGCAGCAGCGCCTGGCCTTTGAGGAGCTGCTCGCCCATCACCTCAGTCTGCGTCTGCTGCGCAATACAATACAGGCAAGCCGCGCGCCGCAACTGAATGCGCCGGGCCGGTTGATGAAATCGCTGCTGGATAGCCTGCCGTTTGCGCTGACCGGCGCACAGCAGCGCGTGATCGGCGAAATCGTGCGGGATCTGCGCCGCGCCAGCCCGATGCAGCGGCTGGTGCAGGGCGATGTCGGGTCGGGCAAAACCATTGTCGCGGCACTTGCTGTGCTGCACGCGGTGGAGGCGGGATTCCAGGCGGCGGTGATGGCGCCGACCGAGCTGCTGGCCGAGCAGCATCTGCAAAATTTCACGCGCTGGCTGGCACCGCTGGAGCTGGAGATCGCATGGCTGTCGGGCAAGCAGCCGGGCAAGGCGCGCCGCACGATGCTGGAGCGGCTCGCGTCGGGACAGGCTGCTGTGGCGGTGGGCACCCATGCGCTGTTTCAGGAGGGCGTCGAGTTCGCCAGCCTGGGGCTGATCGTGGTGGATGAGCAACACCGCTTCGGCGTCCACCAACGCCTCGCCTTGCGCGAGAAAGGCAATCAGCAAGGCCGTCACCCCCATCAGTTGATCATGACCGCAACCCCGATCCCACGCACGCTGGCGATGACCGCCTATGCCGATCTCGACAGTTCGATAATCGACGAGCTGCCGCCGGGCCGCACGCCGGTGGAAACGGTGGTGGTGCCGGACACGCGGCGCGCCGAGGTGGTGGAGCGCGTGCGCGGCGCCTGCCGCACCGGGCGGCAGGCCTATTGGGTATGCACACTGATCGAAGAGTCGGAGACATTGCAGTGTCAGGCCGCCGCCGATACCGCAGTGCAACTGACCGAGGCCTTGCCGGAGCTGCGTATCGGGCTGGTGCATGGGCGTCTGAAGACCAGCGAAAAGGCACAGGTAATGGCCGCATTCAAGGCGGGCGAGCTGGATCTTTTGGTGGCGACCACGGTGATCGAGGTGGGCGTGGATGTGCCCAACGCCAGCCTGATGATCATCGAGAACGCCGAGCGCCTGGGACTTGCGCAGCTCCATCAGTTGCGCGGTCGGGTGGGGCGCGGCGCGCAGAAAAGCAGCTGCATTTTGATGTATCATGGGCCACTTTCACGGGACGGCCGCGCGCGCCTTGCGGCATTGCGCGAAACGAACGACGGTTTTGAAATCGCGCGCCGCGACCTGGCGCTGCGCGGGCCGGGCGAGGTGCTGGGCACACGCCAGAGCGGCATGCTGCAATTGCACATCGCCGATCTGGTGCGCGACCAGGCGCTGATCCCAAAAATCGAGCAGGCCGCGGAGCTGTTATTGCAGCACTATCCCGAGCGCGTGCCGCCGTTGATCAACCGCTGGCTGGGAGAAGCGGCGCAGTATGGGGAGGTTTGATTCCGGAGCAATGTTGGATCCGCTTCGCTTGATCCAACCTACATTTGAGATCTCTATGACTTTCGTATGTCGCGATCAAGCATGGCCTAACAAAAAAACGCTTGCGGAAAATTACTAAGTGGCGGCAATAAATTTAAAGATGCGAGAACTCGCTGTGGCATGGCGCCCACGACGCCATCTGCCGCGCGGTATTGTGCCGCCAAATTTGTCGTCCTGGCTGTTCGATACAAGCTCGCTGACACAGCGTTTGCGGCAGGCGTGTCATGGGCGCTTTCAGGTGCGGGTGGTGAGCGAGGCGCAAGCCCGCCCGCTGCGTGATGAGCGCGTGGCACTGAGGATGCGTGGGCATGAGGCCGCCGTGGTGCGCATGGTGTATTTATTGTGCGACGGGCGGCCTTGGGTGTTTGCACGCACAGTGATTCCATTGCGTACCTTGAGCGGGCCGCAGCGGCGGCTGGCGCATCTGGGAAGCAAGCCGCTGGGAGAGATGCTGTTCGCCGATAAATCCATGCGCCGCAGCGAGGTGGAAGTGGCGTGTCTTGCCGCAGGGAGCCCGGTGTTCAGGATGGCCACACAGGCGCTGGAACATAAGCCGGATGAGATTTGGGGCAGGCGCTCGGTGTTTTATCTGCGAGACAAACCGCTGCTGGTGAGCGAGATATTTTTGCCGGATCTTCTTGAAAATGAACCCTGACATCAAAGCGCGCCTGCATCAATATGTGCTCCTGACCCGGCTCAACCGGCCCATCGGCATCCTTTTGTTGCTGTGGCCTACGCTGTGGGCATTGTGGATCGCGGGTGCGGGCCATCCCAACCTGCTGGTGTTCGCCGTGTTCGTGCTGGGCGTGGTGCTGATGCGTTCGGCGGGGTGCGTGATCAACGATTACGCGGACCGGGACATCGACCCGCACGTGGCCCGCACAAGTGACCGACCCATCGCCGCCGGGCGCGTCTCGCCCCGGGAGGCGCTTACCCTGTTCGTTGCGCTATGCCTGACGGCCTTCGCGCTGGTGTTGCTGATGAACCGGCTGACCATCTTACTGTCATTGATTGGCGTGCTGCTTGCGGCGGTTTATCCGTTCATGAAGCGCTACACCCATCTGCCGCAGGTGGTGCTGGGCATGGCATTCGGCTGGGCGGTGCCGATGGTGTTCGCGGCGCAGACGGGCGAGATGCCCAAAGTCGCCTGGCTGCTGTTCACCGCTACCGTGCTGTGGGCCACCGCCTACGACACCATGTATGCCATGGTGGACCGTCCCGATGACCTGAAGATCGGCGTTAAATCCACCGCGATCCTGTTTGGCGACGCCGACCGGCTGATCATCGGCGCCATCCAGATTTTGTTTATGCTGGCGATGTTGCTGATCGGCAGGCAAGTGGAAATGGGGCTGGCGTATTATATTGGCCTCACCGTTGCTGCCGGGCTGGGCATTTACCAGCAACACCTGATGAGAAACCGCGAGGCGACGGGTTGCTTCAAGGCGTTTCTCAACAACAACTGGTTCGGCGCGGCGATATTTTGTGGCATAGTGCTGGATTATCTTTTTTAAAAATTGTCATTGATACGCAAGGATATTCTTGAAATGACTTTAAAATCCGCGCCGCAGGATGCGCAAATTGAAGCGAAAAAACTGCAACGACTCGGGCTGGCGGTGATCGAAACCGAAGCGCGGGCGGTGTCTGCGCTTGTCTCGCGCATTGATGGCAACTTCGTCCAGGCCTGCCAATACATGCTGGCCTGCGAGGGGCGCATCGTGGTGCTCGGTATGGGCAAGTCCGGCCATATCGGCGGCAAGATCGCGGCGACGCTTGCCTCCACCGGCAGCCCGGCATTTTTCGTGCACCCCGGCGAGGCGAGCCACGGCGACCTGGGCATGATCACCGCCAAGGACGTGGTGCTGGCGCTGTCCAACTCCGGTGAAACCGAGGAGATCCTCACCATCCTGCCACTGATCAAGCGGCTGGGCGTGCCCTTGATCGCACTCACCGGCAACCCGCGCTCCACGCTGGCGCGCGCCGCGACGGTGCATGTCGATGTCAGCGTCGAACAGGAGGCATGCCCGCTCGGTCTGGCGCCCACCTCCAGCACCACGGCAACGCTGGTGATGGGCGATGCGCTGGCTGTCGCACTGCTCGAAGCGCGCGGCTTTACCGCCGAGGACTTTGCGCGCTCCCATCCCGGCGGGCGGCTGGGGCGGCGTCTGCTGCTGCTGATAAATGACATCATGCACACCGGCGATGCCATCCCCAAAGTGCGCGAGGACGCGCTGCTCAAGGAGGCGTTGGTGGAGATGTCGCGCAAGGGGCTGGGCATGACGGCGATAGTCGACGAGCAAGGGCGCGCCATCGGCGTCTTCACCGACGGCGACCTGCGCCGCGCGCTGGATCACGAGTTAGACGTGCACAGCACCGGCATCGCCCAAGTGATGACCCGTAACGGCAAAACCGTGCGCGCCGACAAACTCGCTGCCGAGGCACTCGCCATCATGGAAACCTGCAAGATCAGCGCGCTGCTGGTGGTAGATGAGAACGGCGCGCTGGTTGGCGCCTTGAATATGCACGACCTGCTGCGCGCGGGCGTGGTTTGATGAGTGCAATGTTGGGTCCGCTTCGCTTGACCCAACCTACGTTAATCGAACTTTTTGTCCGCGAAAAACACGAAACTCAGTAAATAAAACAAAAACATGGGCCGCCTCAGCAATTCACCGGATGGGCGGCAAGTAACACACGATATGCGATTGAATATTTTCGTGTTTTTTCGTGACAACGTGGATAACTGAGTTTTTTAGGATTATGCAGGAATCCGCCTTGCCAGTGCCTGCCTGAGCCGCTCCACATCCACCTGCCGCGCCCGGCCCTCGCGCCGTGCTGCGGCCCAGATAGGATCGGGAAAGTGGGGGTCGTCCGCAAAACGCGGGATGACGTGCCAGTGCAGATGTGGCACCTGGTTGCCGAGCGACGCCAGATTGATCTTGTCCGGCCGCAGGGTTTCACGCAGCGCCTGCTCCACCGCAAACACCACGGACATCAGATCATGCCGTTGCGCCAGGGCAAGATCGGTCATTTCTTTCACATGGGCCTGCCAGATAACCCGGCAAAACCCAGGATAAGCGGCATCCTCTACGAGTATGACGCGGCACTGGCCGTCGCTCCAGAGCACCGTCTCCTGCGTGGGATGACATAAAGGGCATGCGGACATGGAATGAGCATCCTTTTTTGTTGTCTTATTGTTTGAGCGCGCGCCTTAATTTGTATCGCGACGCGTTGCGGGTTATGCTAAAGCATAACGCTTTTCAGGACGATAACAAGGATGTGCCGTGTCGGTTTAAAGAGTGCTGGCGGAGGAAACCTGATGTTCCGCAGTACAAAATACATGATGGTTCTGCTGGGTGCGTTGTGGACTACCTTGGTCTGCGCCGCCCCCGACATTGCCCAGCAACGCGCCGGATTCGAGGCCGCCGAACGTGCCTTGAAGCAGGGCAACCAGCCCGAATTTCAGCGCTTGCTCTCAACGCTGCGCGATTATCCCCTTTATCCCTACCTCCTCTACCAGGATTTGCAGCCACGCCTCGACAAGGCCGACGCGGCGGAAGTGCTCGCCTTTCTGCGGGATTTTCCTGATACCCCGCTCGCACCCCGTCTGCGTGCCGCGTGGCTGCAACTCCTCGCCGAGCGCAACCGCTGGGATGAATTAATAAGCACCTATATACCCACCGGCGATGTGGGGATGCAATGCCTCTACCGCAAGGCCTATCTGGAAACCGGCAATAACAGCGAAGCGCTCCGGAAAATCGAAACTTTATGGCTATCGGGGCGCTCCCAGCCCGCTGCCTGTGACAGCGTATTTGATGCGTGGCGCGCCGCCGGAGGCATGACCAGAGACCTGGTGTGGCAGCGTTTGCGCCTGGCGCTGGAGGCGGGCCAGATTGATGTGGCGCGCGCGTTGGGCCGGTTTGTGGCACCGGATGAGCAGCCTTGGGCGGATCTGTGGATACAGGTTCACGAAAAGCCGGAACTGATCCTCAACACTGCGCGTTTTGAGGGTGATCAGCCCGTCATACCATTGATTCTTGCCCACGGCATCAAGCGCATGGCGCGTAGCGATGCGGCGAGGGCTGCGACAACCTGGGATGACACCAGCACGCGCCATGCCTTTACCATGGATGAGCGCAACACTGTGCAGCGCGTACTGGCCCTGGCACTCGTTTCCCAGAAACAGCCGGGGGCGCGGGCGAGGCTGGAGGCGCTCACTTCCGCCCAGGAAGACACCCAGGTGCGTGAAAAACGGATATTGCTGGCGCTCAACGATGGCGACTGGAGTGCCACACGACGCTGGATAGAACAGTTAAATGAAGAGGAGCGCATTCTCCCCCGCTGGCGCTACTGGCGCGCGCGCGCCCTCGAACAATTAGGCTTTGCCAATGAAGCCGCACCGCTGTACGCCGAATTGGTATCCGGCCGCGATTATTACGGTTTTCTTGCCGCCGACCGCATGAGCACGCCCTATGCGCTGACTCATCGCCCCCTGTCCTTTCCCGCAGTCGAGCTTGCCGCGCTGGAACAGATACCCGGCGTAATGCGCTCCCGCGAATTCCATGTGCTGGGACGCACGGCGGATTCGCGCCGCGAATGGAATTACGTCACCCGCGACATGAACGAAGCACAGCTTCTGCGTGCCGCCAAACTGGCGTATGACTGGGGCTGGCACGACCGCGCCATCTTCACCGTGGCGCGTGCCCCGCGCCAGGATGACCTGGATCTGCTGTTCCCCCTTGAGCACCGCGAACGGGTCGAATCCCAGGCCAGGGATCGCGACATCGACCCCGCCTGGGTGTACGGCATCCTGCGCCAGGAAAGCGCCTTTGTGCCGGATGCGCGCTCGCCCGTCGGCGCCTTGGGACTGATGCAGATCATGCCCGCCACCGGCGGGATGATCGCCAAATCACTGAAAACCCGCCTCGGCAATCCCAGTGACCTGCTGTTGCCGGACACCAGCATCCGTTTCGGCGCCGCCTACCTGCGCAGCCGTCTGGATACTTTCGACAACAACGCCGTGCTGGCCACCGCCGCCTACAACGCAGGCGCGGGCCGGGTAAAACAATGGTTGCCGCAAGACCGCGTGATCGCAGCGGACCTGTGGGTGGAAAATATCCCCTTCAAGGAGACGCGCGACTATGTGCGCCGTGTGTTGACCTATACCGTGATTTACCAGCAACGCCTGGGCAGCAGCCCAACCCTTTTGTCACGCATCATGTTGCCGGTGGGCACGGCGGCGGTTGCTTCGGGTAATCCACTGATCGCGGGAGATATTTCAGGCGGCGGGATGCGCCAATAAGGCGTTTTTTCGCAAATTGCGGTATAATTTTTGCGTTAAAATTTCAATTCCTGAGGATATCCGCATGAAAATAGCCAACGGCATGGTAGTCTCCATGCACTATCTGCTGACTGACGAAAACAACGACACCCTCGACAGCACCGAAGAGGGCGAGCTGTTTAGCTACCTGCACGGACACGGCAATATTATTCCCGGATTGGAAAGTGGCCTGGAAGGACTCGAAGCCGGTCAAAAGACCCACGTTATCGTTCACCCCAAGCAGGGCTACGGCGAGCGGAACCCCGAAGCGGCAATCGATGTCCCCTTGTCACAATTCCCCCCGGATGCCGATCTTGCCCCGGGCGACCGCGTGTCCATGGACAGCCCGGAAGGCGACATCATCTTCACCGTGGTGAGCATCTCCGACTCTTCCGTATCCCTGGATGGAAATCACCCGTTGTCGGGCATGATCCTGCACTTTGATGTCGAAGTCGTGGATATCCGTCCGGCGACCGCCGAAGAGATCAGCCACGGCCATGCCCACACCGGCGAACATCACCATCATTAAGCGGCTGTAAAGCGCTAAAAACACCGTACCCAGGTGTTTTTAGCGTGCTTTCCCCTGCTGGGCATTGTTAAACCAGGAAATACTGCGGACACAAAACATGAGCCACCCTCCATCTTCATTTGATTTTGATGAATGGATGACGCTAGCGAAGACTGACCCAGAGGCCTTTGCCGTGCGGCGCAGGGATGCAATAGAAAGCGTTATAACAAGCGCCCCCGAGGAGCGCCAACAGCGCCTTCGCGGCCTGCAGTGGAGCATTGATATGGAGCTGCAAAAGTGCAGCAACCCCATGCAGGGCTGCATGCGCCTGTTCAACAGGATGTGGGACTCCGTATACGGAGAAAAGGGATTGCTGAACGCCCTGCTCTTGCTCGGAGAACTGGAATCCTATCCCTCTTCTAAAAAACGGCCAGACAGCAAACCGCTGGAATCCGCCACAGTATTGCCTTTCAAGGCCACCAAGCCCATTGCGTGACCAATCCTCATTCAATCCCCTCTCCGACATTCGTGCGTCACTTCCACCTCGCCATCCTCATGCACGGTTTCCAGGCGCACGGTGAAGCCCCATAACCGGGCGAGGTGCTTGAGCACTTCGTCGGCGTCGTCGTTCATTGGGCGCCGGTTGTGCTGGATGTGGCGCAATGTCAGCGAGCGGTCGCCGCGGCGATTGACGTTGTAGACCTGGATGTTGGGTTCGCGGTTGCCCAGGTTGTAATTTTCGGCGAGTGCCTGGCGGATGTAGCGGTAGCCGCGTTCGTCATGTATCGCCGAGATTTCCAATTGATTGTCTGCGTCGTCGTCAAGCACAGAGAACAGCTTCAGGTCGCGTATCAGCTTGGGTGACAGGTATTGCGCGATAAAGCTCTCGTCCTTGAAGTTGCGCATGGCGAAATCCAGCGATTTGATCCAATCACTGCCTGCAAGATCCGGGAACCAGTGCCTGTCCTCGTCGGTGGGATGCTCGCAGATGCGGCGGATATCGCTCATCATGGCGAAACCCAGCGCATAGGGATTGATGCCGCTGTAGTACTTGCTGTCATACGGCGGTTGATAGACCACGTTGGTGTGGGACTGAAGGAATTCGATCATGAAGCCGTCGTTGAGCAGGCCTTCATCATACAGGGTATTGAGGATGGTATAGTGCCAGAAGGTCGCCCAGCCCTCGTTCATTACCTGGGTCTGGCGCTGCGGATAGAAATATTGCGCCATTTTTCTGACGATACGCACGACCTCACGTTGCCACGGCTCCAGTAGCGGGGCATTTTTCTCGATGAAATAGAGGAGGTTTTCCTGCGGTTCCGCCGGAAAATGCTCTTCTTCATGCACATTGGCGCGCTTGTCTGTCACCGGCACGGTGCGCCACAGGTCGTTGATGCGCGATTGCAGATACTCTTCCCGCTCCTTGTACCGCTGCTGCTCCTCTTGCAGAGAGAGACGGGCCGGCCGTTTGTAGCGGTCCACGCCGTAATTCATCAGGGCGTGACAGGAATCCAGCACCGCCTCGACCTCATCGGCGCCATAGCGCTGTTCACACTCGGCGATGTAGTTTCGTGCGAATAGCAGATAGTCGACGATGGACTCCGCATCGGTCCAGGCGCGGAACAGATAATTGCCCTTGAAAAAGGAGTTGTGACCGTAAGCGGCATGGGCAATCACCAGGGCCTGCATCATCATGGTGTTTTCTTCCATGAGGTAAGCGATGCACGGACTGGAGTTGATGACAATCTCATACGCCAGGCCCATCTGGCCGCGCCGGTAACGCTGTTCGACACCGAGGAACTGCTTGCCGAACGACCAATGCGCATAGCCCACCGGCATGCCTACATAGGAGTAGGCGTCCATCATTTGTTCAGCGGTGATGATCTCTATCTGGTTGGGATAGGTGTCAAGCTTGTAATGTGCGGCGACACGGGCAATCTCATTGTGATAGGTGTCGAGCAGATCGAAAGTCCACTCGGATGTTTCGGACAACACGCGCTTTTCCATGTCACACCAGCTTTTTCTGGAAGAGTTTGCGAAACACGGGATAGATATCCGTAGGTTCGGTAATATGCTGCATGGCGAAATTCGGGCAGGACCGCTTCACGGTCAGATATTCGCGCCACAGCCCCTGATGATTTTCTTCGGTGATCTCGATGTAGGCGTAATACTGCACGTTCGGCATGATGGCGTTAATCAGGATGTCGCGGCAGATCGGTGAATCGTCGGTCCAGTTATCGCCGTCGGAGGCCTGCGCGCCGTAGATGTTCCACTCCGACGAGGGGTAACGCTCCTTGATGATGTCATGCATCATTTCCAGCGCGCTCGACACCACCGTGCCGCCTGTCTCGCGTGAATAGAAAAACTCCTGTTCGTCGACTTCCTTGGCGACGGTGTGATGGCGGATGAACACCAGCTCGATCCTTTCATAGCTGCGTGTCAGGAACAGATATAGCAGAGTAAAGAAGCGCTTGGCCATGTCCTTTTTGCCCTCATCCATCGAGCCGGACACATCCATCAGACAAAACATCACCGCCTGCGTCGTAGGCTGCGGTTGTTTGACGCGGTTGTTGTATTTCAGGTCGAAGGTGTCGATAAACGGAATCGCGCGGATTTTGGCCTTTAGCCGGAGGATCTCCTCTTGCAGCGCAATGACCCGCGCGCCACCCTCGCCTTCCGTGGCCAACAGCAGCTCCAGCGCCTGTTCGGCCTCGCGCAGACGACGGGTGTAAGGGTTGCGTGTAGCGATGCGCCGGCTCAGCGAGCTCTTCATCGAGCGCACCACATTCAGGTTGCTGGGCACGCCGTCGGAGGTATAACCAGCGCGTACCGATTTATACTGCACCTGTTTGGCCAGTTGCGTCTTGATCAGGTCGGGCAATTCCAGGTCTTCGAAAAACAGGTCGAGAAATTCCTCGCGCGACAGTTCGAAGCTGAACTCATCCTCGCCCTCGCCGCTGTTGCTGGCTTTCCCTTTGCCGCCACCTCCCCCGCCGGGTGGGCGTGATACGCGGTCACCCGTTACGAAATCGGAGTTGCCGGGATGGACGCCCTCGCGTTTGCCACCGGAGCCGTGACCGAACACCGGTTCCGAGATATCCCGGGCCGGAATGTTGATCTTCTCACCACGCTCCATGTCTGTGATGGAACGGCCAGACATGGCATCGCCCACCGCCTTTTTTATCTGGCCCTTGAAGCGCCGGATAAATTTCTGGCGATTGACTGCGCTCTTGTTCTTGCCGTTCAATCGTCTGTCGATAAATTGCGCCACGGGTCGGCTCCTGATTCCGTTAACTTGAGGCCATGCCGCGCGTAGGTTGGGTCTCGGCAACTGCTCCATGCGTTGCCCTACCTCCTGCATCCATGCAGTCGAAGGCGCGCAAGCGCCGGACCCAACGAGTCGCGCCCTGCAGCAATGTTGGGTCCGCTTCGCTTGACCCAGCCTACACCTACGCTCGCATCTTTTGGTCACACATCACGACGACTTGCGGGTACGCAGATGCCATTCACACAGCAGTCGCACCTGCTTTGATGTATATCCCTTATGCACCATGCGCGCCACGAAGTCCTCGTGCTTTTTTTTGTCCTCGGTGGAGGACTTGGCGTTGAAGGAGATCACCGGCAGCAGATCTTCCGTGCTGGAGAACATCTTCTTCTCGATCACCACGCGCAGCTTTTCGTAGCTGGTCCACGCCGGGTTCTTGCCGCCGAGGGCGGCACGCGCGCGCAGCGTGAAATTGACGATCTCGTTGCGGAAATCCTTGGGATTGCTGATGCCCGCGGGCTTTTCGATTTTTTCCAGCTCCCCGTTCAGCGCGGCCCGGTCGAAGATCTCGCCGGTGTCCTGGTCACGGTATTCTGAATCCTGGATCCAGTAATCAGCATAGGTGACGTAGCGGTCGAAGATGTTCTGGCCGAACTCGGAGTATGACTCCAGGTACGCCGTCTGTATCTCCTTGCCGATAAATTCGGCGTAACGCGGTGCGAGGTACCCTTTGAGGTACGCAAGATAGCGTTCCATGATATCAGGCGGAAACTGCTCCTGTTCGATCTGCTGCTCGATAATGTACAGCAGATGCACCGGATTGGCCGCGACTTCGACGGTGTCGTGATTGAATACGCGGGAAAGGATCTTGAACGCAAAACGCGTCGACAAACCGTTCATGCCCTCGTCCACCCCGGCGTAATCGCGGTATTCCTGATAGGACTTCGCCTTGGGGTCGACATCCTTCAGATTCTCGCCGTCGTAGACACGCATCTTGGAGTAGATGTTCGAATTCTCCGGCTCCTTGAGACGCGATAGCACCGCGAACTGCGCCATCATCTCCAGCGTGCCCGGCGCGCAGGGGGCCTGCGACAGCGAGCTGTTCTTGAGCAGCTTCTGGTAGATCTTTACCTCGTCGGAGGCGCGCAGGCAATAGGGCACCTTGACGATATAGATGCGGTCGAGGAAGGCCTCGTTATTTTTGTTGTTCTTGAACGAGGTCCACTCGGACTCGTTGGAGTGAGCGAGCACGATGCCGTTGAAGGGGATCGCGGCAAAGCCTTCCGTACCCTTATAGTTGCCTTCCTGGGTGGCCGTGAGCAGCGGGTGCAGCACCTTGATCGGCGCCTTGAACATCTCGACGAATTCCAGCAGGCCCTGGTTGGCCAGGCACAGGCCGCCGGAATAGCTGTAAGCGTCCGGGTCGTCCTGGGAATACTGCTCCAGCTTGCGGATGTCCACCTTGCCGACCAGCGAGGAGATATCCTGATTGTTCTCGTCGCCTGGCTCGGTTTTGGCTATGCCGGTCTGCTCCAGCACCGAGGGATGCAGCTTCACCACCCTGAACTTGGTGATGTCGCCATTGAATTCGTGCAAGCGCTTCACCGCCCACGGCGACATGATGCCAGGCAGGTAGCGGCGTGGCACACCGTAGTCTTCCTCAAGGATCTGTCCATCTTCCACTGGCGAAAACAGCCCCAGCGGCGATTCGTTGACAGGCGAGTCCTTGATGGCGTAGAACGGCATCTTCTCCATCAGCGACTTGAGCTTTTCTGCCAGCGACGATTTTCCGCCGCCAGGCGGGCCGAGCAGGTAGACGATCTGCTTTCTCTCTTCCAGCCCCTGGGCCGCATGGCGGAAGTAGGCGACGATCTGCTCGATGGTCTCCTCCATGCCGTAAAATTCGCGGAAGGCGGGGTAGATCTTGATCACCTTGTTGGAAAAAAGTCGGCTCAGGCGCGGGTCGGTCTGGGTGTCCAGTGTTTCCGGTTCGCCTATCGCCATCAACATCCGCTCTGCCGCGCTGGCGTAGGCGGAAGGTTCTTTCTTGCAGAGTTCCAGATACTCCTGCAAGGACATCTCCTCCTGCTTGCTCTCTTCGTAGCGGGATATGTAGCTGTTGAAAATATTCATACTGATCACCTCGTTGCGATATGCCGCCTGACGCGCAGGTTACCCACGGACTCATTTAAGCGCGGGCACCATTCCCTTGTCTATTTTCAAGCAAAACACGGGCCAACTACTGACGATGGCGGGGTGTCTTGCTCACTATATATCTCGCCCTAAACCCGCGGTTTCCATACCCCGGCAAGCCATCGCTAGCACATGAAATTATAAATTACGAAACATGATCCGCATCCCATGTAGGTCTGGCTTTAGCCAGACATGTCGGCCTGAAGGCCGACCTACAATCGTGCGGCATTACGCTGCACAATTTATGTGTTCATGTACTAGTATCCATATTGCCGGGCGGAGGCACGTCTGCTTCGCTTCGACGCCATTTTGGCAGCAGCCGGTTACCATTTTTTGACGCCGCGCCGGAATCATGTCTCTTGCAGTGTGCCCGGTAAAATTTGACCAGAAACCTGTGTGATCGTTCCGGGTATGAAGCACTGTGAAACGAAGCCGCCAGAAAATCAAGAGCAGGTAAACAATGTGTCTGGAGGGTCTCAAGAATCTCCGCCCGATGCCGATAGCTCAGACACGATGCCG
>JAKFXX010000013.1:19230-38819 GCA_021731145.1 Gammaproteobacteria bacterium | reverse complement strand
TCGCGCCTGGAGCAGCAGGCGTCCGGCAATATACAAATATCTCCCCTGAAAACAGCGAAAAACACCATCTACCGTGTGCGTGTCGGCCCGCTGGCCAGCGTGGAGGAGAGCGACCAGATGGCCGCCCGGCTCTCTGAGCTGGGGGTTCGTGAAAGTCAGATTGTTAGTGATTAGGCCATCGTTCATTGTAATCTGTACATTTGGAGTGATGGGAACGGCATAAGGGGCCGTTAAGGAATGTTCTGATTATTCCTTAACGGCCCCCAATCATCAGGAGAAAGCATGATGCGTAGCAGTGCAGGAAAATTTTTATTGATCATGAGCTTGTCTGTATCATCAGCCGCTTTTGCTGAAGAACACAAGGTGCAGATGTCAAACGGCGGTGACGATGGCGTGATGCTGTTCGAGCCGGGCTATATCAAAGTAAATGTTGGGGACACGGTTACATTTGTAGTAAAAGATCCCGGCCATAATGTCATCTCTCTTCATGTTCCGGAAGGCGCCAATAGCTGGAAAGGCAAGGTCAGTACGAGCCTCTCCGTGACACTGAATAAAGAAGGGGTTTATTTGTATGAGTGCGATCTCCATAAAATGATCGGCATGGTGGGCGTGATCCAGGTTGGCAAGCCCGTCAATCTTGAAGCCGCCAAGAAGGCTGCCGCCGATATTTCCAAGAAAATGGCGATGGGTGGTGAAATTTTCGAGGGGTATTTGTCGAAAGTTAAATAAATTCAGCAACTATTCAGCGGGCTTCGCAATGGGCGCGCGCGGTTAATCATTGCCGCGCGCCCTCTTGCCGGAGTGCCCGCTGGTTAAAGTCATCGTCTTTCAGGCCGACGTTGATCTCCACCTGCTCCATGTCGTAAACAACCGTGGCATTGCTGAGCATGTTCTGCGCCACTGCGGTTTTCCATAGCCAGGCGTTTTTGATCTTCTGCCAGCGCACTGTCTGTTTTTTGATCAGAGTGCCTTGCTTGTCGTAGTAGTCGACGCGGCTTTCCACGCAATCTTCCCAATCCGGTGCCTTACTGAACCAGCTAACGCGCTTGCCGTATGATGAGTTGCCTTTGGGCGTGCTCTCCACCAGGTAATATTGCTGGTTTTCCTGGCTAGTGGCGCCCAGGTAGCGGTGCATGTCTTCATCCAGGGTGCGAATGCGCAGGTCTTCATCGGTATAGCCCCAATCCATGTTGTCGGGGTCACGCTGGGAGATGCGCCGCGCCATTCTGGTCTCTGGCAGGTAGACCCATTGGTCCGGCACCTTGCCTTCCGAGATGTAAGACCAGCGCATGAAGTTGAGGCCGCGACTGTCCGGTGGATAGGTCATGTAGAGGATCGTCTTGTCAGCGATGCCATCCTGCCCTTTGTAGTCTTTCCACAGGCGCGTGAACTGGGTACTGATTTTTTTTCCGGCGGGGTCGTTGAGGGTGATGCGCAACCGCGAATGCTGGTCATCGCCGGCGTATTTGTAATAACAATGTTGCACGATCTCGGTGGCGCTGGGTTCTGCGGCCTTGGCGGCGACGGCACTGACCATCAAAAACAGGGCCACTGGCACGGTAATTTTTGAATTCATGAGGTTCTATGCTTGCCCAGACAACAACATTAATACCAGGAAAGTATTATTTCATACACGCGCTGCCAGAAGGATAGGGTTTTTCAGGTGGCCGTTAAGCGTTACAATATACACACTGTCCGCATGCAGACCATGCTGCATCGCCCGCTCCACCTTTTTCATCTACGCAAGCCCTAATAAGGAAGTATCCGCTGTGAATAATATGTTTCACCTCCGTTTCCCCCTATCCCGCCAAGTACGCAGCCGCTGGTTGATGGCGGCCCTCCTCTTGACGCTTGGCACCCACGGTATCACCGCGCAGGCACAGGTTCCGCCTGCTCCCCAGATTGCAGCGCGCGGCTATATTCTTCAGGATTCTCAAAGCGGCACTGTGCTGGCGGCGCTGAACGCGGATCAACACATGGAACCGGCCAGCCTTACCAAGCTGATGACTGCCTATTTGGTATTCGATGAACTGCGCTCCGGCAAGATCAAGCTCAGCGACATGGTCACCATCAGTGAAGCGGCGTGGCGCACTGAAGGCTCGCGCACCTTTGCCCAGGTGGGCACGCAAATCGCCGTTGAGAACCTTATCAAGGGCATGATCGTACAGTCCGGCAACGATGCCACGGTGGCGCTTGCCGAGCAGGTGGCTGGCACTGAGCCGGTATTCACCGCAATGATGAACCAGCGCGCCAAATTGCTGGGCATGACCAATACCCACTTCATGAACAGCACGGGCTTGCCCGATCCGCAGCACTACACCACAGCGCGTGATCTGGCGACACTGGCGCGCGCTGTGGTCCGCGACTTCCCCCAGTATTACAAGTGGTACTCGCTGCGCGAATTCACCTTCAACGGCATCACCCAGCCCAACCGCAACCTGCTGTTGTACCGCGACCCCACCGTGGACGGCATGAAGACCGGCCATACCGAGAGCGCAGGTTTCTGTCTGGTGTCCTCCGCGTTGCGTGACAACATGCGCCTGATCTCGGTGGTGTTGGGCACAGCGAGCGAAAAAGCCCGCGCCAACGAGAGCCAAACCCTGCTCAATTACGGTTTCCGCTTCCATGAAACTCACCGCGTTTACGCGGCGAACAAACCTCTCACCACTGTGCGCGCCTGGAAAGGCGAGGCCGAAAACCTGTCATTGGGGTTAAGCAAGGATCTTTATCTCACCATCCCGCGTGGACATTACAAAAAACTGGCCGCCTCGGTGAGTGTCACGCCGCTGATCGCTGCGCCAGTCAAAAAGGGCCAGCCCTATGGCACGGTCACTATCAGCCTTGATGGCAAGGTGATCAGCAAGCAACCACTGATTGCCCTGCAAGGCATCGAGGAAGGCGGGGTGTGGCGGCGTTTCGTTGATTGGGCATTGTTACTCGTTAAATAACCGGGACAGCATCATGACCGACCAAATCCAAACCGTTTATCTCAACGGCAAGTTCATGCCCATCGAGCAGGCCTATGTGCCGGTGCTGGATCGCGGCTTCATCTTCGGTGATGGCGTCTACGAAGTGATCCCCGTCTACTCGCGCCGCCCGTTCCGGCTCCCGGAACACCTGCGGCGTTTGCAGCACAGTCTCGACGGCATTCGCCTGATAAACCCCCACACCGATGAAGCATGGGCTGATTTGTTTGAACAACTGATCGCGCGCAGTGAGGGCGAAGACCAGTACCTTTACCTGCAAATCACACGCGGCGTAGCCAAGCGCGACCATGCCTTTCCCGCCAATGTACCCCCTACCATCTTCATGATGAGCAGCCCGCTGGTCACCCCGCCGGGAGTGCTGCGTGCCACCGGCGTTGCGGCAGTCAGTGCGCTGGACAACCGCTGGCTGCGCTGCGACATCAAGGCGATTGCACTGCTGCCCAACGTGCTGCTGCGCCAACAGGCCATCGACGCCGGGGCAGCGGAAACGCTTCTGCTGCGCGATGGATTTCTCACCGAGGGCGCGGCCAGCAACATCTTCGTGGTGGTCAACAATACCCTGCTCGCACCACCCAAGACCCACCTGATGCTGCCCGGCATCACCTACGACGTGATCCTGGAACTCGCTGCCACACACGGCATCCCCCACGAGGTGCGCGAAATCACCGAGTACGAGGTGCGCACCGCCCAGGAGTTGTGGCAGACCTCCTCCACCCGTGAGGTCGTGCCCATTACCACACTGGACGGCAAACCGGTGGGCAACGGCAAGCCTGGGCCGCTGTTTCATAAAATGTACGCGTTTTATCAGGATTATAAACAGGCCGTGCGCGCGGGCGGAGTGTAATTCCATCTCGTGTTTTTACTCCCGGCTTCGCCCCCCTCGCTACGCTCTCCCCGCAAGCGGGAGGGCGTATATTAAGGGCTCCTCTATAAATTCGATCAAGCCGCGCTGGGTTAGGCGAGCCCGTAACCCAACAAACCATGCTTAAGCCGAGATTTTTTCCACATGAACAGCGAGCAAGAATCCCCGCTCACATTTCCAACCGAGTTCCCCATCAAGGCAATGGGGCTTGCGAGCGATGTATTTGAAGCGTTGGTGGTTGAAATTATCCGGTGTCACGCACCGGATCTTGGTGAAGGCGCTGTGTACCGCCGCACCAGCCAAAGCGGCAAATATCTCTCTGTCACCGTCACCATCCAGGCCACCAGCCGCGCCCAGCTTGACGCCATCTACCGTGATTTGACCGCGTGCCCCGAGGTTTTATGGGCGTTGTGATACCGTTGCGCCGTGATGACACGGGCGAAGGTTCCGTTCATCAATCCGTAAGCGCCGCTCAACTAGTACATGAAATTATAAATTACGAAACATGATCCGAATCCCATGTAGGTCTGGCTTTAGTCAGACATGTCGGCCTGAAGGCCGACCTACAATCGTGTGGCATTACGCTGCACAATTTATGTGTTCATATACAATGAGCGTGACTGCGCTGTGCAGCAAGTAAAAGCAGCCCGGCACACCGCCGGGCGACAGCTAATCCTGTTTCTATTTCAAACTCAACGCATGGAGCGGTTGCCGAGACCCAACCTGAATTCCAATGGGGCTTGCATTCCTTTTGGCCTTGGCAATAATCCACCGTTAACACCGTGAAGGGGACAATGGGTGACAATGAGGCATTGCGCCCTTTACGGGTGTGGCAATGCCGAAGGCTGCACAAGCCAAGCAAGAGATAAATCAGGCGTCAACCACCATCACCCCATCCATCTCCACCGCCGCGCCCTTAGGCAAAGCGGTCACACCGATGGCAGCACGGGCGGGATACGGTTCCTGGAAATAGCCCGCCATCACCTGATTGACCACCGGGAAGTGGCCAAGATCGGTAAGGAATACGTTCAGTTTAACCACATCCGCCAGACTGCCACCGGCGGCCTCGGCGACGGCCTGGAGGTTGTCGAACACGCGGCGGATCTGCGCCTCGATGCCGCCCTGCACCATCTCCATGGTTTCCGGCACCAGCGGGATCTGCCCGGACAGGTAGACTGTGCCACCCACCTTTACCGCCTGGGAATAGGTGCCGATGGCCTGCGGCGCTTTACTGGTTTGGATGATTTGTTTTGAGTGCGGGGTAGTGGATGGCGAGTTCATTTTTGGGCTCCTTGAAAAATCAGACCTGTTTTCACTATTTGAAGGGATTTATTTGCGTAATTGCGTAATGCCGCAAGATGCAAGGATCGTCAACCCACTTTATAACCGCCACCCCCAAAACTCAAGAAACCGCGCAAATTCCCACATATCAGAAGCCGTGCGGTTCCATGGTTTCAGGCTGGTGTAAAACACGGTGCCTGTTTCACGGCTATCGCCAAGTTCTTTATCCGAGCCAATGTGGGGATCCAGCGCCCACCAGCTCATCAGCAGGACTTCAAGCGGCTTGACAGCCCCTTTAACGTAACCTTTGCGGAAGCCTTGTGTTTCATAAAACGATGTTGTGGTGTGGCTATCCAACGGCAGCTTTTTCAGTGACGCCATTGGCTCAATGGGCGTTGGAATGATGTTGTACGTGTCGCCCTGCGCCCCGATCTTAACGTCCATCACGCGGTGCGTGGCGTCCTTCAGGAACACGACAGGCCGCTGATCCACGCGGGAAGATGCCGGATAATCGAGCCTTGCGGGCAGTGTTTCGCCATAGATGGACTGGGGTTGTGCAAAATTCCATTCCTGGGGATAGGCGTCGCCAGGTAAATAACGGGTGGGGATGATGGCGAGATAGCAGCCACAGGTATGGACGGTTGTTACCAGCACCGGCTCTTCTTTCTGATTAAGGGTGATGACGACAAACAGCCCGGAATTTTTCCCGGCAGTCAGGTGAAAATACGGTACGCCCTGAAAATGCACGCGGTAGATCAGGTTGGTGTAGCTGCCTTTGCTGGTCTGGAACGTCTGCTGCTGGGCGTACATCACCGGCACTGCGGGATCGACATAGACCTGCTCCCGGCCCTGCGCATCATAGTGCGCGGAGGGACGGCCGATCTTGTTGTAGGTTTTGTAGGAATACTGCGGCACGATAACAGGAGCGTGGCGCGCGAACAGGCTGCCATCGTCTTTCGCCATATAGGCTACTGGCGGCTGCTCTGTAATAGTGCGGGTACTAGCACAAGAAGCGAGCAGCGTGACCAAGGCCAGCGCGCTGAGAATCCTGATTACCACGTGTCTTGGCATGTTTTCATCTCATCAGATCAAGAAAGCACCTTCACAAGTGCAATGCCATTTTTTTGATAGAGAATCTCAAAACGATTCAATTTTGGCAAATAGATGGATTTTGTCAAAACCACATCCCCGGCGCGCGGCTCGCGCTTTTCCACCAGGCGCTCGCTGTATACATTAAAGCTGGGCGTGTTTAATTGCCACATCACCACAGCGTAATTGTGCTGTTTGGCGATCAGTGCGGCCTCTTTGATGGGCTCCTGCTGGAGGCGCCCGGCAAGCGGTATCACAAAGTGAGATAAGGCAAAGACCGTAAAAAGGCCGCAGGCAAACAATTTATTGATGTTGGTGAATCGCTTCTCGATCATGAAATACAGCGTAAGCAGCGTTGCGAGCGCGAAGAACAACCGGTAACTCAACGTGAAATACGCCTGATAACCCGCCAGCGCCGACTGGGCGAAGGCGTCCTTAATGTTTGGCAGTGCATAACCCATCATTTCAGGCAGAAACAGCAGGGCCGCAAAAAACAGCAGCGGTGGCAGAAACAGCAGGAATTTTGAGCGCAAATTCGGCAAGTGCAGCGCCATTAAAATAAACAGCGGCGGGTAACCGTACACCACATAATGCGGCAGTTTGGTGCTGGAGAGCGAGAAAAAGATGAACACAAACGCAAACCACAACGCGAGGAACAGGCGCAGATCATCCTTGATGACGTCCCGTGCCCGCGCCAGGCAGCCGATCAGCACGGTGGTATAAGGCAAGACGCCGAGCAGGATAACCGGCAGGTAATACAGCAGATTCCCGGTGTGCCCTTCCATGCCCGCCTGAAACCGGCTGATGTTGTGTTTGAAAAAGAATCCCTGGATGAAGGCGTCACCCTCTTTCAGGTACTGCGCCACGTACCACGGCATGGCGACAGCGACAAAAATGGCGATCCCGACCGGGTTGAAAACGGCCTTGAGCCAGGATTTGAGGTCACCCTTGATAGCATAAAAAATGAAACTCACTACCAGCGGTATCATCACCGCCACCGGACCCTTGGTCAGAAACCCCAAGGCCATGAAAAAAAACATCAGGTAAAGATGTTTCCGGCGTTTGCTCTGGAAAAAGAGATAGCCTGAGAGCATCGCTGAAGTGATAAACAGGTTCAGCAACGCATCCGCTGTTGCCGCCTTGCCCATCACCGATATCTCCAGTGTGGTGGACATTATGATGGCGGCAAAAAATGCGGTCCGGGTATTTCTTACGGCTTTTACAAACAAAAACACTGCCGTCACCCATGCCGTGGCGGCCAGCGCCGAGGGCAGGCGGAAGGCAAACTCATTAATGCCAAACAGCGCGACACTGGCCGCCTGCAGCCAGTAGATCAGGATCGGTTTGTCGTAGCGCGGCTCGCCGTTGAGGTAGGTAGAGATGAAATCGCCGCGCAAAAACATCTCGCGGGTGGCCTCGCTGAACGCCCCTTCATCCAGGTCGAACAGCGGCGCCGCATGGATGTTGTAAAAAAAGCTCAGTGCCACGGCGGCCAGCAGCAAATAAAGCAGGGGGGTGTTGTAGCGCGTATCGGCTTTCATGGAGTATCGTTAATAATTTGGATGCCAACGACGGCTTGCTTGTCCGCAATCAACCTGCCAGTATTATATCCCGTCGGCCAGCCATAGTGTGGCATTGCCCCGTTCACGGAGGTGGGTTGTGGAAAATAGCCGTGCCAGCAGTCATATCAGTGAGACAGCCATGCCCATGGAACATGGCCCGGACAAGGCTTTGCGCCACCGGCTTGAAGAAGTCATGGCCGAGGCGCGCCACAATGAGCGCAAGCTGCGGCGCTTTCAGGCGCTGGAGCTAAACCTGATCGGCCTGGGCTCGCTGTTTGAACTCATTCAGGCGGTCATTTACCCCGACCCCGACACGTCTCATTGGGACATCGTCACCTTGTTGCTGATCGATCCCGAATACGAAATACAGCGCATCCTTGAAGAGGAAGACGTCAAGCTGCTTGATCACCCCGCGCTGATTTTCGCCAGTAGCGGCGACGGGCTGGACGCCTTGCACCCCTATTCATTATTTCCCATGCTCGGCCCCTATCAGCTTAATCGCCACGCCGCGCTGTTTCCCCTGCCACGCCGTCCCGCAAGCGTGGCCTTGTTGCCGATGGTGAGAAACGGCAAGCTGATCGGCAGCCTGAACATCGGGAGTTACACGCGCGAACGCTTCGTCAAAGGCGTAAGAACCGATATTCTGGAGCACTTCGCAGCAGTGGTGGCAATCTGCCTGGAAAACGCCGCGAATCTGGAACGGCTCAAGCGCCAAGGGTTGACGGACACGCTGACCGCGATCAACAACCGGCGTTTCTTCGACCAGCGCCTGAATGAAGAAACCGCCGCGGCGCAACGTAACAAATGGCCGCTTTCCTGTATGCTGCTGGATGTCGATCACTTCAAGAAGGTCAACGACAGCTACGGCCATCAGATCGGTGACCAGGTGCTGCGCGAAGTTGCCGCCGTGATCCGCTCGCAATTGCGCGGCGGCGATGTGCTGTCACGCTATGGCGGCGAAGAATTTTCCGCGCTGCTGGCGCAGACCGGCGCCGAAGGAGCAGCCGAGGTTGCCGAGCGCGTACGGAAAAACGTGGCGGAACATCGCTTTACCTTGTCCGGTGGCGAGCAGTTCGGCGTAACCATCTCCATCGGAATCGCCACCTACAACCCGGAACACGACCCCAGCGCCGCTAAAATGAACGGTGATATCCTCATCGGCCACAGCGACCGCGCCCTTTACGACGCCAAGGCCGCGGGCAGAAACCAGGTAATAAGCGCAGGGGATGTATCGGCTGCTGAGCCGGAGGCGTGGTGACCGGCGCTGGACCGACGCAGCAGCAAGCCGCGCTTATTATTCCATTTCTAAATCAATAGTGGAATCGCAGGGCGCGTCCGTTCGCAGTAACAACTGTTTGACCTGGCGGGTTAAAGTCCCGTCCAAGGAGCTGTCCGTACACCTTGGTAGTTCAAGGGAGCGGCGCCGGAGTAATCCGGGGTCGTGTGTTCCCAATTGGCAAAGTATCAGACCGCAACGCAAGTGAACCTACACATAGTCTCGTAAACCAAGGCCTCGTCCGGCTTAACCTGAACAGTTTTTAGCAATGGTGTAGTTCCATTCGCCGTGAAATGGTGCCTTTGTCAGGTTGACCGTTTCCAGCTCCTCATCACTTATACCCTGAATAATGTCATGTCAAATTAATTCGTTAGAGGGGGCGCCTTAAGACGCTACGCTCCACCCACCCTATGCGCTGAAAATGCACTGATGCACCACCGGCGCTATACCGCCCGTACGGAGGCAGAGGCATCCATCCGGGACTACAACTGGATTTTTTATAATCGCCAAAGGTCTCACTCACGCCTTGGTTATGTTTCCCCTGCTGTTTTTGTGGATATTTCATCAAGCAACAGGCTGGAGCTTGAAGCGGGTGTGTCCGTTATTGATAGGGCATCTCACGTCAATCCCAATACACGCTTTATATTGAGCTATGTACAAACCGACTTTGACACGCCGGTCACCATCAATGGCATCACCAGCAAGAGCGAAAAAGCCGCTACGCTGCGCGCCCAGTTTGATTTTTAAGGCAAACATACCCTAAACCATTGAGGTAACACGCATGTTAAATAAATCCATCAGGAAATCGATAGCCACGACCGCCATCCTGGGCGGCCTATCCAGCTTGTCAATGACGGCTGTGGCCGTGCCCATCATCAAGGCCGACGGCTCCAGCACCGTTTTCCCTATCACCGAAGCGGTCGCCGAAGAATTTCAAAAGGCCAAGAAGGGCACGGTCCGCGTTACCGTAGGCATCTCCGGCACGGGCGGCGGATTCAAGAAATTCTGCCGCGGCGAGACCGACATCCAGGATGCTTCGCGCCCGATCCTGGCTGGCGAAATGGAGTCGTGCAAAGCGGCCGGCATTCAATACATGGAATTGCCCGTAGCCTATGACGCGCTTACGGTAGTGGTCAATCCCGACAATAGCTGGGTAAAGAGCCTGACCGTGGCCCAGCTCAAGAAAATGTGGGAGCCCAGTGCGCAAGGTAAAGTCAGCAAATGGAACCAGATCGACCCCTCCTGGCCTGACGCACCCATCCGCTTGTTCGGCGCAGGCTCCGACTCCGGCACCTTCGATTATTTCACTGAGGCCGTCGTCGGCAAGGCTAAATCCAGCCGTGGCGATTACACCGCCAGCGAGGATGACAACGTGCTGGTCCAGGGCGTCATACGCGACAAGAACGCACTGGGTTACTTCGGCTATGCCTATTACGCCGAAAACGCCAGCAAGCTGAAGGCGGTGCCCATCGCGGTGAGGGACGGCAAGCCCGCCGTCGCACCCAGCCCTAACGCGGTGATAAATGGCAGTTACAAACCGCTATCGCGCCCGATCTTCATTTATGTCAACGCGAAATCCATCCAAAAACCTGAGGTCAAGGAGTTCGTCGAGTTCTATCTGAAGAATGCCGCCCGCCTCGTCAAGCAGGTAAGTTACATCCCGCTGTCCAACAACAAGAGGGTGTACCAATATCTGTGTAACTGGTTATCTATTGAAAACCAGAAGAACCACAGATGGTCAGTATTACAAAGCAGCAAGAAGCCTTACTTGATGAGCTGTTGAAGGGAGGGAGGGGCGTCGAAGATATCTTTGGGGAACAGGGCTTCATGATGGTATCCGGTCTTGGTTGCGGCTTGGCAATGTCGCCCAATCGAGCGGGTGTGAATCTCGCCTTGGTAACCGCTGACCACGGGCCAAGTATCTAATCTTGCAGGTAAAAACCAGTAATGGTTTGCTTGATGCGTAGGCAAGAAAGCAGGCGAGAGCCTGTTCTCTACTCTACCACCACCAATGATTGTGGTGCGTGGAACGCACCTTACAAAATCACAAATTGGATTTTAAGCCATTTGCAGGTTGGCATAAGCCATCACCAGCCACTTGCTGCCGGTATGCTTGAAATTGACCTGCACGCGGGCGTGTTCGCCCTGGCCTTCGTAGCCAAGGATGACGCCCTCGCCGAATTTGCCGTGCGTTACGCGGCTACCCAGGCGCGGGCGAATCAGCGCGTCGGCAGGGGGTTCATCCATGCGATGGCCAGTATAGCTACCGGCAGAAAGGGGGCGGGTGACGGAGGCGCGTGGGCGTACCTCGCGCAGCAGTTCGGCGGGGATTTCGCCGATAAACCGCGAAGGCTGCGGATAGGATATCGTGCCGTGCAGGCGGCGCTGCTCGGCGCAGGTCAGGAACAGGTGCTTGCGCGCGCGGGTGATGCCCACATAGCACAGGCGCCGCTCCTCCTCCAGCCTTCCCGGCTCCTGGGCGGACATCTGGTGCGGGAACAGGCCCTCTTCCATGCCGCACAGGAATACCAGCGGGAACTCCAGCCCCTTGGCCGAATGCAGGGTCATGAGCTGCACGCAGTCATCCCATGCATTGCCTTGGCCTTCGCCCGCCTCCAGCGCGGCGTGGGAAAGGAACGCCTGGAGCGGCGTCATGCCGGAATCCGTGTCGCACTGGAACTGGCGCGCGGCGTTGGACAGCTCCTCCAGATTTTCTACCCGCGCCTCGCCCTTTTCACTCTTTTCCTTGCGGTAGTGGTCGAGCAGGCCGCTGTGCGCCACCACATGCTCAACCTGCTCGGCGAGCGTTAATCCTTCTGTGTCGCGCGCGAGCCGTTCGATGAGTTCGATGAAGGCGACAACAGCTCTTGTGCCCTTCAGGGTATTGGCACCCGCGCCATGCGCCGCCTGCCACATCGGGACGTTATGTTGCCGGGCATGGTCGCGCACCAACCCCAGACCGCGCTCACCGATGCCGCGCGTGGGCGTGTTCACCACCCGCTCAAAAGAACTGTCATCCTCGCGGTTGGCGATCAGGCGCAGATAGGCCAGTGCGTCCTTGATTTCGGCGCGCTCGAAAAAGCGCAGGCCACCGTACACCCGATAGGGCATTCCGGCGTTCAGCAGCGCCTCTTCCAGCACCCGCGATTGCGCATTGGATCTGTATAGCAGCGCTGCCTCGCGGCGCGCATTGCCCTGTTCCACCCACTGCCGGATACGCTCCACGATGAAACGCGCCTCGTCGAGGTCATTAAAAGCGGTGTAAAACTGGATCGGCTCACCCTGCTCACCCGCAGTCCACAGGCTCTTGCCCAAGCGGCCCTGGTTGTTGGTGATCAGGGCATTGGCGGCGGCGAGAATCACGCCAGTGGAGCGATAGTTCTGCTCCAGACGCAGCACGCGGGTGGAGGGGAAGTCTTCACTGAAACGCTGGAGATTCTCGACGCGCGCACCGCGCCAGCCGTAGATCGACTGGTCGTCGTCGCCGACGATGAACAGCTTGCCGGTGTCTCCGGCGAGCAGCTTTATCCAGGCATACTGGATGGCATTGGTGTCCTGAAACTCGTCCACCAGGACATGGCGGAAGCGCTGGCGGTAATGGGCGAGCACCTCGGGGTGTTTCTGCCACATTTCCAGCGCGCGCAGCAGCAGTTCGGCGAAGTCCACCATGCCGCCACGCTGGCAGGTCTCCTCGTAAGCCTGATAGATGCGAACCATCTGGCGCGTGAAGGGGTCGCCATTGTCCTGGATGTGATGCGGGCGCAGACCTTCGTCCTTGCGGCCATTGATGAACCACTGCGCCTGCTTGGGCGGCCAGCGCGACTCGTCCAGCTCCAGCGCCTTGAGGATGCGGCGCACCACGCGGTATTGATCATCGCTATCGAGAATCTGAAATGCTTGCGGCAGACCCGCCTCACGCCAGTGAGCGCGCAGCAGGCGATGCGCCAGACCATGAAACGTGCCCACCCACAGCCCACCCGTTTGCCGGGCATTGTCCCCTTCACGGGGAAGATTGAGCATCTGCTCAATGCGCCCCCGCATCTCCGCAGCGGCCTTGTTGGTGAAGGTCACCGCCAGGATGCTGTGTGGCGAAACATCTTCCACGCCAATCAACCAGGCCATGCGGTGCACCAGCACGCGCGTCTTGCCGCTGCCCGCGCCGGCCAGTATCAGCAGATGGCCGGGAGGCGCAGCCACGGCCTCGCGCTGGGCGTCATTCAGATCATCGAGAATATAGGAAACGTCCATTGCGGAATTTTAGCAGATCGACGAGGGGCGCGGTGATTGAGTTAAAGGATTTGAATTTCCGTTCGATATAGGTGTGGGGATGTGCCGCTCTGCAACGGAGGTATTCTATGCTGGTCCTATTGGAAAAACGAAAAATCAGGAAGACCCGTTACCCACTATCATGGGTGATTCGGCATGTTATTTCCGTGATGTTTTTGTTCGCGATTGCCCAGGTGGAAGTTTATGCCGGGGGCGATGAAGCTGACAATGCCGGGAGAGAGGCGGTATTTCGACTTTTTTTGCCGAACGCCCCTGATGTCAGGCGTGTCGAGGTCATCGGCAATTTCAATTCCTGGCGGCGCGGCAGCACCCCGCTGCAAGGGCCGGACAAAAATAGCAAATGGGAAACCAGGGTGATCCTCAAGTCTGGTGTTACACGAATCGAATATATCTATCTCGTCGATGGCAAGCGCTACATTGATTCCAGGCAGGGCGTGATTTCTGACGATTTCGGTTCCGAAAACAACATCTTGACCCTTCCTGAAGCAAGCTCTGATGGTGGCGGATGAGCCGGTACGCTGAAGCCTCCTTCCTGATGTGTAACCTTTTCCCATGAATTTCCGTCTCAGATCTCAAGACATGGCTATTAAGCCATCGTCATCCCCGGATACCAATGAGATGTGGCGAAACATGCCGGACCTGGTACTGATAGATTACTGCCTATCCGGTGAGACTAGAGCTTACTCGGTGCTGGTGGACAGGCATCAGAAAAAGGTGTTCAACGTGTTATACAGATTGCTTGGAAATTATGGGGAAAGCCAGGACATGAGCCAGGAAACATTCCTCACTGCGTACCAGAGGCTGAACCTGTTTCGCAATGAATGCCAGTTTTCCACCTGGTTGTGCCAGATCGCCTTGAATAAGGCCAGAGATCTTTTGCGCAGCCGCGCTACGCATGCCAAACATGAAAACCTGGATGATTTTGAAGGCATATTGGCCCTGCCGGAAGCAGAAACGCCCCATCGGCATGCTGAAGCGGATCAGCAAAACGGGCGGATACAAAAAGTGCTGCAAACAATGCCGGCCAATTACCGTGAAGTGTTGATATTGAAACATCTTGAAGAACACAGTTACGAGGAGATAGCGGAAATGCTCAATGACACTGTCGACAACGTCAAGGTGCGCACATTCCGGGCCCGGCAGTTATTTCAGAAGCTATATAAGGAGCTGCCATGAAATTCCTGGAAGACAATCCCCAATATCTCCGCTATCTGGATGGCGAGCTCCCCGAACTTGAGCAGGCGCGGCTGCTGGCGCAGCTTGGGCAGGAAGAGAAGCAGGAGCTGATGTCCATCCGGTCTGCCCTCTCGCACTTGGAGCGTCTTCCGCAACAGGAGCCTCCCGCGGGCTTGGTGCACGGCGTGATGGCGGCGATACAGGCTGAAGAAGCGCCCCGGACAAACAAAGAGCCGCTTATTTCGCGCATCCGCGCCTGGTTTGGTAGCCACCCGCTGCTGGGCTGGCAGACCGCCGGCATGGCGGTGACGGCCACCGTGACGCTGACGGTATCGATGCTGCTGCAACAGTCACCACAACAAGATCCGGCGACGCAGAACTTTGGCACCACAGTGACAGCCGCCGGTTCCGCGCAAGGGCATTTGGTGAAATTCAAGCTGTACGCTCCTGGCGCCAGCACGGTGTCGGTCGTGGGCGACTTCAATCAGTGGGGCAGCGCCGCCCAATCACGATTGATCAAGAACGGCAATGGAGAATGGACGATAGACATTCCACTATCCTCCGGAAATTATCAGTATGCATTTGTCGTTGACAAAAAGGTTTGGATCGCTGACCCGCGTGCGGCGCAGCATGTCCAGGACGACTTTGGAAGAAAGAATGCTCTCTTGTACGTTATTTGACATGTAGTGGAGGTGGTTATGAAAAAGGCATCCCTGGCACTGTCTTTGATGTGGGCCATGTCAAGCGCATGTTCCACGGTTTATGCCGCTGCACCGGAGAGCGCGCTGAATGATATCCAGCAGCTGGGCGCGCAGAATCAGCCGCAGCGGCAGGCTGTTACGGCGGAGGTGGAAAAGGCGCTCCACTTGCTGCCGGTATGCTTGAAATTGACCTGCACGCGGGCGTGTTCGCCCTGGCCTTCGTAGCCAAGGATGACGCCCTCGCCGAATTTGCCGTGCGTTACGCGGCTACCCAGGCGCGGGCGAATCAGCGCGTCGGCAGGGGGTTCATCCATGCGATGGCCAGTATAGCTACCGGCAGAAAGGGGGCGGGTGACGGAGGCGCGTGGGCGTACCTCGCGCAGCAGTTCGGCGGGGATTTCGCCGATAAACCGCGAAGGCTGCGGATAGGATATCGTGCCGTGCAGGCGGCGCTGCTCGGCGCAGGTCAGGAACAGGTGCTTGCGCGCGCGGGTGATGCCCACATAGCACAGGCGCCGCTCCTCCTCCAGCCTTCCCGGCTCCTGGGCGGACATCTGGTGCGGGAACAGGCCCTCTTCCATGCCGCACAGGAATACCAGCGGGAACTCCAGCCCCTTGGCCGAATGCAGGGTCATGAGCTGCACGCAGTCATCCCATGCATTGCCTTGGCCTTCGCCCGCCTCCAGCGCGGCGTGGGAAAGGAACGCCTGGAGCGGCGTCATGCCGGAATCCGTGTCGCACTGGAACTGGCGCGCGGCGTTGGACAGCTCCTCCAGATTTTCTACCCGCGCCTCGCCCTTTTCACTCTTTTCCTTGCGGTAGTGGTCGAGCAGGCCGCTGTGCGCCACCACATGCTCAACCTGCTCGGCGAGCGTTAATCCTTCTGTGTCGCGCGCGAGCCGTTCGATGAGTTCGATGAAGGCGACAACAGCTCTTGTGCCCTTCAGGGTATTGGCACCCGCGCCATGCGCCGCCTGCCACATCGGGACGTTATGTTGCCGGGCATGGTCGCGCACCAACCCCAGACCGCGCTCACCGATGCCGCGCGTGGGCGTGTTCACCACCCGCTCAAAAGAACTGTCATCCTCGCGGTTGGCGATCAGGCGCAGATAGGCCAGTGCGTCCTTGATTTCGGCGCGCTCGAAAAAGCGCAGGCCACCGTACACCCGATAGGGCATTCCGGCGTTCAGCAGCGCCTCTTCCAGCACCCGCGATTGCGCATTGGATCTGTATAGCAGCGCTGCCTCGCGGCGCGCATTGCCCTGTTCCACCCACTGCCGGATACGCTCCACGATGAAACGCGCCTCGTCGAGGTCATTAAAAGCGGTGTAAAACTGGATCGGCTCACCCTGCTCACCCGCAGTCCACAGGCTCTTGCCCAAGCGGCCCTGGTTGTTGGTGATCAGGGCATTGGCGGCGGCGAGAATCACGCCAGTGGAGCGATAGTTCTGCTCCAGACGCAGCACGCGGGTGGAGGGGAAGTCTTCACTGAAACGCTGGAGATTCTCGACGCGCGCACCGCGCCAGCCGTAGATCGACTGGTCGTCGTCGCCGACGATGAACAGCTTGCCGGTGTCTCCGGCGAGCAGCTTTATCCAGGCATACTGGATGGCATTGGTGTCCTGAAACTCGTCCACCAGGACATGGCGGAAGCGCTGGCGGTAATGGGCGAGCACCTCGGGGTGTTTCTGCCACATTTCCAGCGCGCGCAGCAGCAGTTCGGCGAAGTCCACCATGCCGCCACGCTGGCAGGTCTCCTCGTAAGCCTGATAGATGCGAACCATCTGGCGCGTGAAGGGGTCGCCATTGTCCTGGATGTGATGCGGGCGCAGACCTTCGTCCTTGCGGCCATTGATGAACCACTGCGCCTGCTTGGGCGGCCAGCGCGACTCGTCCAGCTCCAGCGCCTTGAGGATGCGGCGCACCACGCGGTATTGATCATCGCTATCGAGAATCTGAAATGCTTGCGGCAGACCCGCCTCACGCCAGTGAGCGCGCAGCAGGCGATGCGCCAGACCATGAAACGTGCCCACCCACAGCCCACCCGTTTGCCGGGCATTGTCCCCTTCACGGGGAAGATTGAGCATCTGCTCAATGCGCCCCCGCATCTCCGCAGCGGCCTTGTTGGTGAAGGTCACCGCCAGGATGCTGTGTGGCGAAACATCTTCCACGCCAATCAACCAGGCCATGCGGTGCACCAGCACGCGCGTCTTGCCGCTGCCCGCGCCGGCCAGTATCAGCAGATGGCCGGGAGGCGCAGCCACGGCCTCGCGCTGGGCGTCATTCAGATCATCGAGAATATAGGAAACGTCCATTGCGGAATTTTAGCAGATCGACG
This sequence comes from Gammaproteobacteria bacterium, assembly GCA_021731145.1. Taxonomy (GTDB): domain Bacteria; phylum Pseudomonadota; class Gammaproteobacteria; family Ga007554; genus LNEJ01. Next base: position 21,260 of record JAKFXX010000013.1, on the reverse strand, counting down.
AGGGGCGCGGTGATTGAGTTAAAGGATTTGAATTTCCGTTCGATATAGGTGTGGGGATGTGCCGCTCTGCAACGGAGGTATTCTATGCTGGTCCTATTGGAAAAACGAAAAATCAGGAAGACCCGTTACCCACTATCATGGGTGATTCGGCATGTTATTTCCGTGATGTTTTTGTTCGCGATTGCCCAGGTGGAAGTTTATGCCGGGGGCGATGAAGCTGACAATGCCGGGAGAGAGGCGGTATTTCGACTTTTTTTGCCGAACGCCCCTGATGTCAGGCGTGTCGAGGTCATCGGCAATTTCAATTCCTGGCGGCGCGGCAGCACCCCGCTGCAAGGGCCGGACAAAAATAGCAAATGGGAAACCAGGGTGATCCTCAAGTCTGGTGTTACACGAATCGAATATATCTATCTCGTCGATGGCAAGCGCTACATTGATTCCAGGCAGGGCGTGATTTCTGACGATTTCGGTTCCGAAAACAACATCTTGACCCTTCCTGAAGCAAGCTCTGATGGTGGCGGATGAGCCGGTACGCTGAAGCCTCCTTCCTGATGTGTAACCTTTTCCCATGAATTTCCGTCTCAGATCTCAAGACATGGCTATTAAGCCATCGTCATCCCCGGATACCAATGAGATGTGGCGAAACATGCCGGACCTGGTACTGATAGATTACTGCCTATCCGGTGAGACTAGAGCTTACTCGGTGCTGGTGGACAGGCATCAGAAAAAGGTGTTCAACGTGTTATACAGATTGCTTGGAAATTATGGGGAAAGCCAGGACATGAGCCAGGAAACATTCCTCACTGCGTACCAGAGGCTGAACCTGTTTCGCAATGAATGCCAGTTTTCCACCTGGTTGTGCCAGATCGCCTTGAATAAGGCCAGAGATCTTTTGCGCAGCCGCGCTACGCATGCCAAACATGAAAACCTGGATGATTTTGAAGGCATATTGGCCCTGCCGGAAGCAGAAACGCCCCATCGGCATGCTGAAGCGGATCAGCAAAACGGGCGGATACAAAAAGTGCTGCAAACAATGCCGGCCAATTACCGTGAAGTGTTGATATTGAAACATCTTGAAGAACACAGTTACGAGGAGATAGCGGAAATGCTCAATGACACTGTCGACAACGTCAAGGTGCGCACATTCCGGGCCCGGCAGTTATTTCAGAAGCTATATAAGGAGCTGCCATGAAATTCCTGGAAGACAATCCCCAATATCTCCGCTATCTGGATGGCGAGCTCCCCGAACTTGAGCAGGCGCGGCTGCTGGCGCAGCTTGGGCAGGAAGAGAAGCAGGAGCTGATGTCCATCCGGTCTGCCCTCTCGCACTTGGAGCGTCTTCCGCAACAGGAGCCTCCCGCGGGCTTGGTGCACGGCGTGATGGCGGCGATACAGGCTGAAGAAGCGCCCCGGACAAACAAAGAGCCGCTTATTTCGCGCATCCGCGCCTGGTTTGGTAGCCACCCGCTGCTGGGCTGGCAGACCGCCGGCATGGCGGTGACGGCCACCGTGACGCTGACGGTATCGATGCTGCTGCAACAGTCACCACAACAAGATCCGGCGACGCAGAACTTTGGCACCACAGTGACAGCCGCCGGTTCCGCGCAAGGGCATTTGGTGAAATTCAAGCTGTACGCTCCTGGCGCCAGCACGGTGTCGGTCGTGGGCGACTTCAATCAGTGGGGCAGCGCCGCCCAATCACGATTGATCAAGAACGGCAATGGAGAATGGACGATAGACATTCCACTATCCTCCGGAAATTATCAGTATGCATTTGTCGTTGACAAAAAGGTTTGGATCGCTGACCCGCGTGCGGCGCAGCATGTCCAGGACGACTTTGGAAGAAAGAATGCTCTCTTGTACGTTATTTGACATGTAGTGGAGGTGGTTATGAAAAAGGCATCCCTGGCACTGTCTTTGATGTGGGCCATGTCAAGCGCATGTTCCACGGTTTATGCCGCTGCACCGGAGAGCGCGCTGAATGATATCCAGCAGCTGGGCGCGCAGAATCAGCCGCAGCGGCAGGCTGT
>JAKFXX010000013.1:0-19130 GCA_021731145.1 Gammaproteobacteria bacterium | reverse complement strand
CCCTGGCACTGTCTTTGATGTGGGCCATGTCAAGCGCATGTTCCACGGTTTATGCCGCTGCACCGGAGAGCGCGCTGAATGATATCCAGCAGCTGGGCGCGCAGAATCAGCCGCAGCGGCAGGCTGTCACGGCGGAGGTGGAAAAGGCGCTCAAATCAGGCGTCGAGCAAAGGGATATCAATACTTTGCTCGCCACGGCCAACGATAGAAACTATTCAGCGGAAGACGCTGCACAGTTCATCAAAAAATTGGCCGATGTGCAGAATTCCGGTCTGCCGGTGAAGCTGGTGCGCGACAAAATATTCGAAGGCATGAGCAAGCAAGTCCCTGCGGCGGCCGTGATCAAGGTGGCGGATAACTGGCACAAGGCGCTGGGGGATTCAAGGGCCATGGTGCATGACATGGAGAAAAAAGGGCTGGCATACGCCAAGCCGCAGGAGAAAGCCGATCTCATTAATGAGGGCGCGGTGCTGGAGCATCGTTTCAAGAGCTTGAACACGTTGCAGGAGATGGCGTCCGTTGCGAGCAAGGGCGGTCAAGGACAATTCCGCGCCGCCACAATTATTGCAGCCGCCAGAGTGTCAGAGGTGATGCTGATGAGCGGTGCCACAGTGCAACAGGCGGTTTCTCTGCCTGTCGCAGGATTAAAAGCAGGTTTCAGCGCTCCACGCATGCAGGAGATGCAACGTACCGTGCTCGACCAGCTCCAGCAGGGCGTGGCCGTTACAGACGTCATCTCCGGGGTGTCCTCGCAATTTTCACCAGGGCAGTTGCCTGGTCAGGTTCCCGGCAGCACGCCCTTCAATTCTCCGGGCCACGCCCCTGGCTCTTTTGGACCCGGTGGCGCATTCCCTGGAGGCGGCGCACCTGGCAATCCTGTTCCAGGGGGAAGCATGTCTTCCCCTCCCGGTGGCGGCGTTAATAGCAGCTCTAGCGGCATGGCGCCGGGAAGCGGCGGTTTTGGCACGACGGGGCCGGGAGACTCGCACTTTTAAGTTTTCGCCTCATTGCTGCATTGTTGATTTCAGGCAGCCACGCCTTGAATAGCCTCAATCACCCCCCCCTTCAGGGTGGTTGAGGGCAACGGGGAGTGAATGTAATAGCTGTGCGACATTGTTTAAGACGTCTTGTATATGTCAAGCAGATTGAACGGTTGTTTGTCAAACATTCCAGCCCGTATTTTTAAAATTTTTTCTATAAGAGTGTTACTTTTTTTTGAGGATTTCGTCATAGATAACGAATACAGATGTGCCGTTCCATATTGAATAGAAACAATACAGGAGATTTCCAATGAAGCATGCTGCGATGAGTAAAAAAGGCATAAAACATAGTTGTGCAACTGCGCTGCTGGCGAGCCTGGCTATATCCGGGATGGCGCAGGCGGAGATCACGCTGAACGCCGGTGTCAGAGGGTCATATCAGAAAAACTTGAATGGCTCGCCGATTAAAGCCAATGAAAAAGATGACACCTATACCGGCCTCAGCGCGTCCATGGTCTACTATACAGCGCTGGATGACGCGCGTTCGGTGTATTTCATAAGCAATCTCGGCGCACAGAAAACGATGTTCCAGAAATACGATTTCCTGGACAGCACGGCGGCAAACCTGGGGCTGGGTCTGTACAAGCAACTTGCGCCACGCTGGTCTGCACAGTTCACTGGCCGAGGCTTCATGCGCGATATGCAGCAGAAAGAGCGCGATGCGAATGGCTGGGGAACATCGGCCGAAATAAAGCACCAGCTTACGCACGCCCTGTGGGTCAAGGGCGTGGCGGATTATGAAGATAGCAAGGCCAATCTCAAGGCGTACAATTACACGGCAAAAACGGTAGGCGTCCAGGCCGGTGCTGCGCCCTTCAAGAATACGTTTGTCAACATTGGCTATAATCACGCGAAGAGGGACTTTGACACGGCGACAAAATTCACCACAACAACAAACATGGTTTTTGCTGATGTTTCACAGCGGTTATGGGAAAAGGTGTATTTGAGCGGCAGTTACGCCTTCATGAGGAATAGCTCGAATGTCGAGGGAACGGCATACAAGGATCAGGTTGCGTCTTTGGGGCTCAGTGTGAGTTATTAACTTTATTACGAGGATAACGCCATGAAAAACAGCACAAGAATGATGTTTGCAGTTGGATTCACCGTCCTTTCCTTGAATGTTGCGCAAGCGGCCGATGATAATGGCAGCGACCATAAGCAACAAAAATCCAATGAAGTGACGATGGAGGTCACCGGCTTTGGCAGCGGTTCCGGCATGGGCTCCGGCGGTGGCTTCGGCAATGCCGGGGATAGTGGCAGCGGATTCGGGTTCGGCAGCGGTAGCGGCCAGGGAAGCCAGACTTTCGGTGGTGGTTTCAGCCAGGATCAGGCGGCGGGTTCCGGGCCGCTTTCCAGCCAGACCCAGACGGGAGGCGGAGAGCCTGTCATGACAAGCCCGACGCCAACCACCACCACGAGTCCGACCACCACGCCTTCTTTCTAAAGCTCAAAATCCGATCGCCCATGCAGGCCTGCATGGGCGATTCACTCTTTCTCAAGCCCCCTAAAATTCATGAAATTTCGTTGGCAATCCGCCTGGATTCATGGAAATTTTTTATTCATATAAAAATATTTAATTAATAAAATAATTTAATTATATTTGTAACGAATCCTTTACATTTCACGTCATAGCAAGTGAAGCAAGAATGAATAAATCAATAGTTCTTGCGGCCCTTGATCAGACATTTTCATGAGAGGAATACCAAATGAAAACGAAATTTTCGTCTATTATGTTGGCTGGAGCTGTGGCGATGGCTTTGACCGGTAATGCGCTGGCGCTTTCGGATCATGATGCCCGCGTCCAACTGGACAAAATCGAGAAAAGCGATACCCGGCAAGCGGCTCATGCCGTGCTGAGCGATTTGACAAAACACGGCTTGCCGGTGGACAAGGCGCTGTCCGTTGTGGAATCCGCCGTGGAGCATGGCTACAGCGCATCCGATGTGCACCAGATCGGCCATGAGATGGTTTCCCAGATGGAGCAGGGCATTCCTGCCAAATATGTTGCCGATACTGCGGATCGTGCGATTGATGCGGGTTATTCCGCGGCTGATACCAACAAGGCCTTGAACGACTTCCAGAGCAAAGTCGAAAATGGCATGCCTGCCGATCGGGCGTATGCCGCAGTGGAGCAAGGTATCCCGCGTGACGGACATGGCGCCGGCATGGGTGCAGGTGGTCCTGACGGAGGTGCGGGCATGGGTGCTGGCAGTAGCAGCTTTGGCACTGGCGCCGGCATGGGTGCAGGTGGCTTTGATGGAGGTGCGGGGATGGGTGCGGGCGGCAGTGGCTTTGGCGCTGGTGCTGGTGCCGGCGCGCATACTGGCGGTGCTGGTGCTGGTGCTGGTGCTGGTGCTGGTGCTGGTGCTGGCATTGGGGCGAGCCCCAGCCCGGCGGCGCCCAGCATGGGTGGCTTTTAGTCCGGAATCCCAAGCGGAAAAGATTTTCTCATCGGTATAATCTTGAGCGGGAGGCGGTTTACGCCCCCCGCTTTTTTATTACAGGAAATCATGAAAAATTCGTCCATGAAATTTTTCAGCGACAGAAAACGAAAAGTGTAATTTTCATTTTTTCCTCTTTCAATCACTTGTGTGATTGCAAATGGCAGCACATCCCCTGTGTCGCAGGGGCCTCTGAATAAATCAGAGGCAATCACCTCGCCCGCCTAGAGAAACTTCCCACATCTACCGGCCCACATTCAGCAAGACTCTGATAACATGCCGGGGATTGCCTGCGGAGGAGGATATCCATGAAGGTTAAGGACTTGATAAAAGCCTGGGGAGCCGTCCCTCACGCCAAACTGGCGGCGCGCGCATCGCAGCACTGGTAGAAATGTACCCGCTATCACCGGGCACAGATATCACTGATCTGCTGTTGGCGGCGCTGGATGAATTGGAGGCAATGTTACCTTATGTGCCGGGCAGTCGAGCGATCGCCGAGGACGATCAGGACGATCCGATCTGCGAGGATGTCGGCGGTACTGCGCGTTTCCTGGAGCTGAATTAGAAAATCTACCATCATTGAATTAAAAAAGGAACGGACTTCTCGGTAGAATGCCGAAAAACGGCGGTGTGATTCAACGGCCAGAAGAGGTCAGGACGACGTTAGGGGCCGTTAAGGAATAGCCAGTGCTTTTCTGGTTAAGCCTCATTGTCACACCCGTGAAGGGCGCAATGCCTTACGGTGATTACGGCCCCTTATGCCGTTCCCACCATTCTAAATGTACAGATTACAATGAACGACGGCTTAGTATCACGGACACTCGCAGCCTGACAGCCGTCACGGGGTCTTCTCGCAAAAATTCTTCGCCACAACCTAAAGTTAACCGGGTAATGGGGCGAAAAAGTAATATTAGGATTTGTATAACGCAAAAATGGGCTATACCTTGGCATGGTGAATCAAGATTCGGCTAATAGTTACCTTTACAGCGGCAATGCCAGCTTTATCGAAGAGCTTTATCGCCAGTTTTTGAGCGATCCCGCTTCCATCGATCCCGTATGGCGGCACTATTTTGAGGGCTTGCGGCCGTCCGCCGAAGAGCCCGATCACGACGTCGTCCGTCGCGCCCTTGTACAGATTGCCCAGCAGGCCAAGAGCGGGGTCAAGGCCGCGGCACCCAGCCAGTCGGTGGCGGAGCAGGCCGGCAAGCAAGTCGCCGTGCTGCAACTCATCGACGCCTACCGCGTGCGCGGGCATCAACAGGCCAGCGTGGAGCCGCTGGGCCTGGCCGAACACGCCCTGTTGCCGGAGCTTGATCCGGCCTTTCATCAATTGACGACGGCGGACATGGATACCGTCTTCAGCACTGGCTCACTGGACGGCCCTCTCCAGGCGCCGCTACGTGACATCCTGCACCGCCTGCAGGAGATCTACTGTGGCCACATCGGCGCCGACTATATGCACATCACCGATACGGAACAAAAGCGCTGGATACAGCAGCGCCTGGAGAACGGTCGCGGCCAGCCGGGGTTTTCACCTGAATTCAAGCGGCAGATCCTGGAAAGACTCGCCGCTGCCGATGGCATTGAACAATACCTGCACTCCAAATACGTCGGTCAAAAAAGATTTTCCCTGGAAGGCGGAGAAAGTCTCATACCTTTGCTGCATGAAGTTATCCAGCGCGCAGGTGGACAAAGCGTACAGGAGGTGGTGATAGGCATGGCGCACCGCGGCCGCCTTAATGTGCTGGTGAATATCATGGGCAAATCGCCCAAGGATCTGTTCATGGAATTCGAGGGCAAGTGTGACCTCACCAGCAGGCATTCCTGCGGCGATGTGAAATATCACCAGGGATTCTCCTCCGATATCAACACGCCTGGCGGGGCGGTGCATGTGGCGCTGGCCTTTAATCCCTCACACCTGGAGATCGTCGATCCGGTCGTGGAAGGCTCGGTACGCGCCCGCCAGCACCGGCGCAGGGATCTTGCGGGCAATCAGGTGTTGCCGGTATTGATTCACGGTGACGCCGCCTTTGCCGGGCAGGGCGTAGTGATGGAAACCTTGAATATGTCGCAGGCGCGTGGTTATACCACCGGCGGCACCGTGCATATCATTATCAACAACCAGATCGGTTTTACCATGAGCGACCCCCATGATGCCCGCTCCAGTGTGTATTGCACGGATGTGGCGCGCATGGTGCAGGCGCCGATCTTCCATGTCAATGGCGATGATCCCGAAGCGGTGGCCTATGTGACGCATCTGGCACTCGACTATCGCATGCAATTTAACCGCGATGTGGTGATCGACCTGGTGTGCTACCGCCGCCATGGGCACAACGAGGCCGACGAACCGGCGGTGACGCAGCCCCTCATGTACCGGAAGATCCAGAGTCACCCACGGGTGGTCAAGCGCTATGCCGAACGTCTGATCGGCGAAAGTGTCATCACCGCGCAAGAAGTCGAGGCGATGGTCGCCGATTACAGGACAGCCCTGGACGAAGGCCGCAGCGTGGCGCGGGAGATACACGCTGGCGTGGGAAATCAATACGCGGTGAACTGGACACCTTATTTGGGGAAACTCTGGCAACACACCACAGATACCCGTGTGTCCATGGATGAGATCAAGACGCTTTCAGAGCAACTGCTGCAACTGCCTGAGGATTTCAAACTGCATCCGCGCGTAGCCAAAATCATGACAGACCGGCGCGACATGTCCACCGGCAAACTACCGATGGACTGGGGTTTTGCAGAAACCCTGGCCTATGCCACGCTGCTCAAGAGCGGCTATCCAGTGCGGATTTCCGGGCAGGACAGCGGCCGCGGCACATTCTTTCATCGCCATGCCGTGCTGCATCATCAGGAGGAAGGCAGCACGTATGTGCCTCTGCAACACGTGGCGGATAACCAGGCGCAGCACTTTATCGTCATCGACTCCTTGCTCTCCGAAGAGGCAGTGCTCGGTTTCGAATATGGCTATGCGACAGCCTCGCCTGAGTCATTGGTGATCTGGGAGGCACAGTTCGGCGATTTTGCCAACGGCGCGCAGGTGGTCATTGATCAATTCATCAGCTCCGGTGAAGTCAAATGGGGGCGTTTGTGCGGCCTCACACTGTTTCTCCCGCATGGCTATGACGGCCAGGGGCCGGAACATTCTTCCGCCCGGCTCGAACGCTATCTGCAACTTTGCTCGCATGACAACATGCAGGTTTGTGTGCCGTCCACGCCCGCGCAGATATTTCACCTGCTGCGGCGCCAGATGCTGCGGCCTTACCGCAAGCCACTCATCGTCATGACGCCCAAGAGCTTGCTGCGGCACAAGCTGGCCACCTCTCGCCTGGAGGAGCTTGCCACCTCCGGTTTCAAAAACGTGATAGGCGAAATCGACACCCTTGATACGAACACAGTAAAACGCGTCGTGGTATGCAGCGGCAAGATATATTATGAGTTGCTGGAGGTACGCCGCACGCGCAAGATGGACGATATCGCCATCATCCGTATCGAGCAACTCCATCCCTTGCCCACGGATGAGCTACGTCAGGAGCTTGGCCGTTTCCGCAAGGCGCGTGAGGTGGTATGGTGCCAGGAAGAACCCGAAAACCAGGGCGCGTGGAATTATATGCAACGCTACCTGCGCGAACACCTCCAGCCTAAACAGACGTTGAGCTATGCCGGACGACCGAGCTATTCCGCCCCCGCCGAAGGCTACTTGAGCAAGCATTTGGAACAACAAACCCGATTGATTAATACAGCGCTGGAATTTTCAAAAAATACCGTGGCGGAAAAGAAACGCATTGCTTGATGGAGTATTTATGCTGATCGAAGTGAAAGTACCTGTATTGTCGGAATCCATAACGGAAGGCACGCTGGCGCGGTGGCATAAAAAAGTGGGCGAATTTGTCCGCCGCGATGAAAATCTCATTGATCTTGAAACCGACAAGGTAGTGCTCGAAATCGGTGCGCCGCAAGACGGTGTGCTTGCCGAGATCAAGAAGAGCGACGGCGCGATTGTCAAAAGCAACGAGGTGATTGCCGTCGTCGATACCGCACAGGCCATGCCACGTGAGGCGCAGCCGGAGGCCATCACATCACCCCAGGTTGTCGCGCAAGAGCTGAGCCCGGCGGTACGCAAAATAGTCGCCGAACATCAACTGGATGCCACGCTCGTTTCCGGTACTGGCCGTGGCGGACGCATTACCAAAGAGGATGTGCAACGCCATCTTGAACGGACCCCAGCAACACCCGTGGCGATACCGCCAGTAAGCACGCCCACAGCATCAACTGCGGGCCGCATTGAGCAGCGCGTGCCCATGACGCGTTTGCGGGCGCGCATCGCCGAGCGGTTGGTGCAAGCGCAATACAGCGCCGCCATGTTGACCACCTTTAACGAGATCAACATGCAGCCCGTGATGGAGCTGCGCACCCGCTACCAGCAGGACTTTCAGAAAAAGTACAACGTCAAACTCGGCTTCATGTCCTTCTTCATCAAGGCGGCCATCGAAGCCCTCAAACAATTCCCGGTGATCAACGCCTCCATCGACGGCAATGATATTGTCTATCACGGCTATTATGATATTGGCGTGGCGGTGAGCACGCAGCGCGGCCTGGTGGTGCCCATCATCCACGATGCGGATACCTTGTCTTTCGCCGACCTGGAATTGCAGGTGACGGAATACGCGCAAAAGGCGCGGGATGGAAAACTCTCCATGGATGAACTCACCGGCGGCACGTTTACCATCACCAACGGCGGCATATTCGGATCCATGCTCTCAACACCCATCCTGAATCCACCGCAAAGCGCCATACTGGGTATGCACAAGATTGAGGAACGCGCCGTGGTGGTGGACGGTCAAATTGTCATCCGCCCCATGATGTATCTCGCCGTCTCCTACGACCATCGCATCATCGATGGCCAAGAGGCAGTGCGTTTCCTGGTGGCGATAAAAGAAGCGCTGGAAGATCCCGCCCGTATGCTGCTGCAAGTGTAATTCTATTTCGATGGTGTATTGTATTTTTGTCACCCTCTCCCGCAATGCGGGAGAGGGTTGGGGAGAGGGCGAGGGTATATGTTAATTTTCTGGTTGATACGGAACAGGAATAACCCATGGGTAACTACGACGTAGTTGTGATTGGCGGCGGTCCCGGCGGCTATGTCGCCGCGATACGTTGCGCCCAGCTTGGCCTGCGCACGGCATGTGTCGACAACTGGCGCAACAAACAGGGGAAACCCGCCTTGGGCGGCGCCTGTCTCAACGTCGGCTGCATCCCCTCCAAGGCATTACTGGATTCCTCGCATCATTACTATCAAATCCAGCACGAATTGGCCGCGCACGGCATCAAGGTCAACGGCGTAACGATGGATGTCCCGGCGATGATCGCGCGCAAGGACGGCATCGTACATACCCTTACCGACGGTATCGCCCTGCTGTTTACCAAGCACAAAATTGACTGGCTGCAAGGGCATGGCCGCTTGCTGGGCAATAATCAGGTAGAGATCATTCCGCAAGATGCGGAGGGAAAAAGGGATGAGAAAAACCGCCACACTGTAGCCGCGAAAAACATCATCATTGCCACAGGTTCTGTATCAGCACCGCACCCGCTGGCGCCTGTCGATGGCAACCTCATTGTCGATTCCACTGGCGCTCTGGAGTTTACCGAAACGCCCAAACGCCTGGGGATTATCGGTGCGGGTGTAATCGCCCTGGAGCTGGGCAGCGTCTGGCGGCGGCTCGGCGCACAGGTCGATATGCTTGCTCGCGGCAATGCCTTTCTTCCGCGCGTGGAAGAACAGCTTGCCACCGAGGCCTACCGGTTATTGACCGCACAAGGGCTGAGCATACACTTGGGCGCGCAGATCAAACAAATTCGCGTCGGCAAAAAACAGGTCACGCTTGCTTATGAAGATAAAGAAGGCGAACACAAACAGGTCTTCGACCGCCTGCTGGTCGCTACGGGAAGGCAACCCAATACCGCAGGGCTTGATGCAGCAGGGGCAGGCCTCAAACTGGACGAGCAAGGCTTCATCGCCGTGGACGAGCACTGCCGCACCAGTCTTTCCGGCATTTATGCCATCGGCGACGTGGTGCGCGGACCGATGCTGGCGCACAAGGCCTCGGAAGAAGGAATCGCCGTGGCGGAGCGTATCGCCGGGCAACTCAGCGAGGTGAGTTATCACACCATCCCGTGGGTAATCTACACCTCACCCGAGATCGCCTGGGTGGGCAAGACCTCGCAAGAGCTGCGCGCGGACGGCGTGGCGTTTCGGGAAGGCATGTTTCCCTTCGGCGCCAACGGCCGCGCCCGCGCCCTGGGAGAGGCGCACGGCATGGTAAAAATTCTCGCCCATGCCCACACCGACCGCATCCTCGGCGCACACATCCTCGGCCCCCAAGCCTCGGAAATGATCGCCGAGGCCGTCACTGCCATGGAGTTCCACGCCAGCGCCGAAGACATCGCCCGCACCACCCATGCCCACCCCACCCTCAGCGAAGCCTTCCGCGAAGCAGCGCTGGCAGTGGACAGGCGGGCTATTCATCGTTGATCGGCATGCTATAATTTGAGGCCCATATTGTCATTATTCTGCGAGGTAGTGGGCACGTTGTATGTGCCCACGCGGACAAATGTGGAATGAATGGCGGACATAGCAATGATCAAAATGTTCGAATGGAAATGAACCGGATCGTCGTTGTGGACACATGCAACGTGCCCACCCTGCATGGCTTGACGAGCGAGACGGTATCTACTGATCTGATCGGCGTATGCCACAGCCTGTAGATCCTACAGATCTACAGGCCCCGGCCGGGGCCTGTTTTTTGGGTACTTTCACCGCTGGCTCAAGATCCCGCCAGCAGCTCCTCTACCGCACCAACAGCCGCGCGCCGCATCGGACGGCCGTCAATGGGGCTGCGCGGTGCCTGGCGGATGCCGTCCACGGGGAACACCACCAACTCAATCGCCACATCCTGCGCCACGAAACGGTAGAGGGGATAACTGGCCGGGCTGCCATCCATCAAGGTGATGTGCTTGTCCGCCAGTTCATGCGGAATATGTTTATGCGCCAAGAATAATCCCACTTCCTCGGGGGCATCCGTGAATACATGCAGATTGACACCACTATGTTCGGTGGCGGTGCCGCTCAGTACCGGGCCGACGAGGCGCGGATTGAATTGCTCGACAAAGCGCATCGCCTGCACGGCAGTCTGGCGCAATTGCTTGAGTTTGGCGGGCTGTGTGTCGGATTTGAAAAGACGCAGGTATTCCTCCAGTGCCTGTTCGATCTCGTCATTGCGCGGCAGGTTGCGCGTGTCGGCGGCGCCGAGGCGGGCGGCCGCCTTGCGCTTGGCTGCGCCATAGTCATCGACACCCTCTTCGGCCATGATGCGCGCGGCCTCCATGGCCAGACGCTGGCGCATGCGCGTGTCGGCGGCATTGCTGGCGCGAGAAGTCATCAGAACAATGGCTCGGGAGCTGCCGCGCCGCCTTCTGCGCCGCCATCAAGTACCGCAGGTTGCGCTTCACCCTCGGCGGGCACGGCATTTTCAGGGAAAGTCTCAAACATCGCGTTCGAATCATTCGCACCCGCGACTAATCCCGTGGCGGGATTGATGCGCACCGTCACCAGACCCGTAGGCTGTTCGAGAGCACGTTCCGGCACGCCGTTAAGCGCCGTCGCCATGAAGCTCATCCACATCGGCAGTGCGGCAGAGCCGCCCGTTTCTTGTCCTCCCATCGGCGTGGGGGTGTCGAACCCCAACCAGCTAACAGCCACCATGCCGGGATTATATCCGGCGAACCAGGTATCGCGTTGTTCGTTGGTGGTGCCGGTTTTCCCCGCCAGATCCTGACGGCCAAGCTGCATCGCGCGCTTGGCGGTGCCGCGACGAATCACATCCTGCATCATGGAGGTCATGAGATAGACATTCTGCTCTGAAATGACGCGCGGCGCGGCAGTGGCATCCGTGCAGGTGGGGCACACCCTGACGGGCTTGGCCTGCATTAGCACTGCGCCTTTCATGTCCTCGATGCGCTCGATATAGTAGGGCTGCACCCGGTAACCGCCATTGGCAAATACGGTGTAGGCGCGGGCCAGGTCGAGCGGCGTGACGCTCATGCTGCCCAGCGCCAGCGACAGGTTGCGCGGCCAGTTCTGGGTCTGAAAGCCGAAGCGGGAAACATGGTTGAGCGTGGTTTCAAGGCCCACCGCCTGCAGCAGGCGTATAGAGACCAGATTGCGTGATAACACCAGCGCCTCGCGCAAGCGCATGGGGCCAAGAAACTCTTCGTTATAATTTTGCGGGCGCCAGGCGTTGGGATCGCTGGAATCGCCAAACATCAACGGGGCGTCATTGATCAGGCTGGCGGGGGTGTAGCCATGCTCCAGTCCCGCAGAGTAGAGGAAGGGTTTAAAGCTGGAGCCGGGCTGGCGGGTGGCTTGCGTGACCCGGTTGAATTTGCTGCGCGCGAAATCAAAGCCACCTGCCAGGGAGACTATCGCGCCATCATCCGGTTTGATCGCAACCATCGCCCCTTCGATCTTGGGGATCTGTGCCAGGCGCCATTGGCCGCCCTGCACGGGTTGCAAACGTACCACATCCCCTGTACGGAACATCGCCGCGTTGCCGGAAGGCCGCGTCGAAGCACGGTAACCCTGCGCCCAAGACAAACCTGCCCAAGGTATCTGAACCTTTCTGCCGTCGGCCAGCGCGACTGAAATAGCTTGCGCTTGCACCCCGATCACCACGCCGGGTGGCAAGCCACCCACAGTTGACAAGCCCTCCAGCGCCTTGCGCCACTCCTGCGCCCCCGCAGAGGCAGGCAGCGTGACGTGACGCTCTGGCCCACGGTAACCATGCCGCCCATCATAGGCCAGCACGGCACCGCGCAACGCTGCTGTAGCAGCGCGTTGGAGGCGGGAATCCAGCGTTGTATAGACTTTCATGCCGGAGGTGTACGCCGCCTCGCCATAGCGTTCAACCACTACGGCACGCACCATTTCGGCGATATCCGGCGCCTCAACCTCGGGGACCAGCGCGTGCAAAGACGCCCGGTCCGGCTCGGCGAGAGACGCCTGAAATACCTCATCGGTAATGTGCCCCAATTCGTGCAAACGCCGTAGCACATAATTCCTGCGCTCCAAGGCGCGGGCTGGGGCGACAATAGGATTGAATCTGGAAGGCGCCTTGGGCAGACCGGCGATCATCGCCATCTGCGCCACACTAAGATGCTTGAGATCCGTGCCGTAATAGACCTGTGCGGCGGCGCCAAGCCCGTAGGCGCGGTTGCCCAGGTAGATCTTGTTCAGGTAAAGCTCAAGAATTTCTTCCTTGGTCAGCTCGCGGTCGATCTTCATCGCCAGCATGATTTCGCTGATTTTGCGCGAATAGGTCTTTTCCGAACTCAGGAAAAAGTTGCGCGCCACCTGCATGGTGATGGTGCTGCCGCCCTGCCCCTTTTCGCCGGTGGTAAGCAGATACCACGAGGCGCGCAGCAGCCCCTGATAATCGACGCCGTGGTGCTGAAAATAGCGGTCATCCTCCGCCGCCAGTATGGCCTTGACCATGAGATCAGGCACCTCGGCGAATTTCAGCGGGACACGTTTCATCTCGCCAAACTCGCCGATCAATTTGCCGTCATGGGTATACACCCGCAACGGCACTTGCAGGCGCACATCCTTGAGATGTTCAGTGGATGGCAGCTTGGGAGCAAGATAGGAGTAAATCCCGCCAGCAGCCAGACCACTCACGGCAAACAGGCCTAACAACACCAGCAACACTATGCGCAATTTTTTAAAGAAATCGTTCATTGAGCTCAAGGAAGGGAAATCGGGTGCCGATAAGGCATGTAGAGGACGAGGCTTAATTATAAAGCCTTTAACGGTGTTAGACCAACACCCCTTGTAACTTTACTCGTAATTTCAGGGATTAAACACGGAAATGCTGAAATTTCCCGGAAGAAAATCGCCAGCCCTGCTTGGGCTCGATATCAGCTCCACATCGGTCAAGGTACTTGAGCTAAGTCAGAGCGGTACACGTTATCGCGTCGAAAGCTACGCGGTTGTGCCCTTGCCACCCAATGCTGTCGTCGAGAAAAGCATTGCGGATGTCGAAGCCGTCGGTGCTGTCATCAATCGCGTGGTCAAGCGCGCGGGAGTCCGCTGCAAAAACGCAGCTATCGCGGTCGCCGGCTCGGCAGTGATCACAAAAGTCATTTCCATGCCCGCCTCCCTCTCGGAAGACGAGATCGCCAGTCAAATCGAGGTGGAGGCCGATCAATACATCCCCTACCCGCTGGAAGAGGTCAATCTCGACTTCGTAGTGCTGGGTCCCTCGGAGAAAAAGCCCGACACTGTGGATGTGTTGCTCGCCGCATCGCGCAGTGAAAATGTTGAAGTGCGCGTAACGGCAGCCGAACTGGGCGGACTCACAACCAAGGTGGTGGATATTGAAGCCTACGCCCTGGAAGCGGCGATGTCCCTGCTCGGACAACAACTTCCCGATGCCGGAATTGGAAAAACCATTGCCGTGGTTGACGTGGGCGCTACCATGACCACCCTCACCGTGCTGCACAACACCAGGATTATCTATACACGGGAACAGGTGTTCGGCGGTAAACAACTGACTGATGAGATTCAGCAACGTTATGGCCTGTCCTACGAAGAAGCCGGCCTTGCGAAGAAGCAGGGCGGACTGCCTGACGACTATATTCCCGATGTGCTGACTCCATTCAAGGAGGCCATGGTGCAACAGGTCAGCCGGTCTTTGCAGTTTTTCTTTTCTTCCAGCCATTACAACAGTGTGGATCATGTTGTTCTCGCTGGCGGCTGCGCGGCGATACCCGGAGTGGATGAGATGATCGAAGACAAAATAGGCACCACTACCTCCGTCGCCAATCCATTCATGAATATGACGTTAGCTTCAAAGGTCAATGCTCAGGCGCTCAGCAGCGATGCACCGGCGCTGATGATCGCCTGCGGTCTTGCAATGAGGAGCTTTGACCAATGACCCGCATAAACTTACTTCCATGGCGCGAAATGGCGCGCAAGGAAAGCAAACGGCAATTCATCTCGATTGGAATTGGTGCGGTAATACTGATGGGGGCGGTGATTTTGTACGCCCACATACATATAGCCGGAATGATTAGCGACCAAAACTCCAGGAACACATTCCTGGAGGAAGAAACCACGCGCATCGATGATCAGATCAAAGAAATAAAAAATCTGGAGACAGAAAAAAACAATCTGCTTGCTCGCATGAATGTCATTCAACAATTACAAAGCCGACGCTCCCAAGTTGTACACATTTTCGATGAAATCGAAAAAAAATTGCCTGCGGGCGTTTACTTGACCGCCATGAAACAGGAGAAAGGAGAGCTTATCCTGAATGGCGTGGCGGAATCAAACGGCGATGTCTCTTCCTTTATGCGCAATCTTGAGGCGTCCGACTGGTTTGAGTCACCTTGGCTGGAGGTCATCCAATCCATAAACAAGTCGCCCGACAAGTCCGCCGAAAAAACCAAGGAAACACGCTACAACAACCAGTTCACTCTTCATGTCAAACAGACCGGCAGCAATGAGGACGACAAAGAAGCAAAGGACAAGAAAGATAAGAAAGATAAGAAAAACAAGGAGACCAAAAAGACATGAAAATCTCCGACCTGAATCAACTGGACTTCAACAATGTTGGCAAGTGGCCCATGCCAACCAGGGTAGCGGCGATAGCGATTGTGTGCGTCATCGTACTTGCCGCCGGTTTTTGGTTTGACACGCAGGAGCAGATCAAGGTGCTGGGACAAGCCGAGGAAAAAGAAAAAGAATTAAAAGGCGTATTCGAACAAAAACAAAGCAAGGCCGCCAATCTTGATGTTTACCGGAAGCAGTTGGTAGACATCAAAAAATCCTTCGGTACCATGCTGCGCCAGTTGCCAGGAAAAACAGAGGTGGAAGGACTGATAGACGATATCTCACAGAAAGGGATCGGTAGCGGCCTGCAGTTTGATCTTTTCAAACCGGAGCAGGAATCCCCCGTTGAGTTCTATGCAGAATTGCCGATAAAAATCAGGGTGGCGGGAAACTACAATGAATTTGGCGACTTTGTGAGCGGTGTTGCCGCCTTGCCTCGTATCGTCACGCTGCACGATATATCCATAACTTCCTTGTCAGGAAGTAAAGATAGTAAGGATAAAAAAGATCAGAAGGGCTCATTGGTTATGGAAGCAACCGCAAAGACCTATCGCTACCTCGAGGAGGAATCGAAGTGAGCTACGCAAGGCTGCGCAACCGCACTGCTGCATTGACAATGACCGCTTTTTTAGTGGCCGGATGCAGCACCGATCATGTTGAGGATTTGCGCCAATATGTTGCGCAGGTCAAGGCCAAGCACAAAGGCCCTATAGAAGCGATGCCAAAAATCGAGCCATTCGTTCCCTATGCGTACCAGGCAAACGACCGGCGCGATCCCTTTGGCCCAACATCGGAAAAATCTGCCCAGGTAGCTGCCTCCAGCGTTGTCGCCGTCCAGCTTGATAGCACACGCCGCAAAGAGCCGCTTGAAGGCTTTCCGCTGGACGCGCTGAAAATGACGGGTACACTGGAACGTGGCGGTGAAAGATGGGTAATCATCAAGGCTACCGACGGGAATGTTTATTGGGTAAAACGCGGGAACTATATTGGCCAGAGTAATGGCAAAATAACCCGGATTACCGAGACCAAAACCGAGCTTATTGAAGTGGTGCCTGACGGGATGGGGGGTTGGCAGGAGAATCCAACATCTCTGGTAATGGCCGAATAACCCCTCGCAGGGAGTAACAGCAATGATTCAGGAATCAATAATGGTTAATATCCTTAAAACAGCCATCGGCGCACAGCGGCGCACCAGGACATCTATCCGTACAGCCGGGATAAATATCTTCATGGGTCTTTTTTTGGCCCATGGCGCCGCCATCGCTGCCGATCCGCGCCCGGTGCCGTCCACCTCGATGGATGCGGTGAGCTTTTCATCGTTGCCGGGAAATCAGGTGCAGATCAAGTTCACGCTTTCCTCTCCCGTCGCGCAGCCGCTGAGTTTTAGCACGGACAATCCTGCGCGTATCGCTTTTGATTTTCCTGGCACCACCAACAAGATCAGCCCAAAGAATCAGCCCGTTGGGCTGGGCATGGTCAAAAGCATCAACACCGTGGAAGTCAACGGACGTACCCGCGCGGTACTTAACCTTGTCAGGATGGTGCCTTATGAAGCTCGCACCGAAGGCAGCAGCTTCTATGTTACATTGAAAGAAGACAGCACGAGCCCGGCAACGGCAAGCTCCTCGCAGAGCGTCACTGGAACGGTCTCTTCAGCGCCGGCTCATGGTATAAGCAAGATTGATTTCCAGCGCGGCCCCAAAGGCGAAGGCCGCGTCATAGCAAACCTATCCGACCCCGCGACGGCAGTAGACGTGCGTAGAGAGGGCGGAAAAATAATAGTCGATTTTTCGAATACTCGTTTACCGCAAAATCTTGAGCAGCGCCTTGATGTAACGGATTTCGCCACGCCTGTTCAAAATATTGAAACCTCGGCGCAAGGCAAAAACGTGCGGATGGTTATCTCCGCGGCGGGAAATTATGATCACATTGCCTATCAGGCCGATGCGCGATTCACCATAGAGGTAAAAGGCATCTCCAAGGAAGAGCAAGACATCAAGGAAAAGCAGCAGCCTGCTTACAAAGGTGAAAAACTCTCGCTCAACTTCCAGAACATTGAGGTGCGCGCGGTCCTGCAAATTATCGCTGACTTTACCAAGCTGAATATGGTCACCAGCGATACTGTAACCGGCAATTTGACCTTGCGGCTGCAAAACGTACCCTGGGATCAGGCATTGGATATCGTGCTCAAAAGTAAAGGCTTGGCAATGCGCCAAACGGGCAATGTGATTCTCGTGGCCCCCAGCGAGGAAGTTTCGACGCGTGAAAAACAGGAGCTGGAATCCAGGAAACAGATAGAGGAACTGGAACCGCTGCGCTCCGAACTGATACAGGTCAATTATGCCAAGGCGGCAGACCTTGCCAATCTTCTGAAATCTAAAGAAAACTCACTGCTCACCAAGGATCGCGGCAGCGTTACCATTGACGAACGCACCAACACCTTGCTGGTGCAGGATGTCCCCGATAAACTGGCGGAAATCCGCAGGCTGCTTATCAAGCTGGATGTGCCGATACGCCAGGTGCTGATTGAGGCGCGGGTTGTCATCGCCAACGACACCTTCAGCAAGGATCTGGGTGTGCGTTTCGGTGCCAACGCGGTGAGAGGCAATGGCAATAACGGCATTATCACGACCTCGGGAAGCGCTGCCGGCACAGACACCACTGTGCGCAGCGCCTTGGATAATTTGCAGTCGAGCGGCCAGCCCTTCCCCGTAGGCGTGCCATCTCTGCCAAACAGGTTAAACGTAAATTTCCCGGTCATTAATCCCTCGGCAGGCAGGCTGGCGCTCGCTATCCTGGGATCCGATTATCTGCTCGATCTGGAGTTGTCTGCCATGCAAGCCGAAGGACGCGGCGAGGTTGTCTCCAGTCCTCGCGTCATTACCGCTGACCGCAAAGAGGCGAGCATCAAGCAGGGCACCCAAATCGCATACATCCGCCCAGGTGGCGTAGGCGCTGTATCAACCGTGGAATTCAAGGATGCGCTGCTTAGTCTCAAGGTGAAGCCGCAAATCACCCCGGATGATCATATCATCATGGATCTTCTGGTTACCAAAGACACCGTGGGGCAAATACTCAATGGCGTGCCCAGCATCGACAAAAAGGAGGTCAGCACCCAAGTTCTGATTGCCAATGGCGAAACCGTGGTGCTGGGTGGGGTTTACGAGACAGTGCGCAGCAAAAAAGTCACCGGAATCCCCTTCCTCAGCGAGCTGCCCGGCATTGGCCACTTGTTCAGAAATACCGGCAACGTGGATGACAAAGTAGAACTGCTAATATTTGTAACGCCAAAGGTTGTGAATGATGCAGTCAGCCTGCATTGATGGTTCACCGGCGCCATGATCATATAAAAGCCGCTTATTATCGCATGGTCGTATTACTGAAAAAGCCCAGAGATGGGCTTTTTCAGTTGTGGTAATTAATAAATCCCGGCAGTTATATTACGATTCGCAGACGGCGTGGAGCTTTAATCGCTTTTCCAGCCAGGCATCTACTGATCAGGCACCTCGGCTTATCAGCAACAACACCGCCAGCAACATGCCCCAATACAAGTGCTGGTTGATGCCCGCCTCACTCAGTCCTGAGTAATAAGAAGCCGTCCCACAATAATTTCATCGTAATTTGTCAAGCGTGAGCCAATGGTTCATGGAAAAGGCAGAGGAGCTATCCTGCGACCAATTCCCACCTTGACTCCGGTGTGCATAGGCATGACGCCCACTGTCTGTATCTAAGCCGGAAGCTGCAAATTAGCTCCCACCACTTTTCCAAGGAATTTGGTTGGCCAAGATCAGCTCGTTTGCGCGCCACTCAGCTTGAAATATCCCCTGGGACACCACATTTGAGTCTGCGGCGTATCTATGGACTCCACCCGTTTTGCAAGGGGAAGAACTGAATTTTTTCCATCAGGGTAAGGATTGCGTGTATCTATCCGGCCTCAGTGTGAGCCATTCATCGGCTCGGGCCATAATGCAATACGCA
>JAKFXX010000044.1 GCA_021731145.1 Gammaproteobacteria bacterium | reverse complement strand
ACGCTGAATAGAGCGGATCGGGTGTCAGCGTGGCGGCGTTCTCTTTGTAGAGTTTGACCAGGGCACGGATCAAATCGTTCGGGTCGGATTGAGCGGCGGCGAAGTCGTCGGCTTCGAATTCATGTTTGCGCATGAAATAGGCCATCACTGGCTGCATGAAGAAGTTGAATGCCGGCGCCACCAGCAAAAACAGACACATCGCCATATAGGGGGAGGGCTGCGCTACTCCCAAGCCGCCATAAAACCACGTCTGATCTATCAGCCAGCCGAGCAGGGCAAGCCCGGCCAGCGCCGTCACAGCGGTCAGAGCAATGCGTTTGTGGATGTGGTGGCGCTTGAAGTGGCCGAGCTCATGGGCCAGCACCGCCTCGATTTCATCCGGGCTTAGGGTGTTGATGAGGGTATCGAAAAAGACGATGCGCTTATTTGTGCCCAACCCCGTGAAATAGGCGTTGCCATGCCCGGAGCGGCGCGAGCCGTCCATGACGAAAATGCCCTGGCTGGCGAAGCCGTTGCGGTTCAGTAAAGTCATTACGCGATCCCGCAGCTCGCCGTCCTGCAACGGCTTGAACTTGTTGAACAACGGCGCGATAACCGCAGGGTAGGCCCACATCATCAGCAACACAAATCCCATCCACACCGCCCAGGTGTACAACCACCATAAACCGCCGCTATTTCCCAGCAGCCATAGAATAAGCCACGCCAGTGGCGCGCCCAGCACGAGCAGCAGGACGCTTTGCTTGGCGAGGTCGATGATGAACAGCTTGGGCGTGGTGTGATTGAACCCAAAGCGTTGTTCAAGCCGGAATGTCTGGTAGACGGACATCGGCAGATCAAGCAATTGCGTCAGAACAAATATGCTGATCAGTACGCCCACGCCGGTTGTGAGCGGGGTGAAATGTAGATTGCGCCAGGCATTATCCATGAGGTCCAGCCCGCCGCCGAGTGTCCAAGCCACTAACAAGAGCGTGCTGATGCAGATTTCCGCCGTCTCCAGCCGGGTCTTGGCGACTGTATAATCCGCCGCGCGCTGATGGGCAGGCTCGGGGATTTTGTCGCGGAAGGCGTCAGGCACGTGCTCGCGGCGGGCCAAAACATGGCGCTGCTGGCGGTGCGCCAGCCACAAGCGTGTAGCGGCGCTGAGAGTCAGCATAAAGAGAAAAATCAGGGTGAAGACGGTCATCAGCTAAAATAATCTCCGGTTTTTTTCCGCTCTGGGGAATCTGTCTCTGCTAGAATGCGGGACATTGATATTGCTATGACAAGAAGGCTTTATGGCGCAAAACCCCACCAACCTTATATGGATCGACCTGGAGATGACAGGTCTGGATACAGAGCAGGATTATATCATCGAGATCGCTACGATCGTTACCGATGCGCATCTGAATATTCTGGCTGAAGGCCCGGCGCTGGCGGTACACCAGAATGCGACGGTGCTCAATAACATGGATGCCTGGAACCGCACCCAGCACGGCAAATCCGGCTTGATCGACAGGGTGCGCGCCAGCCCCTTGACGGAAATCGACGCCGAACAGCAGACGCTGGAATTTTTAAAAAAATATGTTCCGCCCAGCAAGTCACCCATGTGCGGCAACAGCATATGCCAGGACCGGCGCTTCCTGCATCGTGCCATGCCCGATCTGGAAAAATATTTCCACTATCGTCACCTGGATGTCAGCACGGTCAAGGAGCTGGCATTGCGCTGGGTGCCCACTGTCGCCGCCGGTTTTGCCAAGAACAAGGAGGCAAGCCACCTGGCGCTGCAGGATATACGCGACTCCATCAGCGAGTTGAAATACTATCGGGAACATTTTTTTAAGCTGCCGCAGGGCTGATTGAATGGAAGATAGTGTGGGATTCCTCCAATAAAATTGATTTCTTACGTTACTCGCTGTAACATTCGGCACCTTGTTTGCACAGTCTTGAGGTAGAACAATGCGGCAGCCTTTAGTCGCTGGAAATTGGAAAATGAACGGTTCCCGGGCGAGCGCCAAGGAGCTGGTCGAGGGTATCAAGGCGGGCATTGCTGGCACCGTCAAGACGCAGATTGCCTTGTGCCCTCCGCATGCCTACCTTGCGGATGTTGCGGCCATGCTGCAAGGCACGTCTATGGCGTTGGGCGCGCAGAATCTATGCTACGCTTCTTCGGGTGCCTATACCGGCGAAATATCAGCGACGATGCTCCTGGATTTCGGTTGTACCTATGCTATCGTAGGCCACTCGGAGCGGCGGGCGCTGTTTGGCGAAGACAACAAAATAGTGGCGCGCAAGTTTCTCGCGGCAAGCAAGTGTGGACTCACGCCGATTTTTTGTGTCGGAGAGATGCTTGAAGACCGTGAAAACGAACTGACTGAGGCCGTCGTTGCGCGTCAGCTCGATGCAGTGCTGGAATCGCCGGAATGCCTGGCGGCCCTTGGAGGCGCGGTGATTGCTTACGAGCCGGTATGGGCGATAGGCACAGGGAAAACTGCATCGCCTGAGCAGGCGCAGGAGGTCCATGCCTTTATCCGGCGGCAGATTGCTGCGCATAGTGCGGAGATTGCGGGTAAAATCCAGATTCTCTACGGTGGAAGCGTGAAGGGTTCCAATGCAGCGGAGTTGTTTGCCAAGCCGGATATTGATGGCGGCCTGATAGGTGGTGCTTCCCTGGATGCTAATGAGTTTCTGACGATCTGCCATGCAGCAGGATGAGCTGTCGTTGGGTAGGATTTCCCTGGATTTTATTGGCGTAATTTGAAATGTATACTATTTTGTCGATTGTTCTTGTGATTGTGGCGGTTGCCCTGGTCAGTCTGGTGCTGATTCAGCAGGGCAAGGGCGCCGATATGGGCGCGGCGTTTGGTAGCGGCGCATCGCAGACGGTATTCGGTAGTCGCGGTTCGGCATCGTTTATGACGCGAGCGACTGCTGTTCTTGCTGCGTTGTTTTTTATTATCTGCTTGTCTCTGGCGTACCTGTCTGGTAATAGAACGGAACGGAAGAGTGTCACGGATATAGCGGTTCCGGCTAATCCTGCGCCTGCCCAGCCGGTAGGGGCGACGCCCATGGTTCCTGCAATGGCGCCGCCTGGCGGCGCTGCTCAGCAGTCACCGGTTGTACCGGCCAAGCCTGCGCAGTAGGAGAGCAATGGCGCCCATCATGGGTTCCTTAAAATTTAAGCCGATGTGGTGGAATTGGTAGACACGCTACCTTGAGGTGGTAGTGGCGCAAGCTGTGCCGGTTCGAGTCCGGCCATCGGTACCATACAAAAAGACAACAATAACCTTGTTCTTCGGGTTTTTTAGGTAAAGCAGTCAAAATACGATTTTGGCTGCTTTTTTTTGCAATAAAATCAAATGTGAGTGTATTTTATTTTGTGGGTGCGATGTTCCCGTCGCGCGTTCCTTGCGTGCATGCGGAGGTCTTGAAAAAGCAGTATTTGACTTTTTTTCAGTCGAGTCATTGTGCTTCTTGCGTAACCATATGAATCGTATGGTGGTAGGCTTGCATTAGCTGCTTGACAGCATCTTGTTTCCTAGCCTAGACTCAAAAACTCAGTCGATATTTAAATCGTAAATCGAGCAAAAATTGATGACGTCCCTTTGTCTGGCACAAAGAGGGCTTCCGTATATGTTTCGTCTTTATAGGGTGGGGGAATAGCGGCAATGTTGGAAAACTATTTGCCTATCTTGATTTTTCTCGGGCTTGGCGTCTTTTTTGGGGTGGCGCCGGTTGTCGCTGGCTTTCTGGTGTCGCCTAACCGCCCTGACAGCGAAAAGCTCTCTCCCTATGAGTGTGGCTTTGAGGCGTTCGAAGATTCGCGCATGAAGTTCGACGTGCGCTACTACCTTGTGGCCATCCTGTTTATCGTCTTCGATCTTGAGATTGCCTTTCTGTTTCCCTGGGCCGCTGTGCTGGGTGAGATAGGCATGTTTGGTTACATCGCCATGGTGGTGTTTCTCGGCATCCTTGTGATCGGATTTATCTACGAGTGGAAGAAGGGGGCCCTGGAGTGGGAATAATAGAGGGCGTTCTTGAAAAAGGGGTGGTTACGACTACCGCCGACTCACTCATCAATTGGGCGCGTACCGGCTCATTGTGGCCGATGACTTTCGGTTTGGCCTGCTGTGCCGTGGAAATGATGCACGCAGGTGCCGCGCGCTATGATTTGGATCGTTTTGGCGTGGTGTTCCGTCCCAGTCCGCGCCAGTCCGACGTGATGGTGGTGGCGGGAACGCTGGTCAACAAAATGGCTCCGGCGTTACGCAAGGTGTATGACCAGATGTCCGAGCCGCGTTGGGTGATTTCGATGGGGTCCTGTGCCAACGGCGGCGGCTATTACCACTATTCCTATTCGGTAGTGCGGGGTTGCGACCGCATTGTGCCGGTCGATATTTATGTTCCCGGTTGCCCGCCTACCGCAGAGGCGCTGTTGTACGGCATTATCCAGTTGCAAAATAAAATCAAACGTACCAATACGATCGCCCGCTAAAGAGTATTGATTGATGTCTGATATAAAACAGAATCTGGCGGCGAGCCTCCAGGAGCGCTTCGGTGACGCGCTGGCCGATTGCCGCGTGGCGGTTGGTGAAGTGACTGTGGATGTGCGCCGCGAAAAGCTTTTGGAGGTGTGCGCCGCATTGCGTGATGAGCCCGTGTTCGGCTTCGAGCAGCTTATTGACCTGTGCGGTGTGGACTATCTGGAGTATGGCGAAGGAAGCTGGCAGGGCCCGCGCTTTGCTGTGGTTTACCATTTATTGTCTGTTCAGAACAATCAGCGCTTGCGCCTTAAGGTGTTTCTTGGCGATGACCTGCCACGGTTGGATTCTGTCATTGATGTCTGGGCCGTGGCGAACTGGTTCGAGCGTGAGGCATTTGACCTGTTCGGCATCCTGTTCGACGGCCATCCAGACCTGCGCCGCTTGCTCACTGATTACGGCTTTATTGGTCACCCGTTCCGCAAGGATTTCCCGCTCATCGGCAACGTCGAGATGCGTTACGATCCCGAGAAGAAGCGTGTGGTATATGAGCCAGTGAGCATCGAGCCGCGCACCCTTGTGCCGCGCGTGATCCGTCATGACAGCAGATATGAGGCGGGTACGAAGGAGAGCAGGCGTGGCTGAGATACGCAATTACACAATGAATTTTGGGCCGCAGCACCCCTCCGCGCACGGCGTACTGCGTTTGGTGCTGGAGCTGGATGGCGAAGTCATCGAGCGCGCCGATGCGCATATCGGCCTGTTGCACCGGGCCACCGAGAAGCTGGCGGAGAGCAAGCCGTATAATCAGAGCGTTCCCTATATGGATCGCCTCGACTACGTGTCCATGATGTGCAACGAGCATGGCTATGTGTTGTCCATGGAGAAGCTGCTGGGCGTCGAGCCGCCATTGCGTGCTCAGTATATCCGCGTGATGTTCGACGAAATCACGCGCATCCTGAATCATCTGCTCTGGTTGGGCGCGCATGCGCTCGATATCGGAGCCATGACGGTGTTCCTGTACGCCTTTCGCGAGCGCGAGGACTTGCTGGATTGCTACGAGGCAGTGTCCGGCGCGCGCATGCACGCAGCCTACTACCGTCCTGGCGGTGTCTACCGGGATCTGCCGGATGCCATGCCGCACTATCAGACGTCCAAGTGGCATAACCAGAAGGAAGTGAATCAACTCAACCGCAATCGCCAGGGTTCGCTGCTGGATTTCATCCAGGATTTCACCGAGCGTTTCCCGACGTATGTCGATGAATATGAAACCCTGTTGACAGATAATCGCATCTGGAAACAGCGTACCGTGGGTATCGGCGTGGTATCGCCGGAGCGTGCCTTGCAGCTAGGCTTTACCGGCCCGATGCTGCGTGGTTCCGGCATCGCCTGGGATCTGCGCAAGAAACAGCCGTATGAGGTATATGACCGCCTGGATTTTGATATTCCAGTGGGCGTGCAGGGCGATTGCTATGACCGTTACCTGGTGCGTGTCGAAGAGATGCGTCAGTCCAACCGTATTATCCGCCAGTGCATAGACTGGCTGCGCAAGAACCCCGGCCCTGTGATGATCGAAAATCACAAGATTGCGCCGCCGCCGCGTGTGCAGATGAAGGGTGACATGGAGGCGCTGATCCACCACTTCAAATTGTTTACGGAAGGCTTTTGCCTGCCCGAGGGTGAGGCCTACGCGGCGGTGGAACATCCCAAGGGTGAATTCGGAGTTTATCTGGTGTCCGATGGCGCCAACAAGCCCTACCGCATGAAGATCCGTGCGCCGGGGTTTGCCCATATTGCCGGGCTGGACGAGATGGTGCGCGGTCACATGATCGCAGACGTGGTGGCTATTATCGGCACCCAGGATATTGTATTTGGTGAGGTTGATCGTTGATGTCGCAAGCGAACCTAAATCTGCTTTCTGGCGAAGTGCGCGCCGGAATCGACAAGTGGGTCGCCCAATATCCATCCGAGCACAAGCAGTCCGCAGTGATACCTGCGTTGCATATCGTGCAGGATGCGAACGGTGGCTGGTTGACCAAGGAGTTGATGGACGCCGTGGCAGGTTATCTGGAGATGGAGCCGATCTCGGTTTACGAGGTGGCAACCTTTTACTCCATGTATTCGCTGAAGCCCGTTGGCCGTCACAAAATAGCTGTTTGCACCAATATTTCCTGCATGCTGTGCGGCTCGGATGAAATCGTGACGCATCTTGAGAAGAAATTGGGTGCTCGTATGGGTGAGACTACCCCCGATGGCAAATTTACCCTCCGTGAGGTGGAGTGCCTGGGGGCATGCGCGGGCGCGCCGATGTTTCAGATCGGCAAGCAATACTACGAGAATCTGACCCCGTCGAAGATTGACGCAATCCTCGATAATCTTGAGTAACGGCCATGGCTAACGAAGTCTGTTTCAATACATTGCACCTTGACAGGCCCTGGACTCTGGCGACTTACCAGAGTGCGGGTGGTTATGAGGCATGGAAAAAGATCCTGGCGGAAAAGACGCCGCCCGATGAAATTATTGCCGAACTCAAAACCTCGGCCTTGCGCGGGCGAGGCGGGGCGGGGTTTCCCACTGGCTTGAAGTGGAGCTTCATGCCGCGCAATGTTCCTGGCCAAAAATATATCGTGTGTAATTCCGACGAGGGCGAGCCGGGCACCTTCAAGGACCGCGATATCCTGCGTTACAACCCCCATGCGCTGATCGAAGGAATGGCGATTGCTGCATATACCATCGGTGCCACGGCGGGCTATAACTACATGCGCGGTGAATTCTGGGAGCCCTATGAACGCTTCGAGGCGGCGTTGGCCGAGGCACGTGCTGCCGGATTGTTAGGCAAGAACATCCTGGGGTCGGGTTTCGATTTCGAGTTGTACTCACATCTGGGCGCGGGTGCCTATATCTGCGGTGAGGAGACGGCATTGCTCGAATCCCTTGAAGGCAAAAAAGGCCAGCCGCGTTTCAAGCCGCCGTTTCCCGCCAGCTATGGTTTGTACGGGCGGCCCACAACGATCAATAACACCGAAACCTTGGCTTCAGTACCGGCCATCATGCGCAACAGCGGACGCTGGTTTCTGGAGTTGGGCAAGCCCAACAATGGTGGCACCAAGATTTTTTCCGTTTCGGGCCATGTAAACAAGCCGGGCAATTATGAAGTGCCTATGGGCACGCCTTTTTCGCAATTGCTGGAAATGGCGGGCGGAATGCGCGATGGACGCAAGCTGAAAGCGGTCATTCCGGGTGGCTCTTCTGTGCCGGTGGTGCCTGGTGACATGATGATGAATATTAATATGGATTACGATTCTATCGCCAAGGCAGGTTCGATGCTTGGCGCAGGCTCGGTGATCGTTATGGATGACACTACCTGTATGGTCCGCGCGTTGGCGCGCCTTGCTCATTTTTATTATGAGGAATCGTGCGGCCAGTGTACGCCATGCCGCGAGGGGACGGGCTGGCTGGCTCGCGTACTCCACCGCATTGAGCATGGGCATGGCAAGCCGGAAGATCTGGATATGCTGGTGGATGTCTCCAACAAAATTCAGGGTCGTACCATTTGTGCACTGGGCGATGCCGCAGCGATGCCGGTGGTTAGTTTCATAAAGCATTTCCGCGATGAATTCCAGTATCACATCGACCACCGTCAGTGTATGGTGGGTAAGACAGCGCCAGCCGCAGCGGCATGACGGATAAGAAGCCATGGTAAATATTGAGATTGATGGGAAGCTGGTAGAGGCGAAAGACGGCGCGATGGTTATCGAGGCTGCGGATGACGCCGGTATTCCTATCCCGCGCTTTTGTTATCACAAGAAACTGTCGATCGCGGCGAATTGCCGCATGTGTCTGGTCGAGGTTGAAAAAGCCGCCAAGCCCTTGCCCGCCTGCGCCACGCCGGTGACTGAGGGGATGAAGATATACACCAAATCTCCCCGTGCGCTGGATGCGCAGAAGGGCGTGATGGAGTTCCTGTTGATCAATCACCCGCTGGATTGCCCGATCTGTGATCAGGGCGGCGAGTGTGATTTGCAGGAAATGGCCTTGGGTTATGGCGCCAGCAATTCGCGTTTCATGGAAAACAAGCGTGTTGTCAAAGATAAAGATATCGGCCCTCTGATTGCCACGGAGATGACTCGCTGCATCCATTGCACCCGCTGTGTGCGTTTTGGCGAGGAGATTGCCGGCATCAAGGAACTGGGCGCTACCGGGCGCGGCGAGCATATGGAAATCGGAACCTATGTCGAAAAGGCGCTGGCGTCCGAGATGTCCGGCAACGTCATCGACTTGTGCCCGGTGGGCGCGCTGACCTCGAAACCGTTCCGATATGCCGCCCGCGCGTGGGAATTGGCGCGGCGCGATACTGTTGCGCCGCATGATTGCATTGGCTCCAATCTCCATGTGGATGTGCGCGGCAATCAGGTTATGCGTTTCCTGCCGCGTGAGAATGAAGAGGTCAATGAAACCTGGATCTCCGACCGCGACCGCTTTAGCTATGAAGGGTTGAGCAGTCCTGACCGGCTACGTGTGCCGATGATCAAAAAGGACGGTCAGTGGCAGGAAACCGATTGGACCACCGCGTTTGAATTCACCGTGGCTGGGCTGAAATCCGTGCTGACCCGCCATGGGGCCAGCCAGTTGGGCGCTTTAATCTCTCCGATTGCCACCACGGAAGAAATGTACCTCATCCAAAAACTGGTGCGCAGTCTGGGCGGCTCCAATGTCGACCATCGTCTGCGTCAGCGCGATTTCAGCGATCAGCAGCGCGCGCCTCTCTATCCCTGGGTTGGTCAGGCGATAGCGGATCTTGAACATGTTGATGCCGCGTTGCTGGTCGGTTCCAATGTGCGCAAAGAGCAGCCTATTGCTGCCCACCGCTTGCGCATGGCGGCGCTGGTCGGTGCCGGCGTGATGTTTGTCAACGCTGCGGATCATGAATTCAACTTTCCGGTCAAGGCCAGTTTGGTCTCTGGCGTTGGTGGTATGGAGCGTGACCTTGCCGGGATAGTCAAGGCATTGCTGCATTTGACTGGCGGACAAGCACCAGAGGGGTTGGATGCGTTGCTGGCGGACGTGGTCGTGAATGACACCCACAAGCTAATTGCCCAGCAGTTGCACCAGGCGAACAAGGCCACAGTGCTGATGGGTAGTCAGGCACTGGCTCATCCCGCCATGTCCACACTGCGCGCACTGGCGGGTGTGATCTCGCAGTTGAGTAACGCGGTGTTCGGCTACTTGCCGGAGGCGGGCAATAGCGTGGGAGGCTGGTTGGCGGGTGCGCTGCCGCATCGTGGTGCCTTCGGCAAATCCATAGCAACCCCCGGTCTGGATGCGCGGGCCATGCTGGATTCCAAGCTGAAAGCCTACCTGTTGCACGGTATCGAGCCCGAGTTCGATTGCGCCGATCCCATGGCAGCGCTGACGGCATTGACTGGCGCCGATTTCGTGGTATCGCTGTCGTCCTATAAAAGCGAGCTTATGCAGTGTTATGCGAATGTCATTTTGCCCATCGGTCCGTTCACCGAAACCTCGGGTACATTTGTCAACGCCGAGGGCCGCTGGCAGAGCTTTGCGGGCGTGGTGTCACCGCTGGGCGAGTCCCGTCCAGGCTGGAAAGTGTTACGCGTGCTGGGTAATCTGTTCGGCCTTGATGGTTTTGATTATTTTTCATCGGAAGAAGTGCGTGACGAGTTGCGTGCCATGGCCACGGAGATCAAGGCGGACAACGCAATGATGTGGTCTTGCCCGTCCAAACTGGGTGTTGAAGCAGTATCGGGCACGATTGAAACACCCATGTATGCGGTTGACGCCATTGTGCGCCGTGCTACCTCGTTGCAAAAAACTGTGGACGGCCAGGTGGCAGCGAATTATTTTAATGAGATCGAGGCCATAAAGGCGCGTTTGGGGCTGCAAGGTACTGAGAGCACGGCGCCGTCCGGCAAGGTGGCTGCCCATGCTTGAGATGCTGCAAACCGTGTGGAGCGGGATCCCCGAAATTCTCCAGATTGTGCTCAAGATTGTGGTGATTGTGGTGCCGATCATGCTCTCGGTCGCTTATCTCACCTTGGCCGAGCGCAAGGTGATCGGTTATATCCAGGTGCGTATCGGACCAAATCGCGTCGGCCCGCTCGGGCTGTTGCAGCCAATTGCGGACGGTTTGAAACTGGTGCTCAAGGAAATCATTATTCCCACCAATGCCAACCGTTTCCTGTTTCTTCTTGGGCCAATCGTGGCGCTTGCGCCGGTGCTCGCCGCATGGGCGGTAATCCCTTTTGACAGTAATTTGGTGCTTGCCAACGTCGACGCAGGCTTGTTGTATATTCTGGCGATGACCTCACTGGGCGTTTACGGCATCATCATTGCCGGTTGGGCATCCAACTCCAAGTATGCATTCCTCGGCGCACTGCGTTCCGCCGCGCAGGTGGTGTCCTATGAAATCGCCATGGGGTTCGCCCTCGTTGGCGTGCTGATCGCCGCCGGAAGCCTGAATTTGCGCGAGATCGTGCTGGCCCAGCAAGGCAGCGTGATGCATTGGTTCTGGCTACCGCTGCTGCCGTTGTTTCTGGTGTATTTCATTTCCGGTGTGGCGGAGACCAACCGCGCGCCGTTTGACGTGGCCGAAGGCGAATCCGAGATCGTCGCCGGTTTTCATGTGGAATATTCGGGAATAGCATTTGCGCTGTTCTTCCTGGCCGAGTACGCCGCCATGATTCTGGTGTCGGTGCTGACCTCCGTCATGTTTCTGGGCGGTTGGCTGTCCCCATTTGAAGGTATTCCGTTCCTTGCAGATGCCTTCGCCTGGGTGCCGGGTATAGTCTGGCTGCTCGGCAAAACGGCGGTGTTCCTGTTTATGTTCCTGTGGTTCCGCGCTACGTTTCCGCGTTACCGCTATGACCAGATCATGCGCCTGGGATGGAAGATATTTATCCCTATTACCATAGTCTGGTTGTTGGTGGTGGGCGCTGCGGTATTGGCTGAAATAGGCCCCTGGTTTGATTAGAAGTGCAGGGTGCCTATTAAGCGCCCCACATTGGATGGAGAACGCCGATGAACGTAATCACAAATTATTTTAGAAGTCTTCTGCTGTGGGAGCTTTTTGTTGGGCTGAAACTCACGGGCAGATACTTTTTTGCAACAAAGATTACTGTACAGTATCCCGAGGAAAAGACCCCGCAGTCATTCCGTTTTCGTGGGCTGCATGCGCTGCGCCGCTACGCCAATGGCGAGGAGCGCTGCATTGCGTGCAAGTTGTGCGAGGCGGTCTGTCCGGCGCTGGCCATTACCATTGATTCCGCGCCGCGTGATGATGGCACACGCCGTACCACACGCTATGATATCGACCTGTTCAAGTGCATCTACTGCGGTTTTTGCGAGGAAGCGTGCCCGGTGGACGCCATCGTCGAGACGCGCCTCTTCGAGTACCATTTTGAGAGCAGGGAAGGTACCGTCATGACCAAGGACAAGCTGCTGGCAATGGGTGACCGTTACGAAAAACAGATTGCCGCAGATCGTACCCATGATGCGGCTTACCGTTAATTATCAAGCCAGGCAGGCGCTACACACAATATTATGAGCATCGAACAGATAATTTTTTACGCTTTTGCGGCAATTTTGGTGGCTGCGTCGGTAGCGGTGATTACCGTGCGCAACCCGGTACATGCCGTGCTTTTTCTGGTGCTGACCTTCTTCACCAGTGCCGCGCTGTGGATGCTGCTCGAAGCGGAGTTCCTCGCCATTACCCTGGTGCTGGTATATGTTGGCGCGGTGATGGTGTTGTTCCTGTTCGTGGTCATGATGCTGGATATCAATATCACAGTATTGCGCGAGGGCTTCATCAGATACCTTCCGGTGGGGATCATTGTCGCGCTGGTCGTAGTGGCGGAAATGACGATTGCGGTAGGCCCCAAGTATTTTGGTCTGGAGCATTTCGCCGAACCCACCAGACACATGGCGGATTACAGCAATACCAAGGAATTGGGGCGGATACTTTATACGGTGTATGTATATCCGTTTGAAATCGCCGCCGCGATTTTGCTGGTGGCGATTGTCGCCGCCATTGCCCTGACATTGCGCAGACGGCCTCACACCAAGTACCAGAATGCGGGATGGCAGGTTGCGACGCGCCGTAATGATCGCGTGCGCATCGTCAAAATGGAAACGGAAAAAAAAGAAAGTTGATCTGCTTTGCTGGGTAAGCCGTCGTTCATTGTAATCTGTACATTTAAAATGGTGGGAACGGCATAAGGGGCCGTAATCACCGTAAGGTGACAATGAGGCTTAACCAGAAAAGCACTGGTTATTCCTTAACGGCCCCTAAAGCAGGCTCTTGGATTTACAATAAAAGTTTACAAAGGGTGGGGACGCAATGATCGCGTTATCGGATTTTCTGATTCTGGGGGCTGTGTTGTTCTGCGTCAGCCTGGCCGGGATATTCCTCAATCGCAAGAACGTTATCATTCTGCTCATGGCGATTGAGCTCATGTTGCTGGCGGTGAATATGAATTTCATCGCTTTTTCACACTATCTTGGCGATAGCGCCGGGCAGGTCTTTGTCTTTTTCATACTTACGGTTGCTGCCGCCGAGGCGGCCATCGGCTTGGCCATTCTGGTCGTGCTGTTCCGCAACAAGCGCACCATTAATGTCGAAGATCTTGATACCTTAAAAGGATAGGGACGCCGAATCATGCAGAATATTTCGCTCGCCATTGTGTTGGCGCCCCTGTTCGGCGCGATTATCGCTGGCCTGTTCGGCAAGGCCATAGGCCGCGCCGGGGCGCATTGGGTGACCATAATCGGGGTTGCCATATCCTTTGGATTATCGCTGGTGGTCTTCAAACAGATCATCCTGGATGGTGCTGATCCCTATAATGGCGCGGTCTATACCTGGTTGGTCAGCGACGGGATCAAATTCGAAGTCGGTTTCCTGATCGACCAGCTCACCGCATTGATGATGGTGGTGGTGACCTTTGTGTCGCTGATGGTGCATATCTACACCATTGGCTACATGCGCGATGATCCCGGATACCAGCGTTTTTTCAGCTATATTTCGCTGTTTACTTTCTCCATGCTGATGTTGGTAATGGCCAACAACTTTATGCAGTTGTTTTTCGGCTGGGAAGCGGTGGGTCTGGTGTCTTATCTGCTGATCGGTTTCTGGTATCAAAAAGAGTCGGCGATCTATGCCAACCTGAAGGCATTTTTGGTCAACCGTGTCGGTGACCTGGGTTTCCTGCTCGGCATCGCGGCGGTGCTGATGTACTTTAATACGCTGGACTATGCGGATGTTTTCAGCGCAGCCCCATCGATGGCGAATGTCACTGCCGAAGTTGCCATGAACCAGCAATGGTCCGTGATAACAATGATCTGCATTCTGCTGTTCATCGGCGCCATGGGCAAATCGGCGCAGGTGCCGTTGCATGTGTGGCTGCCGGATTCAATGGAAGGCCCGACGCCGATTTCGGCCCTCATCCACGCCGCTACCATGGTGACCGCCGGTATTTTCATGGTGGCGCGCATGTCGCCGTTGTTTGAATTGTCGCAAACTGCGTTGAGTGTGGTGATCGTCATCGGCGCGATCACGGCGTTGTTTATGGGCTTCCTCGGCCTTGTGCAGAACGACATCAAGCGCGTTGTGGCGTATTCGACGCTTTCGCAACTGGGTTATATGACCGTGGCGCTGGGTGCATCGGCCTATGCGACGGGTATTTTTCATCTGATGACCCATGCCTTCTTCAAGGCGTTGCTGTTCCTGGCGGCAGGCTCGGTGATTATCGCCATGCATCACGAGCAGGATATTACAAAAATGGGCGGCCTGAAAAAATACATGCCGATTACTTATTGGACATCGCTAATCGGCGCGCTGGCCTTGATCGGATTCCCCGGATTTTCCGGGTTCTTTTCCAAGGACAGCATTATTGAGGCTGTTCAGATTTCGACCGTACCGGGTGCCGACTTTGCCTATTTCGCCGTGCTGTTGGGCGTGTTTATCACGGCACTGTATACCTTCCGCATGTTCTTCCTGGTATTCCACGGCAAGGAACGTATGGACGAGCACACCCGCAGCCACTTGCACGAATCCCCGGCGGTGGTTACCGTGCCATTGATCCTGCTGGCTATCCCTTCGGTGGTGATTGGCGCTATTGCAATCGGCCCTCTCCAGTTTGGCGATTTCTTCGGTCGCGCCATCTATGTCTTGCCTGAGCATGATGTGCTGGGTGTACTGCGTGGTGAGTACCACGGATGGGTTGAGTTTATCGTGCATGGTCTGATGGCCCCTGCGGTTTGGCTGTCCGCTGCCGGCGTCGCCGTCGCCTGGTTCCTGTATCTGAAGCGTCCCGACATCGCAGCGAGCATCAAGGAGCGTTTCTCCTGGGTATA
This sequence comes from Gammaproteobacteria bacterium, assembly GCA_021731145.1. GTDB lineage: Bacteria > Pseudomonadota > Gammaproteobacteria > Ga007554 > LNEJ01. The sequence goes on along the minus strand of JAKFXX010000044.1, from coordinate 24,080 downwards.
CAACATCCTTGATAAAAAGTATGGCTTCGATGATTTCAACGATGCTGTATTCGCGGGTGGTGGGCGTAGCGTGGGGCGGCTCTTCTGGCGCTTTGGCGACATCAAGCTGATCGACGGTGTGATGGTGAATGGCACGGCAAATGGTATAGGCTGGATCTCGGGTGTTGTACGCCGCGCCCAATCGGGCTATATGTATCATTATGCCTTCGCCATGATTATTGGTCTTGTGGTGTTGCTGACCTTCTTTGTGTATTAAGAACAAAAAACAGGATAGTTTTGCATGTTTTCTGATTTGCCACTCCTGAGCCTGGTTATCTGGCTGCCGATCATCGGTGGACTGGTGGTGCTTGCCGCCGGTAAAAACGATGTGTTGGTGCGCTGGTTGGCGCTGATTTTTTCGATCCTCACCTTTGTGGCATCCCTGCCGTTGTATACAGGTTTCGACAGTGGCACGTATCAGATGCAGTTTGCCGAGCAGATGCCGTGGGTCGCTACCTTTAACGTCAATTACTCGCTGGGTATCGACGGCATCTCCATGCCGCTCATCCTGCTGACGAGTTTCACCACGGTGCTGGTGATTATCGCGAGCTGGGAGGTTATCCAGAATAAAGTGTCGCAATACATGGCAGCCTTTTTGATCATGGAAGGGCTCATGATCGGCGTGTTTGCCGCTCTCGATGCCGTGCTGTTCTATGTGTTCTGGGAATTCATGCTGGTGCCGATGTTTCTGATTATCGGTATTTGGGGTGGGCAGCGACGCGTCTATGCTGCTATCAAGTTCTTCCTGTATACCTTCCTTGGTTCAGTGCTGCTGTTGGTCGCTGTGCTGTACCTGTATTTCCAGTCCGATAGTTTCTCGATCCTTGACTTCCATGACCTGCGCATCGGCATGACGGCCCAGGTGCTGCTGTTTTTTGCGTTTCTCATCGCCTTTGCTGTCAAAGTGCCGATGTGGCCGGTGCATACCTGGTTGCCGGATGCGCACGTCGAAGCGCCCACAGGCGGTTCGGTGATCCTTGCCGCCATCATGCTCAAACTCGGCGCGTATGGCTTCGTGCGCTTTATCCTGCCGATCGTGCCTGACGCCAGTCATGAGCTGGATTGGCTGGTGATTGCCATGTCGCTGGTCGCGGTGGTCTATATCGCGCTCGTTGCGCTGGTGCAGGAGGACATGAAGAAGCTGATCGCGTATTCGTCGATTTCGCACATGGGCTTTGTCACGCTGGGATTTTTTCTGGTGTTCAGCATCTACGATAATACCAACAGCGTCGCCGGGGCGGCGTTGGGCCTGGAAGGCGCGCTGGTGCAGATGGTCTCGCATGGCTTTGTCTCCGGGGCGATGTTTTTGTGCGTGGGTGTCATGTATGACCGGGTGCATAGCCGCAACATCAGCGATTACGGCGGCGTGGCCAATACCATGCCGGTATTTGCCACGTTGATGGTATTGTTCGCCATGGCCAATGCCGGTTTGCCAGGTACTTCCGGGTTTGTCGGCGAGTTCATGGTGATACTCTCGGCGTTCAAGGCGAACTTCTGGATTGCACTGCTTGCCAGTACCACGCTGGTGCTGGGTGCGGCCTATACCCTGTGGATGGTGAAACGTGTCATCTTCGGCCCGGTTGGCAACCAAAACGTCGCTGCATTGCAAGACCTGAATGGCCGTGAGGCGCTGGTGCTGGGAACGCTGGCCGTGCTGGTTCTGTTGCTGGGTGTTTATCCCGCACCCCTGGTTGAGGTAATGCACTCCTCTGTCGGTCATTTGCTCGAACAGGCAGTGAGTTCAAAATTGTAAGATTCTTGCTGCGGAGGCACGGGGTTCACAGAGAAATTCTGAATTTTTTATAAAAGCCCTGTGTTCTCAGTATCTTCGTGGTCGACTTAGTACAAATCAAGATAAGAAGCTTGGGATTGAAGATTGATGTCTAATATGAATTTCGAGATGCCCAATTTTGCGCTGGCCCTGCCGGAGATCTTTGTGCTTTGCATGGCCTGTGTCGTGTTGCTGGCTGATCTCTTTGTGGGTGAGCGTAACCGTGTCGTCACCTATTTGATGTCACAGGCGACCCTCGTCGGCGCCGCGATTTTGACAGTCGGTCTGCATACCGGTGAGACGCAGATGACGTTCGGCGGCAGCTTCATCAGCGACACCATGGGGGATGTGCTCAAGGTATTTATCTACCTTGTCACCGCCGTGGTATTTTTGTACTCGCGCGAATACCTGCGCGTGCGCCAGCTTTTTACCGGCGAATATTTTGTGCTGGGGCTGTTTGGCGTGTTGGGCATGATGGTCATGGTCTCCGCACACAGCTTCCTCACCATCTACCTTGGCTTGGAACTGCTGTCGTTGTCGCTCTATGCAATGGTCGCCTTGCAAAGGGACTCCATCGGCGCCACCGAGGCGGCGATGAAATATTTTGTGCTCGGTTCGCTGGCCTCCGGCATGCTGCTCTATGGCATGTCGATGTTCTATGGCGTGACCGGTAGTCTCGATATCACCGAGGTGAGCGCCTATCTTGCGCAGAGCCATGACAAAAATATCGTGCTGGCGTTTGGCGTGGTGTTTGTGGTGGTGGGGCTCGCTTTCAAGCTGGGCGCGGTGCCATTCCATATGTGGGTGCCGGACGTTTATCACGGTGCACCAACCAGCGTGACGCTTTATATCGGCACCGCCCCAAAGATCGCCGCTTTTGCCATGGTGATGCGTCTGCTGGTGGAGGGCTTGGGTGACTTGCATATGCAGTGGCAGGGCATGCTCATTATGCTTGCCATTGCCTCGATGGCGGCGGGTAACATCATCGCCATTGCCCAAAGCAACATCAAACGCATGCTTGCCTATTCCACCATAGCCCATGTCGGATTCCTGTTGTTGGGTATCCTGACCGGCACGGAAAACGGCTATTCCTCCTCGATGTTTTACATCCTCGTCTATGCCTTGATGGGATTGGGTGGCTTCGGTATGGTGATGCTGCTCAGCCGCGCTGGTTTCGAGGCGGACCGTCTGGAGGACTTCAAGGGTCTGAATCAACGCAGCCCGTGGTTCGCCTTTATCATGCTGATCCTGATGATCTCCATGGCCGGCATCCCCGTCTCGGTGGGCTTCTGGGCCAAACTCGCCGTGCTCCAGGCCCTTATCAGGGCCGATATGACCTGGCTGGCAGTGGTGGCCGTGCTCTTCTCCGTAATTGGTGCCTACTACTACCTGCGCATCGTCAAGCTGATGTACTTCGACAAGCCTGAGGACACCAGTCCGATCAAACCCGCCTTGGACATGCGCGTGGTGATGAGCGCCAACGGCCTCGCTGTATTCGCCCTTGGCATCTACCCCAGCGCGCTCACTGCACTGTGTGTTGCGGCATTGAAATGACCTTGGAAACGGCGGTTGACTGCTTCTTTTGGTAGTTAACTGAACGTCTTATTCCATTTCTAATTCAATAGTGCATTTACTCCCCCTCTCCCTGACCCTCCCCGCAAGCGGGGAGGGGATATATTTATTCACTGATTGAAATGGAATTGGAATTAAGCAGGATTTTTCATGATCCACATCTTTCTCACGACCCTGAATTTTAATTCAGACTCTCGGGACAACTATCCTGACATAGAGGGATATTGAATGTTATTTATGGATAAATCATTGTAAGCGGCCAGCCGCCCCACCTGTAGTTTTCCGCGAAGCCCGTGCACTCTTGCTGCTTTTTCGGAGGGACTCCAGATGGCGAAGAGGCATGGGCAGAAATTCTGGCGAGAGCATCTTGAAGCCTGGCGTCGAAGTGATCTGACGCAGAGGGAATGCTGTGCGAACCAAGGCTTGGGTGAGAAGGCGTTTTATCGCTGGCGGCGCAAGGAGAGGGAAGCCGTTGCATCGGCAAAGTCATCCCTCACCTTGGTGCCGGTCAGCGTGAGCGCACCGGTAATGGAGAACGTCGTACGGCTCCACAGTCCGGGCGGCTGGAGAATCGAGCTGCCGGCAGAGGGCGCGCCGTGGCTGGCCGACCTGTTGTGGCAACTGCCATGATCCCCGCGCCTGCACAAGTTTGGCTGGTGGTCGAACCGATGTAACCGGTCAAACCAAGCCGTTCTTTAATATTCCCTGAGGTTGCGTACACTCATTGCGTGATGACCCAGCAGCGAGGAGACGCGACGATGAGAACGGCGGTATCGACACTGACCACCCGCAACAAGCAAGGCAGGCGCAGCGCCAGCGAATGGCGTGCGCTGGTACGGGCATTTTCGCATAAAGGCGGTTACTGTCTGTGGAGCAAGCGATTGGAAGAGGGACAGTTCGCGCGCGGACCGGCAGGGGCGGTGAAGCGCGCGCTGATGCCTTTTCTTTGCGCACCAATTCACGTTTGAGATTCTCATTCTCGTCTTTCAATACCCGAAATTCACGGGTGCCCGGCGCAGCCTTCCCGTCGGCACAAAAAGCCGATTTCCAGCTTGTCAGATGATGGGCAAATAAACCTCTTTCACGACACCACGTATGCAAGGTTTCTCCTGACAAGCCATGAGTTTCATGCAATGCCACCAGTTGTTCCTCTGCACTCCAGTCCTGGGGCCGTTTCTCTTTTGTCGCCGATACACTGAGATTTCCCACCACTTTCCTTTTCATTCAAATTCTTTACAGTGTGGTAATTAACGTTCAAATCTTCCGCGACCGACCGCACCGTTCGGTCTCCACGAGAATATAGCTTGACTAACGCCTGTTCGATAAATGCCTCAGAATACTTTGATTTCACTATTGCCTCCACTTCTAAAAGTTAATTTTAGAGGCGACAACTAGTCTGACGCCGGGGGGGCGAATGACATGACGTTCTTCACTGGCGATGAGAGTTTTGGGCAGTATCCATTTCTACGCCTTCATAAAGCACCTCGATGGGTGCGCTGAAGTTCACGCTGGCCAGTTCCACTGTCTCGCCCGGTCCAAAGGGGTAGAGTACCCAATGGCCGTTCGCGTCGCGGCGGAAACATTCCACGCTGAGGGTGTCGGGATCAGTGATGACGTATTCCCGAAGGTTTTCGAGCATACGGTAGGCGGCGAACTTGCGGCCGCGGTCGAAGGCGGCGGTGGATTCCGACAGGACTTCGGCGATGAGAGTGGGATAACGCTTGAAGTAGTCCGTCTGCCGGTCGCGCTCGTCGCAGGTTACCATCACGTCGGGATAAAAAAAGGCGTTGGCCTGTTCCGCCTGTATCTTCATGTCGGAGATATACGTGCGGCAGGGGCCTCCCCGCAGATGGTTTTTTAGTAAGGCGAATAGATTGCCCGAGACTGTAACATGGGAATCCTTGGCCCCGGCCATGGCGAAGATATCGCCATCGAGGTATTCATGTTTGATTTCACTAGTTTTTTCCCATTCCAGGTAGGCCTCAGGGGTTAGTGCGGGCTTTTCTTTGGCGATAGACATCGGTCGGGCACCTCTTTGATTTGGAGTATTGTTTCTGAGCAACAACTCCGCCTGCTTTCGAAGCTTAGTCTATAGTGCTTTATGAATATGAACAATATCCGTACAGTTGTCCACTTCTGCTGTGGTTGTGGTTATCGATAACCCTTGCCGTGCTTTATTTTCCGTTTTCTGAGGTGGCCCCTTCTATGGCAGAATATATATCGCTAATAGTGAGACAAGGGATGGGAATTACCAAATCGTTTTTACATGCGGGTAACACCTGGTGAGTTATTTGAAGGTGGAGACACGAACTAATAAGGTGCCGATGGATGGGAAGAGGCTTTGAGTGGCAACGCGTGCCATCGTACTACAGCCGCTAGGCTGGAGGGGGGTTCGATGGGGCCGCTATTGACCCTGAAAGAACACGAGACATTACGCACGGCGGTGCAGGCCGGCATGTCGAATGTCGAGTGTTCGCTGGATCTGGGGTTGTCGACGGCGGCCGTTGCGGTGGGCGTTGAAGGCTGGATTTGGCAAGGCCGGCTATTTCCCTATCTTGAAACCTGCAATGACAGAACCATCTACTGCTGGGTTGACGAGACGTTTCAGCCGGTGTCGCGGTATACGACGTCGTTGATCAAGCTGGTGCCGACGCATTGGGGGCCACCGACTTTCGAGATCGATGGCATCAAGATGCTGCCCACGGCACAAACCTCCCCCTATACGGACGCCGAACGCAAGGTCGCGTTGATTCAACCGCGCGGCAAGGTGATTTTGGATACCTGCGGCGGACTCGGCTATTTTGCCGCGTGGTGTATGCGGGGTCTGGCCAGGCAGGTGCTTTCTTATGAGAAGAATCCCGACGTGGTGTGGTTGCGTGGACTGAATCCCTGGTCGCCCAAGGCGGATGATGTTTTGAACTTGACGCTGGGTGACATTTGCGAGCAGATCGTGTCGTTGCCCAGCGGCTCGGTCGACGCTATTTTGCACGATCCTCCGCGCTTTGGTATCGCCGGCGAACTCTACTCGCAGGTTTTTTATGACCAGCTTGCCAGGGTGTTGAAGCGCAAGGGTAAGCTGTTTCACTACACGGGTGCGCCGAACAAATTAACCAGTGGCCGTGACGTGCCCAATGAGGTGGCGAAGCGTTTGCGGCGCGCGGGTTTCGTCGCGGAGTTGAGCGGCGACGGGGTGTTGGCGGTGAAGAGCCGGTAGTCCGAGTGTTTCATTATGCTCGCACCGGGTTATTTTCTCTCAAGGTTGTAGAGCAGGTCGGCGCCGCTGTATAACCCGCTTTCTGCCTCAAGTGTCCAGCGGCGGCTGAGTTGATAACGCAGGCGCAGGGTTTGGAGTCTATCAACTACGCCGACGCCATAGCTTATATAAAGCCTGGGTGTTAGATATTTGCCAAGTACGAGGGCGGCACCTGCTGTGGCTGACGCGGCGCCTGGTACGGCTCCCGGTACAGTGCTTGGAAGAGCGCCTGGAAGTGTGGTGGAGCCGACGACGGGGGAGACTCTTGTCTCCATGCGTACCTCCTCGATGCCGAAGGCCTTGCCGATCTTCTGGGCAAGCATTTCACCGCCGGCCAGCCCTAATCCCAGTGCGGCGCTTGATAGCTGTTGACCCTCGGCGGCGGAGGCTTGTCTCATGGGGCGGCCTAATAATAAATAGGATAGGGCATCGGCCTCCGGCATGGCCGGTTCGGAGAATGCGGATAAAACTGGGCTTTGCAATGTGCCGCGCACGTTGAGTCCGACGGTGATGGGGGTGGATACGCCAATCTGCGGAATTTGGCGTATGGCGCGTGCATCCACCCCAGGATTGTTGAGTGGGCCACCGGCGAATGTGAGCCGTCCTCCCTTTTGTACGATGAGCTTTTGGTTAAAGGCGCTGTATTGGCCACCGTCTTCGATACGTATTTCGCCCAGGGCGGTCGTGAGCTGTCGCGGGATGTCTATCAGGGCGATATCACCGGTGAAGCGTCCGCTGAGGCCGAATCCCTTAAATTTCACCTGGTCGCCGAGTTCGAGGCCAATCAGGCTGCTGATTTCCCAGCGGCTTGCGCGGGTTTCCACTTCGCCTGCCTTTTCGACGATGACATCCTCCGAGGGTCGCACAGCAGTGCTTAGGTCACGCAGCTCGATGTTGGCTTCCGGGATGAGCAGGTTGCCATTGACGTCAATTTTGTGTTGTTCGATCTTGATGGTGAGATCGGGCGAGACATTTGCCTTGATCTCCGGCGTTCTGACTGCTTCGAAATGTTCACCTTTAACCGTCAGATTCGCTCCCCACTTTCGTTGCGCATCGGGTTGCGCCTGTCCAGCCAGTTGCAGCACGCCGTCACCGGAGCGGACTTGTCCTTTGAGCGTGAGACTGCTTTCGTCATTGCCGGTGAGGAACATCTGGATGTCGCGCAAGCGCAGGCCGAAGCGTGGTACCAATGCCGTACCTTGTTCGAGTTTCGCTTCGCCTGTGAAGCGTGGTTTATCCATCGTGCCGGTCAAAGCAAGCGCGATGCTGACTTTGCCTTGGGTGTTTTCTACTCCTGGCAGCAGGTCGGGCAGCAAATCAAGCTGGTGGATTTCCGCGTTTACTTGTCCGGTGAGCTGGGATATGGTCGACGCTGGATTTTTGAGTGCCCCAAGCAAGCCCGAGCGGGGCAGGGTGAGCGTGCCCTCTGCGGTGCCCCTGTCGAGCAGTGTTAATTTAGCCCGTGTGTTCAAGGTATCTGGCCCCAGGCTGGCTTCCAGGCTACCGTCGGTATAGGCAAGGACGAGCTCCTGCTCCGGACCGAGCGGGTAGACGATGCTTCCTGGGGTGGGGATGAATTTGCCCTCGCCGGTCAGCAGGGCCGCTCCTGCGCATCCTGCGCCTGCGGCACTCGCACATCCATGTGCATCGCCAGCGGGACTGTAATGTCCCAAAAGGGAGGCGTCGAAGGCGCCGGACAGTGCGGCATTGGGCGGGAGCAGAGGCTTGAACCAGACCATGGGCAGGTTTTTGCCCTGTGCGTTGCCTTGCCAGCCGCTGTTGCTCTGCTGGTTGGCATCGATGCAGACTTGGGACACAGTCTGATTCCAGCACCATGGCCCAAGCTGTGCGTTGTCTTTGGCAACCGTAAGGGGGCCGGGGGCGGCCAGGCTCCAGCGCCCGAAAGCTTGAGACGAGGCGTCGGCGCGGGTGAGGATGCCCTTCCAGACGATGTTCTGTTCCCCCATGTCTTGGGAAACAAGGCCACCCTGGGCGTGCAGAACCAGCGACTCTTGCGGCATGTTGAGTGTGGCATTTAATTCGTGTCGCGTAGCCCGACCAGTGCCGTCGATGATGACGGAGTCGATAAGTTGAGTGCCAATGCGCAGCCCGGTGGCGCGCAGATTAAGTTGCGAAGGCAGTTGATCCTGCATGTCTACATCCGTGCTTACATGCAGACTGACGGCGCGATGTTCATTAAATGCCAGATCTTTTCCATTGAGAACGGCAGCGATGCGCGGCGTGTGCAGTGGCCCGGATAGGCTACCGCTGCCATGCGCTGTGCCGCTGCTTGTTATGCCTTGGGCGGCGAGCGCTCTTCCAAGATCCTGAACATCCAGCTTCCAGCGCAGATCCCATTTATCGTCCAGTCGACCTGAAGCTATGAGGATTGCCGAACCGGAAGTTACATTAAGGTGCGGCAATTCATAGCCATCCTTGCTTGCGATCAGAAACGCTGAACCGTCTAGCGGGATGTCACGTAGTTGTCCATTAAGCCGGTTGATTTCCAGTGAAGTGACGATATCTCCCTCAGTTCGTGCGCCACTGATCCGGGTTTGTAGAGCAAGCCGTCCCGGCCATTGTGGCCACTGCTGCCCGGGATTCAGGTCGCCGCCTCTGACATCAAAGTCCCATGCGATCTGCGGTTTCCATGCAAGCGCTCCGTGGCCTGCGACCTTGCCGTCCAGGATGTTGCCGTGTATGTCAGCCAGCTTGAGACTGGTACGGTTGCCCTCTCCAGCCGCGATCCAGTGCCCTGGCGGGATATTCCTTCCTGTCAGCACCGCGTCGAATGTCAGCTTATATTTTTCAGGGTTGCCGGAAAATGTGTAATTCCCCCATTCGCTGCCGATGGCTGTTTCTCCAGATAACGGCCAGGCGAGCGAGCGCCACTTTCCTGTCAGGCGAAGCCGTGGATCTTTGATCAGGTCGCCGGTGACAGTGCCTTGGGCGATGATGCGGGCGGGCTGATCCAGCAGGGCTAGCGTCAGTTCGCGGATCTGTATTTTTTTATCTTCATAGCGTGCATGAAGATGGGTGTCCACGGCGTATTGGTTTTGTTTGATACGCAGCGTGCTTTGCACGTTGGCATGGCTGCGGTCGCCGTCGGCACGGATCTTTCCGGCAACATCCAGTTGCGGCCAGCGTGAATTGACATTCGGCGCGTTAAATTCATCCAGCTCAAGGCCGACTTGCCACTGCATTTCCGCCAGCAGGCCGGTGACAGTTCCGTGCAGCGCTGCCTTGAAGGGTGCGACGATATCCGTCGTGGCGCTGAGTTCATCGAGGATGTTCCCTTTGACGGTGGTTTCTCCCGAGAAGGCGCTGTATTCCTTCGGTGTCGCCGCCCACAGGATACGTGCATTCAGAGGGTAATCACCCTGCGGCTTTACCGTGCCGCGCAGGGTGGCATGGAGGAGGGGGGATCGCATGTCGAAGTTGTCGATATGCAGGCGCTGGCGGCGGAATCTAGCGGTCAGGGTGATGTTCTCAATGGGGTAGGAGAGCCCGCTGTCCGGCAGATTGACCGTGATTTTGTTGATACTTGCCTTGTCCAGCGTTATGCCAAGTGGCAGCCGGATATCCGGCAGTTTTTTCAGCGGTTCCGGGCTTTTTAGCTGGGTATACTTTACTCCTGTGATATTCAGCCTGGTGATATGCAGTTGTTCGTAGAACAAGGCAACAGGCCGTATCTCCAGCTTGATGTCATCAATGGCTACGGTGGTACGGGTATCTTTGGTTTTATAGCGCAGCCCATGCATGGAGACGGAATCAATCAGCCGTCCCTCAAGGCGCTCCACCCGTAATTCGCCAGGGATGTTGCGCGCAGCCAGATCGAACATCCATTTCAATCCGGTTTCGGTGGTGGCCACGAAAGCTGCCGTACCGGCAAGGGTAATGATTATCAGCGCCAGCAATAAGATCCACGGCAGTTTGCGCCGCTTGGTTTCAGAGGTGGAATCCACCCCGGAATTTTCAGCGTCGCTCATAGGTCGGGGCCGATCACAAGATGAAATTTCATGGGGTTGTTTGGTTCGCTCACCGCCCAGGCCAGATCAAAGCGGATCAGGCCAATAGGGGTTTTCCAGCGCACACCCACGCCCGCACCTTGTTTGAGTTTGTCTGCCCAATTATCCAGGGCGTTTCCGATATCGAAAAAGGCAGCGCTGCTCCATTTGTCTGTCCACGAATATTCATATTCGGTACTGCCAACCAACAGTTGTTCGCCACCGATAACCCGATTGCTGGCCGCATCCCGTGGCCCCAGGGTGTTGTAGCCGTAACCGCGCACGCTTTGGTCACCGCCGCTGAAGAAGCGTAGCGAGGCGGGCAGCTTGGCAAAATCACCGACGCGGCTGATACCTGCATCACCGCGCAGGATGACACGGCCATTTTCTCCGAGCGGGCGAATCAGCTTGCCTTGCAGCCGCATTTGCAAGAACTGGGTATCCGAACCCAATGCCGGATGAGTTCCCCTGATATCGATCAACAGCCGGGTGCCGTCCCGCGTGTAAATACGGCTGTCGGCATCGACGCGCGCCCAACTGATGCCCGGCAACAATAATTTGCTCTGGCCGCTATCGCTACCGACAGTGTAGGCTTCGGCCTGATAATTGACGTATACCGTTTCAAGCCAGCCGCTGCCCCTGAGCAGCGTGTGGCTGGCGCCGATCAGGGCGATCTCGCTCCGGCTGGTTTGAGGATTGTTCTCCAGCCAGCCGGCAGTGAGTTCGATGCGGTCGGTGCGTGGGTTTCGGGTGGGGATGCGATAGCGGGCGATGAAACTGTTTTTGATTTCAGAGAGCCTGAGTTCAGTTCTAAGGCGATGCCCCTGGTCGTTGATGTGGCGGTTTTCCCAGGCCAGACTGCCGCGCATCCCGGTGTCCGTGCCATAACCAAGGCCGGAGGTATAACGGTGTTTGTTGCGGGGTTCCAGCATGACCTCCACGGGGATTTCACGGTTCTCGATAAGGTCGCGGCGTATCTTGGCATCCACGCTGTTGAAGTAGTCGCTGTCACTGAGTATGTTTTGCAGGGTAAACAGGCGGCTTGTTGAAAATGGTTCACCTTGTTCAAAAGGGACAAAGCGCGCGAGGAATTTTGGATCTAAATAAGTTTTTTCGTGATCGCTTGGCTGAATAAAGCTTACCTTGCCGAAGCTGTAACGCGGTCCGGTGTCAAAATGAAGGGTCACAGTAGCCGAGTGTTGATCGGGCTGAACGTTGACCTCGTGTCTTGAAAGTTGTGCGTTCAGATAGCCGCGCTCGGCGGCGAGGGCCTGGAGGGCGCGTTTGCCCGCCTCATATTTGGCATGTTCGAGAACGTCGCCCTTGTGCAGGGGGAAGTCGGCGATGAGCTTCTGGAACGCTTCGTCTTTCGTACCCTCCCCCAGTAATTGAATATCAATTTTCTCCACATGCACTGGCGTGCCAGGGTCGATGTGATAAGTTGCCAGCCAGCCGCCAGTCTGCTGCACAAGCTCGGAACGGACCTGCGGATCATAATAGCCAAAGGGCTCCAGCGCCTGCTTGATTTCGGCAGTGGCATTGCGGTGCAGGCGCCGTATGCGTGCCTCGAAAAGCTCCGGGTCGCTTTTCTGCTGCTCGATACCCAGGAATTTGCGTACATTCTCAAGCACGGCGCCCTCTACACCGTCGATTTTAACCTCTATGGTTTCCGCCGCACGGACTACGCTTGCATAGCTGATGAAAATCATCAGCAGAATAATCAATATGCGTTTCAGCATTATAAGCAGTCGTTCATTGTAATCTGTCGCCCCTAATTATCAGGGCATCCGTTCTTGGTATGGCTCTTTGGTTTACCCAGATAGTATACCGTGAGCGCAATGGGCGGCGCTAAAAGGATGCCGTAAAAGGCCGCCTGTTGCCTTTTCAGCGCTCCCTTCCCCCACACAGGTTGTTTTTCAACGGCCTGCGAATCAGGTATCATGCGCACTCACTGAACGGCGGGTACTATCTTCAATGGATTCGGATCACGACGCAATCGAACAACTTCATACCCTGCGGGATTTTGTACGCTGGGGGGCGAGCATTTTCAATGAGGCCGGCGTGTTTTTTGGGCATGGTACTGACAATGCCGTGGACGAAGCCCTTTTTCTGGTGTTGCACGCACTGCATCTACCGCATGGGCTGCCCGCCGAACTGATGCAATCCAATCTCACCATGGTGGAGAGGCGGACCATTGTCGATCTGCTGCGGCGGCGCGTCAACGAGCGCCTGCCCGCGCCGTATCTTACCCATGAGGCCTGGTTTGCCGGTCTGGGTTTTTATGTCGACGAGCGGGTGCTGATACCCCGCTCGCCCACGGCGGAGTTGATTGAAGCGCGTTTTTCTCCCTGGCTGGAGCACGCGCATGTGGAGCGTATTCTCGACCTGTGTACCGGCAGCGGCTGCATCGCCATCGCCTGCGCCCATGCCTTTCCGGAGGCCGAGGTGGATGCCGTGGACGTGTCCCTGGATGCCTTGGAAGTTGCTAATATCAATATTGATCGTCACGGCATGGAAGGGCGCGTCCACGCCATCGAATCCGACCTGTTCAGCGCCCTGGCTGGCCGGAAATATGAGGTGATTATCAGCAATCCCCCCTATGCCGCTGTCCATGAAATGGCCGCATTGCCGGAGGAATATCACCATGAACCGGCGCTTGCGCTGGTGGCGGGCGAGGAGGGCTTGGATATCGTGGTGCGCCTGCTGCGCGATGCGATAGCTTACCTGCTGCCGGGTGGCATCCTGGTTGTCGAAGTTGGCAATGCTGAAACAGCCCTGGCGCAGGCATTTCCCGAGGTGCCGTTCATGTGGCTGGAGTTTGAGCGTGGCGGGCATGGCGTGTTCCTGCTGACGTACGACATGCTGCGGCAATATCATGATGTGTTTTCCGCCGCCTGCAAGCGATTGGAATTGTAGGCTGGCTCCGCTCCACTTGACTCAACCTGTGACCAAAAACCTAGAGGAGTATCCATGAAAGTAGTACGTCGTGCGCTGTCGGCGATGGCCGGTGGCGGATTGATGATGTTGGTTGGCATGTCCGCGCAGGCCGGCACATTTAATGCCTTGCAGCCTTTGCCAAAACAGCCGCCCATCCCGCAGGACAACCCCATGACACCCGCCAAGGTGGCGCTGGGCAAACAGTTGTATTTTGATGTGCGTTTGTCGCTCACGGGTACGCACTCCTGCAACGCCTGCCATAACGTGATGGCGGGCGGTGATGATGGCCGCGCGGTATCCGTGGGAGTGAACGGCAAGACAGGAACGCGTTCGGCACCCACGGTGTGGAATGCGGCGTTCAGCACCGTGCTATACCGTGATGGCCGCGCGCGCAGCCTGGAAGAGCAGGTCAAAAGCCACTTGCTGAGTCCCACCGAAATGGGAATGCCGGATGAGCAGACCGTCGTGGCGCGCATCGCCGTTATCCCTGGTTATCGCAGCCAGTTTTCCAGGGTGTTTGGCGGCAAGGAGCCGGTCACCTATGACAATATCGCCAAGGCGATTTCCAGTTACGAACGTACTTTGGTAACCCCCAATAGCGCCTACGATCATTATCTGCGTGGTGATAAAAAAGCGCTTTCACCGGACGCCAAACGTGGTCTGGAAGAGTTTCAGAAAGTGCAGTGCGTCTCCTGCCATTTTTGGGTGAATCTTGCAGGTCCGGTGCCGGGATTGGCGTTTCAGATGGGCGAGGGTTTTTATGAGCTGTTCCCCAATTATCCAGGCACGGAATATGAAAAGCGCTATCAACTCGCTGACGACATAGGCCGTTACAATGTTACGGGTATCGAAACCGACCGGCGCATGTGGCGCGTGCCTGGCCTGCGTAATGTCGCCATAACTGCGCCCTATTTTCACAACGGTGCGGTCAAAACGCTGGAAGAGGCCGTGCGCGTGATGGGCAAGACGCAATTGAATAAGGATCTTACCGATCAGCAGGTGAAAGACATTGCTGCCTTTCTCAACAGCCTGACCGGCGAATTTCCGAAACAGGAGTTGCCGAGGCTGCCTGCAACGCCGAATAGCAGCGTGATCGAATAGGAACGGGTTGCGCGCTATAATGCGCCGTCACAATAACAGGGGTTTAATTTTAATAATGACGAATACTCTACAAGAAGCGCAGGCGATGTACGCCAAGGCCGATCTGCTTTGGTCACGTGATGACGTGGACGTCGCTCTTGATCGCATGGCTGCGGATATCACTGCAAAACTTAAAGACAGCAATCCTTTGGCATTGTGCGTAATGATAGGCGGGTTGATTCCGGCGGGCGAGTTGCTGCCGCGTCTGGATTTCCCTTTGCAGATCGACTACATCCATGCCTCGCGCTATCGTGGCGCCACTCAGGGCGGCGTACTGCACTGGATTGTCAAACCCTCCTGCTCGCTGGAAGATCGCGTGGTGCTGCTGATTGACGATATCCTCGATGAGGGCGTAACACTGGCCGCCATCATCGATTTTTGTAAAGCCGCCGGCGCGCGTGAGGTTTATTCCGCGGTACTGGTAGAAAAATTGCATGACCGCAAGAACGGACTGCAAGCCACTTTTAAAGGGCTTGATGTGGAAGACCGCTATGTATTTGGGTATGGCATGGATTACAAGGGCTATTTTCGCAATGCCCCGGGCATCTATGCTGTATCGGGTGATAACTCTTAAACTGGTAAACGTATACCCATGACTGAATTGGCGATCATTGGCGGCACGGGATTAACATCCATCAAATCCCTGGAAATCATCCGGCGTGAGGTTGTTCACACGCCCTACGGCGAGGCCTCAGGCCCATTGACCCACGGCGTATTGTTCGGCAAGGAAGTGGTGTTTCTTGCCCGGCATGGCTATGGCCATACCATCCCGCCCCACAAAATCAATTATCGCGCCAATATGTGGGCGTTGCAGCATACTGGCGTCAAAAAAGTGATCGCCGTGGCGGCGGTCGGCGGCATCCGTGACGATATGCTGCCGGGCCGCCTGGCGATTCCCGATCAGATCATCGACTACACCTGGTCGCGCAAAAACACCTTCTTTGAAGACGGGCTCACCCAGGTTACCCATATCGACTTCACCTATCCCTATGATGAAGCGTTGCGTAACATTCTGATTCAAGGGTGCAAATCCGGGAAAATCGATATCTGCACGGACGGTGTCTATGGCGTAACCCAAGGTCCACGCCTTGAGACAATTGCCGAAATCAACCGTATGGAGCGCGACGGCTGCGCGATGGTAGGCATGACGGGCATGCCCGAGGCGGCGCTTGCGCGCGAACTTGACCTGCACTACGCAACCTGCGCTGTCGTCGTCAATTGGGCGGCCGGGCGGGGAGGCGAGGGGGATATCATTAAAATGGAAGATATCGAAGCCACTGTGAAAACCGGCATGGATAAAGTGCGTACCATGCTGGAGCATGTGCTGCCGCTGATTTAAACCTGAAAACGGCGAACCGGCATCAGGCACCGATTCGCCGTCTGAATTTAGTAATTGTTACTTTACACGCTCAATAACAATTTCCGCGACAGGATTGCGCCAGTCCATTTTGGCGGCATTGAGATTGCCGACGCCATGAATGCCGTTGTGAATATGCACAAAGCCTTCGCCTTTATCATTCGGTGAGTAGCCTGCGGCCCCACCACCACAGCCCGGCACGGTAGCGCACAATTCATCGTTTGTTTCACTTCCCGCGTCATACGCATCCGCCATGTAGGTGGCAGTCTGGTGGCCTCTAGGCAGCATCACGTCGGTAATGGCAAGAAAGGCATCATTGGTGGCGCCGAGCATCGCACCAACGCTCACGCGATCCATGCCGTGCTTCGCGGAAACCATGACCGTCGTTGTTTTGCCGGGAGGCGTTCCCGTGGTGCTGACTTGCGCATCGCTGACGCTTGGCGTAGTAAGCAGTTTGGCGGCCATGGGCTTGCCATTGCCGGCCTCTGCCAACATAGCCAACTCATCACTTGGGGCTTGACCCGCTTCAAAGAACGACATGCCCGAACGATGGCTGGTGGCCAGCGCAGGTGCAAACGGTTGGCCAGGGGTAAGGTTGGTGATGGTGATTTTGTACATTTCCATGTCGTCGGCCCAGCTATTGGTAGCGGCCAGCACGGAAGCGGACAGTAAGCATCCAACAAACAAAGATGTTGTATTACGCATTTTAAATCTCCTTGGGAAAGTATCGGTTGGTGAATCATCGCAGGCGCGTTGTTTGCGCTGGTGGATACTTTGCACCAAGGTATTCACGGACTGGTCACGGAGATATCATTTTTTTATCACGGCTTCCGATAAAGCGCCGTAACAAAAACTTCACCCTCCCGTCATCCTGCTGACATCTTGCGGCGCCATAGTGCCAGTCACCAAGAATTAAAATCGCTCCAGAGATTTCCTCCGAAAACGTCAAGGAGACACCTGTATGAACGGCCTCGCGCGGTGTGTTGTGTCTGTGTTTGTGCTGTTGGTCATGGCACCGGCGGCGTTTGCGGCAACGCCGGCGCAAATCGACACTGCGCGCAACAAGGCGCTGGCCTGGTTGATCAAGACGCAAAACGGCGATGGCAACTGGAAGACCACGCCGGGCACTGAAGTGTTGGCCACCACGGCGGGGCTGGATGCCCTGAATAAGGCGGGTTTGAAGAGTTATCCTTATGCCGCCGGGTTGTCCTGGCTGAGTAATGCCACCGCCATCAGCAACGATAGCCTGGCCAGGCAGGTTGTTTCGCTGTACCAGGCCGGGACAAATGTGTCCGCCTTGACGGCGCGACTGATCACCCAGCGCAATGATGCGAGCCGTAATTGGGGGGCGCTGGATGAGTATGAGGGCAGTTTTCCTGATACGTCGTTGGCGATGGATGCGCTCATAATCTCCGCGACGGCGTATGCCGACGCCGGCTACGGCATAGGGTTTATTGCCACGCGGCAGAATGCCGATGGCGGTTGGCCGTATACAAAAAGCGAGCCTGGCGCCGCCACGCCCAAGAGCTGGCTTATTCCCTCGGCTTACAACCTGCTTACCTTGAACCGTTACAAAACCATTTATGCAGTCCAGAGCTATATCAATAACGGCATCACCTGGCTGAAGGCGCAACAGAAGGCGGGTGGCGGTTTTGGTGAGGGGGCGGCAGGTACGGCGCATGAGACGGCGCTGGCTTATCTGGCGGTTGTGGCTTCGCTCGGCGCTACGGATGCCGCTGCGCTGGCGGCGCAAGACTTTCTTGTTGCGCAGCAGGCAGGTGATGGAAGCTGGGCCGCCAATCCCTATTTGACCGCCATGGTTTTACAAACATTTCCGGCGCCGGTGCCCGCGTTGGCCGATACGGATAAGGATGGCATCCCCGACAGTGTGGAGGTGGTTCTCAACACCAATCCCACTGTGGCCGACAGCCGCTGGCTGGCGTCGGGTAATGGCCAGAGTATTGCTGGAACTACCGCGCCGCAACCCTTGCCAGAGGCCGTGATTCGTCAGCCTTACACGTATACATTGGTGATGAACGGTGGCGTAGCGCCGTTTACCTGGTCTGTCGCCTCCGGTGCTTTGCCGGCAGGATTAACCCTCAACGCCGGCAATGGCGTGGTCGGCGGCACGCCTACCGTGCTGGGTCCGGCCAGTTTTGAATACGCGACCAGGGATGCCAACGGTCAGGTGCGTGTAGTGGCCGCGCAAATCGCCGTGGTTGATGTCCCCGGTTCCGCCGAAATTCCCACGTTGTCCGAATGGGGCGTGATTGTCATGGGGATGTTGCTGGTGGTTTCCATGGCGCATCTGGAGAAAAAACGGCAGAGACGGCAAGGCTGACCTGACCGTGATAAAGGATGATCACCGCCATGCTGCCCACTAACTCGAACACAGCATTCCCCGCGCCGCCCGCCGGCAAGGATCTGCGTTTCGTGCTGTTGTTTCTGGGGATCTTTCTTGCCCTGCATTTTCTCTACACCCTTGGCCGCGGCGGTGAGGTGGAGCGCGTGGTGCTGGATGTTCTGACCGTCCAGCCCGCCGTCGCACTGATCAATGCCATCACACCCTTGGAGCAGGTCATGGCGCAAGGCCATCGCCTGGTATCGCCGTATGCCGCGCTCTCGGTGCTGGGCGGTTGTGAGGGCATCGAGGGTATTTTGCTGCTGGTCGCCGCCTTGAGTGCATTCCGTCTGGCGTGGAAGGATCGGCTGCTGGGTATGGCGGTTGGCGGGGCATTCATCTACGCATTGAACTTGCTCAGGATCATGGGGCTGTATTACGTCTTCCGCTATCAGCGCGACTGGTTCGACATCGCGCATGCGTATGTTGGGTCGACGGTGATTATTCTCCTGGGTTGTCTGTTCTTTTTATTCTGGGCGAACCGGAGTATGGCCCGTGCTGGATAACAAGGCCATTTTCCGTTTTGTGATGATGCTGGCGCTCTCTTATGCAGTGCTGCTCGCGGCGTCGGTAAGGCTGGGGCCGTTGTATGGCAATCTCTGGTTGCCGCTGTTTCAGTGGGAGATGGAACATATTGCACCGGACTATCGGGTGGTCACCCTGCACATTGTCGAGCGCCAGCAGCAACGCGTGGTCGAGAGTGTCATCGAAACCGCTCGTCCGGTGCGTATTGGCGGGACGATCATCCCGGCGGATTTGCCGATGACCGGATCGACCATCATCGGCAACCAGTTGCTGCATCCCGTTCTGCTGTTTTCCTTCCTGCTCGCGTGGCCAAAAATCAGATTGGGGGAGCGCTTCATACTCCTTTTTCTCAGCCTGCCTTTTTTGGTGGTTGTGGAGGTTGCAGACATACCTTTGGCGCTGTTGGGCGGCGTGCAGGATGTACTGCTTTATACCCTGGCGCCCGACCACCTGTCAGGTTCATTTCTGGTGTACTGGATGAATTTTCTCAGTGCGGGCGGACGGCAGGCGCTGACCTTGTCTGCCGCTGTGTTGACGCTCATCACCTACCGTTATATTCACTCGAAAAAACACATTTTCTGGGGAGATCGCCATGCTGCGCCATTGCCTGAATAGACTTTTACCGCTGTTGCTGGCGGCCACCCTGGGCGGGCCGGCGTTCGCGGCGCATGTCGATCCCGCGCCGCTGCCGGCGGAGGTGGCGGGCCGGGTGCTGCACGATCTCCAGGCGGGTCAGGCCGATCCCTTGCCCGAGGCATTGGGCCGCCATCTGGACGAGGCGGGGGCGCTGCTGCGGCAGGCCGAGGCGGAAGAGGGCGCGCCCCAGGGTCTGGCTCAGGCGGGCTTGCCCGCCACCTTGCGCGCGCAATTCGCCGCCAAGCGGCAAGAGGTGGGCGTATTGCGCGGCGAGGCGCGGGCGCGCTTCGCCGCCACCCGCATCCGCCTGGCGGAGCTGGGCCTGAGCGGCCAGGCCGCGGCCTGGGATGCGCTGCTCAAACAGGTGGAAAGCCGTTTTGACCGTCTCGATCGCGCCCTGGCGGGCGTGCAGGACAGCCGCACGTCCCATGAACGCAGTGGCGCGCTGAGTCAGGCCCAGGCCGAACTGAATACCCTGCATATACAAGTAAAAGACCGCGAGGGGTCGCTGGGCAGCGAACCGCTGCCGACCTTCCGCACCGGCATCCCCGCCGCGCCCCAGCCGCAGCCCGCCGCGGATCGCGTGCCGGAGTACCTGTCCTACAAGGACGGCCCCGGCTCCAACCAGTATGCCTTTCTGGGCAACATTCTGCTGGCTGCCGGCCCGTCACCCATCCCCGGCGAGGCGAGCAGTTGCAGCTACGCCGCAGCGGATCTGGCGCCGACCCTGGAGGTGCAGATCACGCCCGAGATTCAGGCGCTGGCCGAAAAGCTCGGCTACTCGCCGGTGCGCATCTACCAGTACGTCGCCAACGAGATCGCCCTCGAGCCCTACTACGGCTCCCTGAAAGGGGCGCTGGGCACGCTCTACAGCAAGGCGGGCGGCCCCACCGACCAGGCATCCCTGCTGATCGCCCTGCTGCGCGCCTCCAACATCCCGGCGCGTTATGTCAAAGGCAGCATCCAGATCAACGATGCCTCGCCGCTGGCCCAGAACGGACGCGGGCCGCGCTGGCTGGGGGCAAAGAGCTATGCCGCCGCTGCCAGCATCCTCGCCCAGGGCATGAACCCGGCGGCGGGTACGGTGACCAACGCCGCCAGCCAGAAGACCGGTGTGGCGCTGGCGCACGTGTGGGTCGAGGCCTGCGTCCCCTATGGCAATTACCGCGGCACCGGGGTGGACAAGACCGGCTTCCGCTGGATACCGCTCGACCCCAGCTTCAAGGACAAGACCTACCAGGCCGGCATCGCCACCAGCGTCAGTTTCGACTATGCCGGCTACCTCGCCACGCGCAGCAACCAACTGCCGCAGGAGAAATACGCCCAGCAGGTGGAGGCCGCCATCAAGGGCGTCGCGCCCAATTACGCCAACAACACCCTGCAGGATGTGGGCTATGCCGGCAAGGCCGTGCCGCGCGTGGTCGACATTCTGCCCGCCACGCTGCCCTATACCGTCACCTCCTTCACCGCCTGGCCGGGCTCCACCTCCGCCGAGGCCGCAGCGCTGCCCGACGCGCACCGCTATCAATTCACTCTCACCGTGAATAACGGCGCGGGCGCGGCGCTGGCCCCCGCGCTTACCCTGCCTTTGCCGCAAGTGGCCCTGAACCGCATAACCCTGTCCTTCAAGGGCGCCACCGCCTCCGACCAGACCGTGCTGGACGCCTGGAAGGCCAATCCCGACATAGCCGCCGCCCTGCCGTGCACGGCGAACGTGGTGCCGGTGATCAAGGTCGAGGGGGTTGACAGGATGGTAGGCGCCACCGGCGTCGGCCTGTGCACCAAGGACAACCAGCTGACCCTGGCCATCACCCTGCCTGAGCTGGCCGCGCCTTCCGTCAACACGGTGACCTATAAAAACATCGGCGCCGCCAACCACCACGCCCTGCAGGGCTATGCCTTCCAGGCCTCCAACCGCCTGCTGGCCGAGCGCGCCGCCGGGCTGCTCAACACCGTCAAAACCACCGCCGACCCCAACAGCAATCCCGACGGCATCGAAGGCGAATTCCTGCACCTTGTTGGCCTGAAATACATGCGCTATCTCACCGGTGCCGGCCAGCAGATCGGCATGCTGGACGGCGGCTCCGGCCAAAGCGGCAACCACATCGGCCTCACCTCCACGCAGATGAAGGTGCAATACCTGTTCGACCTGCCGTATGCGGTGTACCGCCAGGGGCTGCTCGTCGACGTGCCCGGCGGCCTGTCGCGCAATGTGGACCTCACCACCGGCAATCCGGTGTGGAAAACCTTCCTGCTGTCCGGTTACAGCGCCTCGGCCTACGAGGCCTATATCTGGCAGGAGAATGCGCGCCTGGATGCGGTGAGCACCGTGCGCGGCCTCCAGTATGCCCGCGAGACCGGCATCGAAGTGCTGACCCTGACCTCCGCCAACTGGGCGGCGGAAAGCCCCAAGCTCACCAGCAACGCCAATGCCGCCCTCAACTATTCCGCCGCCCATGTCACGTCCATCAAGACCGCCTACATCGACGCCGGTTATACCCTCACCATCCCGCGCAGCCTGATCCAGTACCAGGACTGGAAGGGCGCCGTGTTCGTGTCGGAAAAGAATACCCTCGCCGTGGACAACCAGGCACGTGCCGGCTACGCCATCAACCAGTACGCCGGCGGTTTCACCACCGGCCCCGTCCAGCCCTCGCTGTTCAATCCCACGCTCGACAGTGGCTATGCACTGTCCCAGGTGCCGTTGGGGTCGTTTTCGACGCTCACCTCCGGGGTGGGGCTGGGGAATTCGGCCTACAACACCTATGCCGGCGACCCGGTGCACATGGTCACCGGCAACCTCTACCACACCGAGCGCGACCTCAGCATCAAGGGCCGCGGCGGCCTGCCCTTCGTCTTCGAGCGCAGCTACAACAGCCGCGCCGGACAGGACGGGCCGCTGGGCTACGGCTGGACGCACAGCTTCAATCACGCCTTCACCTTCAGCGATGACAACGCCAATGGCATCACCGACCCCGCCGACAGCGACGGCCTCACCTCCAGCGTCACCTGGACCGACGGCAGCGGCGCGCAGCGCTTCATCCGCGTGGCGGGCACGGCGGGCGGGGTAGGGGCGGGCAGCGCCTTCACCGCACCGCAAGGCTTTTTCTTCCAGACCGTCCGCCAGGGCGATGGCCGCTACACCCTGCGCGAGAAGAACGGCCTCACCTACACCTTCGAGTCCGTGGCCGGCACCGTGGGGCAGAAGGCCAAACTGCTCGGCATCGCCGACCGCACCGGCAACGCCCTCGCCCTCAGCTACGCAGGCAGCCTCTTGAGCAGCGTCAGCGACGCCCTGGGCCGCAGCCTCACCTTCAGCTACGCAGGCAGCCGCATCAGCCAGATCAGCGACTGGACCGGCCGCGCCCACCAGTACCAGTACGACGCCAGCGGCAACCTCAGCACCTACAAAAACCCCCTCGCCGCGGCCGGCAGCCAGCCCCCCGTCAGCTACAGCTACTACGGCGCCGGCGACGGCATCAACCTCAACCACGCCATGAAGAGCTACACCCTGCCGCGCGGCAACGGCATGAACTTCGAGTACTACAGCAACGGCAAGGTCTTCCGCCACGCCACCACGCTGGGCGAGACCACCACCTTCACCTACAACGACTTCCGCCGCGAGACCGTGCAGACCAACCCGCGCGGCCATGAACGGCGCTTCTTCTTCGACCCCTACGGCAACCCCGTCAGGATCATCGAAGAAAATGGCGCCGAGCGCCGCTACAGCTACGACCCCAGCAACCCCTACAACCGCCTCACCAAAACCGGCCCGCAGGGCTATCAGACCCAGTATGCCTACGACACCCAGGGCAACGTCACCCGCATCACGAATCCCTCCGGCGCCACCGTCGAATTCAGCTACTTCACCGGTTTCAACCAGCCCGGCAAGGTGAAAGACGCGCGCGGCAATTACACGCTCCTGAAATACGACGCCCAGGGCAACCCGGTGCAGGAGATCAGGCTCAAGACGGGCCTGGGCGCCAGTCTCGACCCGGCCGCCTACACCCCCGCCCCCGCCGATCTGATGGCCTGGACGATCAACACCTACGACGCCTACGGCAACCGCACCAGTAGCAAGCGCGTGCGCGACTTCACCAATCAGGCCGGCCCCACCCTCGAAGTCGGCTACGACGCCCAAGGCCTCAACGCCACCACCGTCACCCGCCGCGGCGACAAGAACGGCGACGGCCTCATCGCGCCCACCGAAACTGACAGCGCCACGCTCGCCTACGACCCCCTGGGCCGCCTCACCCAGGGCATCGACCCCGCCTGGCACCCCACCCAGTACCGGTACGACGCCGTCGACCGCATTATCCAGGCCACCGACCCCCTCGGCAACCTGCGCGACTACACCTTCGACCCGAACGGCAACCCCGTCGGCCAGCGCCTGACCCTCAGCCAGAACGGCACGCCCGCCCTCATCGACCAGGCCTGGGCCA
>JAKFXX010000045.1 GCA_021731145.1 Gammaproteobacteria bacterium | reverse complement strand
GGGGATTGAGCCCGCACACCAAAACGTGCGGACTGGCGATGCCAAACCGTGCCCGCAAGTCATGATGCAAAACGCGCAACACGCTTTCCAAAAGCGGGGAAGTAATGGCGCCGCTCACCTCGCGCAGCGGTAGATGCGTGGTGGCAAGCGCCACACGCAGCCCCGGCACTGCCAACATCATCACCACTTGCGGAGCCTGGGTCAGATCGGCGAGAAACTCGGTATGGCCGGTGAACGGAATCCCTGCTCGATTGATGACGCTTTTCTGCACGGGACCGGTAACCAGCGCATCGCAATGCCGCGCCTGACAGGCACGCGTTGCAACACGCAGCGTTTCCAGCACATAGGGCGCATTGGCCGGATCAAGATGACTGCACACGGCAGCATTGGCGAGCGGCACAGG
Organism: Gammaproteobacteria bacterium; assembly: GCA_021731145.1. Lineage (GTDB taxonomy): Bacteria > Pseudomonadota > Gammaproteobacteria > Ga007554 > LNEJ01. The sequence continues at coordinate 38,879 of JAKFXX010000045.1, read as the reverse complement.
GATGACTTTGAGGACGCCCGTTCGTGAGGATGTGGCCGGCCGGGAGGGATCAAACTCCTCCAGCCGCAACGGCAGCCCCAGCAGGCGCGCACGAGACTCCAGCAGGCCAGGATCAGCCACAACCACAAACTCGGCATCGCGGGCTTGCTGGGCGATCTGCACACACAGATCCGGGCCGATGCCGGCGGGCTCACCGGGAGTCAATACGAGACGGGGCAGCATGGCTAGCGGGAAAGGCTACAAGGCATCGTCCAGCCGGTATTCCACATACGCTTCATCGCGCAGGCGGCGCAGCCAGATCTGGGATTCTTCTTCCATCTTGCGCTGGCGAATCGCTGCAAAGGCCTGACTCCGGTTGAATTGTTCGGTGTTGTCCTGTTCACGCCGTTCCTGTACCTGGACGATATGCCAGCCGAACTCGCTCTTGAAGGGCTTGCTGATCTGCCCTGGCTGGAGTTCATCCATGGCCCGCTCAAAGGCCGGCACCATCTCGCCGGGGCTGACCCAGCCCAGGCTGCCGCCGTTGACGGCACTGCCCTTGTCTTCGGAATTGGCCTTTGCCAACTCGGTGAAATCAGCACCACTTTTGATACGCTGACTGAGCTGCTCCAGCTTGATGCTGGCATCATCGTCGCTAACCAGTTCATTGGTACGGATCAGAATATGGCGAGCCAGGGTCTGGGTCACTTTATGTATCTGCCCACTACGGTAGTCGATCAACTTGATGATGTGGAAGCCGCTCGGACTACGGATGATGTCGCTCAGATCACCTGGCTTCATGCGTTCCACCAGCGGGGCAAACAGCGACGGCAACTGACCCGCGTTGCGCCATCCCAGATCGCCTCCTTCCAGCGCCTGCTGGCCGTTAGAGACGGCGATGGCGGTTTCCTTGAAATCGGCGCCGCCACGCAGGTCATCCAGCACCCGCTGGACCTTCTGTTTGGCGGCCTGGATCTGTTCCGGCGAGGCCGCTTCAGGCACGGCAATCAGGATATGCGACACACGGTATTGATCGTCTGATTTACCTTTGTCCGCCTGGGTGGCGAGAAACCGGGCGACTTCCTGATCGGTCACGTTGATACGGCTATCAACCTGCCTCTGGCGCAGTCGGGTCATGATGATTTCGTTACGGATATCCTCGCGGAAACTGGCGAAATTGACGCCATCTTTTTCCAGTACGCCGCGAAATTCCGTGATAGACAGCTTGTTCTGTTCCGCGATTCGGCCTATCGCCTTGTTCAGCACGTCATCGTCAACACGGATACCCGTGCTGGCGGCAAGCTGCAATTGCAACTGATTGGAAATCAAGCGCTCCAGCACCTGCTTTTGCAGCACGGCGTCCGGCGGAAGCTGTGTTTTCTGCTGGCGCAACTGCTGCTTGATGGTGTGGATTTGCTCATCCAGCTCGCTGCGCGTGATCACAGCGTCATTGACGATGGCGGCGATACGGTCGATTTCGACACTGTTTTTTGATGAGGCATTTTCCTGTGGGGCGTCGGCAAACGCGACGCTTGCGGCAAACACCAGTATTAAAGTTACGAGCAATTTTTTCATTAACAGATTCATCTTACATCGTTAAAGGGGAATAGCCCCTGCGTTACGGCCTATCGTGCGCCCTGATAGCCTAGAATACCACGCTCCAGCATTGTGCTGATGGATTGTCCGACACTCGCCAGGCCCTTGAGTTCCAATTGAAACATCACAGAGCGGTTGGATGTGTTGGCGCCCGTTGCGCTGGCGCCGGTAGTGAAATCGCGGGTGAGGATGGTAAATGCCCAACAGCAACTGTTGTATTCCAGGCCCGCCAGCGATTCCAGAACGCGGTTGTTTGGAATCGAATAATACCAGCGCCCGATGACACTCCAGTTGCGGTGCACCGGCCAAAAAAGCGACAGATCCATCTGGTCCATTTGGTCTCGCCGGTAACGGTAGGCCAGGTTGAGGATATGATTTCTGAGCGGCTGGTACTGAATGCGCACAGAGCCGCGCTCGATGCGCTCAACATTCGAATTCCAGAACAGATCGCCGCTGGCAGTCCAGCTTTGCGCCACGCTGGCGGCCACTTCACCGACGATATCAGAGGTATGCCGCGTGCCTGCCACCCCACCGGGAACCGTCACCCTGCGGTCATCAAGATAGTATATCTGGCCAATGCTGGCACGGACACGCTCCGCGCCGCTGTCGAGCAGGCGTGTGGTCAGAGCCATGCTGACCTGGTTGGCGTCACCGACGCGATCCACACTGCTGAACCGGTTATCGCGAAAGAGTTGCGCGAAATTGAAATCCATCGCGGCGCTGTCGAACACCGGCAGGGCGGATTGATCCCGGTAAGGGGCGTAGAGATAAAAAAGGCGTGGTTCCAGTGTTTGCAGCAAGGGGCGCGCACCCCAAGCGAAATCGCGCTCCAGAAAAAGCCCGCTGTCGATATTAAAGATGGGCAGCGTCCGGGTTGGCGACTCCGGCATCCCTGGCAATGCGTTATCCAGCAGATAGCGGGTATGCCGCAGCACCAGCTTGGGCGTGACAAATCCCGCCTCACGCTGCCACGGAAAACTGATCTCGGGCTGCAAGTCGAGGCGCGCCCCATTAAGCCGGTCCTCCTGTTCAAAGCGCACCACCTCGCTCTGAAAACGGTAACTCGGCGCCCCCTCCTGCCCTGGCCAACCGGCAGTCAACTGCAAGCGTGGCAATACCCGGTAGGGGCGTGCGGCGGATGGCAGCGCTCTGTCCAAAGGCTGCATACCCTGCACTCGCCCCAGAAAAGTCAGGTTTTCACGCTGATATGTCACATCGAAACGGCGCTCCGCATAAGCGGCCGCCGCAACACTCAGGCTGTTGCCAAAATTCCTGAAATAGTCCTTGTCAGAGACATAGTTAAGATTAAGATCAGTGCTCCAGCCCTCGGCGGGACTACCGGTATGCTTGTAGGCGGCTGCGGCGCGGTCCTTGCCATAAAGCGCGTCGTTTGGCATATACCCCACATCCAGCTCGCCCCGGCTGGTGCGGTTGAGATGGCGGAATTCGCCTTCCATCATCAGGCCGCGCAGACTCATATAACGCGCCGTAATGGTCGCATCGTAATCCGGCGCGAGATTCAAATAATACGGTATTCTGATGCTCACACCAGAGGAGGAGGATGGCAAAAGGCGCGGGATCAAAAAACCACTCTTGCGCTGATTATTGATCGGAAAAGTCATATACGGCATATAAAAAAACGGCACACCCATGAACCGCACCGTGGCGTTATAAACCTCGCCGACACCCTTGCCCTCATCCAGCCTGAGGGTGGATGAACGCAGCAACCACGCCTCGCTGCCAGGGTTACAGGTGGTATAGGTGGACTGCCTGAGGCGCGTAACCTCGGCATTTTCCTTGATGATCGTGACCGCGCTGCCACGGGCATGCTGCTCCTCGAAGCGGTATCGCGCGTTTTCGAACTGACCCTTGTCCGCCTCCAGCTCCATATACCCGGCATCGCCGTCGGCTTCCAGATTGTCGCTCCGGTAACGAACATCGCCTTGAGCCTGCGCGGTGCCCTTGGCCTCGTCATAAATAACCGTATCGGCCGCCAACCGCTCGTCGGCACGCCGCACCAGCGCATCGCCGCTGAAGACGGCCAGCTTGTCCTTAACGGCAAACCCGTAATCCGCACTCAAATAAGTGGGCGCTTCCTTGCGCTGGGCAGCACTAATGGGCACGCGAGGCTTGGGTACGGCGTGCATATCGCACAACCCCCACGGACCTTCCGGGAGAGGCGTCAAGAGCGAGGCGGCAGATGTCACATCCACGACAGGAAACGACAACAGCAACGCACAAACATAGCGCAAGACAACCGGCGGAGATTTTTTCACGGAAACAGCATCATGTGTGTTATTGATTGGCAATCCGGCGTCAAAATTGCTTAGAATAGTGAGAGCCAAGCATTTTATTAGTATACCTTGATATTAACCAGCCACGCCCCAAAACAAAACAACCATGCCCGAACGTTTGAATGAATTAACCCATTGGCTGCGTCAAGACGTTGGCCTGCCTCCCTTTGACATCGCGCCCGCTTCATCGGATGCGAGCTTCCGGCGCTATTTCCGCGTGTGTTATGCAGGCCAGAGCCGCATCGTCATGGATGCCCCGCCCGACAAGGAGGACTGCCGCCCGTTTATCACCATCGCCCGCGCGTTTCATGCACTAGGCCTGAACGTGCCAGAAGTGCTGGAGACCAATCTGGAGCGCGGCTTTTTGCTGCTGACCGACCTGGGGCACAGCCAATACCTGAGCGAACTGAATGAGACCAGCGTGTCCCGGCTCTACGGCGATGCCATGCAGGCACTGCTGGCATTACAGCGCCCCAAAACAGGCAGCACCGCCTTGCTGCCGGCCTATGACCGCCCCTTGCTGATGCGTGAGATGGCACTGTTCCGCGACTGGTTCATGGAACGGCATCTGGGGCTGACGCTGGACAAGGCTATAACGGACGCGCTCGACGAAGTATTTGATGCTCTCACCCAATCAGCACTGGAACAACCACAGGTATGGGTACACCGGGATTATCATTCACGCAACCTGATGGTGACTGAACAGGGCAACCCCGGCATTCTGGATTTTCAGGACGCAGTGACCGGCCCGGTGACCTACGACCTGGCCTCGCTGCTGCGCGACTGCTACATCGCCTGGCCACGCGAGCAAGTAGAAGAGTGGGGCAAGAGCTATCACGCACAGGCGTTAAAAGCGGGCATTATCAGTGGGATCGACGCTGCGCAATTCCTGCGCTGGTTCGATCTAATGGGTGTACAGCGCCACCTCAAGGCCATCGGCATCTTCGCCCGCCTCAACATCCGCGACGCCAAGCCGGGCTATCTCAAGGATATCCCGCGGACATTGGGATATGTAAAGGAAGTGAGCGGACGCCATCCCGAAACTGCCGGACTGCATGCGCTTATCCATGACCGGATACTGCCGCGCATGGGGAGCGTTTAGAGCTTCGAATACCGCATCCGCGTCCCATGCAATAATGACAGCGTGATCTCATCCGCGCTCAATTCTGCGGGAAAATAGGCCCCCGAAATCTTGGTCGCATGAATGCTGGCGCCTTCCAGTCGGCACTTGCCAAAATCAACGCCGCGAAAATCGGCCTGACGAAAATAACAGCCACTCAAGTCCAGCCCTTCTGCGTCCAAACCACGCAAATCCAGCCCGCGAAAATCGCAATTCACCAGGTCGATAGCCGCGCCTTTAGCCTTCTTGTCATTGAACTCCGCGATCCGGCCATCACGCAACATCAGATAAAAAACATCATCGTTCTTGATACGGGGCACTTTGGCATTGGGATTCATATAAACCTCCAGCGAGATTTTGAACGGGTTCTCATATCAGTATATCGGTTGCGGATCAGCACAGGCGTAGTATATCTTCTCAATCACCATATCAGGATAACTTCATGACTCAAGAAACCCTCCCAGCCGCCGAAATCACTCCCGAAACACCCCCCACCGCCAGCATCATCTGGCTGCATGGCCTGGGCGCCGACGGCTACGACTTTATGGATATCGTACCGCAACTGCATTTCCCCAAAGAGTTGGGGGTGCGCTTTGTGTTTCCTCATGCACCGCAGCGTCCAGTAACAATAAACGGCGGCTATCAGATGCGCGCCTGGTATGACATCGCATCCGCCGACATACCCGCTGTCGAAGATAACCTGGGCATATGCGCCTCGGAGCAGGCGCTCCACGCACTGATTCAGCGTGAAATTACACGGGGCATCCCTGCTCACAGGATCGTTCTGGCGGGATTCTCTCAGGGTGGGGCCATTGCGCTGCATACAGGGCTACGTTACCCGCAGCCGCTGGCGGGAATCCTGGCGTTATCCACCTATCTACCGTTGGCCGCAGAGCTGCGCAATGAAGCACATCCCGCCAACGCAAATATACCCATCATGATGACGCATGGCACGGAAGACACTGTCATTCCACTAATATATAGCCAGATATCCCGCAAGACGCTGGAAGATGCGGGTTACCGGGTCGAATGGCGAAGCTACGCCATGCCGCACACACTGTGCGCACAGGAGATTCACGACATGGGCGAGTGGTTGCGCCGTATACTTGCTTGAGCCTGCCCGCCCTGCCGGTCCAGCTCAAGAAGCGCCTCATTGAGCTTGTCTTCGATCTGCCGTTTATAATTCAGAAAGTGAATGGTTTGCCGCCGCCCCGCCGCCTCGCCAAGCATCGCTGAGGGAAGATTGATATCCGTAATGTAGATGGGGTAGCGCAAGCCGCTTTGCCGCTGCATCAGCACATACCTGGCAACCTCGCGGAATAGGCCGTTGCCGTATTCGAGCGAAGTAAATTCCTCGTCACCACAGTAAATGGTAAAAGCCAGCTTACCGTCCTTTACCTGGTCAACGATGATCTGCACGTTATAATAATTTTTCAACCCCTTTTTCCGGATAGGATCATTTCTCACCAGCACGGTCTTACCCATCGCATCCTTGCTGATCTGATAAAACTCAACGCCAATCAAACCATCCACCCCCTGTCTCTCGCCCGCCCCCAGGAGATGTTGCCGCCTCAATACGGAGTCAAAGAACAAGGTATGCTGATTGATTAGCGCCATACTTTCGCAATGGAGCATACGCTGACAGTAAAGAGAGCCACACTCATCAATCACATACACATCAGCGCTATTGCCATCCATCCGGTAAAAAACCTGGATCATCTTTGGCTTATTTACTGCGAAAATATGAGGGAGAGGTGTGCCGCGGAGAGCATGCTGATCAATTTCAACATGACTGAACGACGGCTGCTCCGCAGCCAACTTAACCAGCAAATCGTCATACGACTCAATACGCATGTATCGCAGCGCGTCATTCTCACACCACAATAGGTAATAAATATTTTCAACAGACAGGATATAGCGCGGGGTGGCAGCATGGGCGCTTCGATAAAAACAATCGACAATATTACGAAATAATTCCTCTATTCTTTTTACAATAGTGGCGCCATGATTCGAAGAAAAGCACTGAATCGAAATAGGCGGGGGCAATACACCCTTGGAGGGTGGCATCCAACGCACATACTCACACAAACAATTCATCAACCCATTGAGTCCCACATACCTGGATGTCAGCGCCTCCCTCCAGCTTGTCAGCGTCACCATATCGAATGTCAGCGCAAGATTTTCCCCCGCACCGCCATAGCTCAACGCATCGGTCTTATTGCTGGTATAGTGCATACCCTGGCGCGTGCGTGTCGCCATCGGATCAACACCCAAATTAATAAAGAGGGCCGCCTTCTCCATGCGCGACGCCTTGGAAAGATCCTCCATACTCGTTTCCGAAGGCTGGGGCTTCGGAAATAAACTTTGAAGGGAATTGATCAGCAACTTGATATCCCGGAGTGTAAGGCCGCCGTCCTTGGAGTGCAAGCCAATCACTGTCGCATCATTCACCATCTCATTGAAGCAACACCAGGCCACAAGATCAACAATGCTGTGCGCCCGCTTGACGGGCTGGAAACCGCCGTGTTCGACTTCATTGTACGGCGCTATGAAAAGCGCCCAACCATCGTGTTCATCATCTTCTTTTTTATGAAAAAAAGTGAGATGGCTCTCCCACAATCCCTGAGAAATACCACGATTGACGATCTCGACCTTGCCTGCCTTGCGCTCAAAAGCCGCATACAATTTACGGCCAAGGACATTCAAATCCTTTTGGTTTATCAGCGCCAACTGGGCATGCTCATGAGCGAAATCAGACAAAAAACGATAACTTTGCGTCAGCTCGCTGGTCAGGATTCTGCGCTCCCTGAGCACGCGGTTTATTTTCCACGAAAGGCGCGCATCAAGCGTTTCAAGATAAGCAGGATCCCAATCCCAGGCATGCGCGAGACTCTTGACAAGATCGCGCCGCCAACTGTTCTGACGAGGTGAATCTGGCATACTGAGCTGCTCGTTGACTTTGAAATAAAAACACCGCCGGAATAATTCAAGACGTTCCTTCTCGGCAGTTTTTTTCAGATGTTCCTCAACCTTGTAATACAGCATGATATAGGGATCAATCGCGTCAAGAGAAATTTCCCCTGCATAAATCGCCTTTTTGAAACGCTGGCAAAGCAAATCGCTCGCAGGATATTCATGGGCATAAACCTCCATCAGCAGGAGCTTGAGCACCGACTTATAGGGTGAGTCGATGCCCTTGAAAAGCTGCCATAAGGCGGCGCCAAAAAACTCCTCTGCCGGTATCAGAGGAATCCCGCCAAAATCAACATACTCCGCTTCCCGTACCGCGAAACTATTCTTCAATCCCTCAAGATAACTGTCATACTCTTGCTCCTTATCAGGAGGCACCAGCCACCATGCCGGGTAACGCCCCGCCAACAATAATCCTGTGCGATAAAACTCCTCCAGCAGCAAATAATGTTGTGCGCTGCCGCTACCTTCCTTGGATAATTCACTCTGCTTGCCGGACCTGAATGACGACGGATCCATAAGAAAAAAGTGAACCTCAAGATCAAGACTGGCCGCCCACTTCTCGATGGCCCCCGCCTTTTTGCGCAGCTCGTCAAGAAGCTCTTCTTTAATGTTTGCGGGGTGGCAAATCCAGATATCGAAGTCACTTTTCTTGGAATAGGCAATCGTGCCACTGCTACCCATCAGAAAAAGCGATAGAATGTCGAAGCGTGGCAATGCCTTGCGCTTGCATGAAAAATTCCTGGAAATCTTCTTCGCCGCCTCAAGGGCGCGCTTGTCCGGAGAATAGTTGGAGACCCCCATTGGGGTGTTATTGGAAACAAACCCCGGCAGCAGCATATGATTAACATGAAACAGCAGGGGCAAAAGATCGAGAAAACAGCGTTGCCGCTCGCGCAAAGACGACTGCGCACGCTGCAAACGCTCACGATTGAGCGCCAAAAAGCGCCGCTTGATGGCGTTTATGTCAGCCAGTCTGGCTCCGAAACTCATATTTTTTGCGTCATCTATCGCACCCCGAGATAATAGCGGCAGAAGGAATGGAAACATGACATTCCGGCAACACCCATCAGGCGGCTAAAGTTTGCCCAACAACATCCGATATTAATAGTTTACAGACACAATCTCGTGGCATGATTGTATGGAAATGAACAACCATGGAGAGTTTAGCTATGATAAAGCGTCTTGATTCAGCCATTGCATTGGCTATCCTTGAGGCTGCCCCTTTAGGCATTCTAGCCCTGGATAACAAGGGGCAAGTGTTATCCATCAATAAATCACTGCAAAACCTTCTGGACTTACAGGACGATCAGCTATCCGGGCAAAATACCCTGACCATATCTAGCCTGTCGCAGGATGCCAGAAAATGCCTGTTCGACCCCCAGGAAATCATGCGCCTTCCGGCGACGAGCTCGCGGCCGGCACGCTGGCTGAAATGCTGGCGGCAATCGCTGGGCGATGGGGTGGGCAACGTGCATTTTTATGCAGACATTACATCGCAACAAGAGGCGCAAGAGCGATTAACGGAAGAGTTGGCACTCTACACCCTCAATGACCCGCTCACATCCTTGCCGAATCGCCGCGCCCTGCTGCAAAGCCTTGAACCGCAAATCTCACGCAGCCGGCGCTACGAAAACCCCCTCGCCGTGATCGTGTTAAAAATCGCCAACCTCGCACAGCTTGACAATATCCACGGAGATTCCAGCGCCGACCGAGCCATGATGGCCGTCAGCCAATTCCTCAAGGACCAGATGCGCTGGGTTGACATGACCGGACGCATGGACACCGACGAGTTTCTGCTCATATTACCGGAAACAACGGGAGCCGCTGCCGTCGAGCTGGCCAACAAGCTCCAGCTACGCCTCGCGGAGGTAAAAATAACCGGGGCTGATGGGCAACACTTCAGCCTGGAATCACGCTGCGGGGTGGCGGGCTGGATCAAAGGTGACGACACCAACAAACTTTTGCACCGCGCCTACCAGGCGCTATAAGTTAACCGCCTCTACCAGCTCAAAAGTATTACCGTCGGGATCCCGCACAAACAGTGCGGGACGACCCGATCGTGAGCGGGTAAACTGAACGCCCGCTCCTTCCAGCGCCACCGCCATTCCCTCGACATCGTCCACCGCCAGCGCCACGTGACGATCCCGCCCGCCATGTACAGGCCGACCGTTCACGGGATCAGGATTGGGCAGCTCCATAAGATGGATCTGCTGGCCTGATTCCAGCGTATACCACACGCCAGGAAAACCCAGGTCGGGACGCGACTCATCCAGCCTCAACCCCAGCACACCCTCATAAAACTGCCGAGCACGCTCAAGGTTGGAGACTATCCAGGTGATGTGCAGAATACCCTGAAGGGCAGCGCGCAGCCACCGTGAAGGTGGCAATGCCTCCCCCTCAGGGGGACAAGTTCCATGAAGTTTTGTCACCTAAAATCCTTCTGCAAAAAACCAAATAATACGCCTGCCTGACCTTGTTTTCCACGCATCGAACTGTTGACATTTAGCGAAGCCAGATGAGTGCGCCGACGAAAGACAGAAAGCTCCTACAGTTATGCGCCGTTTTTTCGTAGCGGGACTGGAAGCATCACGGCATGCCCTGGCAACAATGAATCATTGCCAACAATGGCGTTAAAATCCATGTAAGCCATTGAAATATCTGAATGTCGGATTTCATTACACACTTTGTTTTTGTGCTGAAATAATAAAATTTAATAAAAATCAATAGCATATCAAAAAGAAATATTATGTGTTTCTTATATACCCCCTTAATTCAGAGGTTATTTTGTCGGCTTTCTTTACAGTCTCGCCCGAAAATCTACCCGACGAGCTGCTGTCTACCTCGCCATAAACATATAACACCGTGTAATAAATGGGAATTTAATTATTAAATTCTATGCTGGCATTTATTATGCCTACTTATTTGTGAAAGGTCGGCACGATAGTGGTTGAGTAAGCATAGAAATCGTGTCTGACCCCATTTATTCACTCTTTCCCATTTGGAGAATTAGCCATGAAACTAGCAAAATCAAAATTGAGCCCGACCTTAGCCGCACTTGCGCTGGTGGTCGGTATGGCGGGAGTTGTAAATGTGGCACAGGCAACTCCCTTTGCGATCGGGGACATTTTTGCGTCCACGGGCAGCGGTAATGTGAAGCACTATAATTCTGCAGGAGTCTTGCAGGAAACGCTGAATACGGGCGCTAGTGGCTATACCACCGGATCGGCGTCCGATGCCGCCGGGAATCTTTACGTCACCAACTTCAGCAATAACTTCCTGGCCAAGTTCGCCGGGCCAGGCGAGCCGCACACCCTCACCTCGCCATTCGTCTCGCAGACTGGCTTGCCGGAGAGCCTCGTCTTCGATCAGGCAGGCAATTTCTATATGAGCAGTGCCGGTAGCGGTTTGATCGGGAAATACTCGCCAACGGGCACCCTCCTCGCTTCGCTGAACACTACTGCAGGCAGGGCGGATTGGATTGACCTCAACGCCGCCAACTCGCTCATCTACTTCACGACTGAGCAAGGCTTTGTGGGTGTACTGGACATCGCCACTAACACACGCTTGGCCAACTTCTCCAATGCGGGAGGGGAGTATGCACTTCGGCTCCTGGGTGACGGGGGCTTGCTGGTGGCCAATAGCAGCAACGTTCTGCGTATGAACTCAACAGGCGCCATAACTCAAACGTATGACGTAACTGGGAAAGACAGTTGGTTTGCGTTGAACCTGGATCCGAATGGAACATCCTTCTGGAGTGGCGACATCAGCTCCGGCATGCTTTATAAATTCAGCATCGCGAGCGGCACGGTCGAACAAACGATCAATACTGGGGCAGGTGGCAACCTCTTCGGGGTCTCGGTATTTGGTGAAGTCACTCAGGGTGGCGGTGGTGGGGTACAGCAGGTTCCTGAACCTGCCTCCCTTGCCCTGCTGGGTTTAGGCTTGGCTGGTTTGGGCTTTGCCCGCCGTCGCCGCAAGGCCACCTAATCGCTTCGCTTTACTCACAATAAGCTCCACAAATAGTGCATGATTGCCCACCCCTTGCGGGTGGGCTTTTTTTGGGGCGCGTTACTGCGCTTTTTTCCTCTGCACCCTCCTTCCCCCCGAAACCGCTGGACGGATTCTTCTCCAGTCTCTACGCTTGCCTAATGTAGGTTTTCCCAACATTGAGGAGCACCACCCATGCAATTACTCATCATCCGCCACGCCCCGACCGAAGACCGGGAAATATTCGCCACCACCGGCGAGCCAGATGATACCCGGCCATTGACAGACATCGGCCGCAAGAAAATGCGTAAGGCGGTGCGTGGGCTTCATGGTGTGATCCCTCAGATTGATCTTCTGGCCACCAGCCCGCTGACACGCGCTGCGGAAACGGCGCGGATCATCGGCGATGCCTACGGCGGGCTGATGGCCACTGAAGTGCGGGAGCTCGCGCCTGGACACGCCCCGGAATCGGTGCTGTCCTGGATCAAGGCCCAAAAAGGGCATGACACCGTCGCCGTGGTGGGTCATGAGCCGGATTTAGGCCATCTGGTGAGCTGGCTGCTGACGGGCAAAAAACAGCCCTTTATCGAGATCAAAAAAGGAGCGGCTTGCTTGATCGAGTTTTCGAACGGCATCGCACAGGGCAAGGCGATACTGGTCTGGGCACTTGCCCCGTCCCAGCTCCGCGCGCTCGGAGGATAGCGGTGGATCCCACCGGACTGTTGATGCTTTCCGCCGCGCGTGCGGTGCGCATGACTGCCCTGGCACAACTGGATGCCGCTGTTGCCGCGTATGGGCGGTTTGATAATCCGGAGGATCTGGAGGCGCTGCATGATTTCCGTGTGGCGTTGCGCCGGTTGCGCAGTTGCACGCAGGCCTACCAGGATGCTCTGTCGGACACCGTCCCGAAAAAGAGCCGGAAGCAACTGCGGCGGTTGGCGCGGGCCACTAATGAGGCGCGTGACGCCGAAGTGCGGATCGAATGGCTGCGGTCTCAAGAACACCACCTGCCGGCACGCCAGAGGATCGGCTGGTTGTGGCTGCTGGAAAGGCTGGAGGCGCGCAAGGCCAAGGCTTATGATGAAATACGCACACGGGCGATCAAGGATTTTTTGCGCCTCGAACCGAAACTCCGCAAGCAGCTACAACGCTATACCGTTGCGTATGATCTGGATGGCCAGGCGCACGAAACCCCATTTGCCGAAGTCACCGGCAAACAAATCAAACAACACGGTAAAGAGCTGGAACGGGGTCTATGGCGCGCAGCACACCGTGAAGGTGGCAATGCCTCTTCCGCCGACGTGCAAACCCTGCACAACACCCGGATCCAGGTAAAACGCCTGCGCTACCTGCTGGAACCAATACAGGAAGAGATCAAGGACGGCAAGCAGATCATCAAACAGCTTAAGGAGCTGCAGGATCTGCTCGGTGACCTGCACGACGCCCATCTGCACGCACAGGAAATCGCGCTCGCGGTGGAAGCTGCCGCAGCCGCAAGGGCACGCCGCTTGCTGGATATCGCACTTGGGAGCGAGATTGACCCGGCTCATCTACGGGCGGAACAACGGCGCAACGAACACGCCGGGCTGGTAACACTCGCCCGGCTTGCGAAGGCGCGCGCGGAGGCGTTACTCACGGAGATTGCGGCCCATTATCTTGACGACGGCGCACAGACGCTTGTCCGGCACGTCACCCGTCTGGGACAAAGCCTGCTTGAAAAGGCACGCAATGATAAGTAGGCATGGTAAAATTAAACCCAGATTATTCATTAGCCGTTCGTGGTGAGCTTGTCGAACCACGCGCACTGTAAAGACAAGCCCTTCGACAAACTCCGGGCGAACGGATACTTGCAAAACACATCGTATCGAGCCTAATGAACAATCCGGGTTAAACCTAATGTCTACCCCTCCAGAAGAAATAAAAGCCATCGCTGACGTGCCGAATAACGCCCCACCGCAAATCGTCGCTGCCATTGATCTCGGCTCCACCAGCTTTCACCTGGTGGTGGCACGCATCATGAACGGCCAGATCCATGTCGTTGACCGTTTACGTGAAATGGTGGTGCTGGCCTCGGGGCTCGATCAGAAAAACCGGCTGGGAGAACCCGCCCAGAAACGCGCCCTGGAGTGCCTGGCACGCTTCGGTCAACGCTTGCGCGACATGCCGCCGGGCAGCGTGCGTGCCGTGGGCACCAACACCCTGCGCGCCGCCTGTAATGCCGGTGACTTTCTGGAGCGCGCGCAAAACGCCCTGGGGCACCCTATCGAGATCGTCGCTGGCCGTGAGGAGGCGCGGCTTATCTACCTGGGTGTCGCGCACAGCCTGCCGCTACAGAAGGGGCGACGCCTGGTGACGGATATCGGTGGCGGCAGCACCGAGCTGATCATTGGCGAAGGTTTCGAACCGCTACAGATGGAAAGTCTGCACATGGGCTGCGTGAACATGAGCCGCGCCCATTTTCCCGATGGCGTAATCCGCGCCCGCGACATGCGTCGCGCGGAAATCGCCGCGCAGCTTGAACTTCAGCCGATCCAGGCGCAATACCGGCGGCTCGGCTGGCAGAGCGTCGTTGGCGCGTCGGGCACCATCCGCGCGGTGGACAGAATCGTGCGCGACAAGGGATGGAGCGACACAGGCATCACGCGGCCGGCGTTGCGCAAACTCCGCGACGCGCTGATCGAAGCGGGCCATGTGCAACGCCTGCGCCTGGATGGGCTGAGCAGCGAACGCATAGCGGTGTTGCCCGGCGGCGTGGCGATTCTGCTTGCGGCAATGGAGACGCTGGACATCAAGTGCGTGCAGGTTGCCGACGGCGCGCTGCGCGAAGGGGTGTTATATGACCTGATGGGCAGGATACAGCATGAAGATGTGCGCGAAACCAGCATCCAGGCGATGATGGCGCGTTACCATGCAGACACTACCCAAGCCGCCCGCGTCGAACGTACCGCGCTGGCCTGCCTCTCCCAGGTAGCGCGTGACTGGAGCATTGCCAACGAGGAACATGCCCACTTATTGAGCTGGGCCGCCCGCCTGCATGAAATTGGCCTGGCGGTCGCCCACAACCAGTACCACAAGCATGGTGCCTATCTGGTGGAAAACTCCGACCTGCCGGGATTCTCACGCCAGGAACAGGCACGGCTGGCGGGGTTGATCCGTGGCCACCGGCGCAAGTTTCCCATGGAGATATTCATGCGGCTTCCCGCCTCTCAAATTGATCAGGAGTGGCGCTTGTGCGTCCTGCTGCGTCTTGCGGTACTGCTGCACCGCAGCCGCGCCGACGCGGCATTGCCGGATTTCAGGCTGACGGCGGGGCGACGCTCCTTGCGCGTTCAGTTCCCTGCCGCATGGCTGGCCAGACACCCCCTCACCGAGACCGAACTGGCCGGGGAAGCCGCCTATCTGGCGGCGGCCAACATCAAACTGGAATTCGCTTAAATCGTGCCGTCATCCTCCCCAACACTGCGGCGCGAACCCTCGCTAGGCTCCTCGCAAGACGATATTTTCGACGCCCCGCCACTGCACGAACAACACCTGCACATGTTGCGCTATCTTGCGCCATACAGCGAATTGCTACTGGTGATCGGCGGCAAAGAGAGCGGCAAAACCGCCCTGCTGGAGCAACTCCTGGCCTCGGCCTCCGCATCATGGCGCGTATGCCGCATCGACGCCACGCCCATGCTGGACGAAGATGGCATCCTCGCCACACTCAGCGCGGAATTCGGCCTGCGCGTTAGCAAGACGCAAAACCGCGAGACACGTCTGCGACTGTTGAGCGAACGCCTGCGCGAGATGAGGCTGGACGCGCATCGCCCGATACTGGCGATAGACAACGCCGATCAGCTGCGCGAATCTGCACTCCTGTTACTGGCGCGCATCCTTGAGGCGGGCGATGACAGCCAGGGATTACTGACCATCATCCTGTTTTGCCAGCCGCAGATCGAACCCATGCTCGCTACCCCCGCACTTGCGCCCTTGCGGCAACGCATGGCGCACGCCTTTTACCTTCCTGCCTCATCCGGCGATCAAAAAACCTCGGGCCAGCCATCAAAAAAGGGAAAGAAAGTGCTGTGGCTGACGGGCATCACGATCACCCTGGCGGCAGCCGCATTGCTATTGCAAAACCAGATCAACATCTCGCCCGATAAGGACACCGCCCCGCCCGCATCGACGGCAACCCTCGCGCAGGGCAAGGCCATGCCGCTGGAGATCCCGCCATTACACCCTGCTCTCTCCACGCAACAAAGAGAGGCAGCACTCGCGCAACTTGCGAATGTGGATGTGCAGGCCAAGGAGGCCGGACTCAGCGTGAGCAACGTGCCGCCTGCGCCTGAACCCATGCCTGCCGTACCGCCCGACGAGGCAACCCCTGCCACTATCGCGCCCTCCACGCAACCAGACGCCAACACCGTTGCGGCACCCGCAAAAAAGGCCACCAGCGAACCGGTCACTACGCTCAAAGGCGAACCCTGGCTGCTTACACAGAGCCCCAGCCACTACACCCTCCAGCTTATGTCGATGAAAACCGAAGCGCCATTGCAGGCGTTCACCGCGAGCCATCCGCTCACGACGGAAACCGCCTACTTCCGTGTAAACCGCCTCGGCGAGACACGGCACGTCTTGCTCACCGGCATTTATGCTACCCGCGCCCAAGCCGAACAAGCGGCACAGGACATCACGAAACTGACCGGCATCACCCCCTGGATACGCAGCATCGGCAGTATCCAGGACGACCTGAAAAAATCCAGGCAGTAGGCCGCACACCCAAAACCCATCAAAAGCACGCGGGATTTGTCCAGCACACCCGCATTGAACCAAGCGCCGCGCGCTAGTATACTCAGACTCATTTCCCCTGCGATTTTGCATTGCCCCTTCATGGTCACCTTAATGGTGATCACGGGGGCAGGGGACAGCTAACTCACGATCCAGAACTGAATGCCTATCAAAGTGAATAATAGAGACAACACAAACCCCGGCCTGTACCGTCCATCTTTTGAAAAAGACAACTGCGGCTTCGGCCTGATGGCACAGATGGATGGCGTACCCAGCCATTGGCTGGTGCAGACCGCCATCAGCTCGCTGGCCTGCCTGACCCACCGTGGCGCGGTTGCCGCCGACGGCAAGAGCGGCGACGGCTGCGGCCTGTTATTCAAAAAGCCCGCCGCCTTCCTGGGGGCGATTGCCGAAGAACAGGGCTTCAAACTGGCGCCGCGCTATGCTGTGGGCGTGGTATTTCTGAACCGTGACCCCGCCCTTGCCGACCAGGCGCGCCACCAGCTTGGGTCTGAATTGAGCGCCCAAGGGCTGGAAGTGGCCGGCTGGCGCCCTGTGCCCGTCAATCCCGTGGCCTGTGGAGAAGAGGCGCTGAAGAGCCTGCCCGTCATCGAACAGGTATTCGTCAATGCTGCGGATGCCATGGATGACGCCACATTTGATCGTCACCTTTTCATCGCGCGGCGCCGCGCCGAAAAGGCGATTGAGGCGCGGGACAAGACTTTTTACGTCACCAGCCTGGCCGCAAATGTGATTTCTTATAAAGGTCTGGTGATGCCGGCCAACATGCCGGTCTTTTACCTGGACCTGAATGACGAGCGCTTTGCCTCCGCGCTGTGCGTGTACCATCAGCGCTTTTCCACCAATACCTGGCCGGAGTGGCGTCTGGCCCAGCCGTTCCGCTTTCTTGCCCACAACGGCGAGATCAACACCGTGCAGGGCAACCGTAATTGGGCACTGGCGCGCGGCAGCAAGTTTGCAACGCCGCTGATCCCGGACATGGAGAGCATCCAGCCGCTGGTGTCGACAAACGGCTCCGACTCGATGAGCCTCGACAACATGCTGGAGGTGCTGCTTGCCGGCAACATGGATCTGTTCCGCGCCATGCGCCTGCTGGTGCCGCCAGCCTGGCAAAACATCGAGAGCATGGACCCCGATCTGCGCGCCTTTTACGAATACAATTCCATGCACATGGAGCCTTGGGATGGCCCGGCGGGCATCGTGATGACCGATGGCCGTTACGCGGCCTGCGCCATGGACCGCAACGGCCTGCGCCCGGCGCGCTATGTCATCACGCGCGACCGGCATATCACCCTGGCATCAGAGATTGGCGTATATGACTACTTGCCGGCCGACGTGGTCAGCAAAGGACGCCTGAAGCCCGGACAGATGATTGCCGTGGACACCAGCACTGGAGAGCTGCTGCTGCCCGAGGACATCGACCAGCGCCTGAAGGAGCGTCACCCCTACCGGCAGTGGCTAAAAGACCATGTCCAGCATCTCGATTCAACGCTGCATGGCGATGATTCCAGCGTTGAACCCATGGATGCGTCCACCCTGCAGGTCTACCAGAAGTTGTTCCAGGTGACCTTCGAGGAACGTGACCAGGTGCTGAGCGTGCTCGCCGAGGCAGGCCAGGAGGCCATCGGCTCGATGGGCGATGACACGCCGATGGCGGTGCTGTCACAACAGGCGCGCTCACTTTACGACTACTTCCGCCAGCAGTTCGCCCAGGTCACCAATCCGCCCATCGACCCGCTGCGTGAGCAAATCGTGATGTCGCTGGAGACCTGCCTGGGCCGCGAACAGAACATGTTCGATGAGACCGCCGCGCACGCAGCACGCCTGCAAATGGATTCGCCGGTGCTGTCCACCGGCAAGTTCCAGCAATTGCTGGCGCTGGATGACCCGGACTATGCCCATGAGCGCATCGACCTGAATTACCCCCAAAACCTGGATCTGCGCCGTGCCATTGAGGCGATCTGCGAACGTGCAGTGGCTGCCGTGCGCGCGGGCAAGGTAGTGCTGGTATTGTCGGATCGCGCCATCACCAAAGACACGCTACCCATCCACGCCCTGCTGGCGACCGGCGCGATACATCATCGCCTGATCCGCGCAGGGCTGCGCTGTGACAGCAACATCGTGGTGGAAACCGCCACCGCACGCGACCCGCATCAGATAGCGGTGCTGATAGGCTATGGCGCAACAGCGGTTTATCCCTATCTGGCCTATGATTGCCTCCATGACCTCATCCGCACCGGAGAGATTACCGGTAAGGACTCCGCCAAACTGGCCGAGAATTACCGCAAGGGCATCAATAAGGGCCTGTACAAGATCATCTCCAAGATGGGTATTTCCACCATCACCAGCTACCGTGGCGCACAATTATTCGAAGCGGTGGGGCTGCATGACGAGGTAGTCAATCTGTGCCTCACCGGCACCGTGAGCCGCCTGCAAGGCGCTGGCTTCGACGACCTGGAGGCCGACCAGCGCCAACTTGCGCACGATGCCTGGCTGCCGCGCAAATCCATACAGCAAGGCGGACTGCTCAAATATATCCACGGCGGGGAACAGCACGCCTACAACCCGGATGTCATCCAGACCCTCCAGTCAGCGGTGAAGACCGGCAGCTATGAGACCTATCTGGAATACGCGCGCCTGGTCAATGAGCGCCCGGCGCTGGCTCTGCGCGATTTGCTGATATTGAACCCCGATGCCGCGCCTATCCCGGTCGACGAAGTGGAATCGATAGAAGACATCCTGCCACGCTTCGACAGCGCCGGCATGTCACTCGGCGCGCTGTCGCCGGAGGCACACGAGGCACTGGCGATTGCCATGAACCGCCTCGGCGGACGCTCCAATTCCGGCGAAGGCGGCGAAGACCCGAAGCGTTACGGCACGGAGAAGATGTCCAAGATCAAGCAGGTTGCCTCGGGCCGCTTTGGCGTAACCCCGTCCTACCTGGTGAATGCCGAAGTCCTGCAAATCAAGGTCGCCCAGGGCGCCAAGCCCGGTGAGGGTGGACAATTGCCTGGCGACAAGGTCAACGACCTCATCGCCCGGCTGCGTTTTGCGCGCCCCGGTGTGGCACTGATCTCGCCGCCACCGCACCACGACATCTACTCCATCGAGGATCTGGCGCAATTGATCTTCGATCTCAAGCAGGTCAACCCTCAGGCGCTGGTGTCGGTCAAGCTGGTGGCAGAGGCGGGGGTAGGCACCATCGCCGCCGGTGTCGCCAAGGCCTATGCCGATCTGATCACCATCTCCGGTTACGACGGCGGCACCGGCGCGAGCCCGCTGACCTCGATCAAATACGCTGGCTCCCCGTGGGAACTGGGACTCACCGAGGCCCATCAGGTGCTGCGCGCCAACAATCTGCGCGCCAAGGTACGCCTGCAAACCGATGGCGGCCTGAAAACCGGCCTCGACGTGATCAAGGCGGCGATTCTCGGCGCCGAAAGCTTTGGCTTCGGCACCGGCCCGATGGTGGCGCTGGGCTGCAAATACCTGCGCATTTGCCATCTCAATAATTGCGCCACCGGCGTAGCCACCCAGAACGACGTGCTGCGTCAGGCCCACTTCATTGGCCTGCCGGAAATGGTGATGAACTATTTCCGCTTCCTCGCCCGCGAGACACGCGAATGGATGGCGAAGCTCGGCGTGCAGAACATGGCGGATCTCATCGGCCGCACCGACCTGCTGCGCATCATCGAAGGCGAAACCAGCAAACAGCACAAACTTGATCTGACGCCCATCCTGTCCAACGGCGGCGTAGCGGCATCCAGCCCGCAATACTGCCAGTCAGAAAAAAATGCGCCTTTCGACAAAGGCGAGCTGGCGGAACAGATGGTAGAAGATGCACTGGAAGCCATTACGCACAAACGCGGCGGCACGTTCAGTTATGCTATCCGTAACATTCACCGTTCCATCGGCGCGCGCCTGTCCGGCGAAATTGCGCGGCGCTATGGCGACAAAGGCATGGACGACGCGCCCATCACCGTCAAGCTGACGGGTTCGGCAGGCCAGAGCTTTGGCGTGTGGAATGCGGGCGGGCTGAACCTGGTGCTGGAAGGCGACGCCAATGACTATGTGGGCAAAGGCATGGCGGGTGGCAAAATCGTCATCTATCCAGCGCATGACGCCACATTCAAGACCAACCAGACCACCATTATCGGCAATACCTGCCTGTATGGCGCCACCGGCGGCAAGTTGTTCGCGGCGGGCCTGGCAGGCGAGCGTTTCGCAGTGCGCAACTCCGGAGCCCTCGCCGTGGTGGAAGGCGTGGGCGACCACGGCTGTGAATACATGACCGGCGGCGTACTGGTAGTACTCGGCCCCACCGGCCTCAACTTCGGCGCGGGCATGACGGGCGGATTCAGTTATATCCTCGACAGTGACAACACTTTTGTCGACCGCTATAACCACGAACTGGTCGATATTCACCGCATCGGCACCGAGGCGATGGATGGACACCGCAACTACCTGCGCGGCCTGATCGAAGAATTTGTCACAGAGACAGGCAGCGCATGGGGACAAACCTTGCTGGACGACTTCAGTGCGTATCTTGACCGCTTCTGGCTGGTCAAACCCAAGGCCGCCGAGCTGGAAACGCTCCTTGAAACCTTGCGTAACGCGGCGTGACGCGCTGTGCATCCTGCCACCGATAAAAAGTTAAAGTTATTGAGAAAATGACAAAGAATTTCGAGTTTTTAGAAATCCCGCGCCAAGACCCGGCAAAAAAGCCTGCGGCAGTGCGCATCCATGAGTTTGGCGAGATCTACGGCCAATATGACGCCAAGGCCGCCGCCACCCAGGCCGGACGCTGTCTGGGCTGCGGCAACCCCTATTGCGAATGGAAATGCCCGGTACACAACTACATTCCAAACTGGCTGAAACTGATCGAAGAAGGTAACTTTTTCGAAGCGGCAGAGCTCTCGCACCGCACCAACTCGCTGCCCGAAGTGTGCGGGCGGGTCTGTCCGCAAGACCGTCTCTGCGAAGGTGCCTGCACCTTGAATGACGGCTTCGGCGCAGTGACCATCGGCTCCATCGAGAAATTCATCACCGAAGAAGCACTCAAGCGTGGCTGGAAACCTGACATGTCTGGCGTGGTCGCCACCGGCAAGCGCGTGGCAATCATCGGCGCGGGGCCGGCGGGACTGGGATGTGCCGACATACTGGTGCGCAACGGCGTACAACCCGTGGTATTCGACCGCTATCCCGAAATCGGGGGCCTGCTCACCTTCGGCATCCCCGAGTTCAAACTGGAAAAAGAAGTAGTAAGGACGCGACGCGCGCTGATGGAAGAAATGGGCGTGGAATTCCGCCTTAATATTGATATCGGCAAGGATATTACCTTCGAGAAATTGCTCGAAGAGTACGATGCCGTATTCCTCGGCATGGGTACTTACAACTCCATGAAGGGCGGCTTTCCCGGCGAAAACCTTCCGGGCGTCCATGAGGCCCTGCCGTTTTTGATATCCAACGTCAATCGCAATTTAGGCCTAGAGAAAGACGAATCAAAATTTGTCAGCATGACGGGGCAGCGCGTAGTGGTACTGGGCGGCGGCGATACCGCAATGGACTGCAACCGCACCAGCATCCGCCAGAGCGCCGCGAGCGTCACCTGCGCCTACCGCCGTGATGAAGCCAACATGCCCGGCTCAAAACGCGAAGTCTCCAACGCCAAGGAAGAAGGCGTGCAGTTCCTGTGGAACCGCCAGCCGATTGAGATCGTCGGCACAGAGCGGGTGACCGGCGTAAAGGTCATCACCACCGAACTCGGCGCGCCCGATGCACGCGGGCGCCGCAGCCCGCAGCCAGTGCCCGGCTCGGAAGAAATCATCCCCGCCGACCGCGTCATCATCGCCTTCGGCTTCCAGCCCAGCCCTTCGCCATGGTTCAGCGATTTCAACATCGCTGTGGACGACCGCGGCCGCGTCAAGGCACCCGCGCGCGGCAAGTTCAAACATCAGACCACCAACCCCAAGGTCTTCGCCGGCGGCGACATGGTGCGCGGTTCAGACCTGGTGGTGACTGCGGTGCATGAAGGCCGCGAGGCGGCACAGGGAATTTTGGATTATCTGGGTGTTTAAACCGGCCCTGGAGGCGGTCAACTACCGCTTCCAGGGTTAAATATTTCTTTGCGCCTTGGCGCCTTTGCGTGAGTAGCCTTTACATGTCTGAATTGAAAAACGACCGTTTCCTGCGCGCCCTGTTGCGCGAACCTGTAGATGTCACCCCGGTATGGATGATGCGCCAAGCGGGGCGTTATCTGCCTGAATACCGCGCCACCCGGGCGCGCGCCGGTTCTTTTATGGATCTGTGCACCAACCCGGAGCTGGCCTGCGAGGTCACATTACAACCGCTGGAGCGCTTCCCGCTCGATGCCGCGATCCTGTTTTCCGACATCCTCACCATCCCCGACGCAATGGGCCTGGGACTGTATTTCTCCGAAGGCGAAGGCCCGCGCTTTGAGCGTCCGGTGCGTACCGCTGCCGATGTCGCCGCACTGGGCGTGCCCGACCCGGAGAGCAATCTGCGTTATGTCATGGACGCAGTACGGCTGATACGCCGCGAACTGCATGGCAGGGTGCCGCTGATCGGCTTCTCCGGCAGCCCCTGGACGCTGGCCACCTACATGGTGGAGGGCAGCTCCAGCAAGGAATATTCAAAAATCAAAGGCATGATGTTCGACCAGCCCGCGCTGCTGCACAAGCTGCTTGATACCACGGCGCAGTCGGTCATCACTTACCTGAACGCGCAGATCGCTGCCGGGGCACAGGCGGTGATGGTATTCGATACCTGGGGCGGCGTGCTGACCCCGCGCGATTACCGCGAGTTTTCGCTGCGTTACATGCAACAAATCGTCCACGGCCTGCAACGCGAAAGCGAAGGCCGCCGCGTACCGGTGATCCTGTTCACCAAGGGCGGCGGGGCCTGGCTGGAAGCAATGGCGGATACAGGTTGTGATGCGTTGGGCGTGGATTGGACCACTGACCTCAGCGATGCGCGCGCACGCGTAGGGGATCGAGTCGCCCTGCAAGGCAACATGGACCCCTGTGTGCTGTACGCCTCCCCCGAACGCATCCGCGCCGAAGTGGCAACCATCCTTGCCAGCTACGGACACGGTTCCGGCCATGTTTTCAATCTGGGCCATGGCATTCACCAGCATGTAGACCCCGAACAGGCACGGGCATTCGTCGAGGCCGTACACGAGCTGAGCCCCCAATATCACGCGTAATTTTTTGCCCCAGAGGGCGCGGACTTTTTCCTCAACGATCCCCAAACCCTCTGGCGCTATTTTTGGAAACAACCATGAATTTTGAACCGCTTCGCGAAATGGAATCCTTTAGTAACGAGATGTTTACCCGCATCGTTGCCGTGCAGCAAAAAGAACATGCCTGCTGGAATCCCGCCCTGCCCTTCGCTGAACGCATCAAAGGCCTGCCCTTATACTCCTTGATCTTCAGCAACCCGGATCGGAATGCTGCGACGACCGGCCCGACCATTGCCCACTACTATCCACTGCGTAGCGAAATGCGAAAAATCGCCCATTACGCACGTCAGGTAGCCGCCCAACCCGTTGTCTGTGACCTGAACTGCGGTAATGGCTTCATTGGCAGCCTGCTGGCGCGGGAAGGTGCCAGCGTGATTGGCGTCCGCGATCCCGCCGCCAAGCCTCACCAGATTCCCGACTTCCATGACGCCAACGGTTACGAGATGCGTAACCAGCCCATCAGCGACATCGACTTTCCCTTCGACATCGCCTTCTGCTCCTGGATGCCGTCAGAAGTCAACCTGACCCCCGTGATTCTGCAACATTCGCCAAAACTGATTGTCTACGTGTACACGGATCACATCGACGAATCCACAGGCAAGCGGCAGACCGGCACCGCCGAGGCATTCACCCAGCTACCGCCGCGCTACAAGCTCATCGACGAATGGTCCGTGACACGACAACGTGACATGATGCACGAAATATGGCCCGAGCTGTCGGCAAGCATCGAAGAAGTCCGCCACGTCAAGATCTACGCCGACGAGTCCTTCCATGGCACCAGCCTGCGTGGATACACGGAAGCTGACAAGGGGTATGATTGGGAACGGGACATGGAGATGACCTTGCTGGCACTGGCCGCGAAAGAACACCTGCGCTCCAGAGGTATTGCCGTTTAATTTTTTTGCCATTTCAACAATGGATTTCAGGAGGTCCGGTGACCGTGGAGAAAAAAACGCTCTCCGCCGGGGTGATTGTTATCCGGCGCGAAGAAAACAAAAAGTGGTATCTGTTGCTGCGCGCCTACAGCAACTGGGACTTTCCCAAAGGGATGGTCGAGGCGGGTGAAGAGCCACTACAAGGCGCCATCCGCGAGGTGGAAGAAGAAACCTCATTAAATAACTTGACATTTACCTGGGGGAACAGCTATCAAGAGACACCGCCCTACGGTCGCGGCAAGGTGGCGCGATACTACGTCGCCGAAACCCGGCAGGCCGATATCACCTTGCCGGTAAATCCCGAACTGGGACACCCGGAGCACGAGGAATATCGCTGGGTACCCTACCAGGAAGCGCGAGGCATGGTGGCCGCACGCGTACAGTCTATTCTTGACTGGGCCCACGCCCTGACCTCGTAAGAGCCCCGTAAGAGCGGATAGATAAGTGTCTGGACACCGCCAGGTTGACCCTGGCCGACAGCCATGAATGGTTCCTCAATCCTTCAGCAGAAAGGTAGAAAATAGTATGAGCAACAAGGTATACCGCACCTTGCTGTTTTGGCTGGTCTGGGCCTCTTTCGCACTCATCGTCACGCTGGGACTGTATGTCGACACCGGCATCTGGGAATTTATAAAAAACGACACCACCAAGCTCACCTGGGTCATCCTTACGCTGTTTGTGTTGAGCATGTTTGTCAGCTTCATGCTCACCATGACACTGACGCGCGAATCCATTGAAGTGATACAAATGGAAAGCGCCGCTCGGGAAAAAGGCCTGATGGGCATCCTTACCCCGTTGCAACGCCACGCCTCACACCGGTTTTTCGCCTCACTGAAAGAGGTGGTGATGACCAACGGTCACCTCAATCTGGAAGCACTGCTCCAGACCGAACTCTCCTTCTACCAGCGCGTCAGCCATGGCCTGGCGGTCATGGGCAACCTGCTCATCACCCAGGGATTGATCGGGACGGTAATGGGCCTGAGCATCACACTGGCGGGTTTAAGCAGCTCGCTGGAGGCATTAGGCCATGACGAAGCACTGCTGCTGGAGGGATTGCGCAAAGCGATGGGCGGCATGGGCACGGCCTTCTACGCCACGCTGTTGGGCGCGGTGTTTGGCGGTTTACTGCTGCGCGTGTTCGCCCTGATTACCGAAAATGGGGTTGAGGACCTCTATGACCGCATCATGAAAATCTGCCTGGTATATTGCGCGGCCGATTGCAAACAAACGGAAGAAAAGGATGTGCGCATTCTCAACGGCGAGGTTGCCGCGCTGGGCGCGAATGTCAAACTGTTGCAGGATGCGTTTGCGGGCTCCAAACAAGCAATGGCGGAGTTCCGTGAAGAGGCCAGGAAATTGAGCGACTTTGGCGATGGGCTGGAAAAAGGCGATGACCTTGCCGCCCTCAGAGAAGCCATCAAAATGCAAAAGCATTACCGTATTCTGTTGCGGCAGGAAATCAAGCTGGTGGATCAGGTCAACCGCGCCTGGTGGCCGCCGCTGAAGAGGCTGTTCCTGTCCAACCGCAAGCGGCGGTCACCGCCCGATTCGTCCCATGAATAGACGCCGCCGTTTCATGGATGAAAGCGTCTATATCACCTATTCGGATATGGCGTTGTTGATGCTGGTCATCTTTATCTTCCTGTTCACCATCATGGTGATCACCGCCCGCATGTCGGGCGGCAGCCAGCCCGGCAAACTAAAAGGACAGGTGCAGGATCTCCAGCAGCGATTATCCGCAGCGGAGGCCGACAAAAAAAGCTTGGCCAAAAACCTCGAGCAGATCGTCGTCAACAGCGAGGAAAATTATCTCGAAAAAATTCTCGAAACCTCCACCTTTGGCCGCAAGGATTTCGATCTTTTTATCGAAGGGCTGCAAAATATTCCCGGCGATGACATTCACCTGGTAGTCGACGCATCGGGCTCCATGCACGGCCTGGCGTCCTTCCTCGTACCGGTATTGCGGCTGGTCATAAATAAATCAGGCAAACGGCTATCCGCCATCACCTGGTTCTCCGACAACAAAGCGGAGACCTACACCGGCACGATGGGCGAGATGTTCGACCGGCTGATGCGCGGCGCGCCTTTCATCGGCAGCATGGAAACCATAGGCCACGCCTTCCGCGTCGCAGCCAGAAACTCCCCGCCGCCGGGGGCCTATTTGCTGGTTGGCGATGAACCCTCCAACGACCAGATCTACTACGACAAAATCCCCAGCCCGGTATTCACCCTGCCGCTGGGCCGATCGAATGAATCCACCAATCACGCATACGGCACGCTCGCGGAAAAAACCGGCGGAAAAATGCTCCACCTTGATTTCAAGTAGAAACAATTTAAATTACCAATCACTGCCGCAGCTTTCTTTGCTCCTGCAACAACCGCTGAAACTCCTCAGGCGTGATTTTCGGCTTGGAGAATCGCTGCATTTCGACTTTCAATGCGTTACGGCTGCGGACTTTTCCGCCCTTCGCGTCAACCTCCACGACATTGTAAGCGCCTATCGGCATATCCTTTGGAATAACTGCCCGCAGCTTCTTTTCACCCACTTTGGCAAGAGCAATAGGTGGCAGCAGCTTCACTGCGGTAATGATGTCCGCACCCCCAAGCAGGGCCGTGTTATTGGTTAGGGTAACTTTCCCGGCACGCTGGGTTAGCGGATAAATGGCCTGTATTTCCGGTTGCGTCAGACTGGAGATATCGACCACCATCAGCCCTGACTGTTGTCCGGCCACATACAATAAATCCTCCTCCAGCAGGATGTCTGATAGCGCCTCGCCGGTCTCAAACAACGCGATCGGCCTGACATTCTTGCCGCTGATATCCAGCACACGAATCCCCACACCTTTTTCGTAAAGGAAAACCGTATCGCCACGCGCACGAACCAAGACAGTTTCATGGCCCGTTTTGTAGCGTGAGGTTGGTTTGAGGTCCATATCAAGCACCTCCAGCCCGCGGTCCACCGTTGCGATAAAGATACGGCCGTTATCGACCCACACATCGTTCAGTTTTGCAGGGTAAGCCACAATGCGTTGCGGATGCCCGGGATTTTTAACGTCCATGACGATGAGCCCGGCACGGCTGCTCGCAACATAGGCACGCCCGTTATGCACCTGCACCCCCAGCGCACCGCCCGCGATTTTCATGCCGCCGATGCGGTGCGTCTGATACGGATTGCGAATATCGGCCATCACCAGCCCCTCATCCTCGCCATTATCAACGGCAAGAAAAGCAACCGGCCCATCCAGCCAGACCGCATTGGCAGTGCCGTTGATATCCAGGCCGGTGGCCCAGGTGGGATTCAGAGGATTGGTAATATCAAATACCTGTAGTCCGGTCGCGCTATTGGCCGTATAGGCAAACTTACCCTGCACGGCGGCCTGCATCACCTGATTTCGGGGTTGGCTTGGGGTGTGATAATGACCCGCCAACGTGGGCGATGCGGGATTGCTGATATCCAGCACAGCGAACCCGCCCCACCAGTCGCCGATATAGGCATAGTCACCCTTGATGCCAATACCCCATGCCGCACCACTGGTGTCATAACTACCGATAATGGCGGGATGTTGTGCGTCGCTGATGTCGATCACCTGCACCCCCGCAAACCAATCCGTGACATACGCCAGATTACCTTTCAGCTCAATGACACGCGCATTGCCCGGTGTGGAGGTATGCCCCAGCACCTTCGGTTCGGCGGGATTTTTAATATCAAGGACATAAAAACCCTGGTCAAAAAAGGCCACGTACGCAGTATCACCTCGCACCACCACATCCTCCGCCGCGCCGCCTGGGCTGAATGTGCCGATCTGTCGCGGCCGGCGCGGATCACGCACATCGAACACCAGTAAGCCGGAGGCATCATCCGCGACATAGAGCACATCACCGGCGACCTCAAGGCTCCACGCCTTGCCGGGCGTGTCGACATCGGCAATGATCGCAGGCGCGCCAGGATCACGGACATCAATAATCTGAAAACCGCCACGATGACTGGCAAGATAGAGCAGATCACCCACCAGCTTCGGCGTATAAGCCAAACCATTGGTTGGCAGATTGGCAACCTGCATGGGCTGACGCGGATCCTTGATATTCAACACCAGCAGACCACGGTCATCATCCGCCACAAAAGCATAATCACCCCTCACCACCACACCCTTGGCAGAACCCGGCGTATGAAAGGTAGACAACAGCTTGGGGCGGCGCGGGTCACTGATATCATAGAGATGCAGGCCAGCGAACCAATCCGACACATAAGCAACGTTATCGCGAATGAACAGCCTGCGCTCACCGCCAAAATTGACGCCCTGCCCCACGTCCAGATTTTCATTTGAAAACTGCGGCGGCACGCCAGAGAAATCCAGCACCTGAAGTGCGGACGGCGTGGTCGCGATCACCTTGCCGCCATCCAGCCCGGCACTGATGACATCATGCGTGGTACGGTAAGAAGCAATAATAGCGGGCATGGCAGGCTTGAC
Organism: Gammaproteobacteria bacterium; assembly: GCA_021731145.1. GTDB lineage: Bacteria > Pseudomonadota > Gammaproteobacteria > Ga007554 > LNEJ01. The sequence continues at coordinate 9,474 of JAKFXX010000045.1, read as the reverse complement.
AATATCCAGCAGCATCAGATCAAAGCGGTCATTCCACACCAGCGCCTGCCGCCCCTGGATTTTCAGGCCAACAATATTGCCCAGCCTGCTGTGACTGCCTAACCACTTGATGCGCGCCGGATCGGAGACATCGAACACCCCCAGCCCGGCAACACCGCGCGCCACCAGCGCCAGCCCATCCTGCACCGCCACATCCATCGCACCGCCCGTAACGGCATAACGCCCCGCTGGTTTGAGACGGGATTTGTCGCTGGCATCCAACACCGCAAGACCCCGGGCGCCATTCGCCACATAAATATGATCTCCCTCGACAAACAGCTTGCCCGCCTCCCCCTCCAACTCATATCGGGAAAGCATGGCGGCATTTGCCGGAGACCGGATATCAAGCACCGCAACACTGGCTTTATCCAGCAGCAGATACGCGTATCCGCCATCCACAAACACATCTGTAATGGGCCGATCAGAACGATAGTGGCCCACGGCCTTGGGATGCGACGTGTCCCTGACATCCACCATTTCCAGGGCATTGGCACCATCCGTAATCAAGGCCAGCCCACTGTCCAGCACAGCGCGGACAGCCGGATTTGCAGCAAAGTGTCCAACCAGTTTTGGAGCCCCTGGCATCCCGGCGTCAATAATCCTTAACCCCTGCTCACCCGCTGCCAGATAGACCAATCCATTGCGCAGCGCCATATCATGGACTTTGTATGTCAATGGCAGCTCCTGCTCGACAAAAGGACCACCCGACTCCAGCACAAACCTGCTGCCGGGTGACACAGCACCATTAATGGTAACCATCACCTCTGAGGCACGGCCATAGGGCACCGTGTCAGGGACGACCGTTACAGTTGCTGATGCTAGCGGCGCTGAAACAAGAATCAGCAGCCAAAACAAGATACGGTGCAGCATGTCCATGAGATTCCTTGATTAAACACCATCCAGCAGGCGGGAGGGATTATCGCAAGACTGGGCGATTAGAACCTGTTCACGATCTTGATCAAGGGATGCAGTGCATACCCCTAAAGGGCACAATGAGGCAAAATCGAACGAAAAAGCGGAGCATACACGAAGTATGTGAGCATTTTGAGTTCGATTTTAACGCCGCAATGCGCCCTTCAGCGAGATCGTGAACAGGTTCTTAGGCATATTGATCGCGCCATGTATGTCGCCGATATACGACACCCGGCTTTCAGCGCAGGCATAAAACATGCAACATATTGATATTAAAAATAAAGAACAAAAAAACACCGGAAATTGTACATTCTTAAAGCTTTCGAAAGGCGCTTTTTTAGGAATCTGTTATTTGATCAAAACTAAATAATAGCGATCGCAAACCCTCGACAAGGGATGATTGTCTCCATAATCCGACGATAACTTACATAATCCGGCATAAATTATTTTTATGTCCATGGCAGAGCGTGCCGCACCACATTAAAGCACACAGGAACTAAAGCACATCTTGTTGATTAATATATCAATTAATAAACACTACCGGTGTCTATGCGCTTACCCACGAAACAGCAGCGCCCTACTACCGAATACTAAAACCATATGCTGAACAAAATAAACCTTTTAATATCAATTATATATAGTTTTTTATTCATTAAATGGCGCGTTTTTTGCATAAATATTTTTGCATCATGGCGTAACATTTAATCATTATTCTACAGATTTTTTTTTGTCATTCTGGCGTAACATACAGTCATTATTATACAACCTACTCACCCACCTTTAACCCAAGGAGAAAGGTATGAACAACACAGCTTCAGGACTCAAAAAATTGATCGGGGCTGCCGCATTGCTCGGTATGAGCAGCGCAGCCTTTGCATTACCCACCCTGAACTTCAATGGACAAAGCTTTTCGGCAAGCGTTCTTTCGAATGAGACTGACTTTTTTGTCTTATCCGGCCTAGGTCAGATCCCCACGTCCGACTACACGGCAACGATCAACACAAGCGGTAACTCGTCATTTTTTGGTGGTTTCTCGGTATTCTCGGCGGACAGCTTTAGCCTTTTTAGCGGAATATCCGGCGCTATTAACGCACTGGGAGGCGGTTCTTTCTCGAGCGGCACTCCTGGCGCATCATTTTCTTTTGACACCCAACCCGGCAAATTTCTCTTTGCCACAGTGACGGGCGTATCAGGAAATGCCTCGTACGACCTCCATTTCACCCCAACTGTCGCCCCTCCTGTCCCAGAAGCGGAAACATGGGCGATGATGCTGCTTGGCCTTGGCATGCTGGGCGCATTCGCATACCGGCGTAAAATTGCCAACCCGAGCGAAGCCCTATCACCCCTGCCCGCCTAAAAACTGCAACTCCCGGCGCTATTGCAGCGCCGGGGGTGAGTTCCTCAAAAATCCAGAGACCCATGTACTGATAATGGGTCATTCTGTTAGAATCCACTAATTAATTTCCCATTAGAACGCGGACCGTCTTTTTAAAAATTCCCCCTCACTCTCCCGAGGCGACAATTTTTAAAAGGATTTTGCAGTATTTGTTTGCGAATGCTTCGCATGGCACAACATACCCACTACTTGCAAAAGGTTTCTAAAAATGAACAAAATCAAACCTGCGTCTATCGGGGCAATGCTCCTGTTTTCATGCGGTGTTGCCCATGCTATCCCTTATGATATCGGAACGCTGAACGCCACCCCTTACGGGAGCGACACCAAAACGGTAACCGGCTCCACCCGTTTCGAAGATAGGTACATTTTTGACCTGACAGGAACCTCCCCTTGGGCTGTCGGGATAGGACTTTCCAATATACCGCTTACTTTCCCTGGGCGCCCCCCGCTCTATGACATCAGCGGTCTGAATCTTGGCGTTTACAACAACTCCAATGCTCCGATGCTGGACAACGACGCCAACCCGCTCAGCTTTATCGGCACGCTTTCCCCCGGCACCGACTATTACATGAAGATAACAGGCACACCGATCGGCTCCATTGGTGGCATATACGTTCTGGGTGCTGTCGCTGCCGCCGTCCCCACCCCCGAAACATGGACTTTGGTGACGGTAGGCCTCGGGTTGCTGGTCTGGCGTCAAGCTCGCCGTCGGGCGGCAAACAAAACTCCGGGGAGCTTGGCTGCGGCCTGAGTTGGCCTCGGCTTGAAACATCAAACTCAACATAGCAATCTGCCGGACGTAGGGGGCCCACCTGCTGGGTGAGTCTCCTGCAGGGCGGATTGCATAATTTTCGGGGTGCATGACAACGCCGCCACCTCCCACCCCGTAAAAAGACGGTTGCATTTCAAAATCAACTGGGGTATCGTCCTGCAATCTTTTAAAAGTTCTTTTTTTCGTAAACAAACTCAGAGAGATAACTTTTAAAAGGATTTTGTAGCACCCCGTCTACGCGGGTTATCGCATGGCGAGCAGCATACAAAGCAACGACTTATACGAGAGTTAACAATGAACAAAATGAGAACTACAGCAATTGGGGCAGCCTTGCTGCTTTCCTGGGGCGCCGCACAGGCCAGCACCAATGCTTACGACACTGGAACACTGGGCACTACACCCTATAGCAGCGGCGTCAAGACCGTGTCCGGCAGTTTCGCAGATACGTATACCTTTGATTTGACGACGATGTCCGCAGTCGGTGCAGGAGTTACAAACATCCCGCTCCACCTCAACTTCGGCACCATCAACATCAACTACAACATAAGTGGCTTGAACCTCGCCGTCTTCGACAGCAGCAACGCGTCGATAACAGATACCAACGCCGATCCTTTGCTCTTTACTGGCCTGCTGGGCGCAGGGAACGACTATTACCTTAAGGTAACCGGCACTGCCACAGGCAACGCGGGCGGCTTGTACACGCTTGGCATGATCGCTGCTCCCGTGCCTGAAGCCGATACCTGGACGATGCTGGCAGCAGGTCTTGGCCTGCTGGGTTGGCGCTTTGCCCGCCGTCAAGATTCAGCCAAGAAAATGGATGGCTTGGTCGCCGCTTAAGCCAGCAATCTTCGAACACTCGAAGGCAAAAAAGCCGTAGCTGGCCGCTACGGCTTTTTTATTTCTTGGTTGATACTCGGAAAATATCGTCCAAGGCCAGGCATTCCTGTTTCGCGTGGACGTCCAAAGCAATTCAAGCCACACCGTCCATCAATACCAAGCACGTGCGCGCTTGATATTGATACGATACCCCCCTCTCACAACCCAGCCAGCACCCTCTCCGCCGCGTCGAGCGTAGCATCAATCTCTGCCGTGCCGTGCGCCGACGAGACAAAACCGGCCTCGAAAGCCGATGGCGCAAGGTATACGCCCTGTTCCAGCATGCCATGAAAGAATAGTTTGAAACGCTCCACATTACAGTTCATCACTTGGGCGTAACTGTGGATGCTGGGCTCGTCACTGAAGAACAGGCCAAACATGCCGCCTACCTGGCTGGCACACATGGGAACGCCCGCCGCCTTGGCGCGCGCGGTGACGCCATCGGTGAGACGCTGGGTCATGGTGGCCAGATCACTATAAAACCCCGGCTTGAGAAGCTTGGTGAGGGTGGCCAAACCTGCTGCCATCGCCACGGGATTACCGGAGAGGGTGCCGGCCTGATAGACCGGGCCGAGCGGGGCGATACGCTCCATGACGGCCCTTTTGCCACCGAAGGCGCCGACCGGCAGGCCACCGCCGACGATCTTACCCAAGGTGGTGAGGTCTGGTGTCACACCATAAAACTGTTGCGCTCCACCCAGCGCGACACGGAAGCCGGTCATCACCTCATCGAAAATCAGCACCGCGCCGTATTCATCACAGATAGTGCGCAGCCCTTCCAGAAAACCAGGCAAGGGCGGAATGCAATTCATGTTGCCCGCCACGGGTTCGACGATGATACAGGCGATTTGCCCGCCGACATGAGCAAAGGCCTCCTCCACTTGGGAGAGGTCATTGTAATCGAGCGTAATAGTGTGTTCGGCCAGCGCCACCGGCACACCCGGTGATGTCGGCACACCCAGGGTGAGCGCGCCGGAGCCGGCCTTGACCAGCAGCGAATCCGAATGCCCGTGGTAACAACCCTCGAATTTGACGATTTTGTCGCGCCCGGTGTAACCGCGCGCCAGACGGATCGCGCTCATGGTGGCCTCGGTGCCGGAGCTGACCATGCGTACCATATCCATGGACGGCACCAGCTCGCAGAGCAGGTCGGCCATAGTGGTTTCAATAGCGGTCGGCGCGCCAAAACCAAGGCCGTTGGCGGCGGCTTCTTGCACTGCCTTGATTACTTCGGGGTGAGAGTGCCCGAGAATCATCGGCCCCCATGAACCAACATAGTCGATGTAGCGCCGGTCGTCTTCGTCATACACATAGGCGCCAGCGCCACGCTTGAAGAACACCGGTTCGCCGCCCACGCCGCGAAACGCGCGCACCGGGGAGTTCACACCGCCGGGGATATGCCGCTGGGCACTTTGAAAAAGTTCATGGGATCGAGTCATTGCGTATTTCCTTCTTGTTCGAAAAGTTGTGTGTATCGCCGTGCCGCATGCGCCGGGTCAGGCTGACCAAATATACCCTCGACCACCGCCAGCATATCAACGCCAGCCTCGATCAATACAGCGCCGTTGTCCGGCGTAATACCACCGATGGCCACCACTGGAATAGTGAAGGTTGCCTTGGCACGGCAAATCAAATCCATACTCGCCTGCACGGCACCGGGCTTGGTTTGAGAGGGAAAAAACCGCCCAAAGGCGATGTAATCGGCGCCTTCCGCCTGCGCCGTTACTGCCAGTTCAAAATTATTGTAACAGGAGACACCAATCACCGCCGCCACCCCCAGAATACGTCTTGCCTCCGCCGGCGATATGTCGTCGCATCCCAGGTGCACGCCATCCGCGCCAACAGATTGGGCAAGCGTCACGTCATCATTGATGATCAGAGGCACGCCATGCGAGCGGCACAACGCAAGCAGATCACGCGCATCGCGCTCGCGGCGCGGGCCGTCCAGGCCTTTATCCCGATACTGGACCACTGCGGCACCGCCCGCGATGGCGCAGCTCACGACATCAAGGAGGCGCCCCGGCGCAATCAAGCTACTGTCAGTGATGGCGTAAAGACCACGCAGTGGTTTTTTCACGCGCCCTGACCCTCATCCTCCCGCGCCCAAAACAACCGGTTGGGCAGATGTTGCCCCATGCCAATGCGGTAGCCGTGTTTCAACGTTTCCCAAGTATATTCCTGTGCCTCATGGATGGCGGTAAAGGGCTCCATACCGTGAGCCAGCAGGCCAGCGATGGCGGATGCCAAGGTGCAACCGGAGCCATGATAACTCGCCGGCAGGCGCTCCCAGGAGAATGACTCCAATTGACGCCGGTTACCGTGCAGCGTATTGATCACCGCTGCGGTGTTTTCGTGGGCGCCCGTGATGAGGACGAATTCGCAGCCGTTTTCCAGGATCTCCTGCGCACAGGCATCGAGAGTATCGGCCTCTGGTGCCAGAGCGCGCGCCTCCAGTGTGTTGGGCGTCAATACCGTAGTCAGCGGAAACAGTAGCGTCACCATGGCGTCAACGACCTCCTCATCGGCAAGTTCGCCACCGCCGCCCGCAGCGCGCACTGGGTCGAGCACGACGGGGACATCCGGGTAATCCTGCAACAAGGTGTGGATCGCCTCCACGTTCTCCACACTGCCCACCATCCCGATCTTGAAGGCGGCCACCGGCATGTCTTCCAGCACTGCGCGCGCCTGGGCAATGACCAAGGCGGCGTCAATGGCAGTATATCCCTGCACCTGCTGGGTATCCTGCACCGTGATGGCCGTGATTACCGGCGCAGCATGGCACCCCATACTCGCCAGCGTCTCGATATCGGCCTGAATCCCCGCCCCGCCAGTGGAGTCACAGCCGGCAAAAACCATGACCACCGGGATGGATTGTTGCTCAGTCATACTCACACGTCCTTGAAAAACGATAATTGTACCGCCATTATGTTTGCATATATTGGAATTTTACACCGTTATAGCATTTCGCTTGCCACAAAAAAGTGCGAAGATTCACCCCGGAATAATACCGGATTACGCTTGATTACACTTGGAGCCCGTTTGTGACAGTTCAGACACTGGAATTAAAAACTTATATGTGCGTAATTTGCGGTTTCGTTTATAACGAGGCCGTAGGTGTGCCCGATGAAGGGATTGCGCCCGGCACCCGCTGGGAGGATGTGTCGCTTACATGGCGTTGCCCGGATTGCGGGGCAGGCAAGGAAGATTTCGAGATGATGGAAATTTAGAGCCTATCTGCGAGTAAGTCATCCCTGCGGAAAAACAAAAGCCAGCCCGGAGGCTGGCTTTTGCAAGACTCGATTCTGGCTTAATTACAGGGCCAAAACGAAGTCTACCAGCTTTTCGATGTTGGCATCGGAAACGCGGGGGGAGTAGGGAGGCATCGGCACGCCGCCGGTCACTGCGGTCCAGTTACCTTTACCGCCGGCCTTGACCTTGGCAACCAGTTCAGCCTTGGCACCGGCATTACCCTTGTACTTGGCAGCAACATCTTTCCAACCTGGGCCAACAACTTTCTTTTCTACGCTGTGGCAAGCCAAGCAACCACTGGCCTTGGCCAGCTCCAGATCTGCGCTGGCCTGACCTGCGCCCAGCAACATCACGGCTGCAGCGGAAACACCCAACAAACGTGCTCTCATGCTTTTCTCTCCTTAATTTGACTGACAAAAACCGCGCTGCCGGCGCCTCAACCAAGATTCAACGGCATGCGATGGTATTTTTATGAGAAAATCGCTGCTATCCCATAAGAAAAACAGCGCCCTTCCCTTGCTGGGTTGGATACCCAACAGCCTGCTTTTATGCCATGGTATTACGCGAGTGTCAAGCGGGAATAATTGGGCGATTTCAATAACCAAGTGCAAAAAGCGCAGCGTGATGCCGCCTGAAATCGCGGCAGAAATCCTCTCGTTAAAAAAACCTGCAACAACGTCTTGCAGCGACGCTTTTTTGTTTTTAGAGCCTATTCAATCACCTGCAACGCTGTAGGATGGCGAATACGGATGCGTGCCCCGCCCTCGCCCTCTGACGATAATTTTCCTCGGGCAAGCACGGTGCGGCCCTGCCATCCCTCTGGTGGTGAGCTGGCAAAATAATGCCTGTTTTTGCGGGAGATATACAGCCGTATTCCGCCACTGAGTTCAAGCGATAGGCCGCCACGGTCTTCGCTGATCTGCGTCACCTTTCCCTTGATCAGGCGAAAACCTCGCCCATCACCCGTCACGCTTGCGGCATCGACGGGCTGGTACTGCGGCAAAGACCATATCCCGCGCCGCGCCTTGCGCGCACGCTGCTCGGCAGCCTGATAACAGGCCAGATTCCACGTATTTGGAGGGTAGGTCAACACGGTCGCAAGCCCCTGCTCCAACATCTGGGCTTCGATGCTCACGCCGCTTTCCAGAAAAACATGGGCAAGGTCGCGCCCATATCTATCCTGACGCTCCTCATCATACCGCAGGCTAATGGCCCTGCCGGAACCCAGCAGGGTTTCCAACGCGCTTTGTGCTTTTCTGGCAAAGGGCTGCGACGGCGCGCCGTTGTGCCCGACCTCTGGGGTATCAATGCCAATGAACCGCACTTTGCGGCCATCGCTGAGACGCACCGTATCGCCGTCATAAACATAATTCACTATCGCAGACTCGTCGATGCGGTCTACCGCACAAGCAGGGGACGCGTCATCGGCCTGACAGGGGACGGCAAGGGTGGTCACGCAGCAGGCGATGAATACTCTGGCGAACACCCTGCCTAAATGGACTCTTAGTCCGCCCAAAACAAAAAGGGCGCCCTTGCGGGGCACCCTTCTTAAACAACGATCCAACGGCATCGCTGCGTATTATTTCGCGCCGTATCTCTGGCGGAATTTATCCACGCGGCCAGCGGTATCGACGATTCTCTGCTTGCCGGTGTAGAAAGGATGGCAAACCGAGCATACGTCCAGACCCAGGTTTTTGCTGGAGGTGGAGCGTGTCTTGAACGTGTTGCCGCAGCTGCAGCTTACGGTGATTTCATTATAGGCAGGATGGATATCGGCTTTCATTTGCAACCTCGTACTCGTGTATCAAAACTTTGCGTCGCGCACCACGCTCCGCGACAGGAACGCAACATAATACGCAAATCAGCGGTCTACGGCAAGCAGGATACCGAAAAAATCCTGCCAAGGCCCCCAAAACGTCCCTTTGTTGCGCCATGGCCGTCCATGATAGATTAGGGCACTAACAACGCCAGACCGCCTGGCGTTCATCCTAATCTATCCACAATAACGCCGCTTAATTAGGGAATTCAACAATGAACAACAACCCCCTGCTTGAAATGACCGGCCTGCCGCCGTTCACCCAGATTCGCCCCGAGCATGTTGAGCCTGCCATTGATTGGATATTGGCGGAAAACCGCGCGGGTGTGCAGGCGCTACTGGCCGCGCCCGGCCCCTACACCTGGGATAATCTGGTGCAACCGATCGAAGACATGGGCGAACGACTGAGCCGAG
>JAKFXX010000037.1 GCA_021731145.1 Gammaproteobacteria bacterium | reverse complement strand
TTTCAGCGGCTCTCGGCATGATTGTCATATTTTGATGTTTCAGACCACCCTCTCCCCAGCCCTCTCCCGCCCTGCGGGAGAGGGAGTGAATACACCGCACCCCGCAAATCGCACACACCCCATCTAACTACCGTTTCATGGGTTGAAATATGCGACGCGGGCATGTATATTAGAATTACATAATAAACTAAAGGATGCCGTCATGACTATCAATCGTACTGTCCGTATCATCGCCGGTTTTTTTATCCTGTTATCCTTGGCCTTGGGCATTGAAGCCAGCCCGCTGTTTCATAATGTGAACTGGCTGTGGTTCACGGCGTTTGTCGGGGCGAATTTGTTCCAGAGCGGCATCACCAACTGGTGCCTGATGGACACAATCCTGACGAAGCTGGGCGTGCCCGCCACGGCCCCTTGCGCGTCAGGGCGCAAAACCGCATAAATTCACCTGCGCCGCGCGAGATAGCTCATGATGAATTCAACAATCTCGACGCGGTTATAGGCCTCCTGCGCGTCGCTGCCCCACACGGTGATCCCGTGCCCGCGTATCATCAGCGCGGGGGCACGAGGCGCGACGACCTGGAAGCGCTGATCGATGGCCGCCGCTATGCGCGTAACGTCGAGCAGATTGTCGAACAGCGGCAATGCGACATCGGGATGCTGCTCCCATATCCCCAGCCCTTTCACCATCTCCAATGGCGGCAACGGCATTTCCTGTGCGGCAGAAGGGATGTCTTCGCACGCCAGGCAGGCGTCCACGGAATGCACATGCAGGCAGGCGCGCGCATCGGGAAAACGTTGATAGACCACTTGATGGATAGAACATTCGGCGGAGGGTTTGGCGTTGGCGTGTAACCGCTCAACAATCTCTCCGTCCTGAATGCGCATCCGCAGAAAATCTGTTTCTTCCAGGCGCCCCTTGGGCAGGCCGCTGGCGGTGATCCAAAAGCTGTCGTCATCCGCACGGACGCTAAGATTACCCGCCGTACCGGCCATCCAGCCGCGCGCATGAAAGTCGCGCGCAATCTCGACAAGGGCTGCGCGTGGCGCAAGCTGGTCCAACGTTATTGCCAAAGGACTCTCTCCTTACCGTTCAGTCAGCGAATTGCAAAGCACGCCCGGTATAAACGGGTGTCCAGCCGCTCGTGTCGATAAAGTAACGCACCGCCTTGATGCGCTTGGAATCACCCAGAATGAACCAGTGCTCCGTATTGGCCGGGACATTAATGTAATCGCCTGCCGTCACTTCAAGCATGAACTGCTTGCCATCGGACTCGACAAAACCGAAGTACCCCTTGCCCGCAAGGATGTAGCGCACCTCGTCGTCGGTGTGGTAGTGAATCTTTTCAAACTTGGCGAGCATCTCGGCAAGGCCGGGGATGTTTTCATGAATCACGATCATGTCGCGCGTGGCATAACCCGCCTCGCGCTTTAGCTCCTCAAAGCGATCATCCACGACAGCGAGCAATTCCTGCTTTTCGGCGTCATCCAGCACCGCCTTCTCCATCAGCTCCAGGCTACGCGCCTGGGCAGGCGCCGGCCAATGGCGCAGCGTGATGCCTATCGTCGCAAGTTTGGCTTGGATAGCGGGCAAATCCCGCGTGTCGGTTTGGTCTGGAAAGATCATGCGCGCCATGCTTCGCTCCTTAACTTCACAAAATGATTTCTTGGATTTAGGGGCCGTTAAGGAATAACCAGTGCTTTTCTGGTTAAGCCTCATTGTCACACCCGTGAAGGGCGCAATGCCTTACGGTGATTACGGCCCCTTATGCCGTTCCCACCATTCTAAATGTACAGATTACAATGAACGACGGCTTATCGTTTTCTCGGCCTGTGTTCTTGCCTTGAGCCTGAGCTGCTGCGGCGCTTCTGGCCAGAGGGGGAGGGCCGGCTACGCATGCGGTCTCCCGCCCCGCCATGCCGTCCGCCCGCGACGGCAGGCGTTACAGGCGTGGCCAGCACATCATCACTGAGGCGGCCTACCGGGATTTTGTGGCCGATGTATTCTTCGATCTCAGGTATCGAAAAGGCGTATTCCTCACAAGCAAAGCTGATCGCATCGCCGCTTGCGCCGGCACGCGCGGTGCGGCCGATGCGATGCACATAATCCTCGGCATCCTGCGGGAGATCGAAGTTGAACACATGGCTGACCTCGGAAATATGCAGGCCGCGCGCCGCGACATCGGTGGCAACCAGCACGGGCAACTCGCCTTGCTGGAATTGCTCCAGCAACGACATGCGCTTGTTCTGCGGCACATCGCCTGACAATATGGCGGCTTTGAAGCCATTACTTTCAAGATGAGCCCACACCTGGTCGGCCGCGCGCTTGGTGTTGACGAAAACAATGGTGCGCTTGGGATCCATATGTTTCAGCAGACCGATCAGCGCGGGGATTTTTTCTTCGCTGGCGGTGTGATAGATGATCTGCGAGACATTGTCAGCCGTCACCTTGTCGCTCTCGATTTTCACGAGCTGGGGGTTATTCATGTGCTCGTAGGCAAGCTCGGTGACGCGCAGCGACAGGGTCGCCGAAAACAACATGCTGAGACGCTTGTCGGGCTTGGGCAACTGGCGCAGCAGGAAGCGGATGTCCTTGATGAAGCCAAGGTCGAGCATGCGGTCGGCCTCATCCAGCACCGCCACCTGCACCGCCTTCAAGTCAAATACGCCTTGCTTGAAGTAGTCGATGATGCGGCCCGGCGTACCAATCAGGATATCCACACCCTCCTCGAACATGGCGCGCTGCGCTTCGTAGCCTGTGCCGCCGTAAACCAACCCTAAAGTGAGGCCGGCATGCCTGCCCAAAAGGAGTGCGTCCTTGTGGATCTGTATCGCCAATTCGCGAGTCGGCGCCAATATCACGGCGCGCGGCTGATTGGCGCGCCGCGCTGGAGAGGCAGGCACCGTCAGCAGGCGATTCATCACGGCCAGCAGAAAAGCAGCCGTTTTACCGGTGCCGGTTTGCGCCTGCCCGGCAACATCCTTGCCCGACAAAGCCAGCGGCAGGGTTGCAGCCTGGATCGGTGTGCAACGGGAAAACCCCGCGTCGTCGATTCCTTGCCTCAAAGAATAGGGAAAATCAAAACTGGAAAATGAGATATCTGACAAATGATCGTTCATAAATCAAAGAATAACAGAATTGCCAGGCGATTGGACTTGAAATATACGGCGGATTAGGCTTGAATGTGCGAAAATAAACCTTAATATAATACAAATCTCATATCACAGAGGGCCGCACAATAATAACCCGGCCCTCAAACCCACATCCATCAATCGGAGATGCACCAACGTGAGCAAAAACATCATTTATGTCACCGACGCCACCTTCGACAACGAGGTGCTGAAAAGCGATACGCCGGTACTGGTCGATTTCTGGGCCGAATGGTGCGGCCCCTGCAAGATGATCGCCCCGATTCTGGACGAAATCGCTGAAGAATATGCGGGCAGAGTCAAGGTCGCCAAACTCAACATTGACGAAAACCCGGCGACGCCGTCTCAATACGGCATACGCGGCATCCCCACCCTGATGCTGTTTAAAAATGGCAATGTTGAAGCCACCAAGGTGGGCGCCGTCTCCAAGTCGCAATTGACAGCGTTTATTGACAGCAATCTTTAATCCGTATCGTGCGCCCCCCTAGCCTCTCGCAATTTAATCCGCGAGGGGCTAGACGCGGCGCCGTTTTAGTGGTAGCTTTACAAAAATCGCAAATAATTTATTCGAGCAGTGCCAGTATTTCTGGCAACAGCGGAACCTCCCCCAGCAACACATCAGCGGCACGAGAAACATACGAGCGTCCCTACGCACAGGGGCTTTCGTTTCTTTAACTTCATCTGCATACCCATCCAAAACCTGACGATCATCCATCATGAACCTGACTGAACTTAAACAAAAATCACCCTCTGAATTGATCGACCTCGCGCAATCCATGGGCATCGAGGGCATGGCCCGGTCACGCAAACAAGACGTGATCTTCGCCATTCTCAAGGGCCATGCGCACAAAGGAGAAGACATCTCCGGCGACGGCGTGCTGGAGATCCTGCAGGACGGTTTCGGCTTCCTGCGTTCGGCGGACAGTTCTTACCTGGCCGGACCGGACGATATCTATGTCTCGCCCAGCCAGATCCGGCGCTTCAATCTGCGCACTGGCGACACTATTTCCGGCAAGATCCGCCCTCCAAAAGAAGGGGAGCGTTATTTCGCACTGCTGAAGGTGAGCGAGATCAACTTCGAGGCACCCGAGAACGCCAAAAACAAGGTGTTGTTCGAGAACTTGACACCGCTGTTCGCCAACGAACGGCTGACCATGGAAATCGGCAACGGCAGCACGGAAGACTTGACCGCGCGCGTCATCGACCTGGTGGCACCCATCGGCAAGGGCCAGCGCGGCATGATTGTATCGCCGCCCAAGGCCGGTAAGACCATGATGCTGCAACATATCGCCCAGTCCATCGCCGCCAAGCATCCTGAATGTTACCTGATCGTGTTGCTGATTGATGAGCGCCCGGAAGAAGTGACGGAGATGGCGCGCTCGGTACGTGGCGAGGTAGTCTCCAGCACCTTCGATGAGCCTGCCAGCCGTCATGTGCAGGTTGCGGAAATGGTGATTGAAAAAGCCAAACGCCTGGTTGAACACAAGCGCGACGTAGTGATCCTGCTTGACTCCGTTACCCGTCTGGCACGCGCCTACAACACGGTAATCCCTTCGTCGGGCAAAGTGCTCACCGGTGGTGTCGATGCCAACGCACTGCACCGCCCGAAGCGCTTCTTTGGCGCGGCGCGCAACATCGAGGAAGGCGGCAGTCTGACCATCATTGCCACCGCCTTGATCGACACCGGCTCGCGCATGGACGACGTGATCTATGAAGAGTTCAAAGGCACCGGCAACATGGAAGTCCACCTGGATCGCAAGATCGCCGAGCGGCGCATTTACCCCTCCATCAACATCAACCGCTCCGGCACGCGCCGCGAAGAACTGCTGACGCATCCCGACGAACTGCAAAAGATGTGGATTCTGCGCAAGCTGTTGCACCCCATGGAGGATTTGGCTGCGATGGAGTTTCTGCTCGACAAGCTCAAGGCGACCAAGACCAATTCAGAGTTTTTTGATTCAATGAAGCGGTAATGTTTTTTGTAGCCTGGGGCGTTAAAAAACGCCCCAGGCGATACTACCGAAGGATAAATCCACCCCCCCTATTTCTGCTTAACCTTCTTACCCTCCGTGCGCTGTTCCAGCGTGATTTTTACCGGCTTCACGTCCCATATTTCCTCCGCATATTCGCGTATGGTGCGGTCACTGGAGAATTTGCCCATGTGCGCAACATTGAGAATAGCCTTGCGCGTCCACTCCTGAGGATCGGCATAAAGTTCGGCAACCCGCTCCTGCGCCGATATATATGAGGCATAGTCGGCAAGCAGCAGGTAGTGATCGCCGCTATGCGTCAAGGCGTTGATGATAGGTTTGAACAAATCAGGCTCGTCGGGCGAGAAATAGCCCGAGCCGATCATGTCGAGCACTTGCTTCAGCTCCTGGTTTCCATGGTAATAGTCCCACGGGTTGTAACCATTTCTGCGCAGCTCTTCCGCCTGCTGGGCGGTCAGGCCAAAGATGAAAATATTATCCTCGCCCACCTCTTCGCGGATTTCAACATTCGCGCCGTCCAGCGTGCCGATGGTAAGTGCGCCGTTGAGCGCGAGCTTCATATTGCCTGTGCCGGAAGCCTCTGTGCCCGCTGTGGATATCTGTTGCGAGAGATCGCTGGCCGGGATGAGATCTTCCGCCGTGGAGACGTTGTAGTTGGGAACAAACAATACCTTCAGGCGGCTGCCGATGGCCGGATCGTTATTCACGATGTCGGCAACGTCATTGATGAGTTTGATAATAAGTTTGGCCATGGCATAACCCGGCGCCGCCTTGCCGGCAAAAATCACCAGGCGCGGCACGACGTGCGCACCGGGATTGAACCGGATGCGGTTGTACAACGTTATGATATGCAGCACGTTTAGCAACTGACGCTTATATTCATGAATGCGCTTGATGTGCACATCGAACATCGCGTCGGGATTAACATCTATGCCCAGATGTTTTTTTACCAGCCCGGCAACCCGCTCCTTGTTGGCACGCTTGACGGCACGAAACTCGTCCCGGAAAACGGGATCATCGGCCAGTGGCGCCAGCTTCTTCAGCTCATCAAGATTTGCAGTCCACTCATCGCCAATACGCGAGGTAATGAGATTAGAGAGTAGCGGGTTGGCATGGTGCAACCAGCGCCGCGGCGTGATGCCGTTGGTTTTATTGACGATCTTGCCGGGGTAAAAGCGTTCAAAATCGGCAAAGGTGGACGACTTCATCAACAGGGTATGCAGCGCCGCGACGCCGTTCACCTTGTGACTGCCGACTACCGCCAGATGCCCCATGCGAATGCGTTTTCCATTATCCTCATCGACAATCGACATGTGCCGCAACAGATCGAAGTTGCCGGGGAATTGATGCATGACATCTTTCAGGAAATGGTGGTTGATTTCATAAATAATCTGCAGATGACGCGGCAACATTTCCTCAAACAGCTTCACCGGCCAGGTTTCCAGCGCCTCGGGCAGCAGCGTATGATTGGTGTATGAGAAGGTGCGTACCGTGATATTCCAGGCACGCCCCCATGGCAGGCCATGGAGATCCATCAATATCCGCATCAACTCGGGAATAGCCAGTACCGGATGGGTATCGTTGAGCTGGATTGCCACCTTATCCGGCAGTTTGTCAAAGTGGTAATGCGCCTTCTGGAAACGGCGCAGAATGTCTTGCAATGATGCGCTGACAAAGAAATATTGCTGCTTCAGCCGCAGTTCGCGGCCCATCGCGGTGGTATCGTCGGGATAGAGCACCTTGGAGAGATTTTCAGATTCATTTTTATCCTCCAGGGCCTTGATGTAATTGCCTTCGTTGAAGTATTTCAAATTAAAATCGCGCGTCGCCTTGGCGGACCACAGACGCATATTATTAACGGTGTTGGTGTTATAGCCTGGGATTGGGGTGTCATAGGCCATCGCCATCACCTCGTCGGCATCAACCCAGTGGTAGCGCTTCTGGCCGGTTTCATCCGGATATTCCACGACCCGGCCATGAAATTTCACGGGGTAGAGCACTTCGGGACGCGGGAATTCCCAGGGGTTGCCGTAGCGCAACCAGTTTTCAGGATGTTCAACCTGGTGGCCATTCTCGATACGTTGAGTGAACATGCCATATTCATAACGGATGCCATAGCCATACGACGGTATGCCAAGCGTCGCCATGGAATCAAGAAAACACGCTGCCAGCCGCCCGAGGCCGCCATTACCCAGCGCTGCATCCGGCTCCAGCTCACGCACCTCTTCCAGATTAAGCCCGATGTCATGCAAGGCCTGCTCACATTCGTTCTGAATGCCTACATTGAGCAGACTGTTGCTCAGCGTGCGGCCAATCAGGAATTCCAGGGAGAGGTAATAGACGCGCTTGGCGTCTTCGCGGTAATAGGTGCGCATGGTTTCCATCCAGCGTTCCATGAGGCGGTCACGCACCGCATAGGCCGTGACGTTGTACCAGTCGCGATCAGTGGCGGTATGAAGATCCTTGCCCACCTCGTATTCAAGACGATTAGCCATCGAGTATTTGATGGACTCGGCATCCAGACCCATATAATCGTACTTGAAGGAACGCATTGTACTTTTCATCGGCATATTCCATTCTCCCTAGTTAATACATTGTCCCCTCATTGCCACCCATTGTCCCCTTCATCACCGTGAAGGTGACAATGCGGGGATTCACGGTGGTTACGGAGAAATTCCAGCAGTGGTGTCCCTTGTTATCGGACAACCGATTTATTTCTAAACAGGCGGGCGGGCGCGCGCGCACACATTGTCCCCTCATTGTCACCTTCACGGTGATCACGGGGAAAAAGAAAACCCCGCATCAAGCGGGGCTATCTTTTACCCTAAAGGCATTGCGCCCTTTACGGGTGGCACAGGCATTGCGCCCCACTGCCCCCTTCACAGGGATTCACGGGGGCGGCAAGCTTCAAAACGGGATGTCATCATCAAAATCATCAAAATTCCCGCCCGGTGCCGGGCGTGCAGCCTCCCCTCCGGGGGATTTCTGTCCGTCGTTCTGGGTATTTGAGCTACGCCCGCCTGCTTGCGAAGACGGCCTGTCCCCCTGAGAAGAAGATGCGCGCGATCCTTCAGTGGAAAAATCCCCTCCCCCACCAGCACGGCTATCGAGCATTTGCATCTCGCTGGCCACGATCTTGGTGATATAGCGGTCAGCTCCGGTGGTTTTATCCTGGTACTTCTCCGTTTTGAGCGAGCCCTCGATATACACCTTCGAGCCTTTTTTGAGATATTCACCCGCGATTTCTGCGAGGCGGTTGAAAAACACCACATTGTGCCACTCGGTGCTTTCCTTCTTTTCGCCGGTCTGCTTGTCCTTCCAGCTATCGGCGGTGGCGACGGTTACGTTGGCTACGGCGGAACCGGAGGGCATGTAGCGCACTTCTGGATCTTTGCCGAGGTTGCCGATCAGGATGACTTTGTTTATGCCTTTTGCCATGGGGGGCCTCTTAAAATTCGCAATAGAAAGTGAGTTATCGCAGGGTGCGTTCCACGCAGCCTGCAAAATTATTGTCGGTTTTAACGCAAATTGGAATTAAACCCTATCTTACGCCTTCTCCCCCTGAGGGGACAATGACCGCCGAAAATTCACGCAGCGCGTCATTATCTAAAATATGCGGATCAACCTTAAGATAGGCGACACCGTCTTCGGCGATAACGGTAACTTCGGCCACCCCTTTGACCTGCGCCATGCGCGCGGCCAGGTCACGCGCCTGCCCCTCGTCGATCTGGCCGACATTCACCATATGATTGCTCAGATAACGCGGGGATCTCATGGTGGCCGCCAGCCCCGCCCAGACCGCCGCGATGATGGCGCACAGCAAAAATACACTTCCCAGGCCATATGCGCCATATAACCAGCCGCCCAGAGTGCCGCCGCAAAAGGCTCCCAAAAACTGGGTAGTGGAATAGATGCCCATCGCCGTGCCCTTTTTATGGGACGGCGCGGTTTTTGCGATCAGGGAGGGCAGCGTGGCCTCCAACACATTGAACGCCATAAAAAACAACACCAGCAACAAAGAAATGCCTACCAGCGAATCATGGGCGAAGGTCAGCCCGGCTTGACTCAGCGCTACCGCAATGACCGAGCCTACGAACACCTGCTTCATGCGGCGGTGTTTTTCAGCCTGGATAATGAGCGGCACCATTGCCACCATCGAAATCAGTTGCACACCCAGATAAACCATCCAGTGCTGTCCGGCACCGAGCCCGGCGTGGTCGCGCAATGCCACCGGCACCACCACGAAGCTCGCCATCAAGATCATGTGCAGCGCGAAGATGCCGAAATTCAGGCGCAGCAGCTCCCTGTCCGCAAGAATATCCTTGAATTGCGCCGGGACGGCCTCGGCATCGCGATGGAATGTGCTGTGCTCCGGTTGCGGCACGCCGAAATGCAACACGGCGATACCACTCAGCGCCAGCACGGCAGTGAGCCAGAAGATGCCGGGGACGCCGATCCAGCCGTTGAGGACAGGCCCGATGACGAATGACAGGGAGAATGACAGGCCAATCGTCATGCCGATCACGGCCATGATTTTGAGGCGGTGTTCCTCGCGGGTGAGATCGGCGGCCAGCGCCATGACGGCGGCGGCGATGGCCCCGCTGCCCTGCAAGGCACGGCCAATGATGACGCCAGTGATTGAGTCGGCCATCGCGGCCACCACGCTGCCGATGGCGAAGATCACCAGGCCGAATGCGATGATGGGCTTGCGCCCGAAACGGTCGGACAGCATGCCGAAGGGGATCTGGAAAACGGCATTGGCGAGGCCGTAAATGCCAATCGCCAGGCCGATCAGCATTGGCGTGGCGCCACTCAGATGGTCGTGCGCGTAAAGCGAAAACACTGGCAGGATCATGAACAATCCCATCATGCGTAGCGCATAGATACTGGAAAGTGAGAACGCGGCCTTGCGTTCTCCCGGATTCATGCCCTGCTGATTTGCATTTTGTTTTGTTCGACGAACCACGGTGTGCTCTGCTCTTTGCCTGATGGGGGTAAAAAGGCGTATATTAGCAGGTTAGCCAGGTAGTAGGAAATTCGAATGGAAACCATCCGCATCCGCGGCGCCCGTACTCATAATTTACAAAACATTGACCTTGACCTGCCGCGCGGCAAGCTGATCGTGATCACCGGCCTGTCCGGCTCCGGCAAGTCATCACTGGCCTTCGACACCATCTATGCCGAGGGGCAACGGCGCTACGTGGAGTCGCTGTCGAGCTATGCGCGCCAGTTTCTGGCGATCATGGAAAAGCCCGACGTGGACCACATCGAGGGCCTGTCGCCGGCGATTTCCATCGAACAGAAATCCACCTCGCACAACCCGCGCTCCACGGTCGGCACCGTCACCGAGATCTACGATTACCTGCGTCTGCTGTATGCCCGCGCCGGTGAGCCGCGCTGCCCGGAACACGGTGTGGTGCTCGATGCCCAGACCGTCAGCCAGATGGTCGATCATGTGCTGGCGCTGCCCGCCGAAACGCGGCTGATGCTGCTCGCGCCAGTGGTGGAGGGGCGCAAGGGCGAGTACACCGAGGTGCTGGAGGAGCTGCGCGCGCAAGGTTACGTGCGGGCGCGCATCGACGGCACGGTGGTGGAGCTGGATCAGGCGCCCAAGCTCGATCTGCGCAAAAAGCACACCATTGAGGTGGTGGTGGACCGCTTCAAGGTGCGCCCTGAGGTGCAGCAGCGCCTGGCGGAATCGTTCGAGACGGCGTTGCGCCTGGCCGACGGTCTGGCGCGCGTGGCGTTCATGGACGATCCCGAACACGATGACGTGGTATTTTCCGCCAAATTCGCCTGTCCGCAATGTGGTTACAGCATCACCGAGCTGGAGCCGCGCCTGTTCTCGTTCAACAACCCGGCGGGGGCCTGCCCTGGCTGTGATGGTTTAGGGATCAAGCAGTTCTTCGACCCGGCGCGCGTGGTAGCCAATCCCGAACTGAGCCTGGCGGGTGGCGCGGTGCGCGGCTGGGATCGCCGCAATGCCTACTACTTTCAGATGATCGGCGCGCTGGCCGGGCACTACGGTTTCGATGTCGAGACCCCCTTCCAGGAGCTGTCACAGCGCGTGCGCGACATCATTCTGTTCGGCAGCGGCAAGGAAGATATCGAGTTTGATTACTACAACGATCGCGGCGTGCCCGCCCGGCGCGCCCACCCGTTCGAAGGGGTCATCCCCAATATGACGCGCCGCCACCGCGAGACTGAATCCGGCGCGGTGCGCGAGGAGCTATCCAAATACCTGAGCACCCAGCCCTGCCCCGACTGCCAGGGCGCCCGGCTGCGGCGTGAGGCACGCAATGTATTTGTGGGCGGCAAGACCCTGCCCGAAACGGTCGCCATGCCGGTGGGACGGGCACGGGAGTTTTTCGGCGGGTTGATACTGCCCGGCTGGCGCGGCGAAATCGCCGCCAAGATCGTCAAGGAAGTCGGCCAGCGGCTGGATTTTCTGGTCAACGTCGGGCTGGACTACCTGACGTTGAACCGCAGCGCCGACTCCCTGTCGGGCGGTGAGGCGCAGCGCATCCGGCTCGCCAGCCAAATCGGCGCGGGGCTGGTGGGCGTGATGTATGTGCTGGACGAGCCCTCCATCGGCCTGCACCAGCGCGACAACGAGCGCTTGCTGCACACCTTGGTCTATCTGCGTGACTTGGGTAATACCGTGATCGTGGTCGAGCACGACGAGGACGCCATCCGCCTTGCCGATTACGTGGTCGACATCGGCCCCGGCGCGGGCGTACACGGCGGAAAAATCGTCGCCCAAGGCACGCCACAAGAGATCATCGCCAATCCCGCCTCGCTCACCGGACAATACCTGTGTGGTCACCGCAAGATCGACGTGCCCACCACACGCATCGCGCCCGACCCGGAGCGCCAACTGCTCATCCGCGGTGCCAGCGGCCACAACTTAAAGGGCGTCAATGTCGACATCCCGCTGGGGCTGATGACCTGCGTCACCGGCGTGTCCGGCTCCGGCAAATCCACCCTGGTCAACGATACCCTCTATCGCCAGGCAGCACGTGCACTCTACGGCAGCACTGAAGAACCCGCGCCCTGCGCGGAGATCATCGGCCTGGAGCAGTTCGAGAAGGTGGTGAGCATCGACCAGAGCCCCATCGGGCGCACACCGCGCTCCAACCCCGCCACGTATACCGGCCTGTTCACGCCGATCCGCGAGCTGTTCTCGGGCACACAGGAAGCGCGGGCACGCGGCTACAATCCGGGCCGCTTCAGCTTCAACGTCAAGGGCGGGCGCTGCGAGGCCTGCCAGGGCGACGGCGTAATCAAGGTGGAGATGCACTTTCTGCCCGACATCTACGTGCCGTGCGATGTGTGCAAGGGCAAGCGCTATAATCGCGAGACGCTGGAAGTGCGCTACAAGGGCAGGAACATCCAGGAGGTGTTGGACATGACTATCGAGGACGCGTTGAACTTCTTCAGCGCCGTGCCCGTCATCCATCGTAAGCTGCAAACCCTGATGGATGTCGGACTGTCCTACATCAAGCTCGGCCAGAACGCCACCACCCTGTCCGGTGGCGAAGCACAACGCGTCAAACTGTCACGCGAACTCTCCAAGCGCGAATCCGGCAGCACGCTGTACATCCTCGACGAACCCACCACCGGCCTGCACTTCCACGACATCAAGCAACTGCTCGCCGTGCTGCACCAGTTACGCGACCACGGCAACACCATCGTGGTAATCGAACACAACCTCGACGTCATCAAAACCGCTGACTGGCTTATCGACATGGGACCGGAAGGTGGCGACAAGGGTGGAGAAGTGCTGGCCGTCGGCACACCCGAGGATATCGCCGCGTATCCCGGCTCACATACAGGGCGCTTTCTCAGGCCGGTGCTGGAGCGGGAACATCTGGTAGTTTGACGGGCTTAGGTCAGGGCTGCCCCGTATTATTGATGTCGGTGTAAACCGACATCTTCTTGGCGATGGTGCCCTGAACTTCGCCTACCCATCCTTTAAAAATGGATTTGAGCGACACGGCCGATTACCCCATGAGCTTGTTGGCAATTTGCTGGCTGACATCCCGCCCTTGCGCATCTTCCGCCACAGCCATCAGGAACAGGCAGCGCCCGCCGCTGGATTGCTCCCACTGGTGGCCCACCTGATCTTTCTCCTTAGTCTCGGGATCGTTCAACAAGTGCGCGCCCTTGTATTCGATCACCAACACCCGGCTATCGGTCAATTCACAAACGAAATCCGGGTAGAAATAATCCTTTGAAGTCGGCAACCAGAAAGAGAAACGATCCTCCCTTTCCACGTTGCGCACCCAATGCTTTATTTGCGGATTCAGATCAATAGCCCGGGCGCACAGGAATTCTTCGGTGAGTTGTCCATCGTTGCGTTTCTCGCGCAAGTCGTGGATCACCGGATAGTAGTGATGCTGGAAACGGTAGCGCCCGGAATAAAACGGCGGTTTTGCCGGGTAATGGTTGGGATGAAAGGTGAAGGCATAGCGGAAACTATCTTCCAGCCGTGGGGCGGAAAGAAAGCCCGGCAGCGACTTCTGGAAGCCCGCCTTGACCGCAGCTTGCCTGCGTCGTTCAATCTCACGCCGCACGGCTTCTGCCAATGGGTACTTGGCGCGCACCAGCGCCGTGAGCGTGAGGCTCCGGTCGGCAATCAGGTGGCGCACCAGCGCCAGTAGCCACTTGATGAGCACGGCCTGACCCACATCAATCTGCCGACATTCCCGATCCAGCCAGCGCACCAGATCATTGTCACTGGCATGGGTGGCAATTTCATTGAGGTGAAACTGGCCGCTGTCCGTGGCCTGATAGACCACCTTGCCGCCCTCGACATCAATCTCGAAAGCCGTGCCGCTCTCGCGGATGGTAAAACCGGCCAGGTTCATTGGCTCCGCAAATAGATCAAAATCGCCTAATTCCGAAAGCAGCCGTTTTTCCACCGGCTGCACTTCGCCATCCCAATCAAGGCACAATTGCGGCAGGGGTGCAAAGCGCTCACCCCGCGCCGATGGCGCCAGCAGTGCCGCCTGACGGGTGCGCTCACGCTCGATAGCATCTTTCACCGTCTGGTGCTGTTTCGCGCCCTTGCAGGCAGTCAGCAGGAAGTCTTCCACCGCTTCGGTCAATTCACCGCGCACAATGGCCGTTGCGCCGTTGGTGGTGGGGCGTATCTCGATGCACTCCTTGAGCGCCTCGGGAATCGGTTGTGTCGGTGTCACTGGCAATGAAATCACCGCTTCCGCAGGGCGGGGCTGGTGGTGGCTGCTGCCATCCAGCAAGGGCAATGCACTTTGCGCTGGGGCAATCGCCAGCGCGGCCTCATACGCCTCAAAGCCCATGTTGTTCACCAGCCGGTCCGCCAGTTGGTCGGCTACCCGCGCGGTCACACTGGAAACCATATGCGCATAAGCCTTGCCCATTTCCGGTTGACTGCACGGGCGGGCATAGGGCATCCGCAATACTCGCCCGAGAATCTGCTCCACGTCCTTGGAGCTTTTCATGTCCTGCAAGCCGCACAGCACATAGGCAAAGGGGCAATCCCAGCCTTCCTTGAGCGCTTCCACGGTGATGACGTAGCGGATAGCACAGGCCGGATCAGTCAAAACAATTCCGTCCAATTCCTTCTGGTCGCCGGTGGCCACGGCAATTTGTTTGCGATCGATTTTTTCGCCATCAGCGCTGGTCAAGTGTTCCAGCAGCTTTTCGACCGTAGCCTCGCTATTTCTTGGCTCGGCCTGAAACAACAGCACCGGGCGGATGTAGTCGGGTTCCCTGGCCGCCAGCGTTTCCAGCCGGTCGCGGGTCAGAATGGCGTCGCGCACCGCATCTTTCCAGCCGGTCGGGTGCTCCATCAGCACGATGGGCAGCTTGATCATGTCTTCCCGCGCCAGCGCCTGCGCGCCGACGTGAAACAGCACATTGCTGCCGCTTACCGGCGTGGCGGTCATTTCAATCAAACAAGCCGGGTGCAAGTTTCTGAGAGTGCGGAAAGCCAGGTCGGTGCGGTTGTTGTGCGCTTCGTCCACCACCACTATCGGCTGATGGAGCGTCAGCCAGTTGGCCAGCGACGCCTTGACCTTGCCGATGTCGGCGGCAGTCAGATAGGGTTGGGCGGCAATATCGGCTTCCGTCACCTTGTCCAGCTTCGCTTCCTGTTGTGGCGTCAACGCCTGAAAGTGGGGCGCAAGACTTTCATCGAAGGAATAGACATTGCGCTTGGTCTTGTCGGTAATGGCGAAGGATTGAATGGTCGCCACCACGATAATGGCGGAACCGTTCACACCATTCTGGCCCACCTCATGCCGCCCCACCGTTGCCAGGTCATCCAGCGCGCAAACGCGAACTCTTTCGCCGAAATACTCCGTCATCGCCTCGCGGCAAGGGTGGCGCGGCGTCGAGAGCGAAGCCAGCGTCTGGGAGCGAATGGCGTCCGATGGCACCAACCACAAGGCCACTGGCGCGTCGGTATCGCGGTAGCTCTTGCCTACCCGCGCTACCGCATGGGCAGCGAGAAAAGTCTTACCGCCGCCGGTGGGGATGCGCACACAGACGGCGGGCACTTCGCCCAGCGCGTTGGAGTCATACCCGGCCTGCCAGGTTTGACCGTTCTTTTCCTGCACTGGCGCGCAATCTTGCCAGGCAGCTTCCAGCCCGGCCATGCGCAGCTTGCGAAAGAACGCATCCAACGCCACCAGCGCCTTGTCCTGATAATCCTTGAGCTTGAACATGGTCAGCGCGCCTTGATGTCGTAGGGAATCTGCTTGAAGGTAATGCCCGCCTCGCGCAAGCGCGCCTCGCCCAGCCGGGTGGTTTCGCCGTAGATCACGCGCGGGCCGTCATGGGGGAACTGTTCTTCAAGGTGCGCCAGCACGGCGGAAGTCAGCACGTTGCCGCCCTGTGGCCGCCGGTCGCCGAGGATACCGTTATAGAGCAGATAATAGGCCGTGCTGTTGTGGGTGCCGAGCAGGGGCGAAATCCCCCCGGCTTCGCCACCCCCCTTTTTCAAAGTGGGGTTGGGGGCCGCATGATCCGCTCCCCCCTTTGAAAAAGGGGGGCTGGGGGGGATTTGCCACGGCTCCCCAGTCTCGAAGTGCCAGAGAAAGGCGGCCAGCGCCTTGAAGCGCACGGCGGGGTGAATGCCGCCGTCGGCGTCGAACACCGGCTCGCCCAGGGTGTAGAAGCGGAAACCGCCGCCGCCCTGCCAATTTACGGTTTTGGAAATGCCGCCCTGTTCGCCCGCTATTACTTTTTCCAGGCGCGGCAGGCAGTGGGTGACGGCGTGCTCTCCCATCTCGATGCCGATCCAGCGGCGGCCCATTTTGTGCGCTACGGCGGCAGTCGTGCCGGAACCCAGGAAGCTGTCAAGAACGAGGTCGCCGGGGTTGGTGGCCAAAGCGATCATTCGTTGTAATAATCTTTCTGGTTTGGGTGTGGCGAATGCCGTATCTGCACCGAATAGATCGTTAATTTCTTTTTTGGCTTCCTGATTGTGACCAACTTCGTTATTTGTCCACCAAGACCAAGCACGCACACCCTCGTGCTCGAATAGAAAACTTTTGGTTCTTGGCCTTGAGCTTCCATCCTTGCCGAACCAAACTCGTTTTTCTGCAACAAGGCGCTTAAATTCACTTTCTACATTAGCCCAGCACCTGCCAGGTGGGGGTTCATATTCAATCCCGGCTGAAGTAGTCAGCTTGTACATCTGGTTTGGTCGCCATCCCTGAGCAGTGAAATCCGTAGATGTCCATGGGCCTCGCGGGTCATTGTCCGGGTTCTTAAATTGCGCGGTTTGGTCGGGTGACAGTGGAACGCGATTTAATGAAAAACGCCCTCTATCCTTTGCATATAGCAATACATGATCGTGAGCATCGCCAATGTGAAGGCGGGCATCAGGCGAAGTACGTTTCTGCCACAGCACGTTAACAACAAAGTTCTTTCTTCCAAACACCTCGTCCATCAACACCTTGAGATAATGCCCCTCGGAATCGTCGATGGATACCCAGATGCTGCCATCCTCCGCCAGTAGTTCGCGCAGCAGCACCAGGCGGGGATACATCATGGTAAGCCACTGCGAGTGCTCCAGCTTGTCGTCATAATGCTCGAAGGCGGATTGGGTGTTATAGGGCGGGTCGATGTAGATGCACTTCACCTGCCCCCGGTAAAACGGCAGCAGCGCTTTCAGCGCCTTGAGGTTGTCGCCCTGGATCAGCAGGTTTTCCGCGCTGGCATCGCCATGCGCGGATTCAAATTGCAGCAGGTGATAAGGCACATCGGCGGCACTGCTCACCGCTTGGGCCTTATTTACCCAGTCAAGAAAAGGCATAGGCCGTCAGGCCGCGCGGCGGAAGCGCGGCAGCCACTGGTCACGGTGGCTGAACAGTAGCACCATGGCGGTGTAGCTTAGTAGTGTGACGGCTTTGCCCAATTCCTCATCGCCTGGGCTATCTTCCACAATGACAATCCGCTGGGATTCTTCCGCGCCAGCGGATTTTAGATCGAACATTTTGCCAGAAGCCTTGTACACATTGCCCCAGTCAACCCGCTCATCACCGTAAGCCACGGGCTGGATAAATTGGCGGCCTGCCACAGGATCGTCAATGGCAAAGGGGAACTCAATCTGATGGCCGGAAACCCCGCTGACTGTAACATTGCGTTGCAGTTTCTTGCCCGCCACGGCTTCCAGCTCGTGTCCTACGGTGGCGATAAATTTCTGCTCGTGGGCCTTTGGCTTCCAGCTTTCTTCCGCATGGCTGATGGCAATGGCCGCATTCAGTACTTCGGTTACAGTGCGCGCCAGGTTGTCCTGACCGGTCACCGCCATCAGCACGCCACCTTCGGAAATCTTCACATCCGCGAACTGCGCGCGGATTTTATTCAGCCGTGTTTGGGTGAGTTTGGCACCGTGGGCGCTGGCGTGCATAAGGGTGTCGGCGTGGTCAGTCACCAGCCATTGGCCGTTGCCCGACGGCTCCAGAAACAGGCCAAGGTGTTCACCGTCATCGAAAGTAAAGGGCGACCATAGACGCAACGCGCCATTCTGGCGCGGCGCGCAAGTGTAACCAAGGTTTTCGAGTAAGTTGGCGCAGTTCATTTTCAAAGTAAATTCAGTTGTATGCTTGGGGGCGGCTTGAAACCGCCTTCCACAGTCAAATTGGCCTTATGACAAAAGTAGTCGAACAATGCCGATAAATCGGGAAAATCCGGTGAAATCGGTTCTGCATAGCCACATCCATCTTCTGACCAGGTATGCTCGTGCGTTCCCGGCCCAAAGCGCTTCCTATACAGCACCCGGCCTTTGCCACAATTGTTGGTGTGCTGTCCATCCGGGTCAAAGTCAACGGCATAAATCCGTTCACTCCGGTAAAGCCGCCCGCAATTGTATTTGTCTCCAGCAGCGCCCACGCCAAGCCTCCATTGGACAATAAACTGGACATCTTCAACCACCACTCCATCAAGCTCGACCGCGCTGACATATTCCCACCACTGGGGATCTTTCTTCATCAGCTTTTCCCGCCAGTTCATGGGAGCAACTGCCCGCTTTTTGGCCGCAAGGAAAGTGTCGATTTCGGTTCTAGTCGTCATTTCCTGGTGTGTTTACAGGCCAACCTTAGGTAGCGTCATTATTTTGGTTCGTATTTGCTTGGTTGTCGATTATAGCCGAATATCAAAATGTGACTTTACTATACATGCGGGGACTCGGGGTCAACAAGTCATGTTATCTCACTACCGAACTCACGGCCCAAGGATGGGCTTTTTTCTTGCCTAATAAGGAGCGCCCTTTAATCGTGCATGCTCACAGAAACAAGGGTGGCTTGTCGTTTCCTGGTGCAGGTGATTTACGATGCTTTGCCCGCCAGTCGGCGGCCTTTTGCCGTGCTCTCTTTGCTTGCTCAGATGTCATTTTCTGCTTGAGCTGGGCGATGTTTTTCATGGCTTGCGGATCGCCTTCCGCCGCAACCAGACTGAACCACATGTATGCGGCGACATAATCCTGGGCAATACCCTTGCCGGTCGCATAGAGCAATCCCAGATTGAATGGCGCCTCTTTTGAACCTTGCTCAGCCGCTTTTTGATATCACTTCACAGCCTCACTATATTTTTTCGTTAGGAGGCGCTGGATGATCCCGATCTCATTTTCAAGCGCGAGGGCGGCGGTTTCAGCCGACTGGACAAGATTTTCGAAGGCCAGCTCCCGCAGGTGCTTGAAACCTTCAACGATGCCATCTGGCAAAAACCCGCCGCTTGATGTTTTGCGGTAAATTGGATAAAGTAAGGAATCCTTACTTTATCCATCGGAGGCTATTATGCTTGCTAAAATGACTGCGAAAAACCAGCTCACCTTGCCCAAGAGCGTGACCGCTGCTGTTGGCCCTGCGGAATATTTCGACGTGGAAGCGCGTAATGGCCAGATCATACTCACCCCGGTGCGCATCCAGCGCGGCGATGCCGTGCGCGCCAAGCTGGCTGAACTGGATTTGCAGGAGCAGGACATAGCCGATGCGGTGGCATGGGCACATCAGCCGTCCAGTCCGGCGCCCGTAAAAAGTCGCCGCAAGAAATGACCCGTTCTCCGCCCCCTCCCCGCGTGGTGATCGATACCAACTTGGTGTTGTCTGCGCTGGTATTTGCCCAAGGGCGCCTGACGCCATTGCGTCACGCCTGGCAAAGCGAACGCTGCCAGCCGCTGGTATCCAGGGCCACGGCGGCGGAACTCATCCGGGTACTCGCCTACCCCAAATTCAAACTCACGCCGGATGAACAGCAGGTGCTACTGGCCGACTATTTGCCCTCATGCACCACGGTGCGCATACCCAACCCGCCACCCGAGACACCAGAGTGTCGCGACCCCTTTGATCTGCCATTTATGCAGCTCGCCGTTGCGGGCAAGGCTGACTATCTCGTGAGTGGTGACCAGGATTTGCTGAGCCTCGCCAGCCAGTTTGCCTGCCCCATCGTCACCGCCGATCAATTCATCGAGATGCTAAACAAATGACCACCTCCGACATCAACATCCTCAAGGATGACGGCGTCACTTACCACCAGTACGTCAAGCCACGCTGATCCTCACCAACCCGCCCTTCGGCACCAAGAAGGGCGGCGGCCTGCCCAGCCGTACCGACTTCACCTACCCCACCAGCAACAAACAGTTCTGCTTTCTGCAACACATCTATCGGGGGTTGAAGCCGGGTGGCCGTGCCGCCGTGATGCTGCCCGACAACGTGCTGTTCGAAAGCAACGTAGGTGCCGAGATACGCCGCGACCTGATGGACAAGTGCAATCTGCACACCATCCTGCGCCTGCCCACCGGCATCTTCTATGCCCAGGGCGTGAAGACCAACGTGCTGTTCTTTACGCGTGGCGAGAAGGACAAAGGCAACACGAAAGAGGTCTGGGTCTACGATCTGCGCGCCAA
Organism: Gammaproteobacteria bacterium; assembly: GCA_021731145.1. GTDB lineage: Bacteria > Pseudomonadota > Gammaproteobacteria > Ga007554 > LNEJ01. The sequence continues at coordinate 19,934 of JAKFXX010000037.1, read as the reverse complement.
CATGCCGCAGTTCGGCAAGCGCACCGTGCTCACGCGCGAACATTTCGCCGAGTTCGAAGACTTTTTTGGCCCCAATCCGCAAGGCAATAACACCAAACACCATCATTCCCGCGAAAGCGGGAATCCAGAGACCGCAAGATTTCGCGCATTCACCCGCGAACAAATCGCCGAGCGCGGAGACAGCCTCGACATCGCCTGGCTCAAGGACGACAGCGCCACCGACGCGCAAGACCTGCCGGAACCAGCGCTGCTCGCACAAGAAGCGATGGGCGAACCGGAAGCGGCAATGGAGGAATTGCGCGGGATATTGGAAGAACTGGGTGAGGAGGAAACTACCTGATGCTGCCCTACGCCCAACGATTGAAACAGAACTCGCGCGAATTGCGCAGCCACATGACCGATGCGGAGCAAAAGCTCTGGTATCGGCTGCGCCGCAAGCAGATCAATGGCTGGCAGTTTTATCGCCAGAAGCCCCTGGGACCGTACATCGTCGATTTCTACTGCCCGTCAGCCGGGTTGGTGGTTGAGCTGGATGGCGGCCAGCATCTTGAGCCACAGCATCACGCCGCCGATCAGCAGCGTGATGCCTACCTGGTCTGGGGCTGCGTGTGCTGCGTTTTGATAACCGGCAGGTGTTGCTGGAGATGGATGCGGTGGTTGATGTGATTGCTGGAATTCCCGACCCCCAAATCCCCCCCCCGTGCCAAGCTCGGCCTCGATGCCGGTCACCAGCTCAACGATGGTGCGCAGCGTGCCGTGATAGTCGCCGCTGGGGGTGGGCAGACGGCGGCGAGCAAGAATAGCGCCGCTATGATTGAGCGCGACGGCCTCGATCTTGGTGCCTCCGAGGTCGACACCGATGCGCAGGGCACCTGTCACCGGTTATCCGGATTAAACGCGGGCTGGCTCGGAATACTGCTGCGCACCTGATCAAGATGCCCGCACATCAGGCGCGCGCCTTCCAGGATACGAGGCGTGGGTCGGGTGATCAGCTCAGGACGGATGGCAAGCAGACGGCCCCGTTTTTTGACGGCTTGCAATTGCGGCCAGCGCCGCCATTCATCAAGCCAGGGAGCGCGTTTTTCGCCGGCGCTGCTGACGATGATGGCCTGCGGATCGGCCGCAAGCACGGCCTCGATATTAACTTCCGGCGCCAGGACGGGAAGATCGGCAAAGATGTTTGTGCCGCCGCACAGCCGTATCACATCACCGATCATCTGCGTGCCGCTGATGGTCATCAACGGGCGATTCCAGATCTGGAAAAAGACGCTCACCGGGCGGCGCTCGGCGTACTGATTGCGCAAACGTGCATATTCCGCACGGAATGCCGCTGCTGCCTGTCGCGCTATTGCTTCCGTGCCCGCCAAGCGGCCCAGGGATTCAATGTTCACCGCCACATCTTCAAAGCGACGCGGTTCGCTGGCATAGATTTTCAATCCAAGCTGGCGCAGCTTTTCGATCTGTGGTCTGGTATTGCCGCTGTCCCAGACAACAATCAGATCAGGACGCAGCGCGACAATCGCTTCCAGATCAAGGTTATTGCTGCCGCCGACGCGGCGTATCCGGCTGGCTTCGGGCGGGTAGTCGCTATAACTGACTACGCCCACCACATAGGCGCCCGCCCCCGCCGCGAACAGGTTTTCGGTGGCATGCGGGGCAAGGCTTACGATGCGCCGCGCTGGGCCGGCCAGCGACACCATGTTTCCGGTATCGTCCTTCACGGTAATGGCGGCGTGCGCGGAAACCCACGATAGTGTGCACAGGAGGCAAACAATACCAAAACGGAGATGGCGAAACAGAAAAATCATCACAGTTTCAGGTTTTGAAATAATGCGCATCACACCTTACTTGTATTTATCGGACAGTCGCTCAGCGCTGGCTGCATGAGGCAGTTATTTCTTGTGTTCACAGTTTTTGCGAAATCGCCTTTTCCAACGCACTCAGCAGACGGGGATCATCGGGTGTAATAGGGCTCTCGAAATCGGCGATCACCTTGCCCTCCCGGTCAATCAGGTATTTGTGAAAATTCCATTGGGGATAGCTGCCATTGCGCTGACGCGCGAGCTCCTGGTAGAGCGGCTCGGCGTGATGCTGCGCGACTTTGGTCTTTTTGAACATGGGGAATTTGACTTTATACGTCGCGTCGCAAAAGTCCTTGATGGCCTTGTCATCACCGGGCTCCTGCTGGCCGAAGTCGTTGGAGGGGAAACCCAGCACATAGAATCCTTGATCCCTGTAGCGTTGGTACAATGACTCCAGGCTCTTGTACTGCTTGGTGAAACCACAGAAACTGGCGGTATTGACCATCAGCAGAACCTTGCCCTGATATTCCCGGCAAAGATTGACAGGCACTTTTCCGCCGAGCGGGATTTTGTCGAAGTTTAATGCGGGCGAACAGCCATCGGCAGCGTGGGCATTGCCAATGAAAAAACCAAACAGCGTAACAAGAAGCAGTCTCTTCAACATGGTTGTTGTTCTCCTCTCAACGCAGGGGTGATTGGCTAATTAATGGTATACACCCTATTGACCTCTACGTCTTAATGCAGTTCCACACTGACAACGCTTTCACCCCCACACCAGTACCACGATCATCAACACACCGGCCTCTGTCAACTCACATATCGCCCCGGCGATATCACTGGTCAGCCCGCCGATGCGGTGAATCATCATGCGCCGCAGCATGTAACCGGCCACCAGCAGCAAGAACAGCAAGATCAATCCACCCCATCCCACCAGGAATAACGTGCCTGCCGCCACCGCGAACAGCGTCCAACCCACCGCCTGCTTGGGCACATTGGCGGCACGTTCCGCGCCGATTTCATCCGTTTTGGCGTAAGGAGTATTCAGTAGCAGAGCTGCAATCGCAGAGCGGCCCAACACGGGAGCCAATAGAATAATTTCCAGCGCCGATTCAGCCGCCAGCACTGACAGCGCGGCAAATTTCATGATCAGTGTCAGCATCACCACCATCATTGCCGCCGGACCGCTGCGCGGGTCCTTGAAGATTTCCAGGGTGCGCTGCCGGTCGCCATGACCGCCTGCCCAGGCGTCGGCACTGTTCGCCAGCCCCATGATGTGCACACCACCAGTAATCAACGTCCACACCAGCAGCAACAGTGCCGCCTGCACGCCTGGATCGGTGTCGGAAAGCAGCCAGTGCATCAGCACCAGCAACACGCCAATCAACAGGCCCACCAATGGATAGGCCAATACCGAGCGTCCCCAGTCCTGCGGCGTGGGATAGGGCTGCGCGGGCACCGGGATGCGGGTCAGTAACTGTAACGCCAGCCAGAACGAACTCAACATTACAGTGTTCCCGCGTGAAATAGCAAAGACGGCATAACTTGCCCCTCACTCGCATCAATGCGGATGCGAGTGATACCGGCGTTCGGCACCTGCAGGCGGAACATGCGCTCCAGCGGCATGTCCAGCACGCGGTGCACGATCATGCGGATAATGCCTGCATGACCGACGATCAGAACATGCTTTCCTGCATGGCGCGTCAAAAGCTCCTCCCAGGCGGGAATCACGCGGTCACGAAATGCAGTGAGGTGCTCCGCGCCTGGAGGACTTGTATTAAGCGGGTCAGCCCAGAACCGTTTCAGAAGTAGCGGATTTTGCGCTGTAACTTCGGCGGCGGTAAGCCCTTCCCATTCACCGAAGCCGATTTCGATCAGGCGCTGATCAAGCTCCAGGGGCAGTGCGTGACGCGCCGCCAGTTCGCGGGCAAAATCGGCGCAGCGCGACAGCGTGGAGCTGACGATCACATCCCACGGGCGATGATCGGCCACTGCCGCACGCATTTGCGCCCAGCCCTTCTCGCTCAGGGGGTCATCAATCTGACCGCGGTATTTACTGCCCCCAACCGGCTCGCCATGGCGAATCAAATCTATTGTCGTCAACTTATCAACCTAAAAAGGATCAGGTGCATGTCAGATTACCCACCCAGCCACGGTAACGAAAGCAATCGCTATCAGCCACAACGCTACCGTACGCCACACCAGCGCCATGGCGGCTTTTACTTGTAGAGTATCGGCGAGGTGTTCATCCGTGCGCACGCGCAGATCGTCACCATCCATGCGCAGGGCGCCAAGACCACTTGCCACCAGCACGTCCCCACATCCATTCACCCAGTCGGCGCGCTTGCCACGCCCGTCTTCCCGCCATTTATACATCCCGTCGGCAAAGCTGCCGGCCATGGCATAACTCAACGCCGTCAAGCGCGCCGGAAGCCAGCCAAGTATGCCATATAAACGCCAGGCTGCGTCAGCGTAGCCGCCGGTTTCCTGCGGTTGCTGGCTCGCCATCAGATTTTTCAGCAGGGATGACAGTCTGTAGAGGATAGCCCCCATCGGGCCAAGCACAATAAACCAGAACAGCACCCCAAAAATACGTTCGCAGGCCTGAACCAGAATGGCTTCGATAACCGCATGAACCAGTTGTCTCGAATCGGCCGGCACACCTGCGCCCATGAGTTCAACCGCGTATCGGCGCGCAGCTTCCTTGTCGCCCGCTCTGTATGCATGAACAAACTCACGGACTTCGCGATCCAGATCCTCCGGACCCAAGCAAAGAAGCAGGACCGCAACTGAAAAGACAAACGCCAGCACGCCCAGCGCCTCGCCAAGCAGGTAATGAATTGCAGCCACCCCAAACGCCACAGGGAGAATCGTCAGCAGCACGCCTGCCGCACTTTTCCAGCTGGCGCCCCCGCCCAGCCGTATCTCCACCCGCTCGGCAAAACGCTTAAACCAGCCGAAACTCCGCCATGCCGCGATTCTCCCCCAAACACGATCCAGTGCCAGGCCGACAAGCATCTCAAGCAGTATCATGATCCAGCTCCGCCCCTGTTGCCTGCTCCAACAGCATGCGTAATCTATCCCACTCGAAGGCCGGGCCGGGATCAGTCTTGCGTCCCGGCGCGATATCGCTGTGGCCCACGATGCGGCCCGGCGTGATGGCGGGATAGGCTACCGTCATCGCACGCACAACCCTAGCAAGGGCGAGATACTGTGCATCCTCGTAAGGCTGGTTATCACACCCCTCCAGCTCGATGCCAATGGAAAAATCATTGCAGCGATTGCGGCCATCAAAACACGATTGCCCTGCGTGCCAGGCACGGCGCTGCAATGGCACGTACTGAGTTATCTCACCATCGCGGCGGATCAGCACGTGCGTCGACACGCGCAGCCCGGCGATATCCTTGAAATAGGGGTGCGCCTGCGGATCGAGGGTGTTGGTGAATAATGCATCAATCCACGGGCCGCCAAAGTCACCAGGCGGCAGACTGATGCCATGGATCACCAGCAGGTCGATCACTGCGTCTGGCGGGCGCTCGTCATGGTTAGGCGACGCCACCTGGCGCGCACCCACCAGACAACCGCTAGCAGTATCTACTTTCATACCCATGCCATTAGCTTACGGCCATCGGCGTGACAAACATAGCATCACCATAGCTAAAAAAGCGGTAACGCTGCTCTATCGCATGGCGATAGGCCTCCATGACGCGCCGATAGCCGCCAAAGGCGCACACCAGCATCAATAGCGTGGACTCCGGCAGGTGGAAATTGGTGATGAGGGCGTCCACGCTGACAAAACGGTAACCGGGATAAATAAATATATCCGTATCGCCCTGAAAGGGCTGGATGGTGCCGACGCGCGAGGCGCTTTCCAGGCTGCGCACCGCTGTGGTACCTACTGCAATCACGCGCCCTCCCCGCGCACGCGTGGCACGCACCTGCTCGCACACCGCGGCGCTCACTTCCACATATTCGGCGTGCATGTGATGATCTTCGACCCGTTCGCTGCGCATCGGCTGGAAAGTGCCCGCACCGACATGGAGCGTAACAAAGGCTGTTTGCACCCCCATGGCATTGAGATGCGCCAACAGGGGGGCTGTGAAATGCAATCCGGCGGTGGGTGCCGCCACGGCACCGGGACGGCTGGCATAGACGGTCTGATAACGCTCACTGTCTTCCCCCTCGGCGGCCCGGGTTATATAAGGCGGCAATGGCATGCGGCCAATTTTTTCAAGTATGGCAAACACGGGGCGCGGGTCATTAAAACGGAGTTCAAAAAGATCGCCCTGCCTGCCCAGCATCTCCGCCTCGACCTGCCCCTCCAGCATCAGCAAGCCACCGGTACGGAGCGGCTTGCTGGCCCGCACCTGCGCCAGGATACGATGCTCATCCAGCACCCGCTCCACCAGCACCTCCACCTTGCCGCCGGTGGATTTGATTCCGAACAGCCGCGCGGGAATGACCCGTGTATCGTTAAACACCAACAGATCGCCCTGCCTCAGCAGATCCGGCAATGCCTCGAAGCGGTGGTCTGCGGGCACCTCACCCGCGCCGAGGCACAGCAAACGGCTCGCGCCGCGCACCTCCGGCGGATGCTGGGCGATGAGTTCTTCAGGGAGATCGTAATGGAAGTCGCGACGTTGCATGGCGCGCGAATAGTAGCAGTTTTGCCGCCCCCATTCGAGGGGCAGTGAAGCGCCCGCCAAAAATAATCTCAACCACCACCTTGTCGATTCGAAGAAATCCTTTATACTAGCCGACTTCGTGCAATCCTAAGCCGGGATGGCGGAACTGGTAGACGCGCCAGACTCAAAATCTGGTAATCGTAAGGTTGTGAGAGTTCGATTCTCTCTCCCGGCACCATGCACCCCTACATACAACAACCAAAAAAGCCCCTTGGCACTTTTTTTGCTGACCCGCACAGAGTCGCCCTTCGCGGTGCTTTCCCCTTTAGTTATCCTGCGTTCTCCTGCTAAGATGAACTAAAAACTAAAACACACTGGAGCGCTTATGCCCGGCACACGCTATACACTAGAAGTCCAGCCCCACCTTCCCGCACGCCTGAATGGGCTGACGGAACTTGCCAACGACCTGCTTTACAGTTGGGACCGCCAGGTACGGTCACTCTTTGCCCATCTGGACTATGACCTGTGGGAAAGCAGCGGCCACAGCCCCAAAGTATTCCTGCGCCGCGTCTCGCAGCAGCGGCTTGACGAGGCGGCGCAGGACCGCATCTTCATGGAGAGCTACCACCGGGCAATGTCCGCCTACAACAGCTACCACCGGGAACATACCAGCTCAGACACTGAGCAGTTGCTCGATCACAAAACTGACCTGGTGGCCTATTTTTGCGCCGAGTTCGGCTTTCACGAAAGCCTGCCCATTTACTCCGGCGGCCTTGGCATCCTGGCAGGGGATCATTGCAAGGCGGCCAGCGACCTGAACATCCCGTTCATCGCGGTGGGCCTGTTGTACCGGCAGGGATATTTCACCCAGACCATCGACGGCTACGGCAACCAGATCGCCCATTACACACCCACCAACTTCGCCGACCTGCCGATCATCCCCGCCTGCGATAAAAACGGCGCGGAAATCCATGTGCATGTGGACTTGCCGGGGCGGCGCGTCATGCTCAAGGTGTGGCAGGCCAAGGCCGGGCACATCACTCTGTACCTGCTGGACTGCGACCTGCCGGATAACTCCGAACAGGACCGCACCATCACCTACCAGCTCTATGGCGGCAATATCGAAACGCGCATTCAGCAGGAAATCGTGCTTGGCATCGGCGGGGTGCGCGCATTGCGCGCCCTGGGACGCCGCCCTACAGTGTGGCACATCAACGAAGGACACTCCGCCTTCCAGATCCTTGAACGCTGCCGCGAGCGCGCACAGCGGGGATGGGACTTCGATAGCGCCCTGGAGTGCATCGCCGCAGGCACCGTGTTCACCACCCACACCCCCGTCCCGGCAGGCCATGACATTTTTGATCATGGCCTGATCAGCAGTTATTTTACTGATTACGTCAAACAACTGGGGCTCACCCTGGACGATTTTCTGCAACTCGGCTCCAGCCCCGGCAGCCAGGGCGGCTTCAACATGACCGCCCTGGCCCTGCGCGGTTCACGCCTGCACAATGGCGTCAGCCGCATTCACGGCGGCGAGGCGTCGCACATGGAGGGCTACATCTGGCCCCAGGTGCCGCATGAGGAAAATCCCATCAGCTACGTCACCAACGGCGTGCATGTCCCCACCTTTTTGGCGCGTGAATGGGTAAACCTGTTCGACATGCGCCTCGGCGGCGAATGGCGTCGGGAGCTGCGCAACGAGAAATATTGGCATTGCATTGACGAGATACCCAACCACAGTTATTGGAGTCTGCGCCAGTCTCTTAAATCCAAGCTCCTGGAAAACGCACTGCGCCGCGCCACACTGCAACACCGCCGCAATGGTTGCAGCGTCACGCAAATCGAACGCCTCACGCGTTATCTCGCGCCTGACAACATTGACACCCTGGTGCTTGGCTTCGCACGCCGCTTCGCCACCTATAAACGCGCCGCACTGCTGTTTAGCGACCCCGAGCGCCTGGCGCGCCTGTTAAGCGACCCCAAGCGCCCCGTTATCCTGATCTTTGCCGGCAAGGCCCACCCGCGCGATCTGCCCGGCCAGCAACTGATCCAGACCATTCACAACTTCTCACGCCGCCCGGAATTCGAGGGCCGCATCCTGATGCTGGAAGGTTATGACCTGGCGCTGGCACGCAAACTGGTGACCGGCGTGGATGTCTGGCTCAATACACCCGAGTACCCCCTGGAAGCCAGCGGCACCTCAGGCCAGAAAGCGGGCATCAACGGCGTCGTCAACCTCAGCGTGCTGGATGGCTGGTGGGGGGAAGGCTACAATGGCGAAAATGGCTGGGCCATCAGCCCGCACGGCCCCCAATATGACGCCCTGCAGCGCGACGGGGAGGAAGGCCAGGAATTGCTTGATCTTCTGGAGCACGAGGTCATCCCACTATACTACGACCGCAACGGTCACGGCTATTCGGAAGGATGGGTGAAAAAATCCAAGGCCTCCATGAAATCGCTCATGCCGCACTTCAACTCGCAACGCATGGTGATGGACTACGTCACCCGCTACTATGCAACCGCCAACCGCCAGTGCAAGATCCTCTCCGAACAGGACGGCGCACCGGCGCGCGAGCTTGCCCAGTGGAAGAAAAAAATCGCGCAGAACTGGCACAAAGTCCAAATACGCCGCATCGACGATGCGCTCCAGGAAATCAAGGCCGGCAACACCTTACCCATCCGTGTCAGCGCCAACTTGAATGACCTGAATCCAGAAGACGTGGCTGTGGAATGCCTCGTAGGCACTACCTCCGAGAGTGGCGAATTTGTTATCAACAGCCGCCAGCAGTTAGCTGCAACTGGCCCCAACACCGCCGGCGAGACCCTGTTCAAGCTCGACTTCTCGCCAACCCTTTCGGGGCTCCAGCATTACAAACTGCGCATTTACCCTTATCACAAACTGCTCAGCCATCCATTTGAAACAGGCCACATGATCTGGCTGTAAAAGAGACCTCTGGCGAACCTCAAGGATGAGGATTGCCAGAGCAATTCACTCAGACATTCCCCTGTTGACAGCGCGGCCATTTCCATTTAAAGTGCATCTAAAGTATACTTTAACGACCGCGCCTCGTAAGTGAACCGATTTGACGGCCCGAAATAAGGCCTTATTTTTTACCCATTAAAATGTATTTTTTATACATTATATGAATAACCGTTAAGAATGTTCCGTCGCCTGACGATACAGGGCAGTACTACCAAACGGCTGAATTATGTTCTCGCAATTCGCAAACGCATTTTTAGCAAACATTCTGCAGTGGGGCGTAAGGATTACTAACCTTTTATTTAACATGGATTTTTATAAATTTCACAATTGAGGAAATCCTTCATGAGCACAAGTCTTTTTGAGAAGCTGGGCGGCAATGCAGCAGTAGATGCAGCGGTTGATATTTTCTATCGCAAAGTCTTGAGTGATGACCGTATCAACTCGTTCTTCGAAGGAGTCGACATGGACAAGCAGGCCGCAAAGCAAAAAGCCTTCCTGACCATGGCCTTTGGCGGCCCACATAACTATACCGGCAAAGACATGCGCGCAGCTCATGCCCCTCTGGTGGCGCGCGGCCTGAATGACAGCCATTTCGACGCGGTAGCAGAGCATCTACAAGCCACACTTAAAGAGCTTAACGTACCTGCCGAATTGATTGCCGAGGTCATGACGATTGCGGGCAGCACCCGCAACGATGTGTTATGCCGTTGATATCAGGCCATTAACGGATTACCCCACGGCACATCCTGTTTCAGGTTTCATCCCCTTTCCCTTGACGGAGGAAGGCTCCCCTTCCACCCCACCTTTCCCCATCAAACGGGAAGGGGGTGAATTTTCAGAGGCCCATCACCCTTAACTGACACGGTATGCCATGCCACGTATCTTCTTTGAAAAACAAAGTTACGCATGTCAGGACAACGAATCCGTTCTGGATTGCCTGACCGGTCATGGCGTGCCTGTTCCATCCTCCTGCCGTAGCGGTATTTGTCAAACCTGCCTGATGCGTGCCGTTGAAGGCGCAGTACCGCTGGCCGCGCAGCAGGGACTGAAAGAAACCCTGCGGGCGCAGAATTACTTCCTGGCCTGTGTATGCAAACCCACGAATGATCTCAAGGTCTCCCTGCCCGATGCAGATGTCGGCGCCAGAACCAAGGTAACGGTTTTGGCAAAAGAAGTATTGGGCGGCAATATCACTCGCTTGAGACTGGGATGCACCCTCCCTTTCGATTACCATCCCGGCCAGTTTGTGCAGTTGCACCGCGATGACGGCCTGGTACGCAGCTATTCCATTGCGAGCCTGCCTCAACGTGAGGAACCGCTGGAACTGCATGTCCGCCACTTGCCGGACGGACGCATGAGCGGCTGGATTCATGACACCCTGAAAACGGGGGATACGCTGGAGATATCCGGGCCGACGGGGCAGGGGTTTTACTTGCCGGGCCAGCCAGATCAAGGGTTGTTATTGATCGGCACGGGATCGGGGCTTGCCCCCTTGTGGGGTATTGTGCGCGACGCCCTGGCACAGGGCCACACCGGGCCGATCCACCTGTATCACGGCAGCCGCGATGCGTCCGGCTTGTACCTGATCGACGAGCTTCGTGAGCTGGTAGAACAATACCCCAACCTGGATTACACACCCTGCCTATCCGGCCCGGACATACCGAAAGGATTTGCCGCCGGGCGCGCTGAACAAGTGGCCTTTTCGCACCTGCCCAAATTAACCGGCTGGCGCATCTTTCTCTGCGGTCATCCCACCATGGTGGCTGCCACCAGGAAAAAAGCCTTTCTTAGCGGTGCATCGATGAAGGATATTTACGCCGATCCTTTTGTGATCGCGACCGATTCCATCAAACCTGCCGCCTGATCTTTACCTCATCGCCACACCAGAAGGCTTTTTATTTTCCGCCGGACATATTACCCTGCCAGACAATCAGCGTGATTTGTCCGGAGTTTTGAATATGAAAGGCCGCTTCATCACTATCGAAGGCATCGAAGGCGTCGGCAAGACCACCAACCTGGAATTCATCCGCCACACGCTTGAGGCGGCGGGTAAGCCGGTTGTGGTGACCCGCGAACCCGGCGGCACGCCGCTCGGGGAAGAAATTCGCAGCTTGGTGCTGGGCCATCGTGACGACGGCATGGCCAGCGATACTGAACTGCTGCTGATGTTCGCGGCGCGTGCCGAGCATCTGGCGCGCGTAATTCGCCCGGCGCTTGAAGCCGGCCAGTGGGTGTTAAGCGACCGCTTCACCGATGCCACCTATGCCTACCAGGGTGGCGGGCGCGGCATCATCAAAGGGCGCATTTCGGTACTGGAGCAGTGGGTGCAGGGTGATTTGCAGCCCGATCTGACGCTATTATTAGACCTGCCCGTGACGCTAGGCCTGACACGGGCAGGGCGGCGTAGCGCGCCGGATCGTTTCGAGTCGGAACAGACAGCCTTTTTTGAGCGGGTGCGGCAGGCCTATCTGGCATTGGCAGCGCAGCATCCGGGGCGGTATAGGGTGATTGACGCCTCCCAACCGCTGGATGTGGTTCAACACACCATAAAGCACGCTCTATCGGATTTTCTCGCCGCATCATGAACGGATTACTTCCCTGGCATACCGCCCAATGGCAAACGCTGACCCGACGCCTGCGCGATGATGTCCTGCCGCACGCCCTGCTGGTAAACGGCCCACCCGGCGTTGGCAAAAATCACTTTGCCGACCTCTTTGCCCGGTCAACGCTCTGCGAAAACACGTCGGCGGACGGTCTACCCTGCGGGACATGCCGCGGTTGCCTGCTCAATCAGGCGGGCTCGCATCCCGATTACAAACGGGTAAGCCCGCTGGAAGACAAGAAGATCATTGGCGTTGATCAGGTGCGCGAGATCGGCGAGTATTTTTCCTTGAAATCACATTATGCGGGTTACAAGGTGGTTATCATTTCCCCCGCATCCGCCATGAACACGCAAGCCGCCAACAGTCTGCTCAAAACCCTGGAAGAACCCCCGGCCCGTGCACTACTGATACTGGTCACTGACAGCGCCGCGCTTTTGCCCGCAACCATCCGCAGCCGCTGCCAGCGGATCGACTTTGCCAAGCCACCCAATGATCTCGCCCGCGACTGGCTCGCCACCCGAATTGAACCACCTCATGACGCCTCCGTGTTGCTGGCACTCGCCGACGGGGCGCCACTTGCAGCCTTGGAGCTCGCCAGCGGTGATAAAATAAGCCGACGCACGGCAATATTCGTAGAATTCGAGAAACTCGCCCAGGGGCAGACCTCACCCGTTGCAATTGCCGGAACATGGCTGAAGTTTGAGCTGAAAGAGACGCTATATTGGATACGCGGCTGGATAACCGACATGATCCGCATCAAATCGGCTGCCCACCCCCCTGCCCTGGCCAATCAGGATCTACAACAGCGCTTGCAAGTCATGGCGTCGATGCTAGACTTGAAGACTCTCCATCGCCAGCTTGACCGTATCAGCGAAGCGGCGCGGTTGGCGAGCGGGCAGATCAATGGACAGTTGCTGCTGGAAGATGTATTGATTGCCTGGAAAGACATACTGTCCAGGCAGGCACGGAAAAAAGATGGTTAAACATGGCTGAAGACGACAACTCAAGCACTACGCCGGCGGCGCAGCGGCAGGGCATACTGTCGCTCGCAATAAAGGACAAAAACGCCCTGTATGCCTCTTACATGCAGTATGTCAAAAACGGCGGGCTGTTTATCCCCACCAGCAAACCCTACAAGATCGGCGATGAGGTGTTTTTGTTGCTCACGCTGATGGAGGAGACCGAAAAAATTCCGGTGGCAGGGCGCGTCGTCTGGATCACCCCGAAAGGTGCCCAAGGTAACCGGATTGCCGGGATAGGCGTGCAATTCGGCAACGATCAGGAGAGCGACACGGCACGCAAGAAGATCGAAACCTATCTGGCGGGCACACTGACATCGGGCCGCCCCACGCATACCATGTGACGCCCCCTTTAGAGCTGCCTCTAAATCCCCCCTGCCCCCCTTTTGCTAAGGGGGGATAAATCAGCGAAGAGTTGTAAACCATGCCCGCCTTACTCGTTGACTCCCACTGCCACCTGGATCGCCTCGACCTCGCCGCCATTGGCGGCGACATGGACGCCGTGATGCAAACCGCGCGCGCGCATGGCGTCGGGCATATGTTGTGTGTCTCCATCGATATGGAAAGCTATCCGGCCATGCTGTCGCTGGTGAAACAGTACGATCACGTGTTCGCCTCGGTGGGCGTCCATCCCAATGAGCGGGAGGGCCGAGAACCCAGTGTGGAGGAACTGGTTACGCTGGCGCAGGATTCCAAAGTCGTCGCCATCGGTGAAACCGGCCTGGATTATTTCCGCAACGAAGGCGACCTCGAATGGCAGCATGAGCGCTTCCGCCGCCACATCGCCGCCGCGAAAATAACCGGCAAGCCATTGATAGTGCATACCCGCGAGGCCAAGCAGGACACACTGCGCCTGCTGCGCGAGGAAGACGCCGCTCAAGTGGGCGGCGTGATGCATTGCTTCACGGAGGATTGGGAGACCGCCCGGCAGGCGATGGACCTGAATTTTTACATCTCATTTTCAGGCATCGTGACATTCAACAGCGCCCGGGAACTAAAAGAAGTCGCCGCGCGCATGCCCGCCGACCGGATACTGGTGGAAACCGACTCCCCCTACCTCGCCCCCCTCCCCTACCGCGGCAAGACCAACCAGCCCGCCTACACGCGCTTCGTAGCCGAACAAATCGCCGCGCTACGCGGCGTGTCGCTCGAGGATATTACGGATCTCACCACATCCAACTTCTTTAACTTGTTCAGGCAGGCGACTGGGAATGGATAAGGGATTTGGGCGAGGGTGATGGATCGATTGCAGCTAACGAGCGAGCAGCGGGGGACGATACGCGGCTGTTTTTTTGGGGGCAGTGGCTTCTGACTGCGAAGAAGGGGCATTGGAACACAAGCCCGCTATAAAAAACCCACCATCAAACTTCATAATCAACCAGACGCCGCTCCGAGCGCACCGCCATCACAAATTCCTTGACCTCTTCGTGCAGCGGATGGTTTTGATATACATCCAGCGCCGCCCTGCTCTCGAACTCGGAATAGAGCACGACATCGGATGACGCATCTTCCTTGCTGAAATCCATTCCAACCTCAAGGCGCAACATACCGGGGATCCGGCCGTTAAGCGCCTCCAAACGCCGCTTTACTTCCAGGGCATTCTCCGCCGCGCTATGACCTTCAGCGGTTTCTTTCAGTTTCCACAATACAATATGTTTAATCATACCTTTCTCCGCTCTCGACTATCCTCACCCGCTGTGTCACCCCGCACAACAATTGGTAAGGGATGGTTGAGGCACAACGCGCCACCTCTTCCACCGGCAAGCCTTGCCCCCACAACGTCACCGAGTCACCAATCTGCGCGCCAGGTTGACTGCTCAAATCGACGGTGACCATATCCATCGACACGCGCCCAATCAGCGGCACCCGCTTACCATTGACCAGCACTGGCGTACCCGGCGCGGCGTGGCGCGGGTAGCCGTCGCCGTAGCCAATCGCAACGACCCCTACCGGCATGTCCTGCGGGCACACCCAGGATGCCGCATAACCAATCGCATCACCCTTTTTGAAGCGATTGACGGAGATAAGTTTGGAAGTGAGTGTCATCACCGGCTTGAGAGCGTCTACCGCTCCTGCGCATCCGGCAACCGCTCCCTGCGTTGCTCTACCTCCGGCATCCATGCCGTCGCCTGCACCTGCGGCATTCGTGCATCCCTGCACGTCATCCACCGCCGCACCATCAACGAAAGGTGACACGCCGTACAGCATGATGCCAGGGCGCACCCAATCGGCATGGGTCTGCGGCCAGCCGAGAATCCCCGCCGAATTGGCGATGCCGCGCTCGCCTTCCATGCCGGAGATTACGGCGTTAAAGCATTCCAGCTGATGCAACGTTTGCGGGCTATGGCGGTCATCGGCACTGGCGAGATGGGTCATGAGACGGATCGGGTTAGCCACCCAGCGGCATGCCTTGAGGCGCCGCCAGGCATCCTGCGCCTTTTCCGGGGCAAAGCCCAGCCGGTGCATGCCTGAGTCGATCTTGAGCCAAGTGGGGATGGGTGTCGATAAGGGATGCGCTTCGAGAATATCGAGCTGCGCGGCATGATGTATCACCACGCCAAGCCGATAACGCTGGATCAGCGCCAACTCCTGCGCCTCAAAAAAACCTTCCAGTAGAGTAATCGGGGTCTCGATACCCGCCTCGCGCAGCACGATGGCCTCATCAATGCTTGCCACGCCAAAAGCGTCAGCGCTGGCCAGCGCGCGTGCCACGCGCACCATGCCGTGCCCGTAGCCGTTGGCTTTGATGATGGCCATCACATGGCATCCCGGCGCCGCCTCGCGCACGCGCTGCAGATTGTGCCGCAACGCGTCAAGGTTGATCAGCGCTACGGCTGCACGCGCCATTTACTCGCCATCGTTATAACGGTTGGATATGAAATTTTCGAATCGTGTGTATTGCCCGAGGAAGGTCAACCGCGTAGTGCCGATGGGACCGTTACGCTGCTTGGCGATGATGATTTCCGCCGTGCCCTTGTCCTGGCTGTCTTCGTTATAAACCTCGTCACGATAAATGAACACGATCAAATCCGCATCCTGCTCGATAGCGCCGGACTCGCGCAGGTCGGACATCACTGGGCGCTTGTTGGGGCGCTGTTCCAGGCTGCGGTTGAGCTGTGACAGCGCGACGACCGGGACACTCAACTCCTTGGCCAGCGACTTGAGAGAACGCGAAATTTCCGAAATCTCGGTGGCGCGGTTTTCCTTGTTGCCCAACACCTGCATCAACTGCAAGTAGTCGATAACGATCATGCCCAGGCCGTGCTCACGCGCCAGACGACGCGCGCGCGCGCGCAGGTCGGTGGGTGTCAGCGCCGGCGTGTCGTCGATAAACAGCGGGGCTTCGGCAAGTATCCCTACCGCCGAGGTAACGCGCGGCCAGTCGTCGTCATCAAGCTTGCCGGTGCGCAACTTGTGCTGATCGATGCGTCCCAGTGACGACATCATACGCATCGCCAGCTGCTCGCCGGGCATTTCCATGCTGAACACCGCCACTGGCAGGCCGGTCTTGATCGCGGCATGCTCCGCCAGGTTCATCGCAAACGTGGTTTTGCCCATCGACGGACGGCCAGCGACGATAACAAGATCCGAGCGCTGCAGGCCGGAAGTCATCTCATCAAAGTCGCTAAATCCGGTGGGTATACCGGTGATCGGGTTGTCCTGCTGGAACAGGGTGTCGATACGATCCACCGCCTTGACCAGCAAATCCTTGATCGAAGTAAAGCCGCGCTTGCCGCGCGCGCCCCGCTCGGCGATTTCAAACACCAGTTTTTCGGCATTATCCAGCAATTCGGGGCTATCCCGCCCCTCTGCCGCATACGCACTGTTGGCGATCTCCGTACCAACGCGGATTAACTGACGAAATACCGAACGCTCGCGCACGATGGCGGCGTAGGCTTTGATATTGGCGGCGGTGGGGGTGTTCTTGGCGAGCATGCCAAGATAGGCCAAACCACCGGCATTCTCCAGCTCGCTGATGGCCTCAAGCCGTTCGGAGAGAGTGATTACATCGAAAGGAGTGTTGCGACTGGAGAGGTCGACGATAGCACGGAAAATCAGGCGATGATCGCGGCGATAAAAATCCTCCTCGACCACCATGTCAGCCACCTGATCCCAGGCGCTGTTTTCCAGCATCAGGCCGCCGATGACGGCCTGTTCAGCCTCAATCGAATTCGGCGGGACCTTCAACGCCTCGGTCGCTACATCGGGAGATCTTGTTGCGAAGGCTGAGTCGTGCATATTTTAGGAAAAAGTACCGGGGATCAATATCAGCTCGAAACCGCCTTTACTGATCCCCGACCCCTGATCCCCAGCCTCTGATTACGCCTCAGACGCTACGACAATTTTCAACTGTGCATTAACATCCGGGTGCAGGTGAATCTCGACAGTATATTCACCCACCTGACGCAATGCTCCTGCGGGAAGCCGCACTTCATGCTTCTCAACGGCAACACCAGCGGCGGTCACCGCCTCGGCGATATCACGCGTACCCACGGAGCCAAACAGCCTGCCTCCCTCACCCGCCTGGCTGCGAACCGTCACAACCTTGTCAACCAGTGCTGCGGCACGCGCCTGAGCGGATGCCAGCACCTCGGCCGCTGCCTTTTCCAGCTCGGCACGGCGCGCTTCATATTTGGCACGATTCTCAGGGGTAGCAACCGCTGCCTTGCCGCGCGGGATCAGGTAATTCCGGCCATAGCCAGGCTTGACTGACACCACTTCACCCAAGACACCCAAATTCTGAACTTTCTCAAGAAGAATCAAATCCATCTCACAATACCTCACTCATGCAGTGATAATAAAAACTGTTCAACCTTCAGCGGGCGGCTTCCGGTTAACGCCAAAATAAGATCGGATATTCAACCAATTGTCGGCTAACCCTACCCCGGCCAATGCCACTGCGACAAAAGGCAGCAGAATCGCCATCAAGGTATAAAGGGTCATCAACCACACTGGGTTTGCCTTGGCAGCCGCGGCCACGCCATGCGCCACCGCCAACCCTTGCAACATATACACTCCGGTCAGCACCACCAGCAGGTCTTTCGCGGCATCACCGATACTGCCCGAAACAAACAGGCCCGCACCAAGCACAATCAAGGCCGGATAGGCCAGGCGATTTCCCAGGTGGAGAGCGTAAAACTCACTCCCGAAACCACCCGGATTGTAGAGCAATGCCTGCCACCAGCGTGCGATTAACAAACTGAATAACAGGGTCAACACCTGCGCCCCAGCCAATATGCCGGTCATACGCGACAGCACAGCGCCCAGCACCTGCCGCACCTGATCGGCACCGCCCATCCCCGCCTGCTGCATTGCAGGAAGCATCACGGTCTCAAACATCTTACCCCACCACGCCGCCGGATCAGGCAGCGCAGTGTAAACTGCAAGAACAATCAGCCCCCCCAGCAGCGCTGACGCCTGAAAAGCCAGCGCCAGGCAAATGGTGGCTCGCAATAGCAGCGCCAACAGCCACGCCGGAAGCCAAACCACCGCCGCAAACACCAAACCCGGCGCCGGATTTCCCAACATCATCAAGGTAAGCGCCGACACGCCTAGGGCTGCCCCGACAACGACAAAAATACCTTCTCGCGCACCTAGGCGCAACGCTACCAAGGCAACCACGGCGCCGCTCACAACGGTCATCAAGGGCTGCGCGATCGGCAGTAACAGGGAGAGAATGCCAAACAACGCCGCCACTAGCATCGCCTGGATACGGCCACGCATAACAAATGCGGCAAACTTTTGCATCAAATCACGCCCGCGCTTGTATCAAACCACACTGGCGGTACGATCCCCATCTTTACCAGCACAACCCCAAAAAACAAAGGCGCAGAGACTAACAACAACTTCTCCACGCCTTTCGCTATCAATGGGCGTCGCAATAGGGCAGCAATGCCAAATAACGTGCGCGCTTGATGGCGGTGGTCAACTGCCGCTGATATCTGGCACGGGTTCCGGTAATGCGGCTCGGGACAATCTTGCCGGTCTCCGTAACGTAGTTCTTCAGCACGGCGATATCTTTGTAATCAATTTCTTTGACTTTTTCAGCGGTAAAACGGCAAAACTTTCTGCGGCGGAAAAAACGTGACATAAATAATCTCCAGATCTGTCTATCGAATCAATTGTGATGCAAGACTCGCGGCTTATTCCGCTGTCACTGCAACATCGCCCTCGACCTCTTCAGCGACTTCTTCCACATCCGGCCGGAACTTGACTTCACGTTCTTCGCGCTCTTCCGATGACTTGGCCAAAAGCGATGGCGTGGTAATCGCCTCGCTGCATGAGACAATCAGGTTGCGCAGCACGGCATCGTTAAAACGGAAGGCGCTGGTGAGTTCGCTGATCGTCTCGGCGCCGCATTCGATGTTCATCAGCACATAATGTGCTTTATGCACCTTATTGATCGGGTAAGCCATCTGACGACGGCCCCAGTCCTCAAGGCGATGGATTTTTCCAGCCTTGGATTCGATAGTCGAACGATAACGCTCGATCATGGCAGGAACCTGCTCACTCTGGTCTGGATGAACCAAAAATACGACTTCATAATGCTTCATAGATGCTCCTTACGGTTTATAGCAGCCTTCCACCTTTAATCTTGGAATGAGGCGGGAAGGCAAGGAGTGAAAATTTACACAAAACAAACAACCACAACTAACCAAGCCGAACATTGTACATTACTCCTTGCAAACCATGCAATTTTGTTTAATTCTGTAAAAAGCAGTTGGCCACAGACGACTACATTGGTGCGGAGCAAAGAGGGACGCCTACAGCAAAAGGTAAAAAAGCATTGCGTTTCTCATTCCAATGCTATATATATATCCAAGGTTGGTTCGATCTGGCAAACCGCCTAACACACAATGATGGGGAGGGTGTAAATAATGGTTCAAAATATTGGCATCAACATT
>JAKFXX010000039.1 GCA_021731145.1 Gammaproteobacteria bacterium | reverse complement strand
TCGAAAACTTGGGACTACCCAGCCTTGCGCCACGGTAGGAATTTAATCCATCGAACCGCCGGATACGTGACCCGTACGTCCGGTGGTGTGGGAGGGAGGGGCCGCGAGGCTTCTTCCTATCCCGATTAGGCCGATCCTCAGAGGAGTCCACAATGAAGGTAACGATTGACCTGGATAAGCTCTTGGAAGAAGGAAAAATCAACCAGGCCGAGTATGACAAATTCAGTCAGTTTTCTGCTCGCGGTACTGCTCATCTCGCCTTCAACATTCTCGTTGGCTTTGGTGTGGTCGCGGTCGGCGGAGCTACTCTTGCTCTTCTTCCAACGCCTACTACTGCAATTGCCCTCGGCTTGGTGATCTGTGCCGTTGGGCTCACGTTGGTATATGCACGCTTTGAGAAATGGAGCGTTCTTGCCAACATTTGCATCCTGGTGGGTGCACTCCTGTTTGGAGGTGGTGTTATCAAGGTTGGTGAGGGTTCTGTCGGTTCCTTCTTGTTGGTTGCCGCAGCATTCGCGGGTGCGGGTGTTTTTGCACGCAGCTCGTTGTTGACCGTTCTTGCGGTACTTGCCCTTTCATCCTGCCTTGGCGCTAGGACGGGTTATTTTCACGCCACGTACTTTCTTGGCATCCAAGAGCCTACGTTAACAGTAGCCTTGTTCACTATTTTCTCGGTCGCTACCTATCAACTATCGAAGCGTCTCGCTACCGGCTACCAAGAGATAGCCATCGCCGCCTCAAGAGCGGGCGTGTTTCTTGTTAACTTTGGCTTCTGGATCGGTTCTTTATGGGGCGATCGCAAGGAGGGGGGCGAAATAGTCATCGCCGATTGGGTTTTTGCGACACTTTGGGCGATTGCCTTGATTGCAGCAGGAGCCTGGGCATGGAAACGAAACCGAAGATGGTTGGTTAACGTGGTAGCAGTATTTGGCGCCATCCATTTTTACACCCAGTGGTTCGAGCGGTTGGGCGCATCGGCGGAGACCGTATTGATTGCTGGTCTGCTCGCGCTGGGCTTTGCAATCGGATTACGAAGCTTGAACACCAAATTGAGTAAAGAAGCCTAACGAATAAGGTCAGATTGTGATCGCGAAGCGAACCACAATCTGAACCGGTTGTTGGACAAGCCCGGCCTTCGGGGTGATGCGGCTGTTGCCATGAAAATATCTTTTGGACTTTCACAGGCTTGAAGCCCTGCCAGGAGTGGCAGGGCTTCAAGCCTTGATGTTCATCGCTGCCATTGCAGCAACAAAAGCGCATAAAGACGCTGTTTTTTCTCAATGGGGCCTGTATCCAGACCAGATGAACCCCTCTGCTTAGGGATGCAGATCGTTCGGTCACCGGCGGGTGTAGCCGTGCTTACATCACCGGGGCCCCCGCTATCACATCCGGCGGATGGTGCGGTACGAGCGCCGGCATGATCCGTGTTCGCACAATCGTCATCTCGCCCCCACAGCAACGGCAGCGCAGTGCCGGCCTCTTTGTGATCTCCGCCTGTGTCGGGATGAGCTTGTGCAGGTACTGCAGCAGCTGGATCAGTCGTTTGCTGTTGGGGTGCAGGAAGCCAAAGTTGCGGGCGCGTCGGAATCCCTTCGGCAAGACATGCTGCAGCAGGAGCCGCAGGAACGCCACACCGCTGACGTTTGGCAACCTGCGCGGTAACAAACGCCTGGACCGGTTTACCCTGCGGGGCAGAACCAAGGTGGACGGGCAGTGGAAGTTATATTGCCTGGTACACAATTTTGAAAAACTGGCGCATCATGGTTATGCGGCATGAAGGGATGGTCCACTGATTCCGTGGTCATACCCTGACGCCTCGCGCGTCAAAGGACGACATGTGTGCGCCTACGCATGATCCAGATTCAAGAATGGAGCGATGCTGTGATGAAAACCTATTTAAAAAAAATCGCCCCCGAGGCTGAACAGGGCGTTCAGAATCGGGTTTTCCTACAGCGTCGTTAGGCTTCAAAGATGAAACTCGCCATCACTACAGCAATATCAGTCGCGTTGTGTGTGTTTTCTGCTTTATCGCATGCCGAATGTGAAAAAAGAGCGATTCGTAATCCATCGCTGGAAACGCTCATTGAGGCCTGCAAGTGCGGACATATTGACGTGGTTAGGCAACACATCGACGCCGGTGTGAAGCTTAATGATTCCGATGCGCAGTATTGGTCCCCGCTTATGACAGCCATAGCAAACGGTCAACTCCAAATCGCTGATCAACTGATAGAGCATGGAGCGGACATAAACATGAAGTTGGATTACGACGAAACGGTCCTATTTGGGGTCGTGCGGGCAAACAGCATCAAGGGAGTTAAATACGTTCTCTCAAAAGGAGCAAACGTTAACGCAAGGAACCGAGATAGTGAAACGCCATTGTTTGTCCTCAAATACATCGATCGTCTGGTTATTGCAGAACTACTCATCTTAGCCGGCGCAGACATAAACGCGCACGACAAAAATGGCACTTCTGTTTTGTCTTATTTTAAAAAACGTTCCGATGCCGATGTCGTTAAGATTTTAGTCACACACGGAGCTAAGGAATGAAAGCAAGCCCAACGAATAAGGCGCTCAAGCGGACGGTTGCGCCGCCGCTTAGCTTTGCGTGTGTGCCGGGCATGGCACGTAACTATGTCGGTGGGAGTCTGGCAGCCAGGTTTTCGCAGAGCCGAAGGCAAGGAGAAGGGCAAGGGCGTCACCGTGAGGTTGGGGTCTGAAGGAAGCTGATTCCTGAAGGTACCAAGGCAGGCATCCAGGCGCAGCACGCTGAAAGGCTTGAGCTGATTTTGGGCCGTTTAAGCGTTTCGGTTGTCCCAGAAGACATGAGCCTTCCCGGCCTCATGCTGCACCCTCTTGCCGGAAATCTAAAAGGAACGTGGGCGGTAAGGGTAAGCGGCAATTGGCGTGTGAATTTTACGTTTCTCGAGGGCTACATGATAAACGTTGATTATGAAGACTATCGCTGAGGTAATTTATCATGCAAGTGCATAATTCTACTGTGGGCGCGCCGGCATTAGTCCGGTGATGGCTGTTCGTCTATCTATCGCGTTTGGCGCCTCATCGGAAAGCTGGTTGAACCAATAAGTCCAGTACGATCTTTGGCAAGCTGAACAGCATCGCCGCGAACTACAGGTCAAGAAGCTTGCGGCATAAGACGCCCGGAGAAAAGGGACCCCTTAAAACTCACCCCTTAAAACTCCCTGTTTGGGTGGTCATTGACCGCAGTAAAGCTTTCAAAAATAGTAGGAATTGCTTATACTTTGCCCCCCTATTCACAGAAAGACAATGCAAAACAAGAACTCCCGGTGGGGCTTTGAGGGTGCGTACAACATGAAAATCAACCAAATCGGAGTAGTGCTCGTGCGAGCCGTCGCACGGCTTGAGTCTGGCCACAGGCCCCGTCCCGCATGATGCCCGCAGCGCTTGGCGGCAAAGACGCCACCTGGCTGCTCGAACGCGCCAGCGACGCCATGTTGATCGCCGATGCGGACGGGAACATCGTCTACGCCAATCCCGCCGCCGAACACCTGTTCGGCTACAGCCGCGACGAGTTTGCCGTGCTGGCGATCGAGCAGCTGATCCCGGAGCGGTTGCGCGCCCGCCATGTGGCGCAGCGCTCGACCTTCGGCCCGTTCGCGCGCGAACGGGCGCTGGGCGCTGGTCTGGAACTCCTCGCGCAACGCAAGGATGGCAGTGAGTTTCCGGTGGACGTGAGCTTGAGTCCACTCGGTACGGGCGCCGGGCAGCCGGTGCTTGCTACCGTGCATGACATCACGCGGCGCAAGCGGGCCGAAGAGGAGCTTGCGCGCGAGGACCATCTTCTGCGTGAGAGCGAGGCGCGCCTGCGCGCCATCGTCGACACGGCGGTGGAGGCCATCATTACCATCGATGCCTGCGGCATCATCGATGCCTTCAACCCAGCGGCCGAGCGGCTGTTCGGCTACCGCGCCGCCGAGATCATCGGGCGCAATGTGGCGCTACTCATGCCCGCGCCCGATCGCGAGGCGCACGACGGCTATCTTCAGCACTACCTGCAGACCGGCGAGAGGCGCATCATCGGCATCGGCCGCGAGGTCACGGCGCGGCGGCGCGATGGGACGGTGTTTCCAGCGGAGCTGGCGGTGAGCGAGTTTACCCTGGGCGAGCGGCGGTTGTTCACCGGCATGGTGCGTGACATCAGCGCCCGCAAACAGGCCGAGGCGCGCCAGGCGCAGCTGCTGCAGGAGATCGAGGCCGCCAACGAAGAGCTGAAGAGCTTCGCCTACGTGGTGTCGCACGATCTGAAGGCGCCGCTGCGCGGCATCGGCTCGCTGGCCGACTGGCTGGTGACTGACTACGCCGACAAGCTCGATGAGCAGGGACGGGAGTACCTGGGGCTGATGAAGAACCGCGTAAGCCGCATGGATGCACTGATTGACGGCGTACTCGAATACTCGCGCGTCGGGCGTGTCAGGGAGAGCCGCGTGGCGGTGGAGCTGAGTGCGCTGGTGGCGGGGGTGATCCAGATGCTCGCGCCGCCGCCCGGCATCACGGTCGTCGTCGACGGGCCGTTGCCCACGGTGGTGGCCGAGCGCACGCGCCTGCAGCAGCTGTTTCAGAACCTGATCGGCAACGCCATCAAGCATCTGGACAAACCGCAAGGCGAGGTCCGCATCGCCTGCGCCGACGCCGGCAGCCGCTGGACCTTCAGCGTCGCCGACAACGGCCCGGGCATCAAGCCGCGCCACCATGAACGCATCTTTCAGCTGTTCCAGACCCTCACGCCGCGCGACCGCAAGGAGAGCACTGGCGTGGGACTGGCGCTGGTGAAGAAGATCGTCGAACTCTACGGCGGCCAGGTCTGGGTCGAGTCGACGCCCGGCCAAGGCAGCACCTTTTACTTCACGCTGCCCAAGGCAGGCGTGTCAACCAAAAGAGAGATGGAACAATGAGGAGCCATGCCAAGCCGATCCTGCTGATCGAGGACGACCAGATCGACGCCATGACCGTGCGGCGCGCGCTGAAGGAGTTGCATGTGACCAATCCAGTCGAGCATGTCGAAAACGGCGAGGAGGCGCTCGCCTACCTGCACGATGGCGGTAAATCGCGTCCCTGCCTGATCCTGCTCGATCTCAACATGCCGGTCATGGGCGGTATCGAATTCCTGGGTGTGACCAAGGGCGATGCCGCACTCAAGCGTATCCCGGTGGTGGTGCTCACCACCTCGGATGAGCAGCGCGACAAGGTCGAGAGCTTTGACCTCGGCGTGGCCGGCTATGTGCGCAAGCCAGTGGACTACAAACAATTCGTCGAGATCATGCGCACCATCGACGCCTACTGGACCGTGAGCGAGCAGCCCGAATGAGCAATAACATGATCAAAACCCCGGTGCGTCTGTTGCTGGTCGAGGACGATGCGGTCGACCGCCTGGCGTGCCGGCGCGCGCTGGCGCAACACCCCGCTTACGATTTCCTCATCATCGAAGCGGAGACCGGGCAGCAGGGGATGCAACTGTTGCACGAGCAACATCCGGATCTGGTGCTGCTCGATTACCGCCTGCCGGACCAGGATGGGCTGGAGTTCCTCGCCGAGCTCACCTCTCAAGACAGGGAAACTGTGGCGCCGGTGCTGATGCTCACCGGCGCCGATGATGTCGGCGTGGCGGTCGCGGCCATGAAGCGCGGGGCGCGTGATTATCTGGTGAAGGACAGCGGGCGCGAGTACCTCAATCTGCTGCCGGCGGTGGTCGAGCGCGCCTTGGACGAACAGCGCCTGCGCACCGAAAAGCGCGTGGCCGAAGCCAGGTATCGCACCCTGGTCGAACAGATCCCGGCGATCGCCTACATCGCGGCGCTGGATGTGCCCGGCCACATGCTCTATGTCAGCCCACGGGTCCACGCCCTCGGCTATTCCGCAGAAGAGTGGCTGGCCGATGGAGCGCTCAAGCATGTCCACCCCGAGGACCGCGCCCGGCTAAGCGACGCGCTCGTTGCCAGTTGCGGCGAGCGGCAACCGCTGCGTTGCGAATATCGGCTGCTGACCCGTAACGGCGAGACGCGCTGGTTCCTGGATGAGGCGACGGTGGTGCAGGATGCGCCGGGCGCGCCGCTGTTCCTGCAGGGTATCCTGGTGGATATCACCGAGGACAAACGCCGCGAGGAGGAGCTCGAGAATCATCGCCATCGGCTCGAAGAGCTGGTGGGAAAACGCACTCTCCAGCTGGAAAAACAGACGGGGCTGCTGCGGGCCGCCAATGCCAACCTGATGAAGGAGATCGAGGAGCGCCGACATGCGGAGCGGGAGCTGCGCGAGAGCGAGCAGCGATTCCTCCTGCTGCTCGAATCGGTGGGCGAGGGGATCTATGGTCTCGATGCCGAAGGCCGTTGCACTTTCGTCAACGATGCAGCCTTGCGGATGCTGGGCTTGGTCCGCGAAGAGCTGCTCGGCCAAGTGATGCACGAACTCAGCCACCACAGCCGCGCCAACGGTACGCCCCAACCGGTCGAAGAGTGCCGCATTTGCGCTGCGTTTCGCAGCGATGCTCCCCAGCGTGGGCTGGTCGAAACCCTGCGGCACCAGGACGGCAGCACATTTACGGTGGAATACTCCTCTTATCCGCTACGCGAGGGCGAGCGTAGCGCCGGTGCAGTGGTGGTATTCCGCAGCCAGTAGCGCTCGCCCTGAGCTTGTCGAAGAACTCTGGATGAGTGGCTGGTGGTTCGACAAGCTCACCACGAACGGTTAAGTGAACAGTATTGGGTGGTTATTACAGTTTCCGCGTCTGCAGCCACTGTTCCAGCATCATCACCACCCAGATCATCACGCCATAATAGGAGGCATGGCCGGAACGGTGCTGCTCAATCAACTGGTCGAGATAGCTGGGTTTAAGATAGTTGCGTTGCCGGAATGATCGCAGGCTGTCGTAAGCGAGTTCCCGCAACGGCGCATGTTGATTCATCCATACTCCGAAAGGCAGGCCAAAGCCTTGCTTGGTCTTGGTGATGGTCTCCGGCGGCAGAAAGTCGCGTAGCGCTTCTTTAAAGAAATAGCGTAACTTGAAGCCCTTTACTTGCAGGGCTGCAGGCACCTGGGCGGAAAACTCCACCATGGCCTCATCCAGCAACGGATAATGCACCTCCACGCCCGCCAGCTCGCACATGCGATTCACCTTGCGCAGGTCGTTGTCGGCGAGTGTCTGCTTGAGGTCAAGATGCATCATGCGGTTGACCGGCGAGTTTGAGCGCGTGCGCTGGTAGACCTCGCGCATCAGTTCCACCGGTGCTTCTTGATTGATCAGGCCGAGAAAGTCCTCCATGAAGATCTCTGCAAGCGGGGTGCGGTGCAGGAAGTTGTAGGCTTCCAGCCGGTCGGGTAGCGGCACTTGGGCCTGTCGGATGTAACTTTGCAGTTTCTGGATGGGGCCTATTCCCGGCATGGCGAACGCCAATGGCTCAATCAACCTTTGCCGCAGCGCCTTGGGTGGCAGCGAATAAAACTCAAACACCTTCTGCTTGGCATAGCGCGCGTTACCGCCGAAGATCTCGTCTCCGCCGTCGCCCGCCAGCATGAGTTGAATGCCGTCTTCGCGCGCCATCTTCGCGCAATAATAAGTGGGGACGGCGGAGGCGTTGCCAAAGGGTTCATCATAGGCTTTGGCGATGAGTGGGATGGCGTCCACCACGTCCTGCGGAGTTACATAATATTCATGGGTGCGGGCGCCAAAGTGACGGGCGGTGATACGCGCATATTCGATTTCATCAAAGCCCTCGGCCTGAAATCCTATGGAATAGGTGTCCGCAGGTTTGCCAAGCACCTCTCCGAGCGTGCCTGAGACGGTCGAGCTGTCAGTGCCGCCGCTGAGAAACGCCCCTACTTCATTGCGGGTAACAGCGCGCTGGACGGATTCGCTCAAGATCTGGCGGAACCGCGATGTCAGTGCCGCCTGTGATTCGTGATCTCCATCCTGGTAATGGAGTCGCCAGTAGAACTCTTTTTCAATCTGTCCATTGCGGAAAAGGGCGTACTGTCCCGGCAGCAGCTTTTGTACGCCCTGATAAATACTGCCCGGACTCGGCACCATGTGGCAGTACAGATAGTTGAAAATCGCTTGCGGGTCGAGCATGCGGTTGATGGCGGGATGCGCGATAACGCTGTCCGTCGTAGAGCCGAACACGAGCTGGCTATCAATGTGGGCGTAGCACAGCGGCTGGATGCCCAGCCGGTCTATTGCCAGTAGTGCCTGATTTTGGCTGGCGTCGATGATGGCGAGTGCGAACGGCCCGTGGATTTCCTGGAGAAAATCCAGATCGCTACGCTGATAGGCCAGCGCGGTGGCGGCAGCGGAACCTTGCTTGCGGGAAAGGGCTTCCAAGGTGTCGGATCGCCAATGAATCCGGCCCTCCACTGCGACCTTGATGCCGTACTCTTGGTGCAGGCTGGCGAGCGCAAATCGGGAGCATGTCGCCAGCCCGCTGTTTGTGTCCCGCGCGCGAGGCGCGAGGGTAGCATCCTGGTTGCCGCCAAGGTTATGGAGCATGTCTGCCAATAGTGCATCCGCCTCATGCGATGCGAAGGCGCTGTTCATCCAGCCGCAAATCCCGCTCATTTCAAACTCTCTTTTTGACGCAATGCCACGGCCAACCAAAAATGTGCCAAATGTTAGCGTATAATGGTGAATTTATACACTTTACCAAGGCGCAAGGTCGGTTGTGAGTGAATTTTGGCGGAAGGTTGAGAAAACACTAGCTTATCATGGTCGCAGGACATTGAGTGCTGCGCGAGGCGTGGCCTGGGGGGTGAGGCGCCCTGCGGCACAGCGCCCCATTTTTATTTTGGGATGCAGCCGTGCCGGCACTACCCTGGTGTACAAAACGTTCTCCGAATCCCTGGAAATTGGCTCCTTGCAGCGTGAAACCCATGATTTCTGGGTTGATTTGCATCCTTTGCCGGAAAAAAACTGGGATACCCATGCGTTGGATGCCCAGGACGCCAGCCCACAAGACCGTGACGCCGTTTCACGCTATTTCTATAGCAACACCGGAAAACACCGTTTTGTAGACAAAAACAATCAGAACGGTTTGTGCGTGCCCTATCTTTACGCGCTTTTCCCCGATGCGCATTTTGTTTATGTCAAGCGTAGCCCCGGCGACAACATCAACTCGCTGATCGAGGGGTGGGGTAAGGCGGACGAATTCGCTACCTGGTCAAACGATTTGCCTGAGACCGTCGCTGTTGATAATGGCCGCTATGCGCGCTGGTGTTTTTTTCTTGCGGAAGGATGGCGAAATTATCTGCGTGCCCCTGTTGAAGAAGTCTGTGCCTTTCAATACAGGGCGATCAACCAGGCGATCATCGAGGGGCGTAATCTCGTCCCTCCCGCGCAGTGGAATGAAATATTTTACGAGGATCTGGTCAAGGATCCGGTCGCGGGGTTTCGAAGATCTTTTGCATCATGCGGCCTTACCTTCACTCCTGAGCTGGAAAGACATTGTGCGGAGGTGCTTGATACCCCTTACAACGCCTTTTCCGAAATCCGCCTCGACAAATGGCGGGATGGACGCAATCATGAGCGCATCGAGCGTATCATGCCCTCGGTTACCGATGTGGCACGCGCGATGGGGTATGACTTTTAAAGTCTATCCAAAATAATGCAACTTTTGGTCGTAATATTGTTTTTTCTATGGCTCACGGCAGGCGCAGTGTTGATTTGGCACTACCGTCGTGATCTGCTGTCCTTATGGCGCGAGCCGGTGTTACGTCGTCCTGTGCTGGTTATCGAAAGTGATGATTGGGGGCCTGGACCCAAGGCGGATGCGCAGCAATTGCATCGCGTCGCCAAGGTGTTGTCGCGTTACAAGGATAGCGATGGACACCCTCCCGTGATGACGCTGGGGATGGTGTTGGCTGTGCCTGATGCGGAGCTTATGCGGCAGGAAGGCTGTCAGCGCTATCACCGGGTTCTGCTTTCCCACCCTCAGTATCCGGCGATGCGCGATGTTATTCAGCGTGGCGTTGCATCGGGTGTGTTCGCGCTTCAGCTACATGGCACGGAACATTTCTGGCCACCTGCGTTGATGGCGGCTGCGAGCCTCGATCCAGATATCAGGCGCTGGCTGACTGGCGACGAGGCAAGAACGGAAAGCCTGCCATCGCATCTGCAAAGCCGCTGGATGAATGCCTCCGGCCTACCTTCCAGACCAATTCCGGAAAGCCAGGTCAATGCCACCGTGGCCGAGGAAGTTGAAGCATTCATTGCGATTTTTGGTTGCCCGCCGCGTGTTGTGGTGCCGCCGACTTTCGCTTGGAATCCGGTGGTTGAAAAGGCGTGGGCCGATGCGGGCGTGCGCGTCATAGTCACGCCTGGTCAACGCTATGAGGCGCGTGATCACGCCGGAGCTTTGATCGCTAATGGTGGCCCTATTCTGAACGGTCAGGCTGGCGCCGGAGGTGTGATGTATGTGGTGCGCGATGATTATTTTGAGCCGGCACTCGGCCACATGGCCGAAAAAGGATTGGCAGCGATGCAAATAAAATCCCGCATGGGTCGGCCAACCCTGCTGGAGACGCACCGCTTTAACTTTGTTGACGATCCGGATGTGGCGGATGCGGCGCTCAACGAGCTTGATGGGTTAATCGCCGGGGCATTGCAGCGTTTTCCGGACGTGATCTTTACATCCACTGAACAGCTTGCGCACCGCATGAGCATTGCTGACACAAGCCTGGTGGAAGTTAATGTGATGCGCCGGATAGCCGTGTGGCTGCTGCGGTCGCGCGAAGTGCCCCGTTTGTGGAAGTTGGCGTGGCTGACGGGCGCCATAGTCCCTGGGGCGCTATTATTTTTCACGGCGCGTCTTTTTTGCGGGGGCGTGAAGGGCAATGGGTAAGCCTGCTTTCTCCGTCATTATCGCCGTTTATAACGGCGCAAACACTATTCGCCGCGCCGTTGAATCGGTGTTGTCGCAAACCTATCCCGCGCTTGAATTGATTGTGGTGGATGACGGCTCCACCGACACAACAGCCGTGGAGGTGGCGCAATTTGGCGGGCGTGTGCGTTATGTGTATCAGTCGAACGCCGGGGTCTCCGCCGCGCGTAATGCTGGGGCACAGCTTGCGACAGGCGAGTGGCTGGCATTTCTCGACGCGGATGATTGGTATTATCCTGACCGGTTGCGGCTGCATGCTGAATGGATAGCGCGCGATACTGCGCTGGATTTTCTGACGGGTGATTACGATTATGTTCGCTCCGACGGTAGTCTGATCAGCCGGTCCATGGAAAAAACCGAGGCAGGCTCAATGGTTTTGAAAAGGGCCGCCGGGCGACGCGAAATACTCATGGAGGAGGGTGAAATCAGCCTGTATATTGAAAATCATTTTGGGGACACACACACCTTGAGCGTGCCACGCAAAACCTTTCTGGAATTGGGTGGTTACCCGGTGGGCCGCCGCGTATGCGAGGACGTCAATTTTCTGATCCGCCTCTGTGCTCAAAGCAAGAATATCGGCGTGGTTTGTGAGCCGATGGCCGTCTATTTTATCCATGGCAATAGCGTGACGCGCTCGGATCCGTTGCGTGCCCAGCAGCTTACCGTGGAGGCGCTGCTTCCCCTGAAAGACGCTTTGGTCAGCGCCCCCGCGCTGATAAAACGCGGCTGGCGGGGCCGATTGCGGCGCGCCCGGCTGAATCTGGCCTATGTGCTGCTTCGGCAGGGCAGGCAGGGCGAAGCGATCCGCGCTGTTCTGCCCTCTCTCATTGCCAGCCCCGGTTTTACAACCCTGCGTGATCTACTCTCGATAATGCGCGGTGCCGGCAAGGGAAAAAACCATGGATAAACCGCATCGGTATCTGGTAATTACAGAGTTGTTCCTGCCTACGAAAGGAGGAACGGCGGTGTGGTTTGACGAGGTTTACAAACGTATTGGCGGCAAGGAGATTCATATTGTAACGGCGGATGTGACCGGTGCCGAAGCGTATGACGCGCACCATCCGAATAGCATTCATCGTATCTCATTGCGCCGCCATTGGTGGCTGAAGCCGGAATCCCTGGCGATGTATGGCAAGCTATTGGGTAGGTCGCTGCGGCTTGCGCTACAGAACAAGTTCGATGCCATTCATGCCGGGCGGGTACTGCCGGAAGGTTTGGTGGGTTGGGTGGTGGCGCGGCTGGTTCGCCGTCCAATCGTGGTTTATGCTCACGGTGAGGAGATCACGACCTGGCGTCAGTCGGGGAAATTTCAGGCAATGGTGTTTACCTATAAGCACGCGGATCGAGTCATTGCCAACAGTGATTTCACCCGTGACGAGCTACTCAAGCTTGGTGTTCGGGCGAATAAGATCTCGCTTATTTCTCCTGGCGTGGATATTGATCGCTTCCATCCCGGCTTGGAAGTTGCGGATTTGCGTGTATCCATCGGGCTGGCGGAAAATCAAAAGCTGATTTTGTCAGTGGGGCGCCTGAGCCGCCGCAAGGGATTTGACCAGGTCGTCAAGGCGCTGCCGATCCTGTTGGAGCAGGGCATCGATGTTCATTACGCAATTATTGGTGTCGGCGAAGACCATGATTATCTGGCTTCTTTGGCGCGCGATGCCGGTGTGTCAGACCGGGTACATTTATTGGGGCATGTTATCCCGGATGATCTTCCTCGCTGGTATAATGCGGCTGATGTATTCGCCATGCCCAATCGTGAAATAAACGGTGATAATGAAGGGTTTGGCATGGTATTTTTGGAGGCCTCGGCGTGTGGCAAGCCTGTTTTGGCGGGACAGGCGGGCGGGACAGGCTCGGCGGTGCTTGATGGTGTTACCGGTTTGCGCGTTGATGGGACATCAGCCGAGGATGTTGTTAAGGGGTTGGTTGGCTTGCTTGGTTCTCCGGAATTGGCCAGTCAGTTTGGTGCCCATGGCTGCAAGAGAGTGTTCGCCGAATTCGCCTGGGAAAAGGTGGCTGAGAAAACGCTGAGCATTGCGTAATCTTTAACGCAGAGGGCGTTGGTTCACAGAAACTAGTACATGAACACATAAATTGTGCAGCGTAATGCCGCACGATTGTAGGTCGGCCTTCAGGCCGACATGTCTGGCTTTAGCCAGACCTACACGGGATTCGGATCATGTTTCGTAATTTATAATTTCATGTACTAGCTTGATTTTCGTAAAGGGTCTATATGGAAAAATTTATTCGATTGACAGGTGTTGTGGCGCCCCTGGACCGTCCCAATGTGGACACGGATGCGATCATACCCAAGCAATTTCTGAAATCCATCAAGCGTACCGGTTTTGGGCCGAACCTGTTTGACGAGTGGCGTTACCTGGATCACGGCGAGCCGGATCAGGATAGCAGCGCGCGCCCATTGAACCCCGACTTCGTGCTCAACCAGCCGCGCTATCAAGGCGCGAGGATCTTGCTGGCACGCGCCAATTTCGGCTGCGGTTCATCACGCGAACACGCCCCTTGGGCGTTGCAGGACTATGGTTTCCGTGTGATTATCGCGCCCAGTTTCGCGGATATTTTTTATAATAACTGTTTCAAAAATGGCTTGTTGCCGCTGGTGCTTGATGTCGGCAGCGTAGACGGGCTGTTCAAGGAAGTTGAAGCGCAGCCAGGGTATATGCTGACGGTGGACCTGGAGCAGCAAGCGGTGGCGACACCTGGCGGCGAGTTGTTGACGTTCGAGGTTGACGCATTCCGCAAGCATTGCCTGCTCAATGGGCTGGATGATATTGGTCTTACATTGCAATATGTGGACGACATCAAGACGTATGAAAAGAAGCGCGGCGCTGAGGCGCCCTGGTTGTTTGGCAGGCAGGATTAAAGTTGATGACTAAAAAAATTGCGGTATTACCCGGTGATGGTATTGGTACTGAGATCGTCGCGGAGGCGGTGAAAGTGCTGGAAGCATTGCGCCGGGACTTTGGGTTGAATATCGAGATGGAGCAGGCGCTGGTGGGCGGCGCGGCCTATGACGCCGCTGGCCATCCACTGCCGGAGCAAACCTTGGCCCTGGCCAAAGCGGCGGACGCGGTGTTGTTGGGGGCAGTGGGCGGTTACAAGTGGGAGTCGCTCGATATTGCGCTGCGTCCCGAAAAGGGTCTGTTGGGATTGCGTTCGGAATTGGGGCTGTTTTCCAATCTGCGTCCAGCGATCTTGTACCCCCAGTTGGCGAATGCCTCGACGCTTAAGCCCGAAGTTGTATCTGGTCTGGATATCATGATCGTTCGTGAGCTGACCGGCGATATCTATTTTGGCAAGCCGCGCGGCATTC
Organism: Gammaproteobacteria bacterium; assembly: GCA_021731145.1. Lineage (GTDB taxonomy): Bacteria > Pseudomonadota > Gammaproteobacteria > Ga007554 > LNEJ01. The sequence goes on along the minus strand of JAKFXX010000039.1, from coordinate 35,247 downwards.
GCGTTCTGGAAAATGGCGAGCGCGAAGGATTTAATACCATGGTGTACTGCGAATCGGAGATTGAGCGCATTGGCCGCTCCGCGTTTGACATCGCCATGCGCCGCGACAAGCGGGTGTGTTCAGTGGACAAGGCCAATGTTCTGGAATGCACAGAGCTATGGCGCGAGGTGATGACCCGTGTCGCCAGGGACTACCCGGAAGTGACACTGAGCCATATGTATGTGGACAACGCCGCCATGCAGTTGGTGCGCGCGCCCAAGCAGTTTGATGTAATGGTTACCGGCAATATGTTTGGTGATATCCTGTCCGATTGCGCGGCAATGCTGACAGGCTCGATTGGCATGTTGCCTTCGGCGTCGCTGGATGCCTTCGGCAAGGGCATGTATGAGCCGATACATGGTTCGGCGCCGGATATCGCAGGTAAAGGCATCGCCAATCCAGTGGCAACCATCCTGTCGGTGGCGATGATGCTGCGCTACTCACTGAACCAGCTGGAATTGGCTGAGCGCGTTGAATCGGCAGTCAACAAAGTACTGGATCAAGGGCTGCGCACTGCGGACATTTACACGCCGGGCATGCATAAGACAGGCACGGCCGAAATGGGCGACGCGGTGGTGAATGCGCTAAGGTAGGGTGCGCTGTACCCATGAATCCCCGTAAGGGGACAATGGGGCACAATGTGCGCACCGGGGTCCGGCGCATAAACGCATCCTGCATTAGGGGCTGGAAACCGAATGTTTAATTTTAAGGTATGACAATGAGCAAAAAGTACGATGTAGCGGTAGTGGGTGCCACCGGCGCGGTGGGTGAGACTATAATATCCATCCTTGAAGAGCGCAACTTTCCTGTGGGCACGCTTTATCCTCTGGCGAGCAGTCGCTCTGCGGGTAGCCGGGTGCAGTTCAGGGGTGAATACCTGAGGGTGCAGGATCTCGCGGAATTCGATTTTTCCAAGGTGCAGATCGGCCTGTTCTCGGCGGGTGGCGATGTTTCCGCGATATACGCACCCAAGGCTGCGGCAGCGGGGTGCGTGGTTATCGACAACACCGCGCATTTTCGTTACGAGGCGGATATTCCCCTGGTCGTGCCCGAGGTTAACCCCCACGCCATTGCGCAATACAACGTGCGCAATATCATCGCCAATCCCAATTGTTCTACCATCCAGATGCTGGTGGCGCTGAAGCCTATCTACGACGCGGTAGGAATAGAACGCATCAATGTCTGTACCTATCAATCGGTGTCGGGCACCGGCAAGGAGGCTATCGAAGAGCTGGCGGGGCAGACAGCCGCGTTGCTTAACGTCCAGTCGATAGAGCCTCGCGTCTATCCCAAGCAGATCGCGTTTAATGTGTTGCCGCATATTGATGTCTTTATGGACAACGGCTACACCAAGGAAGAGATGAAGATGGTGTGGGAAACGCGCAAGATATTCGAGGATGACGCCATTCAGGTCAATCCCACTGCCGCGCGGGTGCCGGTATTTTATGGTCACTCCGAGGCGGTGCATATCGAGACCCGCGAAAAAATCACTGCGGAGCAGGCGCGCGCGCTGCTGGAAAGGGCGCCTGGTGTAGTGGTGCTGGACGAGCGTAAACCGGGCGGTTATCCAACCGCCGTCACCGAGGCCGTGGGCACGGACCCTGTCTATGTCGGGCGCATCCGTGAAGACATCTCACACCCCAGGGGTTTAGATTTGTGGGTAGTGGCCGATAACGTACGCAAGGGTGCGGCCTTGAATAGTGTTCAGATAGCTGAGATTTTGATAAAAGACTATTTGGGTTGATAGCCTGCCTGCCGCAGGATAATACGTTGGCCGCCCCTGCGTTTTTAAACCGCGATGCCTGGCAGTAAGGACGTAGCAAGACTGGAGAAATAGATGCGCAAGCTGGCTCTGATGTTGGTTCCGCTGGTGTTGTTGCAAGCCTCAGATGCTTATGCGCTGGGGGTAGGGGATATTGAACTGCATTCGGCGCTTAATCAGCCACTGAATGCCGAGATTCGGCTGCTATCTGCGACACCCGCCGAGCTGCAGGGTCTGACCGTGGCGCTTGCTCCCGAGGCGGCCTTTGCTGGCGCGGGGGTGGAGCGGCTGGGGTTGTTGACCCAGCTCAAATTCAATGTTGTCCAGAAATCGGACGGCTCACATGTCATCAAGGTGACGTCCAGCCAGCCGATCCGCGAACCTTTTCTCGATTTTCTCGTTGAAGTTAACTGGTCGAGCGGGCGCTTTGTGCGCGAATATACCGTACTGCTCGATTTCCCGGTATCGAATGGTGGCAAGCCTGCTCCGATAGAGGCACCTGTTTCCGCGCCTTCCTCCCCCGTTGCTCCACGTATTGAAGCCTCTCCGGCAGCACAGCCGCAATCCCAGGACGAGCCCTCTGTGCCATCTCCCTCTGACAGTCCTATGGCTGGCAACGGCACCAGGAAAGTAGCCGCGCGTGAAAGATCCTCCGCTGCCGGGTCGAGTTATGGACCTACAACAAGAACAGATACGTTATGGAAAATCGCAAAGGAGATGCGCCCGGATAAATCTGTCAGTATTTCGCAGGTGATGCTGGCATTGGCGAAGGGCAATCCGCATGCGTTTTCCACCGGCAATGTGAATAATTTGATGGCGGGTTATATCCTGCGCCTGCCTCCCACGGACGCAATCCGCGCCGTTCCCCAGCAGGAAGCCGCGCATGAAGTCGCCATGCAATATCAGCAGTGGTTAGGCGGGCAAAAGGGTGAGGCCGTTACAGCGCGCGCGACACCGGCGCAGGGTGCGGAGAGTGTTGTGCCCGTGACGAAAAAGGACAGCGCTGGCGCACAATTGAAGCTGGTTACACCTGATAGCGGCAAAGCGGCCGCAACGGCAGGTGGTGGCGTAAAAGCTGGCGCGCCGGACGCTAACGACCCGACATCATTGCGCAAGGAATTGGCTGTGGCACTGGAGTCGGCGGATGCCACCCGCCAGGAGAATGAAGAGCTGCGCACCCGCCTGACGATGCTGGAGCAGCAAATCTCCTCAATGCAGCGCCTGATGAATCTCAAGAACGGCGATCTTGCGGCCTTGCAAAACAAGCCAGGCGCAGCCGCCGCCACTGGGGCGGCGTCTGCGAAACCTGTAGTACCGGCGCCGGGGTCGGCGGCAAGCAGCAAGCCCGCCGTCAAACCGCAACCTGTCAAAGCTCCAGAACCAGAGCAACCGGTTGCAACGGATGCAATAAGCGAAATTATCAGTAACCCCCAGCAACTGGGCATGATCCTGGGTGGGTTTTTGCTCGTATCAGCATTGTTGTGGACCCTTGTGCGCCGGCGCCGGCAAGCCGCGATGGATGCCCCGGAAGGGGCTTTTGCACCGCAAGGCCGTGATGCGCTCACCTCTAAAGCGAAAAAGTCGGCTGCTCCAGTGGCCGCTCTTGAGAGCGCTGAAGAGGGTGATAAAACGGCACCGGAAGCGGGTATCGGCCGGGGCGATGCAAATGTCACCCATGCCGATGAAGACATGATCGACCCTCTTGCCGAAGCCGATGTGTATCTGGCGTACAGGCGGTATGACCAGGCTGAATTGTTAATCAAAGAGGCCATGCGTCAAGACCCCGGCAGGCAAGAGCTTACGCTGAAGCTGCTGGAGATTTATCACGCGACCAAAAATGCCGATGCCTTTGAAACGCAGGCCGAGACGCTGTATGCCACTCTGGGTGGCGAGGGCCATCCCCTGTGGCACAAAGTGGTGGAAATGGGTAAACAGATTTGCCCAGGCCATCCTTTGTTTGGTACGCCATCCCCCGAGGAGATGCCGTACGGGGCAGCGCTTGCCGGGGCCGTGGGCGCCGGCGCGGCTGCCATTGCTGCTGCGGATGGGCTCCATTCTGATCAAAATACCCTTGCCTCTCAGGATGTAGACGATTTTACGTTGCCCGGCAATCAAGCCGAAGAGTCGCATGATGGCTCTACTGCCAGCGCTATGGATTTTTCTGAGCTGGACATGCCTGTTGTGCAGGAGGCGGCGGTGCAACCCGCTATTGCCGATAATTCCATCGATTTCGATTTTGGATTCAGTGAGCAGGGCAGCGCCGAGGTGTCGCCGGTGCAACTGGCCGCTCAGATGGAAGAACACTTGTCTTCTGGTGCGGGGGAGGAAAGCGGGAGTGGCGCGCTGCTGGATAATTCCCTGGACTTTGATCTTGGCCTGAGCGGTGCGATAAACAATCTGAGTCAAGAGGTCAATATCAATCCTGAAGTTGCCGATGCTCAAGATGTGGCGGAAAATGCTCCGGGTGTATACCCGCTTGATGAGCAGGATATGAGCGGAGCGAGTAATGCCTTTTCAAGCATGGCGCTGGATGAAAACCTTGATGCTGAGTTTGAAAGTATACAGCTCGCTACTCTTGAAGAGCCGGTGCCTACCCTGGAAGATGTATCGGAGTTGGCCTTTGATCTTGAAGGCAGCAATTCTGCCGGCCATGACTTTGGTCTTCTGGCTCAGGAAACCGGCGAGGTAGCGGATGCGGTAGTTTCCAAAGAGCTTTCCAACGACGACTGGGATCTGGATGCCGCGTTATCTGCTTTTGACGGCACCGCCCTCGAGGATGTGCCGGTGCAAGAAGCGGATGATGATCTGTTTGCCGGGATCGACATGGTAGGCACCAAGTTGGATCTGGCCAAGGCATATATCGACATGGAAGATCAGGAAGGCGCAAAAGTGCTGCTGGATGAAGTGCTGGATGAGGGGAGTGACGCGCAAAAGCAGGAAGCCCAGGAATTGATGCGGCAGATTGCTTGATCGGCAATGAGGGCGATCCATCCGGTCATCCGCGTTGTGAGTTTTTTTGTCCTGGCGGGCTTTCTTTCCATCGGTGATTTGAATCCCCTGATGATGGCCGCTGCGGCACTCGTGATTCTCCATGGCATAGCCGGTGGCATGCATCTTAGACCAGCAATGTTGATGCTGCGGCGCATGCGCTGGCTGTTTCTTTCCCTGGTGATTATTTACTTCTGGTTTACCCCCGGTGAACCGCTGTTCTCATTGCCGCCTGCATTATCCGCTTGGCTACCCACCCTCGAAGGAATGGAGGAGGGGACGATACGTATCCTTTCTCTGATTACATTAGTGCTGGCGGTTAATCTCCTGTTGCAAACCACATCCCGCGAGCAATTGTTGAGTGCCATTCACTGGTTGGCCAGGCCATTGCGGCTGCTGGGCGTTTCCCATGACAGATTGGCGGTGCGCATGGCCCTGGTGCTGGAGACGGTGCCCAAGGTGCAGGCGTTGTCAGCCCAAGCCGTTATTGCCACGCCACAGAGCCGGACTGTCGACCGGATAGGCGATGCCGCAGCGGTGCTCTACCGGCAGGTATTAGCGCGCGCTGATGATGAGATCTGCCATGCTGTCGAAATCCCTGCGAATGGACGCCCTGCTGCCGTACAATGGTTGTACCCGCTGGCGCTGGGTGTGGTGCTTTGGCTGGCTCATCTACCCTGACCACCGTAACCACCTTTACGGTGGTTACGGGTGGCACAAGACGCAGGCCAAGTTGGCGCGTAGGGGAGCGCGATGCGCACCTTGACCGTGGTACTCATCGATTCTCCCTCGCGGCCGCCGTTCGATCCTTTTTTCGATGATGCGCCGACGCGTGAAAAAAAACGCCGGAGCGCTTCACCTGCGTCACCGCATTGTCAGCGACGGAGCGTAGCGGAGTTGCGTTCTGCTCAGCGCGGTTTCTGAATGGCAACTGGTAACCCGGCTTCCTCCCACGCGACCATTCCGCCCTGGAGATTCCACACGTTGGTATAACCGAGTTGCACCAACTTTTCGGCGGCGATCGCGCTCATTCTGCCGGTGCGGCAATACAAAAAGATTTTCGCGCCCTTGTCCAGCGGAAACTTGGACCGGTTTCTCTCCACCTCGTCGTACGGAATGAACGCGTCCGTCGGCGCGATTTCGCCTTCGTATGGAATGTGGACGTTGACGAACAGGAAATCCTTTGCCGCGAGCATTTGCTTGAGCCGCGCGGGCGTGACGTTCGTGTACGACCCGCCGCTCATCTTCACCGGCGCGGTTGCACTGGTTGGCGCGGCGGCCGCTCCCGCCATCTCTGGCTCTCGCGGCACTTGTGCGTCCTCGGCAACTGCTCCTTGCGTTGCTCTACCTCCTGCATCCATGCGGTCGTGCACGGCGGCATATGACAGCGCAGGCAGCACACTCAGAATGCCGGCCAACAGGCTAAACAGCAGGTTTCTCAAACAGGTCGTTTTCATGATTTATCTCCTTTGCTCGCCACCCAGAAAGTCAGCCATTGCACCCAGCGGCCCTTGACTTGAACCGGATCAAATCCGGCGGCGCGCAAATGATCGGGAATTTCCCCGCGCATATTGGCGGCGGTAGCCGGCATGAGCAGCAGCGGCCAAACCAGCAGCCACCATAAGGGATTGGCGGGGCGATCGATGTCGACTGCGACCAGCCGGCCGCCAGGCTTAAGCACGCGGTACACCTCGGCGAGACCATCATGCTTCAAATCCGGCGGCAGGTGATGCAACATCATGCTCGACAGCACCACGTCGAAGCTGCTGTCGTCAAACGGCAGGCGCTCGATGGCGGCGAGTTTGAATTTGGCCTGGCTGCCTGTCCGTGCGGCGTTTTCTCGCGCCACGCCGATCATCCTGGGTGCCGGATCAATCCCCACTGCGTGTCCTGAAAGGCTGGCCGCCTCCGCCGCCAGGCGGGTGAGAACGCCGGTGCCGCAGCCCACATCCAGCACCTGTTCGCCAGAACTCAGGGCTGCGTGGCGCAGCGTTGCGTCCCGGAAATTTCGCCCGAGGCCGACGGCGCGGCATCCCCAATCGTAAAAGGGGGCCTGCCAGTTCATGACCATGCCCCGCGTCTCGGGAGTGGGCTCATTTGCCGCCTCCGGGTAGCGTCGCGTCACGGCAAGCCCCCATAATAGGAGGGCGGGACAGACCAGAAGGAGTGCGGCCAACAGGGCGCTCCACCAGGTCAAGCCCCACAGGGTGAAGACCGCTGCCACGAGGCCTATAGCGAATGACGGACACAGCCAAACCCATTTGTTCATGCGGACTCCTAACTGGACGGCTTCGTTATAAGAAACCAGTACATATGCTTCTGCATCCTCCAAAATTCAGCCCGCAGAGAATTTCAAGCGCTTTAGCAGCGCCGAATTCACAATCACCGACAACGAACTCAAGGCCATTGCCGCAGCCGCGATAATCGGGTTCAAAAATCCCAAGGCCGCCACCGGGATACCGATGGTGTTGTAGATGAAGGCCCAGAACAGGTTCTGCTTGATCTTGCGCATCGTGGCGCGCGACAGCCGGATCGACGCGACCACGTCGCGCACGTCGTTCTTGATCAGGACGATGCCGCCAGTCTCCTTCGCCACGTCGGAGCCGGAGCCGATGGCGATGCCAATGTCGGCTACCGCGAGCGCCGGCGCGTCGTTGACGCCGTCGCCCACCATGGCGACCGCCTTGCCTTGTTGCTGCAGTTCTTGAATGATGCGCGCCTTGTCGCCCGGCAGCACCTCCGCAATCACTTGTGCTATGCCGAGTTGCGCGGCGATGGTGTGCGCGGTGCGCTGGTTGTCGCCGGTGAGCAGAATCACCTCGATGCCTTCTTGCTTCAGCGCGGATACCGCCTCCTGTGCCTCCGGTTTCAAGGTGTCGGCGACGGCGATGATGCCAGACAGTGCGCCATTCATGCCGACCAGCATGGCGGTCTTGCCTTCCGTCTCCAGCCGGGTCATGGCGGCTTCGGCCGCAGCCACATCAATGTTCTCGCGCGCGAACAGGCGGCGGTTGCCGAGCAGCGCGGCCCTGTCATCGACGCGGCCGCGGATGCCGTGGCCGGGAATGGCCTCGAAGCCCGCCACCTTCGGCAACGCCAGTTCGCGCTGTTGCGCGGCGCGTACGATCGCTTCGCCCAAGGGATGCTCGGAACCGGCCTCGACCGCGGCGGCAAGGCGCAGGATTTCTTCCTCCGTTGCCGCGCCGAGCGCAACGATATCGGTAACGGTGGGCTCGCCCCGGGTGAGTGTGCCGGTCTTGTCGAACACCACCGTGGTGAGCTTTTCCGCGCGCTCCAGCACTTCGGCGCCGCGGATCAGGATGCCGGCTTCGGCCCCCTTGCCCACACCCACCATGAGCGCCGCCGGCGTGGCGACGCCCAGCGCGCACGGGCAGGAGATGATCAGCACCGCGATGAAGGCGAGAAGTCCCTGCGGGAAATTGCCGGCCGCCCACCAACTGAAAAAAGCCAGGAAAGCGATCGCCACCACCGCCGGGACGAAATATGCGGTCACCTTGTCGGCGAGGCGCTGCACGGCTGCGGTGCTGGCCTGGGCGTCCTCCACCATCTTGATGATCTGGGCCAGCGCCGTCTCAGCCCCGACCCGCGTCGCCTTGAAGCGGAACAGGCCGGTGCGATTGATCGTTCCGCCGATCACCGCGCTGCCCGCTGCCTTTTCCACCGGCATGGACTCGCCGGTGAGCATCGACTCGTCCACCGAGGAGTTGCCCTCCAGCACCAGGCCGTCGGTGGGGATTTTCTCGCCGGGCCGCACCACCACGGTCTCGTCCACCATCACCGACTCGGCGGGCATCTCCATTTCGGCGCCTTCCCGGATGACGTGGGCGACGGCGGGCTTCAGGTCCAGGAGCTTGCGCACCGCCGCCGAGGAGCGCTTCTTGATGATCTCCTCCATGTACTTGCCCAGCAGCACGAAGGCAATGATGACGGCGGAGACTTCGAAATACACGTCGCGCTCTTCCACCTCGACCGGCAACACCTCGGGGAAGAACAGCACCGCCACACTGTAGAAATAGGCTACCGAGGTGCCGAGCGCGATCAGGAAATCCATGTTGATGCTGCGGGTGCGCATCGCGTTCCACGCGCCCTTGTAGAAGCTCCAGCCGCCGATGAACTGCACTGGCGTCACCAGCAGGAACAGCCACATGCCCCAGGTGAACCAGGGCAGCGCTGGGATCGGCACCCAGGTGACAATCGTCGCCCCTGCGGCGAGGGCGAGGAAGGCCGCTGCGCGCAGGATGGCGAGCGCCAGCACACCGGTGAGCGCGATGGCCACGCGGCCGCGCATGGACTTGAGTTCTTGCTCGGGTGACTCGAAGGTGCGCTGGCAGCCCACGCTGCAAAAATAATAGACGCGACCGGCGCGCTCCGATTTGAGCGCGGTGGCTTTGTCCACTGGCATGCCGCAAATGGGGTCCTTGGCCATTGTCTTGCCGTTGGCTTTTTCCGGCTGTGCGGTCATCGTTTGGCCGTGGGCATGGGCAGTGGCGGCCCGCTTGGACCCACCGGCGAACTTCGCAGGATTGGCCTGGAATTGGCTGAGGCAGCGAGCGGAACAGAAGTAGTACGTCTGTCCGCCGTAGATGGTGCTATCCACCGCACTTTTTTCGTCCACTGTCATGCCGCACACTGGGTCAGTCGCCATATCGCCTCCTCTTATTTAACACTCCATCAAGATGGCAGTGCCATACCGTGAAGCCGAGCGCCTGCAGCAACCGCACGCCGCCGATCCCGAGCACGATCTCCTGCTTGAACCGGTAGGTGTCATCGCCACTATAGAGGTAGTACATGGTCTCGCGGTCCTTGCGCCGATCCACACCGCGCGGCCCTCGAATTGCATCAGCTATCCTTCAGCCCGGCTTATGCGCCAGCGCGGGGAAAACGCCGGCGTCGCGTCGGCGTAACGCGCATACGCCGCGCCGAATTCGGTCGCCACCTCCCGTTCCTCGCGCCGCGCCAGCCGCACATACATATAGACCAGCACCGGGAACATGAGCAGCGTCAGTATCGTGGGCCACTGCAAGAGGAAGCCGAACATGATGAGGATGAACGCCACGTATTGCGGATGACGTATCCGGGCATACGGGCCTGTAACAGCGAGCCGATGCTCGCGCTGCGCCTCGTACAGCACCCTCCAGGCGGCGGCAAGCAGCCAGAAACCACCGCCGATGAAGATCATGCTCAGGATATGAAACGGCCCGAAGTGCGGGTTGGCGCGCCAGCCGAACAGCATCTCCAGCAGGTGGCCGGCGTCGTGGGAGAACCAGTTGATGCCGGGATAGCGGCTTTGCAGCCAGCCGGCGAGCAGATAGAGGGTAAGTGGAAAGCCGTACATCTCGGTGAATAGCGCCACCAGGAAGGCGGAGAAGGCGCCGAAGGAGCGCCAGTCGCGTTTCGTCTGCGGCTTGAAGAAACTAAAGGCGAAGAGGATGAACACCAGCGAGTTGATGACCACCAAGGACCACAGCCCGTAACCGGCGGTTTCAGTCATGGCGATGCCCTTCCCCGTGGCCGCGATGCATAAAGATATGCATCAGCGGGCAGGCAAGCAGTAGCAGAAACGGCAAGACGCCCAGCGCATGGGCACGGTGCTCGCTCAGCAGAAAAAATGCAGCGATGGCGAGAAAGCCCAGCAGCACCCAGCCCGCTGGCGAACGCCGTCTCCCGCCATTTTCTGTGCGATGTTCGTGATTCATGGCCACCTCCTCATTTTTTCACCCTTTCCCCGGGAATCCGCTTTCCGTTGTGGGCCTCATTTCTTTTCCTCAGGCGCGCCGTCACCTTGTCCATTTTCCGTCTTTTGTTCAACCGGACACTGCGGGCAAGGTTTTTTATCGGGATTGTTTATCACTGATTCCTCTTTCTGGCCCTCCTTGCCGTGGCCTCCCATCATGGGGTGATGGCCGGAGCCTAAAAGGACGACAACCATCAACACCATCATAACGCCCATTATCGCAAACATATCCGGAACCTCTTCATGGCGCTGAAAATCCATCAATCGTATAGCGCGCGCACAATCACACACGGAATGACCTTCCCGTGCGCATAGCGCACGCTAGTGTGCCCACGGCTCATCCGCAGGTGAGTTGCCGGTCGATCTCTGCTTCGGCCTCCAGCCAGTCGTCGATCTCGCATCCGGACTCGAAATCCCGGCGTTCTGCCCGGAAATACGCTGCGGTGGCGATCATCTGCTGCCTCTCATCAGTGGAAACGGGATCGCGACGCGGGGCATCACTGCACTCATCCCCGGCGGCTATACCCTTGGCCGCCGCCCGGCTAGCCGGTTTCCGCGCTGCCCGCAGCGATGCGGAGTGCTTGGCCGATGTTTCATTGCGGTCTGTCATATTCATCCCTCTCTCGAAAAGTAAAAGTACCATTGCCCGAACTGCCTAACACTACCAAAAACCATGATGTTGCTCTCCCCGCCCTTCAACCACACATGATGAGCAATATTAAAAACCCGTGCGTTGCACACAGGTCAAGCCCGTTGCCTCGAAAATCACTCTCCAGAAATGAACAAAGCAATCACCTCAACTTCATTGCCTCCGCGCTCAACATGATCACCTCGATTTCCTCGGTGATTTCCTCCTGGCGCAACCTGTTCTTCTTCAATGAGAGCTCCATGGAATCCTTCTCGATACGATGGATGGCGTTGTCCATGTGTTGCAGGCGCCGGGTATTTTCTGCCATCAGCGAAGAATAGAACAGTTCGTGCAAGGCGGCGAACAGGTAATGATTTACCAGCTCGGTCAGGAACGCCGGCGGCGGCAGATTCAATAGCGGCGGATGTCCAAAATGCGCGGTCTTTTCTTCGAATTGCCTGAATGGCTGAAATACCGAGACGTTTACCTCAGACTTGTCCGGGTGATGATGAAATACCGTCAGGCGCAAGGGATGAAACGAATCGCGCCGATTTTGTGAAGCATCGAGGGTATCCACCAATCGCTTCAGCACTGGCTGCACCTCTTCAACCACGGCAGGGCCGTCAAGATGGGCGGCGACACGCGGATCGTCCGCGAGCTTGCCCATCACCGTGGCGGACAACCTGTATCCCATCACAATCACTGCGGCTTGCTCCTCAGGATGCGATTGCCGGTGCGACTCCAGGGCCAGCAACAGGGCTTCGTTGAAATCGCCGCAAAATCCGCGCTCGCTTCCCAGGAGAAGATAGACGTTTCGGGCATTTTCCTGCCGCGCCAGAAGATGCGGATGGAAACCCAGAAAATCCGCCGCCGCAGATTCCATGCTCGCCACGACCCTGCGCTGGGTGGAGAGAAATCGCGTCAGCTTGCGTACTTCCATGAATGAAAGATTCTTCATGGCGCTCATGATGTCCCTGATTTCACCCAGGACTTGCAGATGCTGCTCCAGTTCATGCCGTCTGCTCATGGCTGTCCCTCTCTTTGCAGCCAGTCCGTGACGCTTTTCAGCCATTGCTCCCGGCTGTCCCCGATGCCGAGTTCGCTGTTTTCCACGCCAGCCTTGATCCGTTCCAGACAGGCTGGGATTGTTTCGATGCCGATGTTGTCGAACATTCCCTCGTTGAAGGCCACCATCCAGGCCAGTTGAAATTCGATGGGCAGAGGGGAGAGCCGGTCTTGTTTGAAAATTTCGCGCAGTGCGCGGCCGCGTCGGATCTTTGCCTCCATGGAAGCCTCCAGACGCGAACCAAACCGGGTAAAGACCTCCAGCTCCAGGAACTGCAAGTAATCGAGCTTCATGCGTCCCGCTTCCTGCTTGATGCGCGGATGCTGCGCCTTGCCGCCGATGCGCGAAACCGAGCGGGTCACATTGATGGCCGGCAGGAACCCGCTGGCGAAGAGGCGCTGATCGAGATGGATCTGTCCATCGGTGATCGAAATCAGGTTGGTGGGAATATAAGAGGCGATCTCGCCTTGTTCGGTTTCGATGATGGGCAGCGCCGTCATGCTGCCGCCGCCATGAGCAGGCGCAAGGTGGGTGGAACGCTCCAGCAGACGTGAATGCAGATAAAATATGTCACCCGGGTAGGCCTCGCGTCCCGGCGGGCGGCGCAACAGCAGCGCCAATTCACGATAAGCGCGGGCATGGGTCGTCAGGTCGTCGTAAATCACCAGTGTATCGTTGCCTTGCCCCATCCACGTCTCGGCCACGGCGCAGCCAGCGAACGGCGCGAGATACTTGAGGCCGGGCATCGCCGTGGCTTCGGCGACGACCACCGTGGTATGTTCCATGGCACCGGCGCGACGCAGCGTTTCGATGGTGTTGACGACACTCGAACGCTTCTGGCCGATGATGACATAAATGCAACGGACATCCTTGCCCTTCTGGTTGATCACGGTATCGATCGCCAGCGCGCTTTTGCCCACGGCGTTGTCTCCGATAATCAGTTGCCGCTGCCCCTTGCCGACAGGAATCAGCGTGTCGATCATCTTGTTGCCCGTATAAAGGGGGGTGGCCACGAAATCGCGCGCCACGATGGGAGGCGACGGCACTTCCAGATCGCGCCGGTGCCTGCATTCCGGCGGCGGGCCTCCGTCGAGCACGTTACCCAGGGGGTCGATGACGCGTCCGAGCAGGGCTTCGCCCGTCGCTATGGCGAGGCGCTGGCCGGACAGGTAAACGGCGACGCCGGCGGTCAAGGCGCCGGTCTGCTGCAAGAGAATGGCGCCGGCCCGGTCGTCGGCAAGCTGGAAAACCAGCCCCCGGCTGCCGTCCTCGAAATGGAGGATCTCGTCCATCGCGGCAGACGGCAGCCCCTTGATCCAGGCAATGCCATCGCCAATGGACAGGACGCTTCCCTGCTCGGCAATGCGCAGGCCAAACCGGTAGTGCGACAAGCCTCCCGGCTCAGCGATGGGGGAAGGGCCGGCTGGATTCCGCTCAACTTCCATGATGGGCGGCCTCCCCGAAAAATCTCAACTCATCCAGCAGATTGGCATGCAGAATCCAGGAGCCGATGCCGATGCGGAACCCCGCCATCAAGCGACCATCCTGTGCGAACTCGCACGCAATATCTTTCCCGGCCAGACTGCCGAGCGCTTGTACAAAGGCATTGCGCTGGGATTCGCCGATGGGGTAGGCGCTGGTCACTTTCATGGTGGAGTTTTTTTCCTGACAGGCGGCGCGTATCGCTTGCAGTTTTTCATCGGGAAGATGCGGCAGATCTTCCAGCACCACTTCGCCTATCCTGCTTTCCAATTCGATAGTGGCCAGGCGGGACAACAGGCGAGCGGCAAACTGTCCTGCGTGGACCATGGCCTCCTCTTCCAGTGTGCGCCGCAATTCGGCCGTCTGCCGCTGCTCCAGCACGCGATTCCTGTCACGCTCCTGTTCCAGTGCGGCTTGCAATGCCGCCATCGACCGTGCGCGCTCCACGTTGACCTCTTCGAGCATGGAGGTTCGCAAGCCGGCCTTTTCGCGTTCCCAGTCGGTGAGGCGGTCCTGATATTGCTGTTTGAACGACTCGGCCTCAACCTGCATTGCCTGCGTCTCCGCCAGGCTTTTTTCGATGACCGACCTGCGTTGCGTGACGGCATCCATCACCGGCTTGTAAAGAAAGCGCTTCAGGATCCAGAGCAGAACCAGAAAGTTGATGATCTCGAGCGCAAACGTCGTCCAGTTGAATTCCATATATCGCTCCTCATTTGCCGGAAGCGCTGAAGAAAACAGCGCTATTTGAGCAGGTACTCCAGCAAAGGATTTCTGAACAGGATGATCAATACGACCACCAGGACATAAATGGCCAGTGATTCGATCATCGCCAGGCCGATAAACAATGTCCGCGTGATCGACTTTTCAGCCTCGGGCTGCCGTGCCAGGGCGTCGAGCGCCATTGCAATGGCGCGCCCCATTGCAATGGCCGGCAGCATCGCGCCTATGGCGATGGCCAACGCCGCAGCCACGGTCGATCCCAGGGCAAACCACGTCATGTCTTTCATACAACCTCCTGTTCTTCTCTATGTTTGACTTGTTGAGTCTGAATCGCCCCGGCGACATAGATCAGCGCCAGCATGCCGAAGATATACGCTTGTACCAGGGCCTCGATGATGTGCAGCATCAGCACCGGCACCGGCGCGAGAAAACCCGCCACCAGCAAAACCAGCAGCGCTGCCATTTGCAGGCTGAAGATGTTGCCGAACAGGCGAACCGCTAAAGCGAGCGTGCGCGAGATCTCGCTGATGATATGGAATGGCAGCAACAGCGGATTCGGTTTCAGATAATGGGACAGATAGTTCTTGAGGCCATGGGTGCGGATGCCATACCAGTGCACGGCGAGGAAGACCAGGATCGCCAGCGCGGCGGTGAATGACAAATCGCCGGTAGGGGAACGCAGGCCGGGGATCAGGCTGACGAGATTGGCCACGACGATGAGGATCCACAACGTGGCGATAAAGGGCAGCAACTGGGAGGGCCGGTCGGGAAGTACGGCACGGATGGCATCTTCGATGGCCAGCACAACCCCCTCCACAACGACCTGCCAGCGCCCAGGGTCAAGCTTCAGGCGGCGTGTCGAGCCCCAGGCGGTCAGTCCCAGCACCGCCATGATGCCCCAGGTTACCACCACTGTGCTGGTGATGGTGAACGGCCCGGCGGAGAACACGGGTGTGACAAAGATATCGGGGTTGGCCATGGTTTATTCCTTTATGAAAAAATAAACGTTCATTGCACCTATTACCAGACCGAGAATGATCATGTTCAAGGTCCAGCCTATCGAATAACCTTCATGCAGGCTATCGAGCCAGCGGCCGAGATAAGCGCCGCCGATCACGGGCAGCACGAAAATCAGGCCCAGCACACCAATATAGGCGGATTGCGCCAGCAGGGTAGGGCGCTCCTTGTCCGCCTGCTTCATGCGCGCGACCCGCTGTTCCACGGCCTTTTTGAGTTTTTCTCCATTGAGATCCCCATCCGGTTTCTGGCTGCTCATAGCGATGTTTCCCCGCCGCGCTGCACCTGCCACAGGCGCTTGAACATTTCTTCCTCCAGGCGACGCAGGCTTTTCTTTACATCGTGCAGGATTTCCTCTTCTTTCAGTAATTGTTCCTGCAACTGGGCGCCGATGCGCTGATAATCGGCATCGCGCAGATAACGCCGCGTGTTGATGTGGAGCTGGTTGTCGACAAAATAGAGCAATGCGCCCGGTAGCGCGAGAAACTCCCAGTCGGCGCCGGGGGTGCGAAAACGCGCCAAACCGAACGCCAGCGATGTCATCATGCGCGCATGTCCGGCCAGAATTCCGAAACTCCCGGAATCGTCCTCGCCCACGAAGCTGGCGACGTTTTCGATGCGCTCGTACTGGGTGGCGCTTTGCAAATGGAGGACAAAGGTATTCATGAAGGAACCGCCTTCATGGTGCCGCGCATATAGCACCGATCTTCCGGCACATCGTCATGATCGCCGCGCAAGAAGGCCTCGCAGTCGGCGAGCATGTCTGCGAGTGGAACCGATACGCCCTTGATGCCGGTGTGCTCGGCGACGACATGAAACGGCTGGGTCAGATACCGTTGCAGCTTGCGCGCGCGCAGCACGGTGCGGCGGTCCTTTTCCGCGAGCTCCTCGATGCCGAGCATGGCGATGATGTCCTCCAGTTCGCGATAGCGGGCAAGGTGCTCGCGCACCCCCTCCGCAACGCTGTAGTGCCGGTCTCCGAGAAAATGGCGATCCATCATCTTGCTGTTTGACTGCAAGGGATCGACGGCAGGATAGATGCCCTTTCCGGCCTCGGCACGGGAAAGGATCACCGTGGTGTCGAGATGGCTCAGAATCGCACTGACCGCCGGATCGGTCATGTCGTCCGCAGGAACATAGACCGCCTGCACGGAGGTGATGTCGCCTTTGGCGGTAGAGATGATACGATCCTGCAATTCGGCCACCTCCGTCATCAGGGTGGGCTGATAACCCACCGTCGCCGGCATGCGCCCGAGCAATCCGGAAATCTCGCTCCCGGCCTGCACGAAACGGAACACGTTATCCATCAGGAACAAAACCTCCTTGTGCAAGGTGTCGCGCAGATATTCGGCATAGGTCAGCGCAGTCAGCCCGACACGGAAGCGCACTCCGGGTGACTCGTCCATCTGGCCGAAGACCATCACGGTTTGCGGCATGACACCGGCCTCCTGCATCTCGCGCCACAATTCATGGCCTTCGCGGATGCGCTCACCCACGCCGGCGAATACCGAGACTCCCTGATGCAGCGCGACGATGGCATGCATGAATTCCATGATGAGCACCGTTTTTCCGACGCCGGCGCCGCCGAACAATCCGGTCTTTCCCCCTTTGACGAAAGGGCAGAGCAAATCAATCACCTTGATGCCGGTTTCCAGTATCCCGCTTGCTTCCACTGTTTCGTGGAGTGCCGGGGGTTTGGCAAGAATGGTTCTGGACTCCTCGGCAACTGCTCCTTGCGTTGCCCTACCTCCTGCATCCATGCAGTCGTGCGCCGCAAGCGGCATGCCGCCATCGAGCGGTTGGCCGAAGACATCCAGCAACCGGCCCAGGCATTCCGGGGATACCGGCACATGCAACGGAGTCCCGCTGTCGAATACCGCCATCCCCCGCTGCAAGCCGCCTGTTCTGCGCATTGCGACGGCCCGCACGCGCCGCTCATCAAGATGTTGGTACACCTCGAAGATATGCGCCTCATGAGCGTTGGAGGCAAACAGCGCCTGGTGCAACGGCGGCAGGTGATCACAGACGATATCCACTACCGGACCCTGAATCGCCGCAATGGCCCCGATCCGCACCCCGCTTTGCCTGAGCCGGGCAAATACCGCAAGCTTCGCCTCAAACTGGCGCAGACAGCCGGTGGAACAAAAATAATAACGTGTTCCCTCATAACTCGTGGAGTCGACCGCCGTCCGCTCATCAATGCTCATGCCGCATACTGGATCGATAGCCATGTAATTCTCCTTGCGACAGGTTCCTAATGTTTTATCCCGGAGGGCTTCAATTTTCCCTTCTTTAAATCATACGACTGCATCATCACAAATATCGTTGGCGTCAGCAGCCAGTGTAGGTTGGGTCAAGGAGCGCAAGCTCCGGACCCAACGAATCACAGTCTGGAGTAATGTTGGGTCCGCTTCGCTTGACCCAACCTACATCTACATCTGATCGGCTTATGACACAACAGGACTAATGTTTTATCCCGGAAGGCTTCAGCTTTCCCCTCTTCAAATCATACGACTGCATCATCACAAATATCACTGGCGTCAGCAGCAATACATTGAGAGCCGAAGAAATGATGCCGCCGATCATCGGCGTGGCGATGGTCACTTAACCCGATCGTGAGCAGGAACCCCGTAAAGAGGGTTCTCAGGACGGGGGACAGTTCGCGCAGCGTTTGCGACTGCCCCAGAGGGTTCGTACGTTCCATGGTCATCAGAACATCAGCCAAGCGAGCAGAAAGAGGCTATTGTTATCCTTCGCGTTGCGCCCGAAGCCGTCGTAGTTGGTACCCGCGCCGTTGAACTCCGTGTATGCCGTATAGCGCAGCGCGAGCTTCACGCTCTGCACCGGCAGGTAGTTCAGATCGATCATCCAGCCCTTGGGGTTGCCCATGGCGCTGCCCATCACCGGCTGCATCATGTACTTGAGGGGATCGGCATCGCCCGTGGTCGAGAACATCCCGAAGCCGCCGCCGACCGCGCGTTTGTACCAGTAATGCACGTCGGCCCGCGTGGTGCGCAACGTGTTGGACGGGTTGGAGGCGAGGCCCGCCGCGAATGCGGCATCAAGCTTTTGCTTTTCGCGGATCTGTGTGGCCTGCGCCGAGACGAGGTGATCGCCCCCGGTGAATTGGTATTGCCCGTCGATCGCAAAGTCGCGGAAGCGGTCCGTGCCGAGACTCTGATCCTTGGCGTCGGTATAGATGCGCGCCGACAGGCCGTAGGTGCCCACGGAGAAGAAGTGCGAGCCGAAATCGCGCTGCAGGGCCATGCGCCAGTAGGGCGCGGTGTCCCTCACGAGATCGTCCTTTTCGACGCCCCAGCCGAGCGGGCGCAAGGCACCGGTCTTGGTGGTGCGGTACAGCGCCAGCTCCCCGTAGAGCAGGTCATTCCACATCGCGTACACGCCGGGGCCGCCGACCCGGCCCGCGAGCCGCATATCGATAGCCGCCTGCGCGTTCGACATGAGCGCCGCCGTCTCGGTGTGAGGGAAGCTCCACTGCGGCGTACTATTATAGATGTCGGTGACCGTCGGGTTGTTGCTCAGCGTGAAGCCGAAGATGGTCTCCTTGCCGCCCAATGCGGTCGTCGTGTCGGCCCAGCGCACGTCGAACATCTCCATCGCCCACTTCTTCTCAATGCCGTCGTAGAAGTACTGCACCAGTCCGCCGGACTTGTCGGTGATCTTGCCGCCGTAGTAGAGGCCTGCGGCCTGCACAATGGTTTCCCGGTCGCGCGGGAACTGCTCGGACTCGGCCCCGGGCGTGCTGACGTTATGGGTGGTGTTGCGTGAAACCTGCAGCAGAGCCGAGATCGGCACGTTGCCGAAGATCGAGTCGCTCCTGTCCTTCGGCACGCTCATGCTGTAGCCGCGCAGCTTGAACTGGCGCCCGAACGATGTCAGTTCGGGGAATACCGTGTGGCAGGCGGCGCACTGCATGCCAGTCTGGCGCGCCATGCTCGGCACGGCCTGCGCCGCGTTCGGATACATTCCCAGTGCGCCGGCGGCGACAAACACACTGAACAAAACAGCACTGCGCGCCGCTGCGTAACCGTGTTGCAAGAATCGTGAGGTCTTCATGGTTCCCTCGCTGTTAATCAATAACCGAATCCCATGTAGGTCTGGCTTTAGCCAGACATGTCGGCCTGAAGGCCGACCTACAATCGTGCGGCATTACGCTGCACAATTTATGTGTTCATGTACTAAGCCGTCGTTCAAAATTAACCTGGACATTAGAATGGCGCGAACGGCATAAGGGGCCGTAAAGGCTTAACCAGAAAAGCACTGGTTATTCCTTAACGCCCCCTAATGTTTTATCCCGGAGGGCTTCAATTTCCCCCTCTTCAAATCATACGACTTCATCATCACAAATATCACTGGCGTCAGCAGCAACACATTGAGCGCCGAGGAAATGATGCCGCCGATCATCGGCGTGGCGATGGGTTTCATCACGTCGGCGCCGGTGCCGGTGGACCACATGATGGGGATCAGCCCTATGAGGGCCACAGCTACCGTCATCAACTTTGGCCGCAAGCGCAACGCTGCACCTTCATAGGCGGCCTGATAGATATCCTGTTGTGTCACCGCTCCCTGCGACAACCGCTTGTCCAGCGCCTCGTTCAGGTAAATCAGCATCACCACCCCGGTCTGCGTCGCCACGCCGGCGAGGGCGAGAAAACCGACCCACACTGCGACCGACATGTTGTATCCCAGGATAGAGACCAGATAGACGCCCCCGACCAGGGAGAAGGGCACGGAAAGTATCACCACACCGGCGTCACGCACGGAGTGGAAAGTGAAATAGAGCAGCGCAAAAATCACCAGAACCGCGATAGGAATAATGATCTGCAAGCGCGCCTTGGCCCGCACCTGATTTTCCCACTGTCCCGACCAGGTGACGTAATAACCGGCGGGGAGTTTCAATTGCTGTTCCAGCGTGCCCTTCGCCTCGTTGACGAAGCCGCCCATATCCCGCCCACGCACGTTCAGGAACACGACCGTGCGCAGCAGCCCGCCCTCGCTGTTGATCTCAGGGGCGCCGGAGGATACCTTGAGCGTGGTCACCAGCGACAGCGGAACCTGTGCCCCTTCCATGCCGGAGACGAGCATGCGCTGGATCGCCGGGATGTTGTCGCGCAGCTCGCGCAGATAACGGACGCGAATGGGGAAGCGGTTTCTGCCTTCCACAGCGGTGGTCAGCGTTTCACCGCCGAGCGCCATCTCGATCACCTCCTGAATATCCCCGACCCTGATGCCATAGCGCGCTGCGGCCTCGCGGTCCACCGTGATGTCCACGTAATTGCCGCTGGTGACCCGCTCGGCGACCACATCGGCAGCCCCCGGCACGCCCCTGAGTATGCTTTCCGCATCGACCGCCAGATCCTTCAGCACATTGAGATCCGTGCCGAAAATTTTTACCCCCAGATCGGTGCGCACCCCCGTAGAGAGCATGTTGATGCGATTGATGATGGGTTGGGTCCAGCCATTTCTCACGCCGATTTGCTGTAGCTTACCGTCCAGTTCCTCCACGATATCCGCCTTGGTGATCCCTGCGCGCCATTGCTCTTTGGGCTTGAGGATGATGATGTTTTCGAACATCGAGACCGGCGCGGGATCGGTGGAGGTCTCGGCGCGCCCCACCTTGCCCAGCACATGCTCCACTTCCGGCACGGTCTTGATGATGCGGTTCTGCACCTGGACGAGGCGCTTGGCCTCGCTGATGGTGATGTTGGGCAGCGTGACGGGCATGTACAGCAGTGATCCTTCATCCAGCGGCGGCATGAATTCGCTGCCGACGGACATGAATAGCCGCCCGGCGATGACGAGCGCCACGACATTGAGGGCGATGGTGGTCTTTTTCCACTTCAGCACCCACTGGACGATCGGCGTATACATCTTGATGAAAAAGCTGGAAACGGGATTGGCCTCCTCGCGGGGCATCCTGCCGCGCAGGAAGTAATACATCAGCACCGGCACCAGGGTGATGACGATCACCGCCGAGCCGATGATGGAAAAAGTCTTGGTGAAGGCCAGCGGATGAAACAGCTTGCCCTCCTGGCCTTCGAGCATAAACACCGGAACAAAAGACAGAATGATAATCGCCTGCGCGAAAAAGATCGGACGGCCTACATGCTTTGCCGCGTTGATGATCACCTCCAGGCGCTTTTCCTTGCGCTCTTCGGGGGCAAGCTCGGAGAGGTGGCGGTAGCAGTTTTCCACCATCACCACGCCCGCATCCACCATCACGCCGATGGCGATGGCGATGCCGCCGAGCGACATGATGTTGGAGGTGGCCCCCAGATATTTCATGGCGATGAACGCCATCAGCACGCCGATCGGCAGGGTCAGCACGATCACCAGCGCGCTGCGCAGGTGCAGCAGCATGATGAGCACCACCAGCGAGACGACCACCGACTCCTCGACAAGCACCCGCTTGAGCGTCTCGATGGCGCGCAGGATGAGATCGGAACGGTCGTAGGCGGCAATGATCTTGATGCCCGGAGGAAGTCCCGGTTCGATCATCTTGATCTTCTGTTTGACGCGGTCGATAACATCCTTGGCGTTCTCGCCGTAGCGCATCACCACGATGCCGCCGACCGCTTCCCCCTTTCCGTTCAGATCCAGCAGGCCGCGGCGGATGGCCCCGCCGAGCTGCACCGTCCCGAGGTTTTTGATATAGACGGGGACGCCGCGCATGTCCGCCCCAACCCCGATGTTTTCCAGATCCTGGCTCGATTGGATGTACCCCTGGCCGCGGATCAGGTATTCGGCATCCGCCTGTTCCAGCAACCTGCCGCCCACATCGTTGTTGGATTGCTTTACCGCTTCGACCACATCACTCAGTTTGATGCCATAGGCGAACAGCCGGTTGGGGTCGAGATCGATCTGGTATTCGCGCACGAAGCCGCCGATGGATGCCACCTCGGCGACACCGGGCACTGTGTTCAACTGATAGCGCACGAACCAGTCCTGCAGGGTGCGCAATTGTTCGAGGTCGTAGCCCTTGCCCTGGAGTGTGTACCAAAATACATGGCCGACGCCGGTGCCATCCGGCCCGAGGGCAGGCCGCACATTGGGCGGCAGCAGCGCGGCGGCGTAGTTGAGCCGCTCCAGCACCCGGGTGCGCGCCCAGTAGATGTCAGCATCGTCCTCGAAAATGACATAGATCATGGAAAAACCGAAAGCCGACGAGGCGCGCACCGCGCGGACCTTGGGAAGCCCTTGCAGGTTGACCACCAGCGGATAGGTGACCTGATTCTCTACCACCTGCGGCGCGCGGCCCGGATACTCGGTGAAGACGATGACCTGGTTATCGGAAAGATCGGGGATGGCATCCACGGGCGTGGTATAGACGGCCCAGCCCCCCCATACGATGACCAGCGCGAAGAGCACCAGGATGACAAGGCGGTTGCGTGCCGAATATTCGATGATGTTATCTATCATGGCGCAATATCATTGATTCATCTTCATGTCACCCATGCCTGCCATTCCCGGACTGCCGCGCAATTGCAGTTCGGAATCGATCATATAACCACCGGAGGCCGCGACCTTTTCTCCCGCGCGCAGGCCCGCCAGGATCTGAAACCGGTCTCCGACCCGGGCCCCGACATTCACCTCGCGCGGCTCGAACATCCCCGGCTCTTTTTCCACCCACACCACACGGCGCTTGCCGGTTTCCAATACCGCCGTCACCGGCACCGCCATCGCATCACCCAGCGGGACTTGCACCACGGCGTTCACGAACATGTCCGCCTTCAGCTCATGCCGGGGATTGGGAAGTTCAAGCCGCACCTTGACGGTCCGCGTCTTCGGGTCGAGAAAGGGATAGACGAAGACCGCCCGGCCCATGAATGTCCTGTCAGGATAGGATTGGGAAAAGACCTTCACCTGTTGCCCGATCCTGATAAACGGAAATTCGTTTTCATAGACCTCCACCTCCACCCACACCACGGACAGATCGGCGATGGCGAACAGCGGATCGCCGACATTCACGTACTGCCCCTCCAGCGCGATTTTCTCGATCACGGTGCCGGAGAGCGGGGTATAAACCGGCAGCCTGATCGTAGGTTGCCCTGACCTTTCCAGGGCGGCGATCTGATAGTCCTTCACGCCCAGCAGCTTCAGCCGCTGCCTGGCCGATTCCACCAGCCCCTCGCCGCCCTGGGCAATGGACGGAATCGGTGAATCACTGAATTGTTCCCGGCTGCGCAGCGCGAGCAGATATTCCTGCTGCGATGCAACCAGGTCGGGGGAGTACACCTCGGCGACCGGCGCTCCTTTCGAGACATGGGCGCCGACGGTATTCACATAGAGGCGGTCGATGCGCCCCGCCACCCACGCGGTGACCTTCGCCTGCCTGGCCTGATCATAAGCGACGATGCCGACGGCGTTGATCTCCTTGGTGAGCGGCATCATACGGGCCTCCACCGTGGCGACATTCGCCATCACCAATTGCGCAGGCGACAATGAAACATCACGCAACATGTCCGCATCGTTCGAACGCTCCGCTCCAGTCTGCCCGTCTGCCGCACGGCGCGCGGGCGGCGTCGCGGACATCGCCTGACCGGTCGCGGCGCCTTTTTCGCGCCACAGGTAATATCCTCCGCCGGCAGCGGCGATGGCCGTTATGGCAAGAGCGATTACGATCCTTTTGTTCATGCCGGATTCACCTCCAAAACGGGCCGTCCGCCTTCATGCCTGCCTGCCCGAACGTTCATGGCAACTCCTTTCCTACCAGGGCCTCGAGCTGCGCCAGCTTCATCTGGTAATCCGCCAGGGAGTCGTAGTACTCGCGCTCGTAAGTAAAAAGTGTCATGCGGTTGTCGAGCAGCGTCAGCAGATCCACCTTGTTGACGCGGTAGCCGATGATCGCCGATTCCAGAGAACGCTGTGCCTGGGGAATGATGCCGGTTTTGTAAAGCTCGATCAGGCGCTTTCTCTTTTCAAGCTGGGCGAGCAGGTCGGCAATACCATAGCTGATGGTATTTTTCAGGGCGTTAAGCTCCTCGGTCGCCATGGAGATTTCCGCATTCGACTCGGCCAGCATGGCGGAGCGCCGTTCGCGCTGGACAGGAAGATTAAGGGTAATACCGGCGGCATACATATCCAGGCCCATCTCGCCCCCCACCGGATTGCGCTGCATATACTCGAATGCCGCGTTGAAATCGGGATAGTATTCCTTTTGCGCGAGCTTGCGCCCCGCCTGCCCCTTTTCGATAAGAGCGGTATAGCCCTTGACCAGGGGACGATTCGTGTCGACGATCTCCATCAGTTCGGAGGCTGACAGCGAGAGAAGTGCGGGCTCGAAATCGGAAATGCCGCCGACGGGCCTGTCGGCCGGACGGTAAAGCAGCGCGTTAAGATTGGCTTGCAGACTCGTGCGCTGCTGGACGAGAGCGATTTGCATGTCCAGCATTCTGGAGCGTTCCACCTGCGCCTTGAAAATATCCTGCTGCACCCCTTGCCCGACGGCATATTTGGTCTTGCTGAGCGTGATGAAATCATCCAGAATTTTTATATTCTTCTCGACGATCCCCGATGCCTTGTCAACAAAGAAGATCTGGTAATAGGACTCCTTCACCATGCGTTTCAGTTCCAGCTTCCGTTCCTCCAGTTGCCACTGGTAGAACTCGGCCTGCTTCACCGCCATCTCCCCCCGCAAGGCCCGTTTTCCCCAGAAGGGCAGCGCTTGGCTGAGGCCGACCACCTTCTGCGTCATGGGATCCTTCCTGAAGTTGAGAGGGTCGCCCGCGATGCCATTCTGAATCTTCAGCATCAACATCGGATCATCGAGCGCCTCGGCCTGCTTGATGCGGTTGCTGAACATCTCCCAGCGCGCCTCCGATGCCTTGAGTTCCGGGTTGTTGGCAAGCGCAGCCGTGACAAGGTCCGCGAGGTTCTCGACCGCTACGGCATCGCGGGCGAAAACAGGCGCGGCGCAGTGGAACGCCAAAATCAGCGAAAGAAACCGGTACGCGAACCTGAATCTCATTATTACTCCGGAAAATCCCGTCTATGGCTGCAATATGCAAAACATGTCACACCTTCCTCATCCGCACCTGTCGCTGACATTTAAAACCTGTACCTCACACACAGGTCAAGACTTCTTCTTTGAAACCGCCCGGTTTCTCAACGCTTCCGCGTCTCCACATCCCCCAGGAATTCGATGAGATGACATACCGTATCGCCATCCGGCATACCATCGGGCATCTCCTCCCATTGAGCTGCCGCCCTTTCCATGCGGCGTTGCAGCGCCCTCAACTCATCCAGTGCGCGGCGGTTTTCGTCGATACGCCGCCGGATGATTTCGCGCACCCTGGGGCAGGGCGATTTGCCATGGCTGCTCTCATGGAAGATTTCAGCGATCTCGTCCAGGGTGAACCCCAGCGCTTTTGCCCGATGGATAAAGTGCAGCCGTTTCACATCTGCTACGGCAAACAGTTTGTAACCGCTGCCGGACCGGCGAGGTTTCAGCAAACCGATGCGTGCGTAATAGCGGATCACATGCGGCGCCACGCCGGCCCGCTTGGCAAACTGGTTGACAGTCATCACCTCTGCCATGATTTTTCTTTTCGAACTTTCATTCATGTGGATGGGCTTTTCAATATCGTGTTAGTCGACCGGGGTGATGCGCGTCATGACGAACGTGCCATCGGGTTCTTTGGTCAGCTCAAAGTCGACCTTCATGCCAGCTTTGATTTTATCCAGCATGGCATTGTCCTTGACCTTGTACTCCATCGCCATGTCGGGCCAGCCCAGGCCCTTGAGCGAATCGCGGGTCAGGGTAACGATGCCCGCCGCCGCATCCACTTTGTCGACCGTGCCCCGGCCTGTGCGGACTTGAGCCGCGGCCTGGCTTGCCCCAGCTTCCGTGGAAGCATTGTGGTGGTGGGCGCCGTGGGCAAATACCGGCGGACTCAACAGGATCAGTACGGGCAGCATATACGCGATTTTTTTCATGGCATCCGGTCTCCTTGCTGGACAAATACTGCAACCCGCGAACGGACCTGATATGGCCTGGTACATACACGGATGGCAAGAATGCAACGTGGCAAAGCCTGGAGTCGCACAGTGACACAGGCACGCGCCGGGATGAGAATCCGGGCGTTAGCCGCTCAGACGGGAAAAGGGGGTGGAGGTCGGAGCTCGGGGGGGACGGGCGTGCTGACGAGACGGCAGGGATTTTCTGTGTCTGGCATGCTCGGCGCCGGCAAAGCGAGGGTGAAGCTGGTCATGAAAACCATGCAGCAGTTCGCTCCACCATGGCAGTGACTGGCGCCGCTACCGCAGGGCTTGGTCTTCTTGGCGAGGTCATGTGCCGCGACATCATGAGACTTGCCGGCGTGCTGCGCACCATGCACATCCATATGATGCGCATGGGCGGGCGAGGCATGGGCCTGTCCCTGTCCGGCATGAGCCGTACAGGCCTTGATGCACGCAAGCTGGGCATGGGCCGGCATCGTCACGAGATGCAGCGCAACAAATAGCAACAGAAGCTGTCTTGCGAGTTGGCGCATGATGATTTGGCGGTTAAGGATTATGAGATGTCATTAAGATCGTGTTCGAATCATTTGTCAAGTCGACCCCATCATGACTGTCCGGCTGACCTTATCACTTGCCGAAGCCGTATCCCCCAGCCGAGGCTGAAACGCCACTTCTCGTCGCCCTTGTAATGGTCAAGTAAATTTGGAGAGTCCCTTATGCCATTTTCAAAAACTCTCCTCCATCAACCCCTGAAATCCCCCGTCATATTTTCGGCAGACTCCTCCCATTTCTCTGTCAATTCGCTGACATCTCTTATAGATGAAATCATAACAGCATGATTATATGGTTATAAATCATTTTTACGTGTGTGGCATGGCGCTTGCTTTGCTCATATCAAGAAATATTTGGTAGCTCAGAAAGGGTGCGGAACAATGGCGGTTGAAAAATTGGACAAAGACGATAGTACGGATGATAAAAAACCAGCGAAGAAAAAATCGCCGGTTGTAAAAATCATCCTTATTGTCGTCGGTGCCTTGGTTCTGGCAGGAGGCGGTGCCGGGGTCGCCATATTCATGAGCGGAGGAGGTGGCCACGGTAAAAGTGAATCAGGAGGACACAAGGAAGCAGGCAGCGATAAAGCCATTAAAGCACCAGCCGTCTATTTTGCCCTCGATCCGGCCTTTGTTGTGAATTTCCAGGATGAATCTTCCGTGCGGTTCTTGCAGATTACCGTGGAGGTCATGGCGCGTGATCCGCTCGTGATCGAGGCTGTTAAAACACATACACCGTTGATACGCAACAATCTCGTAATGTTGTTTGGCACCCAGACACCCGAAAGCGTCAGCACTCGTCAAGGAAAGGAAAAGATTCGCGCCGATGCCTTGAAGGAAATTCAGAAAATCATGAAAGAGCAGACAGGATCCAACGGTGTGGAAGCGGTTTATTTCACCAGTTTTGTGATGCAATAACGGCCATGTCAGTTACAGATATTCTTTCCCAGGATGAAATTGATGCGCTGTTGCATGGTGTCGATAGTGGGGACGTGGACACCGATGGAAGCGAGCTTGCGTCGGATGGGACGGCGCGCAGCTATAATTTTGCCAGTCAGGACCGCATTGTGCGCGGGCGCCTTCCCACACTGGAAATGATCAACGAAAGATTTGCTCGTCACTTTCGCATCAGTCTTTTTAATATGCTGCGCCGTTCCCCGGAAATTTCTGTAAGCGGTGTGCAAATGCTCAAATTTGCAGAGTATGTACACAGTTTGTTTGTTCCTACCAGTTTGAACCTTGTTCGCGTGAGTCCACTCAGGGGAACAGCGCTATTCATCTTTGATCCAAAATTGGTTTTTATTGTGGTGGACAATTTCTTTGGGGGAGAAGGGCGGTTTTATACAAGGATCGAAGGACGTGAATTTACGCCAACAGAGATGCGTGTCATTCAGATGGTGCTACAACAGGTATTTAAAGACCTCAAAGAGGCCTGGATGCCGGTGATGTCCGTTGATTTTGAATATATCAACTCGGAAGTGAACCCTCAGTTTGCCAATATTGTGAGTCCTACCGAGGTGGTCGTTGTGAGCACCTTCCATATCGAGCTTGATGGGGGAGGGGGGGATCTGCACGTAACTTTTCCCTATTCGATGATCGAGCCTATCCGTGATGTGCTTGATGCGGGAATGCAAAGTGACCGTTCCGATGTTGACGAGCGCTGGCTGGTTGCACTGCGTGATGAAATAAGGGAAGCCAAGGTGGAAATCAGCAGTGTGTTGACAGAAACCAATATTAGTTTGAGGGATTTGCTGAAGATGAAAGCAGGCGATGTGATTCCCGTGGAAATTCCTGAAACGGTAATGTTGCGTGCTGAAGATGTCCCCGTGTTCCGTGGCAGGTTTGGAGTGTCGGAAGGGTACAGCGCGATCAAGATAGTGGAATCTATAAAACATCAAGGGTCATCCCCGTCGAGTCAAAGTAAATAGGCCAGGAGAATGTTATGAGCGAAGACATCGATATAGCGGATGAATGGGCTGCGGCACTGGCGGAACAGGACGCCGCGCCAACTCCGGCACAGACCAATGCTGGAGGAGCGTCCAGCTCAGGTAATGCGGACTATTCCCGTGCGCAATTCCATGAGTTGCAGCCGGAGCCTACCTTTTCAGGGTCGTCTGGCGAAGTGAACATGGACGTGATTTTGGATGTTCCAGTTACCCTTTCGATGGAGATTGGACGCACACTGATCAGTATCCGCCATTTGTTGCAGCTCAATCAGGGTTCTGTTGTTGAGTTGGATCGTTTGGCGGGTGAGCCGATGGATGTCATGGTCAATGGGACGTTAATTGCTCATGGCGAGGTGGTCGTGGTCAATGAGAAATTCGGGATACGTTTAACCGATGTTATTAGCCCTGCTGAGCGCGTCAAAAAGTTGAAATAATGAAGAGTAAACATCTTTCATGTGGCGGCCTTTTTCTGTCTGGATATTTGTTATGGCCAGCCATGTCTTTCGCCGTGGAAAAGGTGGGTCCAGCCGCCAGCGGATCCGTTCCGGCAGGTGTTTCCACCGGGAGTTTATTGCAGGTAACGCTGGGGTTATTGGTGGTGTTGCTGGTTATTGTTGGCGCGGCATGGATGTTGCGCCGCTATGGCCGGTTTCAATCCTCTGCGAGCGGATCTCTGAAAATTCTCGGTGGTCTGTCTATTGGTCCTCGCGAACGTGTGGTGTTGTTGCAGGTGGGAGAAGAGCAATTGTTGATCGGGGTGGCTCCGGGACGGGTGCAAGCGCTGCATCATCTGCAACATCCAGTACGATTGACGCCATCCTCGCCAGATGAACCGCCAAATAATCTATTGGGAAAACTGGTCGCGGGTGATGCAAGAGGCTTTGCCGAACGGCTGAGTCTGGCAATCAAGCAGCGAAAACAGTCATGAAGCGCAGCCTGGTTGTGATTCTTGGCATGCTTGTGCCTCTGGGGACAGCCATGGCGGCACCGGGGCTGGATGTGGCTACAGTGACGGCCGGCGCCAACGGTGCGCAGACCTATACCGTGAGCATCCAGACACTGCTGTTCATGACGCTGTTGTCCCTGTTGCCGGCAGCATTGCTCATGATGACATCGTTTACGCGCATCATTATTGTGCTGGCAATTCTGCGTCAGGCATTGGGTACAGGCGCGACGCCGACCAATCAGACCTTGCTTGGTCTGGCATTGTTTCTGACTTTCTTCATTATGGCGCCAGTATTCGACAAGGTGAATCAAGAAGCTCTGACACCCTATATGGATGAAAAAATATCCGCTCAGGAGGCGATTAATATCGCCAGGGCGCCTTTCAGGGATTTCATGCTCGGGCAAACCCGCGATAGCGACCTTGAATTATTTACGCACATCTCAGGCCGCGATGGCATTGAATCACCCGAGGCCGTACCGTTTACCCTGCTTGTGCCGGCATTCGTCACCAGCGAATTAAAGACGGCCTTCCAGATTGGATTTCTGATTTTTATTCCATTTTTGATTATTGACCTGGTAGTTGCCAGTGTGTTGATGGGAATGGGTATGATGATGTTGTCACCGATGGTGATCTCTTTGCCGTTCAAGATTATGTTGTTTGTACTGGTCGATGGCTGGGCGCTGATTATTGGGACGCTTGCGGCAAGTTTTAATTAATCAGGATTGTGTCATGACCCCGGAAACAGTTATCACCGTAGGAAAGGAGGCGCTGGAAGTCTGTGTGCTGTTGCTTGCGGTTTTGCTGCTTCCCGCGCTTGCGGTTGGTTTGCTGATTAGTATGTTTCAGGCGGCAACCCAGATCAACGAAGTCACGCGTAGCTTCGTGCCGAAACTTCTGATCACATTGCTGACATTCGTTGTCGCTGGACCATGGCTGTTGGAGCGGCTGGTGGATTATATGAGGCGTTTGATAGAGAGTATTCCTGTATTGATAGGCTGAGGAGGAGCGGATTTGGAACCTGCTCCGCGTTGATCCACGCATACCCGATTGTGGTTTCGTATCATGCAATTTACCAGCGCTGAAATAGCCTCATGGATCGGCATGTATCTCTGGCCGTTATTCCGCGTGATGGCATTGGTGGCAATGGCTCCGGTGTTTGGCGCGCAAAGCGTGCCGGTGCGTATCCGCGTGGGATTTTCCGTGGCCTTGACACTGGTGATAGCCCCGGTGCTGCCTCCTGTTCCGGTAGTTGATCCTCTCAGCTCCGCGGGATTGATGATTGTTATTCATCAGGTGCTGATTGGTCTGGCAATGGGCTTTGCTTTGAAGCTGGTGTTTGGCGCATTTGTATTGGCTGGGCAGTTGATCGGGCAGTCTATGGGGTTGGGTTTTGCTTCAATGGTGGATCCGCTGAATGGCGTTCAGGTGCCGGTGGTGAGCCAGTTTTATCAGGTTCTTGTGACGCTGATTTTTCTCTCACTCAACGGCCATTTGGTGTTGCTTGAAGTGCTCGCCGATAGTTTTCGCACCCTGCCTGTAGGTCCGAATGGACTGGCAATGAGCGGTGTGTGGGATCTCGTTATCTGGGGTGGCCAGATGTTTTCCGGTGCGGTGCTTATTTCCCTGCCTGCCGTTACCGCGTTGCTGGTGGCGAACATTGCCTTCGGCGTCATGACGCGTGCTTCTCCTCAGCTAAATATTTTTGCGATTGGATTTCCGATTACGCTATTGCTAGGCGTCGTTGTCATGCTCGTGACGTTGCCGGTTATTTCTCCACAATTAAATAATCTCATGAGTGATGTTTTTGCCCTGATGCAGAAACTGGCTGCGGGAGGCACGTAAGACATGGCAGAGCAAGACAGCGGCCAGGAACGCACCGAACAGGCAACTCCCAAGCGCCTCCAGGATGCGCGAAAGAAAGGGCAAATCGCCCGTTCGCTGGATCTCAACTCGACAGTGATGTTGCTGTCCGCCGCCGGTGGATTACTGGTGCTGGGTGGCCGGATAACATCGGGGTTGCTGGACTCCATGCGACACAATTTTCGCATCAGCCGCGAAAATGTATTTGATCCTGGTGCCATGCTGCAGCTTCTTGAGCAATCCGTGGCGGATGCCCTGATTGCTTTGGCACCTTTCCTTGTTCTGATGATAGTGGCCGCATTGCTTGCGCCGCTTGTATTGGGCGGCTGGTCATTCAGCGGCGAGGCGCTGGGGTTTAAATGGGAAAAGCTAAGTCCGCTGTCGGGTCTTAAGCGCATCTTCGGCCCTCATGGTTTGATGGAACTGATGAAGGCGTTGGCAAAGTTCATGGTGTTGGCCATAGCTGCCGTTGTTCTGTTATGGAAAATGGCAGGAGATTTTGTCGGTCTGGGTTATGAGCCTTTGCCTAATGCCCTGGGCCATGTGGCGAGTCTGTTGGGATGGTCATTTCTTGCGTTAAGCGGCACGATGGTGCTGATTGCAGCGGTCGATGTGCCATTCCAGCTTTGGAACCATTCCCGAAAACTCAAGATGACCCATCAGGAAATCAAGGAAGAATTCAAGGAAACTGACGGAAATCCAGAGGTCAAGGGACGCATTCGAAGTCAGCAGCGCGAAATGGCGCGCCGCCGCATGATGGCGGAAGTTC
This sequence comes from Gammaproteobacteria bacterium, assembly GCA_021731145.1. GTDB lineage: Bacteria > Pseudomonadota > Gammaproteobacteria > Ga007554 > LNEJ01. The sequence goes on along the minus strand of JAKFXX010000039.1, from coordinate 2,735 downwards.
CAAAAGCCGATGTCATCGTTACCAACCCGACCCACTATGCCGTGGCGCTACGTTATGATCCGGACAAGATGCGCTCACCAGTGGTGGTTGCCAAAGGCACTGATCTCATCGCGCTGCAAATACGTACTGTCGCAGCCACACATCGTATACCAATACTCTCCGCGCCTCCTCTGGCACGGGCTCTGCATCACAGCACTGAACTGAATCATGCCATCCCCGCCGGGCTGTATTTGGCGGTGGCGCAAGTACTGGCGTATGTCTATCAGTTGAAACAGCGTCAACACTCTGACGCCCAATATGATGGGGCGCCGCTAGCGATGGCGGAATTACCGATACCGGATGAATTGCGGCGCGATGAGTGATACGACACTTTAATGTCGTTGCCTTCGCGGAATTCTTAAAAATCATACTGTTTCCTGAAATAGTTTTTTGAATACGGATTAACGACCAATGAACCAGACCATGATCTTGCAAAGCCTGCGCGATTTCAGCCGTCGCGGCTTAGGTGTGCCGCTGTTTCTGATGATGCTTCTGGCAATGATGGTGGTGCCGTTGCCACCGCTGCTGCTCGACACATTTTTCACATTCAGCATCGCTCTTTCACTGGTTGTGTTGCTGACCGGGGTGTATGTACAGAAGCCGCTGGATTTCGCGGCATTTCCTACCGTGTTGTTACTGGCTACGCTGCTCAGGCTTGCGCTGAATATTGCCTCCACGCGCGTGATATTGATGGAAGGGCATACCGGGACTGACGCGGCGGGCCACGTCATCGAAGCATTCGGCGACTTCGTGGTGGGGGGTAATTACGCGGTGGGCCTGGTTGTGTTTGCCATTTTGGTGATCATTAATTTTATCGTTGTCACCAAGGGCGCCGGGCGCATTTCAGAAGTAAGCGCACGCTTTACCCTGGACGCCATGCCAGGAAAACAAATGGCGATAGATGCCGATCTCAACGCGGGTTTGATCACGCAGGATGAAGCCAGGGCGCGCCGCGTCGAAGTGGTTCAGGAGGCGGATTTTTATGGCTCCATGGATGGCGCCAGCAAGTTCGTGCGCGGTGATGCCATTGCCGGGATATTGATTCTATTTGTGAATGTTATTGGTGGATTTTTTATTGGCATACTTCAGCACGGCATGCCATTCAGCGAGGCGCTGCACAATTACACCCTGCTAACCATTGGTGATGGATTGGTGACACAGATCCCGGCGCTGCTATTGTCGGTTGCGGCTGCGATTATGGTGACGCGCGTATCCAGTGCTCAAGACATGGGCAAGCAGATTTTGAAGCAGTTGTTCGATAGTCCGCGCGCATTGGCTGTGACAGCGGCTGTTATTGGAGCCATAGGGTTGGTGCCGGGGATGCCCAATGTGGCGTTCCTATCGTTGGCGGCGGCGGCGGGGGCGATGGCTTATATGATTGCGCAGCGCCAAAAAACCGCGCAATTGCTGCCGGTAATTGCGGAAAAACTGATCGAAAACGCGCCCGAGTCACGAGATTTGAGTTGGGATGATATCGTCCCAGTCGATCCCATCGGCCTTGAGGTAGGTTATCGGTTGATTCCAATGGTGGACAAGAATCAGGGCGGTCAGCTCATGGGGCGCATCAAGGGTGTGCGTAAGAAGTTGACCCAGGATCTCGGCTTTCTCGTGCCGCCGGTACATATTCGCGACAATCTCGAACTGGCACCGAATGCTTATCGCATCACGTTGCTGGGCGCTACTATCGGCGAGGCGGAGATCCACCCGGAGCGCGATCTTGCGATCAATCCAGGGCAAGTTTTTGGCACGTTGCAGGGTATGCCTGGCAAAGACCCGGCCTTTGGGTTGGAGGCTGTATGGATAGATCCATCACAACGCGATCATGCCCAGACACTGGGGTATACCGTGGTTGATGCCGGCACTGTCGTGGCGACGCATCTCAGTCAAATTTTGCAAGGTCACGCTCAGGAGTTGCTGGGGCGCGAGGAAGTACAACAGATTCTCAATAACCTCGCCAAAACTGCTCCCAAGCTGGTTGAGGATTTGGTGCCGAATACGCTGCCATTGGGTGTGGTACTGAAAGTATTGCAAAACCTTTTGGAAGAACGCATTCCGATCCGCGATATACGCACGATTGCCGAAACATTGGCAGGACATACGCCAAAAAGTCAGGATCCCGCCGTATTGACTGCCGCTGCGCGTGTCGCATTGAGTAGATTAATTGTTCAGCAAATCAATGGAGTGGCTCCTGAGCTTGCGGTTATTACGCTGGATCCTGATTTGGAACAGATATTGCAAAACTCATTGCAAGCACCCGGTTCAGCAGGGATGGGTTTAGAGCCGGGACTGGCAGAAAGGATGCATTCGGCGCTTGAGCAAAGCGCACAACGTCAGGAGCTTGCAGGGCAGCCTGCGGTGTTGTTGGTGTCAATGCCATTGCGACTGCCCTTGTCTCGCTTGGTGAGACACTCGATTCCTGGTTTGCATGTGTTGTCGTACAACGAGATCCCCGACAGCAAGCAGATCAGGATCGTGGCGAGTGTGGGCAAGTAATGCAGGGCTGAATTGATTTGCGCTCTAGGGCAATACGGCTGGTGAGTGCGAAAGAATTCGCAGCCGCCGATCTCATAATAAAAGGCATGTGGAATGAAAATGAAACGCTTTTTCGCCCCCGACATACGCCAGGCGATACGTAAAGTACGCGATGAGCTTGGGCCGGATGCGGTGATACTTTCCAACCGGCGTGTCGAAGGCGG